>JAKBWB010000003.1 GCA_021843755.1 Pseudomonadota bacterium
GGAAGAAACGGCGCTTCTGCGCCGGTCGCGCTCGAGCGACATCATACAACTTGATTCCCGGTGCCAAAAAACTCCTCCAAAGTTAACTTAGCGGCAATGCACCTTAGCTGGACTCTTGTCCACCGCTAGTCGTTAGCTCATCCCTGATGAGCGCCTTTCGCGGCCGTCATTCGATTACCTCTGAGGATATGAGCCATGACTAGTGCCACTGGCCATACTGAGGCAACTCGTGCGAGGAAAGTGAATGGAACCAACGTGAAAGCAACCACGGGATTGGACGAGACTGACCCATGAGTGCCCAGCTACTGCCCGTGCCCCTGACGAGGCAATCACACAGCCAACGACGCTTACCCCGGCACATCGGTTTCATTCCGGACGGCAACCGGCGATGGGCGGTACAACACGGCCTTGCCAAGGAGCAGGGTTACGCGCGCGGCATTGCGCCCGGGCTGGCGCTCTTCGAAGCGTGTAAGGCGCTCGGCGTTGAGGAGATCTCGATCTACGGATTCACTCAGGACAACACGCGGCGGCCAGCGGCGCAGGCCGAGCAATTTCGTTCCGCGTGCGTCGCCTTTGCGAAGGAGATCTCTCGCCGTGGTGCCGCCTTGCTGGTACTGGGCGACGAGCGGTCCAGGCAGTTCCCCGTCGAACTGGCAGCGTTTCGAACCCGCCAGGGCGCGGGCATCAATGTCAATTTTCTCGTGAACTACGGCTGGGAGTGGGACCTGGACGGCATCAAGGAAGGCGGACTGCGGTCGGCCGATGTCTCTCGCCTGGATTTGATAGTCCGCTGGGGCGGCGGGCGGCGCTTGAGCGGCTTTTTGCCTGTGCAGTCTGTCTATGCCGACATTTTCGTGCTAGATGCGCTGTGGCCTGACTTTCAGCCGCAGCATCTGGACGCTGCGTTGGCTTGGTTGGGCCGACAGGACCGGACGCTGGGAGGCTGATAACGGCGTGCCGCCGCACGCAAGGCCCCCTTTGCACGCTGGCTCCAGCACGCCTCCTGGGTGCAGACTGAGTCGAGGGGGCATCTCACCACGGCTAGGGGCGCCGCGGGACGCCCGGAATGAGTGACAAATCCGTGCCAACGGGGGGCCTTTCCAGGCCATTTTTCCAGGGTTCACCCCGACCCAGGCACGTGCTAAGCTGTTGATGTGTTTAAACTTTCAGTCACGTGAAGGCAGGCTCAGCGGCGTTCGGGACGTAGGTGTCGCAGGTTCAAATCCTGTCACCCCGACCAATAACTCAAAGGCTTACGCCAACAATCCGGGTCCGCCGGATCGCACCGGCCACTCGGGGACTCATGGGGGACTCACGCCGTCCCCTCACTTATCGGACCTTCAGCCCAGGACCGCGAGGGCAACGCGGGCCCGTGCCCTATTGGTTGGTAATCGCATGCCCCGGCAGCAGCACCGTGTTTCGATCCACGCCCCCGCGCGGGGGGGGGGCTACGACCGCTCACGATTAGCATCGCGCCCAAAAGCGCTCCGCCACCGTTACGTCCGCTCGATGTGAGTGCATTTCGTCTCTCACCAATGTGACAGGCGGTGCAGCCCCGATCACCCAGACTGGTGAGACCTGCCGCGCGTCGAGCCGCGGGTCAACGAGTGCCGCGAGTCCCCCCCCCCCCCACCGCGCTGCGACACGTTGCGACGCACTGCGACGGCAACGCACCCAGTCGCGGTGATAGCGCGGATCGCGACGCAAGTACTCCCACGCCCGAGAAGCCGGGTCGAGATGCAGTACGTACGCGTACGCTGCGGAGCAGACCCACGAGTCGTCCATGGCGGCGTGTGTGACTCAACGTTTGTTCGCCTTATGGATCTGATGTCGGCCGCGACGTCCGCTGTAGCGTAAGCGGTCGGAAAACGGAAGACCGAGTTTTTCCGGAATTGCTCCCAAAACTCGAGTTGTTCTCTGCAAGCGCTTTGAATTCCCTGTTTATGCTGCATTTCTGTACGAGATCCTCTGATTAGGGGGTGGCGCGTTTCCTGCCGATCCGGTAATGCTCGCCGCCAAGGACGAGTGACGTCCGACTCATACGTCGAGGCGTCGCGCGCTCGACAGAAGTGATCACGGGATCTCGCAACATGCGGGCACTTGAACAGACTGGCAACCCTCGCGAGGCTACGCCCCCACCGGCCGCTCGAACTGCGGCAATATCGGTATTTCGCGGTCCTCGCCGAGGAACCGCATTTCGCGCGCGCCGCCGAGCGCCTCGGCATCGGCCAGTCGAACCTGTCGCGCGAGATCCGAATGCTCGAAGATCAAATCGGGGGCAGGATTTTCTATCGCACCAGCCGACACACCGAGCTCACGGCCGCTGGCGAGCGCCTCCTCGATCACGCGCGGCGCGTCCTCGCCGCGGAGGAACATGCGCGGCTTGCCATCGGCGAACTCAAACGCAGCGCGAAGGAGCGGCTCCGGATCGGACTGTGCGAGCGCATCGCCTGCTCCCGGATCGCAACGGCCCTCTCAACCTGGCGACAGACCCATTCCGACACGGAGCTACAGATTGTCAGCCGATCGGGCCACGCGCTCCTGGCCGAAATCGAAGCCGGTCTGCTCGACGCTGGGATCACCGCGATGCGCGTCGCAGAGCCCGGCATGGTGACCGACCGGCTCTGGACCGATCCTTGGGTGGCCGCGCTGCCGAAAGGCCACTCCCTCGCGTCGGAGCGCGCCCTCGAGCTGGCCGATCTCGCTCGCGCGCCACTCGCCGTCCTTGCACCGGAACCCAGCGGCAGGTGTGAGCGACAGATTATCGATTATCTGCCAACGGTCGATTCACCGCTCTTCATCGCCGAGCGCCCCACAACGGCTCTCGCGCTCGTGATCTGGGTCGAGGCGGGATGCGGCATAGGCCTCCTCACCGCAACGCAGGGCGATGGCGTCGCGCACCCGAACGTCGTCCTCCGGCCGCTTCGCCGGGCGCTCCCGCCGGCCGAGATCCACCTCCTGCGCAGCAGTGCGCCGCCCTCGCCCCTTCTCTCAGGGCTGATGGAGTGCTTGCGGGCGAACCGGGCGTGATCCCTCTCGCGGTGCGACCGCCCCGAACCCTCTCAATCCCCGCCCTTCGGATGACGCACGGGGTGCGAATTTTTGCTCCTGGCTCAAGGGTTTGCGCGATGTATGGGGCGGCGAGATTCTGCACTGCCGCGCTCGGAGGGAACCCAGGAGCAAGACGGCAGTCACAGAATGCCGTAATAATCTGTTTCTGATAGAATTAGCTTCACATTGGGGTCGTATGTTTGCATCATGACCAGGAAGCCCCTCACCATCCGGGATCGCATCGCCGAACGCATCCGTCGCACGCGCAAGACGGATGTCTTCCTGCGCGAGGATTTCGCCGCCTTCGGGGCCTACGATGTCGTCGGCCGCGAACTGCGCAAGCTGGTCGGCGAAGGACTTCTCGTGCAGGTGGGCTATGGCCTCTACGCACGCGCGAAGCCCTCGGTGCTGTCGGGCAAACCCATTCCGGTCACCCCGCTCATCGACATTGGCTTCCAGGCGCTGCGCCGCCTGGGCTATTCGCCGCAGCCGAGCCGGGCCGCCCTGGACTACATCGAGAGACGCACGACACAAGTGCCCGCGGGTGATCGCATTGCCGTGCCCGGTGCGCGCGTGACGCGCAAGATCGCATTCGGGCCGCGTGTCATCGAGTACACGTGAAGCGGCTGACCCAAGCGCAATCGGAGCTGATTGACGCCTTCCTCGCCGAACACGGCGCTCGCGTGTCCACGGCACAGCTCGAAAAGGACTTTCTCATCTCCGAGGCGTTCTCGGCCTTTACCGAGCCGGTCGCGTACCGCGTCCGGATTATGTAGCTAACAGCTTTAGCTTTGCCCGTAAAATCCCTGCTCCTGGCGCAGAATCCTGGAACGAAATTAAACATCTAATCATCGAATGGTTTGAGCGCTGGAACGAGACAACTGACGCTGGTCTGTGTGGATCTGCAGGCGGCAGGCGGCTCGGGGGAACCCGACATGACTTGCAAAGATAGAGAACACTACAGCGAACGCGACCAGCGACGAGAAAGGCGGAGCGTCGTATTCTTGACTCCGCTCTATCCGACACAGCAGTCTCTGTTCAGCCGCACACACCTGAGGTTTGTCCGTGGAAGACATCCTGGCGATACTTGAATGTCTGCGGGGATTTGTCATCGATCGGGCCTCGCAAGAGAGCTTCGAGATGACGACGGCGGTGCTGCTCGAACTGATGAAGGTATACGGCGTGCATTCCGAGGCGATGCGCCACATGTTTCCCCTGCTTGAAGTGCTCAAGGATGATGTTCAGTCAAGCCGCTTTGAAGCGGCGCTACCAAAGGTGCTCGCCCTCCTCGAGACCTTCCGGGGAGCAGACCAAGCCGAGAAAGACACCTCAATGTCGACGGAACCCACGGAAGAGGAAGCCGGCGGCTACGAGATTGTCAGGCTTCTTGCTGAATTAATGCCGCGCGATGCGCGCATGCCCTACACTGAGCTTGAGGCAAAGCAGGAGCGACTGCGACAGAAACTCACAGGACTCACCCTCAAACCTCCGCACAAGACGAAGCAATAGGCTACATTCCGCGCATATCGAACGTGATTTCCCGGAAATTTCCGCGCCCCGTTCAGGCGGCGGGTTCCTCGGCGGCCGAGAGGTATTCCTGCGTTGAGAGCTTGAAGAGCCGCAACACGGTTCGCTGCGGCTCGGTGAGCTTGTCGTAGAAGCGCTGGTGCACGCGTCCGGCCTCATCGACGAGCCGATGTCGCCGTAGGTCGGCGAACAGCTCGAACAACCGCTCGGTGGTCGGAGCGGCGCAGGGGCGCTCTTCGGGGTACAGCGGCGGTTTTAATACCGAGGGTGCGCATGCGCGCGCGGATGTCGCGCTGGATGAGCGCCTCGGTCATCAGCGCCAGGAACTACAGGAACAGGGGGACTCATCGATAAGCATGCTTGCTCTTTGTGGACGTTACCGCCGCGCTTGACGAACTTCTCTCTGCGAGCAGAGCCGCCGCGGCCGCCGGGCCTGTCATTTCCGTAGTGGATCACCTGCCGGCCTACCATTCGCGCAATGCGGGCGACATCATCGCTACGGCTGGTACCTGCCCGGGTCGAACCCTCGGTGCCTGTCGCGATCGAGCCCACTGTCTTTCACCAGGAGTCAGACCGCTTGCGAGCGCTGCCCACCCCCCAAGGGCCGCAGAGATTTCGAGCGCTGAGACAACTGGCGCCGCTCGTCAACGGCGCCGGGCCCAGCCACCCCCGGTCATGCGCCAGCCGTGCGCGGTATCCACCCAGCGGCGCGGTACCCAGCGGTACCCGGGGCGGGGTGCCGCCCAATGCCCGCGCACCCAGTAGTAGCCGCTCGGCGCCCAGTTCCAATAGCCACCCAACCAGATGTTGCCGGGATACGGCGCAGGCCCGTAATACTCGACGCGTGGAAACGGCGGCGCGACGAGCACCGCGCCGCCGTAATAACCCGGCTCCGCCACGCAGGCACCGAGCGTCAGGGACAGCGCGAGCGTGACTGCCGTGATCACGGCGCGGCATGCGCGAGACCTTGCTGCCATGTGGACCTCTCGCCTGGGGCACTGCCCCTGCAAAGCCGCTCAGTGCGGCGGATGCACGGGAGTGTGCGCCCGAGACAACTTTTTGATCACCTCGGCTTGTACGGACCGGCTGGCCCCGGCACAGTCCACGAATCCACATTCCCACTCGGGAGAGCCCCGTGCCGATCGTCTATGCCCAGGAGCCGGAGCTGTCCGCCGAGGCCTTCCGTGACGTATTGATCGCCTCCACCCTCGGCGAGCGCCGTCCGGTGGAGGATCTCGCCCGCCTGGGACGGATGCTGCGCAAGGCGGATCTCATCGTCACTGCCCGCGACAGGGGCCGCCTGGTCGGCATCTCGCGCGCGCTCACCGACTTTTCGTACTGCTGTTATCTGTCCGATCTGGCGGTGGATGTCGCGTACCAGCGCCAGGGAATCGGCCGGCGGCTGATCGCCGAGACGCACGCGCTCGCCGGTCCGCTCACCACACTGATCCTGGTGGCCGCGCCGAACGCGGAGTCCTACTACCCGAGGATCGGCATGACCCAACGCCCCTCTTGCTGGACGCTGCCGCCGGCGCACCGCATGCCCGCGCAGTGAATTTCGTTCGGGATGACCTCGAGCACGACGCCGGTCGCGATCGCGGCCAGGACCGCGACGTGAACGCGGCCAAGAATCTGCGGGCCGAGGGGCTGCGCATGCTCGCTGATCTCTCGCCCGCTACCGCCGAGAGGGCGGGAAGTCACGCGCGGGAAGTGGCCTGCGCGGCGCAATCGGTGCGACAGGTCACTGTCGTGCCGCTTCGGCGCCGCCCCACGCAGAACCGCGGCTCGAAGGCCCGCAAGGACCGAGGCGCGGCCAGCGCCGGTGCGCGGCGCACAGGTCGCTTCAATCGGGCGGATGCACCCAGGATTCGTGGCCGTAGATGATTTGCCAGCCGCCCGGAAAGTGCTTCCAGACATAACTCACCACAAGCGCGCTGCCACCCGCTTTCCCGTCCGCAAGCGCGTAACGCGCGTAAAGGTGCAAAGCCGTAATTTCGACCCCCGGGGCGACCGCCATGAATCCGATCGGGCCAAGCTCGCTGTGATGCAATTGGCCCTTGCGATGCTGCCACCATTTGAGCTGTTGAGCATAGAGGGTCTTCCATCCCCTGATGAGCGTGCCATTGACTGCAAACACCAGAGTGGGCGCATGCAGAAACGGGGCCATGAATCCGGCGGTATCGAGTGCCTTCGCGGATCGCAACATCCGCGCCAGGATCGGGCGGATTGCCGGCTCAGCCCCTGGTGGCGCCGCCGATACCCGGCCCGCTGCGCAAGCGGCCAGCGGCACCGATGCGCACACCACCAAGATCGCAAGACGAGCCGTCGTCAGTCTCATGATTCTCAGCCCCCCGAATGTCGGTCTCCGCCGCTCGCGAAGGGCGGCACGTTCGGCCCCGACGCGCGCTCGGGCGGACTCACCCAGGCGAACGTCGACGGGCAGGAACTGTCACTATCCCCCGCTCAGCAGCGCTTCGATCTCCTCTCTCCGCGGCATCGACGGCGCGGTCCCGGCGCGCGTCACCGAGATTCCTGCCGTCGCGCACCCAAACCGAGTCGCCTCCGGCACCGAGCGCCCCTCGCTCAGCGCCGCCGCGAACCCTCCGCAAAACGCATCGCCCGCACCGGTCGTCTCCACCACCGCCCCGGAATTGAACGCCCCCACCAGCAACGCCTCCGCGCCCTCGGCGCACACCAGCGCACCCTGTGCTCCCAGTGTCACGATCACGCACCGAGCCCCGCGCCGCCGCAGCGCCTGGGCCGCGCTCTGCGCCTGAGCCACACTCTCCACCGGCTGCCCTGTCAGCAGCGCGGCCTCACTCTCATTCGGAATCAGGAAATCCACGAGTCCCAACATCTCATCGCTCAACGCCTGCGCCGGCGCCGGATTCAAGATCGTCAGCACCCCAGCCGCCCGCGCCAGCCGCAGTCCGCGCTCCACTGTTCCCAGCGGCAACTCCAACTGTGTCAACAGCACCCCCGCCGACCGAATTGCCGCACCCACGGCGTCCACATCCGCCGCCGTCAGCGTAAAGCACGCTCCCGGCACCACGATAATCGCGTTCTCCCCGCGCGCCTCATCGATCAAAATCGCCGCCGCACCCGTCGCCACATCACAGCTCCCCACCAGCGATGCGTCGATCCCATCGGCTGCCCACGTCTCGCGCGCCAGTCTCCCAAACGCATCATCGCCCAGCCGCGAGATCATCTGCACCGCCGCTCCCGCGCGCGCCGCCGCCACCGCCTGGTTCGACCCCTTGCCTCCCGGCCCCAACGCAAAGCCGCTGCCCATGAGCGTCTCGCCCCACGCCGGCAGTCGTGTCGCACGAAACGCCAGATCGGCCACATAGCTGCCCAGCACCACAATCTTCTTTCTCATTCGGTTCATTTCTCTTCTCCGATCTACCCGGCATACGCGCGCGAAATCAGCACCAGCGCCAGCAGATACGCAACGAACATCGCGGCGAGATACCCCCGTGCGCGGACATTCGCGCCACGAAACTCCTTCCAAACAAACACTCCCCACACACACGCCACCATCGGCGACGCCTGCCCGATCGCATATGAGATCGCCACGCCCACCAGGCTCGCGGCCACGAAATTAAATACCGTTCCAAGCCCCCAGATCGCTCCGCCCAGCAAGCCCAGCGCATGATAGCGACGCGGCGCGCGAAAGTAGTCCCCGGCCGCCACCGGGCTGCCCACGATCGGCCACCGCATCAACAGCGTGTTGAAGCAGAAGCAGCACACAAAGGCGCCGAACGTCAGGAAAACCGCGGTCGTATACGGTGTCAGCGTGTGCCCATGGGTCATTGCGCGCGTCACAAACGGAGCGAAGATTCCCATCAACAGCCCCGACACCACGCAAACCACCACGCCCTTGCGCGACACCGCCTTCGTGCCCGAGCGCAGCGCCCCATAGGCCTTTCCCACCAGCACCACGGCCACCACGGCCATCAGCACGCCGAGCCCCAGCAGCGTCGCGCTGCCGCGCGGCTGGATCGCATAGCTCAGCACCACGCCTTCCACCAGCGCAATCCCGATCGAGATCGGAAACGCCACGGCCAGCCCGACGATCTCTATGCCCGCGATCAGCAGCACATTTGCAATATTGAATATGAACCCGCCCAGCGCCGCATACACCAGATTCAGGTCATCGGCCGAATGCACATTCGCAAGAAATGCCTGCGGCCCACCCGCATAGCTGCCCATCGTGAACGCCAGCACCAGCGCGATCAAAAATATGCCCAGCGCATAGTCCCAGTAGTACAGTTCGAACCGGTAGTTCCGCGTGCCCTTGAACGTATTCGCGAACGAGCCCCAGCAGATGGTGCTCAGAATCGTCATCAGCAGTGCGACAGCAAAGGTAGAGGGAACAAACATCGGTAGCCTCCCGTGCCGCATGACCCGCAAGCCTCAGCCGGTCGCGACAGGCGGTCATTATGCCGCATGCGACGGGAGTCGGTGTGGCGAACAGCATCGCCGGCAACGGCTCCCACGGCGCCATGGATGACCGTGAACGCGGCGCAATGCCTGTATATCGCGCCGGTTCCGCGGCGGACCCCAACGAGCAGGAGATACCCCGGGGTCCGACCGCATCCGCCCGCACGCGCCGGCTGCTGCCGACGCAGCATCGGCGCCGACCGCCGCAGGTCCCGCGCGAACCCAGTCCCTCCAAAACAGTCGGGGTGAGCGCCCTCGGGCGGCCGCCTTTGCGTAATACAACAGCACGGTTCGCACCTCGGGATTCGCGGCCAAGGTGAGCGCGAGGCGCCCGTTGGGTGGCCCGGCAGCGGCCAGAATCGCGCTCGCAATGCGGCTGAGTTTCTTAATTCCGGCCGATGCGGGCGGCGTCAACAGCCCGCGCGCCAAGGCCCGGCGGTGCGAGCCGCAGCGGGAACTGCGGGTCCGTCACGGACCGCGCGCACTCCCGGCGGCAGCCTGCTGCTGCGCGATCGCAGCGGGCCGGTTGGGATAAGGCGAAGGGAAGCAGAAGTCTCGCGCAGCCGGCCGAATGGCAGATTCGAGCCCATCGACGCGGGCCGCGTCGGCAGGCAGGTTCTCAATGAGCGGCTTCGTAACACGCTGGTCCGTTCGCGCACTCGCCCGTGCGATTGCCGGCACATCACCGCCAGACACCGCGCCGTGCCCCAACGCGGCTCGCATCAGCCGGTGCGCGCCGTGTCTCGGCCCTTGCGGACCCTTGGGCCGGTTCGCGGTTCCGGGTGCGGCGGCGCTGCAGCGAGAACCGATGCTGGCGCTCTCGGCTGCGCCGCGGGCCACTTCCGGGCCGCTTGCCCGTAGTGGGCGGCGCCGTCGCACCACATTCCCGGTCAGTGAAACTCGTTGGCGATGACGTCGAGCACGACGCCGGTCGCGATCGCGGCCAGCACCGCGTTGTTGCCGACCCGCACCCAGTAGTAGCCCGGCGGGGGCGGCGCAAGGTTGTAGTAGGCCGCATCCGGAACGATGTACGCCGGAGCGCGGTAGGCGATCGGGAGCCGGTCGCCGCGCCGCCAGATCCGGTAATAGTAGCCCGGGGGCCGCAGATACCGGCCGTCGTCGAAGTCGCCCCAGCGGCGGGCGTGCCAGCCCTCGCGCTCGTGCTCGCGGCGCCACTCGCGCCGTCCCCGCCAATCGCGGCGCGCGCGCCAGTGGCGATGATCGCGGCCTCGATCGCCCCGGTGATCGTGACGCCACTCGCGACGGTCACGGCCATCATGATGGCCGTTCCAGTGCGGCGGGTCGGCAAGGGCCAGCGAGCCGGCAAACAGCGCCAGCAGCATGCCGGCGATGATCGTGCGTTTCATGCAAACCTCGGGTCGTGTCGCGGCTTCGAGCCGCGAGCGTAGCATCGCGCGATTTCCCTGAGCGCCAGCTGAACGGATTTGCGCGGTGCTTCACGGCCGCCCGGCCAGACGCACCGCACGGCCGTTTCGGCCGCCGAAGCGCCGCTCCGGCCCCTGGATGCCCCGCAAGTCGGTCACAATAATGAATGAATGCAAGGCGATTCTCTGCGCCGGCGCGCCGGGCATGCCGCGCCCCCTGGCCGGGGTCGAACTGTCTCGGGACGAATATAAGGCCGATGGGCCGAGGTCAGGTGTCTCCGGGAGCCCACACGGCCTCGCCTCGAACGGAACGCTCCGGCGCTACCGGAATCGGTGCCGCGCCGGATCGGCCGTGGGGCGTTCTCCTCAATGTGAGCGCGGTCTTCCTGATCGGCATGGGGCTGTACGCGATCACGACCTTCAATGTCCTCGCCAAGCCGTTCGCCACCAGGCGCGCTCGACCGAGCGTCTCGGGGGCCGGATCATGAACCTGGGCCACCCGCTGAAATGCGATTCGGCGCCATCCCCGTCGGCACCAAAGCTCCCACCAAAGCTCCCACGATAGGGATGCGACCCTCCCGATTCGCGTTCGTCCCGAAGCGACCATCAACCGACCGTGCTATACTGACAAAGTCAGTGTCCCTATCGCGCCTGCCACGCATCGATCCGAAGGCGAGCTTCGCGGACCTCAAGAACTGGCCCACGGAGATTCATGAAGGTTCCCATAGGCTTGCAGCCGCTGATCGATGACGGCGTCATTGACGAGGTCGTCCGTTCCCTGAAGAGCGGCAAGGAGGCCACCGTCTACATGGTGCGCTCGGGATCCCAGCTGCGTTGCGCGAAAATCTATCGGGACATGGCGCAGCGGAGCTTTCAGAGGCGGGCGCAGTACCAGGAGGGACGCAAAGTCCGCGGCAGCCGCGAAGGACGCGCCATGAGCCGCAACACTCGGTTTGGCCGCAGGGAACGAGAGCACGAGTGGAAGAACACCGAAGTCGATGCGCTGTACCGGCTCGACGCGGCCGGCGTACGGGTCCCGCGGCCTTTCGGGTATTTCAACGACGTGTTGATCATGGAGTTGATCACGGACCCCCTGGGAAATCCTGCGCCGCGGCTGAGCGAGGTGGAGCTGACGCCGGGTGTCGCCCTCGATCATCACGAGTTTCTCATGCGCCAGATCGTCCGCATGCTGGCCCACGGCCTCATCCATGGGGACCTCTCGGAATTCAATGTGCTGCTGGCCCCGCAAGGACCGGTCATCATCGACTTTCCCCAAGTCGTCAACGCCGCAAGCAACAATGCCGCTTTCGCAATGCTCGAGCGGGACGTCAACAACATCCGATCCACGCTCGGGCGATTCGCGCCGCAATTGCTGCAGACCGAATTCGCTCTGGAAATGTGGTCGCTGTACGAGCAGGGCGAGCTGCATCCGGACGTTCCGCTGACGGGCAGGGCCGTACGCGACGAGGCCCCGGCCAATGCCGGCAGCGTTCTGCAAGTGATCGATGACGCGCGCGAAGAGGCGGTCCGCCGCCGCCTTGGCCGCAGTGACGATCCGGGGTACTCCATATGAGCGATGAGCACGAGACGCCCGGCTTTCGCGAGCTGGGTTTGAACGATCAGATTCTCGAGGCGCTGACGGCGGTCGGCTATGAAACGCCCACTCCGATCCAGGCGAAGACCATTCCGCTGCTTCTGTCCGGTGCCGACCTGCTGGGTCAGGCGCAGACCGGTACCGGCAAGACGGCGGCGTTCGCGTTGCCGATTCTTGCGCGCATCGATCTGCAGCTCCCCGACCCGCAAGCGCTCGTGCTCGTGCCGACGCGCGAACTCGCGATTCAAGTGGCGGAAGCCTTTCAGCGCTATTCCGCGCATCTGACCGGCTTCCACGTCCTGCCCATCTACGGCGGCCAGAGCTACGTTCCGCAGATCAAGGGCCTCAAGCGCGGCGCGCACGTGATCGTGGGCACACCCGGGCGAATCATGGACCACATGAAACGCGGCGCGTTGAAACTCGACTCCGTGCGATTCATCGTGCTCGATGAAGGCGACGAGATGCTGCAAATGGGCTTCCTCGAGGCGATCGAGTGGGTATTGGAGCAGGCGCCGCCGAAGCGGCAGATCGCCCTGTTCTCGGCCACCCTGCCCGCGCCGATACGCCGAATTGCACACGAGCACATGCGCGAGCCCAGACAAATCACCATCGAGAATCGCGCCAGCACGGCGCCAAAGATCCGCCAGCGCTACTGGCTCGTGAGCGGATTGCACAAGCTCGATGCGCTCACCAGGGTCCTCGAAGCGGAGCGCTTCGAAGCGATGCTGATTTTCGTTCGGACGAAGATCGAGACGAGCGAGCTGGCCGAGCGGCTCGAGGCCCGCGGCTTCAACGTCGCTGCGCTGCACGGAGATATTCCACAGCAGCAGCGCGAGCGCACGATCGCCGCTCTGAAGAGCGGACAAGTCGACATCGTCGTAGCCACCGATGTCGCCGCCCGGGGACTCGACGTGGAGCGGATCTCCCACGTCGTCAACTTCGACATCCCCTACGACTCGCAGACCTACGTTCACCGCATCGGTCGCACCGGCCGCGCCGGGCGCAGCGGCGAGGCGATCCTGTTCGTCGCGCCGCGCGAGCGCAACATGCTGCGCATCATCGAGCGCGCAACCCGGCAGCCCATCGAGCAGATGCGCCTGCCGAGCGTCGCGGACGTCAACGAGCAGCGCATAGCCAAATTCAAGGAATCGATCTCGAACACGGTACAAGGGGGCGAAGGCAAGGTGTTCCAGCCGCTGATCGAGCAGATCGAGCGAGAGCAGAACATCCCGGCGGTCGAGATCGCCGCGGCGCTCGCGAGCCTCCTTCAGGGCCCGACGCCGTTTCTGTTGCCCCCCAAACCCGGCACACCGGACCAGGACGGCCTGGCCGACGGGACCGAGAAGCGATCCGCAAGCGACAGGCCCGGCGCGACGGGTGATGCCGCGCCGGCGCGCCAGCCGCGCCCGCCCCGCCGATCCAAGGGTGGTGCGCGATTCGAAACGTTCCGCATCGAAGTCGGCCACGCGCACGGCGTGCAGCCCGGAAACATCGTTGGCGCCATCGTGAACGAGGCGGGGCTGGACAGCCGCGACATCGGCCACATCGACATCCGCGAGGACCACAGTCTGATCGACCTCCCCGCCGGCATGCCTCAGGATATTTTCGAAAATCTCCAGGCCGTACGGGTCCGCGGGACCGAATTACGCATCAGCCGCGCGCACCCCAGACCCTCGCGTTCCGAGCGCCCCCCGCGCCTCGGGGCTCAGGCCCGCCCGCCCCATCGCACCGGCGCGGCGCAACGGCACGGCCAGGCTCCCAGAGGCCGCGGCAAGCCGCCCCGCCGCTAGCCGATGCGGCGCGCATGCTGCTGCGCTCCGAGGACTATTCGCCGACGATGGCGCGCGACCTTGCAGAGACGCTCGAGGCTGCGCGGGCCGCGACCGATCTGCGCATGTCAGACCATCACCTGAGCGAGGGGCAGACCGGAACACAGGCGATCACCACGCTGCCGCACGCGCTCGGCGCAGCGCTGAAGTCCATGCTGATTCCCGGCGCCACCTCCAGCGCGATTCCCGAGCTGCAGCGCGACCCACACCTGCGCATTGCATACAAGCCCCTGGGCGCGGAGGCCCTGTTGAGCGTGGCGGACGAGTTGATCACACGCCACTGACGGCAGCCCGGGCGTAACGACCGCGTGCGGGCACAGCCGCCCAGATGCATCGTCCTGGCCGTACACGGCGGCGGTCCGTTCACTGGCTCGAGACGCGTCCGCAGGCCGCATGTCATGGCTGCATGCGCCGAACCGCGGTTTTTGCCGCGTTGCGGGTTTAGAGCCGTCGCGTAATGTGTCATCATGGCCGCACCGGGCTGCGCGGACGAACCCGCGGTCCGGTGACGAAACAGTCGCAAGGGCCACGTGCCGGGCAAGATCGTCGAGGGGGAGAAACGTCGCCGCAGTGCCTGCCGGGGCCAGCTGATGCGCGCCGGGAATGCGGCCGTCGGGAGCGACGGAACGTTCCGGTTGCATGCATCGAACCACCTGAGGGATTCCTGGAGTCAACAAAGTGAAAAAGGCGATATGCCCGTTGATTTCGTTGACACTGGTCGTCATTGCGGCCGCGCTCGGCTTCGAGCTGTGGAGCGCGAAGCGGCCTCACAACCCCCCCGCCCCGAGACCGCCCAGCGCGCGGACCGTGCACACCGTTGCGCAAATCGAGCTTGCGCTCGGACGCAAAGATTGGGCGAGTTCCTGCGGCGCGAGCAATCCGGATATTCTCGGCGACATGGAGACTCTGCGGGGTATCAATCTGCGCGCGTTGCCGCACGATCAACGCGAGCTGCTGCGGGACGTCGCGCAACGCCTGGCGGGAGCGGACGCGGGCTACAGTGCGGTATTCCTGGCCACGCATCGCCCGATGGCCGACTACAGCGATCGGGCGATCGTCGGCGCGGCTGCGCAGTCGGTCACTCCGCCGCGCACGGGCCCGGCATACGCCGTGCTCGAGCAGATCTACCGCACGCTGCCGTCCATCTACAAGGAGCCGATGGACTGCTCGCACAAGCCGGCTCAATAGCGACCGATGCGAGCCTGCCTCGAGCGCTCGATGCTCGGGCTGGTTGCGGGCCCGAGGAGCATGGGCTGCGGGGTCCATCGGCCGGACGGGACCGCCGGCAGGGCCGTGGCTCGCCGCGCGCCGCGATGAAACGGTCCCCGGCCGCCGTGATAGGGTGACTCGGGGCTCGTGCCCCGTCATCCGGGTGTCGAGTAAAGGGTTCCTCGGGCTGCCATGTTGTTCAACGACTGGATTCAACAGGGTCGCGAACTCGGGGCGAGCGACCTGCATCTGGAGTCCGGCTCGCCGCTGGTCGCACGGATTCGGGGTGATCTTGCCGCCGTCGGCGAGCCCATCCCGGCGCAGCGCATCATTCAGGCGGGCCAGGAGCTGCTCGGCGCCGAGGCCTGGTCACAGTTTCTCGCACGCGGCTCCGCCGATGCCTCGGTAGCGGCGGCCGGCATACGCTGCCGGATGAGCCTGTACCGCACGATCCGCGGCATCGCCGTCGCCGTGCGGCTGCTCATGCCCGCCGTGAACGACCTGCGCGCCTGCAACCTGCACCCGGACCTGGGCAAGCTCATCGGGGCCGGCAGCGGTCTCGCCGTGATCTGCGGCCCGACGGGCTGCGGCAAGTCGACGACGCTTGCGGCGCTGATCGAGGAGATCAATACATCGAGCGCCCGCAATATCATTACGCTCGAGAGTCCGCTCGAGTACGTCTTCACGAACCGCCGTTCCTTCATCCGCCAGCGCGAAATCCCGACGCACTCGCCGACTTTCGAGCAGGCCGTGACCGATGCGCTGCGCGAGAATCCCGACGTGCTCGTGATCAGCGAGATGCGCACCCCGGAAGTCATCCGGCTCACATTGAGCGCCGCGGAGACCGGGCACCTCGTCCTCGCCACGATGCATTCGGCGAGCTGCGCGGAAGCGCTGAGCCGGATCTGCATGTCCTTTCCCGCCGAGATCCAGGGCAGCATCCGCGCCCAGCTCGCCGATGTGCTCGTCGGGGTCGTGTGCCAGCGGCTCGATTTCGTCGCCGCACATCACCTGCGGGTGCCTCGCTGCGAGATACTGTTGGCGAGCACGGCCGCCAAGGGGACGCTGCGCGCCGGCCAGTTCAGCCAGATCCCGAACGTGATCCTCTCCGGCGGCGAGGAGGGCATGTGGACCTTCGAGCGATACCAGCGCTGGATGGAGCAGAAGACGGACTGGGTGCAACCGGCGCTCACGCAATCCGCGCTCGCCGAACAGACCGTCAAGGTGGTCAATCTCACCCCGACACCCTCCGGCCCGCCACCCGCGCGCACCGCCCCGGAGCCGCAGGCGGAGATCTCCATCGACGAGGATGTGGACCTCAACGAACTCGCGCGTCAGATCGAGGAGCGGATGCCATGAGGGGGTACCCGCGGCAATGTCGGCGCGGCTCGCACCGCTGAAGTCACCCGGGCACCGTGCGGCCCCGGTGCAACGACCGCGCCGTCGGTACCCGGGGAGCCGCTACGCCCTCATTTCGGGCGCAATGTCGTAGATGCTGCGCACTTCCAGCTTGCGGCGAAACTCGTACGGCATCATGGGCTTCTCGAGTGTGATCCGGATCTTGCCGGCCCGGCCCCGGCGAAGATCCACGAAATTATCCGAATAATCCGCGTCGGTATCCCTCATGTTGGCCCACACCCAGAGCGCGGGCACGTCGCTTTCGATCACCACGTCATACTTGCGCTCCCCGCCGCTGGCGTGAACGGTGAATTTCGGTCTTCTCAACCGCAACTCCTTGGGACGACCAAACAGCAGCGTGTTCCGCGCCGCCGTCATACCGTCGACCACCACCTCCACCCACACCAAGAGGTTGCCCGCTCCCCAAGCCTGCACCAGTGGCGAGAGATCCAGGGTTTCGGCCCGGCGGCTGACCCGAGCGGGTATGTCGATCCGGCGCATCCCACGGGACAGTTCCTCGCCCTCAGCATTCGTCACCCACCAATACAGCTCGCCGGCCACATCGTGCTGCCTGTCGCTGGTGACGTGTATCTCCGCCTGTCCGGTTCGGGCATCGGGCAAGCCACTCACCAGAATGGGCGCAAAGAAATGCCTGGCCTGGAACAGCGCCGCCTTCCACCGCCGGCAGTAATCCACCACCGACCATGTCGTTCCCGGCCAGCAGTCGTTGAACTGCCAGATGACCGACGCCATCGAGTGCGGCATGTCGCGCCGCCAGTGCTCCACGCCGTAGCGCAAAGCCCATGCTTGATTGATCTGTGACAGCCACAGCGTGTCGGCAAACTCCTCGGGCGCCTTGCCGAAATCCTCCTCGATATAGTGCATGATGATGCCGATGCCGTGGCCGCTGCCATCGCGCTCGTGATAGCGCATCACCGGCGAATGGACGCTGTCGCGGTTGGCCGCGTCCGCAAACGCCCGGACCGTCTTCGGCACCGGCATCGCTTGCATGCCGAATTCGGTGACAAAGCCTTCGATCTTGCGATAAGACTCCACCGGCTGGTTGCCATGCCAGACGCCCCAGGTGTGGATATCACCACTACCGTAGGCGCCGCTGCCGACTTCGTAAAACGCTCCGGGCACCAGGCGGTGCACGATGCCGCCGATCACATCGCGAAAGATCTCGTAGTACCCCTTGAAGTACTCGATTTCGTTGTTGCCGCTCCAGATCACAATGGACGGATGGTTCCGACAGCGGAGGGTCTGTTGCTCGATTTCCGCCCGCAAATTCGCCATCCAGCGCGCGTCCTTCACCGGGTAGGCGGCGTTGGCGAACTTGAATTCGAACTGCAGCATTATGCCGAGCTGGTCGCAAAGATCGAACAGCTCGTCCTGCTCGTAATAACCACCGCCCCAGAGCCGAATGAAGTTGAAGTTGCACTCCGCGGCCTTGGTCATATACCAGCGGATGATGCTCGGCGTGACGCGCGTGGGCATGTTGTCGGCCGGAATCCAGTCCGCGCCCTTGACGAACACCGGCACCCCATTGACACGCACATGCATGGCGACGCCGTCTTTGGGCGCCAGGACCTCGACGTTGCGCAGACCGACGCGGCGGCTCATTCGAGCCATTTCGGCGCCCGTCGAGTCGAGCAATTGCGCCGTGACCGTGTAAAGGGGCTGGTCACCCATGCTGTTGGGCCACCACAGCGCCGGCTCCCGGACGATCGCTCGTAGTCTGGCCCGCCCGTTCTCCAGCGCGCCAACGGCATGCGTCACGGTTTTTCCGTCCAGCGTCACCCGCGCCCGGACTGCCGCCCCGGAAGTCCGGCCGACGGCGCTGACCTCAATGTCCAGAAGCACGCTGCCGTCCGCACGATGTTGCTGCAACACCCCAAGATCCGTGATGCGAGCGTCGTAGCCGATCACTTCGATCTTCTGCCAGATGCCCTGAGTCAACAGTGGCCGGCACCAGTCCCAACCCCACATGTACGGCGCCTTGCGCACCCATGAGCGCTCTTTCGGAAGGTCAACACCGGTCTGTTCCCGGTAGGCGGCTCGCTGCGCTGCCACGTAGGGCGCGAGCGTCTCCAGCCGGATGCACAGGTGATTCGTGCCCGGTCGCAGATGCGGCTTGATGTCGAAGGTCCACTTGCGGAACATGTTGTCGGTGCGTCCGATCTCGGCGCCGTTGAGCCACAGCGTCGCAAGCGTGTCGAGACCATGGCACACCAGCTCGACGTGCTTCTTGGCGCGGACCTCGGCGGGAACGGCAAAGGTGCGCTCGAAGAGCCAGTTCCGTTCCGCCACCCATTGGACCTTGCCGTTGTTCTCGCCATAATACGGATCGGGAATTTTCCTGGCCGCGAGCAGATTGGTGTAGGTACTGCCCGGAATCGTCGCCGGCGTCATGTCGGACTTGCCGTCTTCCTTCAGCGTCCACATCTGGCCGCCCAGATCGAGCGACAGCAGGTTGCCGGCTTCGATCGCGGCCACCACCGCACCCGGTCTGTCCAACGCCAATGCCAAGCCGACCCCGCCGGTGGCCTTGAGCATCTCGCGTCGTGTGAGATAGGGTGCCAGTTCCTCCAACATGAGTTTGCGCATTGTTGTTCGCCTCGGTATCCAATGCCCCAATGGACCGACCGTGTCCCGGTCGGACACGAAATCTGCCGGGAGAACTGCATGCCTGGCAGCGGCCCCCTGACCGGCACCTGCGGCGCTTCGCCATGAGGCTCCTCGCCCGCCGCAATCGCCGAGGCGCAGCCGGCGCATGACCGACCGCCGGCAAGCCGCGGGCACTGTCAGCTCTCCATCCGACAGATCATAGCGGTTCTGCAGGTCCCGCGTCTTGGACGCCGGTTGCGGCCGGCCTGCCGGCGCCGGTTTGCGCTCGCATGCGGACACTCGTGCCGCGGCCGCGACATCCGCCGGCCGCACGCCGCGACCTGCACTGGGAATCAGGCCACGAGCGCAGTTCAATGTTGTAGGCGACCGGCACGGGAACCGCATGTTGCCGGGCGACCGCGCGCAGCGTACGTCCGACCTGCCGCTCGACCCGATGGTCGGCTTTGAGCAAGCCCGTCGCGCCCTGCGCACCGGCCTCGCTCGCGAGCCTGACTGCCCGAGGTGCCGCCTCCATCTTCAGCAGCGGCCTCGCGCCGTTGGTCTTACCGCCGCCCCAACGCTGCCGAACCGGCCGGATCGCGCCCGCCGGGGGCGGCGGCACGTTGAAGCGGGCACCCGGCCCGAGCGCGTGCACCTGCCGGCGCACAAGCGCCGCGCACCGCCGGCGCACTGGATGACTTCGAAGACTCACGGCCGCTCCTGCCGGATATGCGGTTCGGCCTCGGCCTTCTCTGCGGTCCCGTTTTAGCTCGGACCGACAGCGCTGTCAATCAGCACCCTTGCGCAGATCCGTCAGACCGCAAGCCTCCTCCCCGGCCACGCGGCGCAGATCCTCGCCCAGCTCGCCGGGGTTGCGCCCGGTCGGGCCCGGCGGGCGACACAACATCCGCAAGCGGCCCTCGGACCTGTCGGGAAACACCCGGACCGCTCCGACTCGGTGCGCGGGCTGACCTGCCGCGATCGCGCATACAACGCGCCGGTGCGGCAACTACCGATTGCGCTCGATCGGCGTCATGGTGATTGATAAGGGCCCAGCATCGCGGGAAATCCCCGCGACCTCTACGGGAGACGCCCATGAAAGCCGACGTCGACATCAAGCGCGATGTGGAAGCGGAGCTGCGCTTCAGACCCGATATCGACGAACGGGACATCGCGGTCAAGGTCAATGAGTCGGTCGTGACACTGACCGGCTTCACACGCACCTTCCTCGACAAGCAGCGGGCCGAGGAAGCCGCCAAGCGCGTGGCCGGTGTTGCCGGAGTCGCCAACGACATCGAGGTTCGCCGGGGCGACGGCGAGGCGACCGTCGACCCGGAGATCACTCGGGCGGTCGTTCACGCCATTCGCGCCGAGGTGCCATCCGCCAGCGACGACATCACGGTACTGGTGCACCGCGGCTATGTCACGCTCGAAGGCAAGGTGGAGTGGTACTACCTGAAGGAACTGGCCGAGAGCGCGGTCCGCCGGATCCGCGGGGTGACCGGCGTTACCAACTCGATGGTCGTCGAGCCGAGCGCCAAACCCCGCGAGATCAAACAGCGCATCGAGGAAGCGTTCCGGCGCAGCGCGCAAGTCGACGCGAATCGGATCACCGTCGAGGCGCACGGCGGCGAAGTGACCTTGCGCGGGCGAGTGCCCACGTGGACCGAGTGCGATGAGGCGCAACATACCGCCTGGTCGGCTCCCGGCGTCACGCGGGTCAACAACGAGATCACTGTCGGCTCGATCTGAGAGCTGTGTCCGCCTCAGCGTCCGCCCCGGAGCCGATGCAGCGGGTCGTCGAGGATGCCGTCGGCACGCTCTTCCGGGAGCTGCATCACGCGCGCCCGCCGGCCCCTCTCGGCCCGCACAGCCGGCTGGATGCCGATCTCGGCTTCGACAGCCTGGTGCGCGCCGAGCTGCTCGCGCGGCTCGAGCGCCGGCTGAGCGTCGAACTCCGGACGGACACCCTCGCCTCGCTCGACACGATCGCCGATCTGGTGCGCGCCGTGAGCAGCGCCCCAAAGGCCCACGGGAGCGCCGGACGGACGGCATCGAGCGCCGCGGCCGCGGTGAGCCGGCTGGTCGACCCCGGGACGGACGGCCGGCCGGAATCGGCGGCAACACTGCTCGATGTGTTGGACTGGCGCGCCGCGCGGGATCCGCACGCCACACACGCGATCGTGCTCGGCGAGGACAGCCCGCAAGTCCTGAGCTACGCGCACTTGCGCGAGCGCGCGCAGGCCGTCGCGTCAGTATTGCAGGGGCTCGGACTCGCCCGCGGATCGAGTGTCGCGCTGATGCTGCCGACTTCGGCCGACTATCTGCATGCGCTCTTCGGTGTGCTGCTCGCCGGCGCCGTCCCGGTCCCGCTCTATCCGCCCGTCCACCGCACCCAGCTCGAACAGCACGTACGCCGGCACGCCGAGATCCTGGCCAATGCCGACTCGCAGGTCCTGATCACGATTCGGGAGATCCGGCCGGTCGCGCGCCTGCTCAAATCGAGAACAACCGCGCTGCGCCACATCCTCTCCATGGCCGATCTCGCGCCGGGCGCCCAGGGGCCACCGCCCGAGCCGGACCGAAGCGGCGCGAACTCGGTGTCCGGCACATCCACCGCATTGCTGCAGTACACCTCCGGCAGCACCGGCTCGCCCAAAGGCGTCGTGCTCACGCACGCACAGTTGCTCGCGAACATTCGCGCGATGGGCGCGTCGATCGGGGCAACCGACCGCGACGTCTTCGTCAGCTGGCTGCCGCTCTACCACGACATGGGCCTGATCGGTGCGTGGCTCGCCTCGCTCTACTTCGGCTGCCTGCTGGTGTTGCTGCCGCCGACGGCGTTCCTGGCCAGACCGGCGCGCTGGCTGCGCACGCTCGCGGATTACCGCGCGACCCTGACCGCTGCGCCGAACTTCGCCTACGAGCTCGCGGCGCGGCGCCCGGCGGAACAAGAGCTGCAGGGTCTCGACCTCGCCTCCGTACGTGTCAGCTTCAATGGCGCCGAACCGGTACAGCCGGGAACGCTGGAGCGCTTCCGCGCCCGCTTTGCCCCCTACGGCTTTCGCGCGCAGGTGATGACACCGGTGTACGGCCTTGCCGAGGCGGGTGTCGGGCTCACGTTCCCACCTCCCGGCCGCGGTCCGATCATCGATCGCATCGATCGGGAGCAGCTCGCGCGCCGCGGATTGGCGCGCCCGGTGCCCGCAGGCGCGCCGGATCCGGCGCTGTTCGTCTCGTGCGGCGCTCCCCTGCCCGGCTATCGACTGCGGGTCGTCGATGAGCGGGGCATCGAAGTCGGTGAGCGCATCGAGGGTGATCTTCAGTTCGCCGGACCGTCCGCCACGAACGGATACTTCCGCAATGTCGAGGCCACCGAACGTCTGCTCTGCGGCATGTGGCGCAACACCGGGGATCGGGCGTACCTCGCGGCCGGTGAGCTGTACGTCACCGGACGGGCCAAGGACATCGTCATCCGGCGTGGACGGCACATTTATCCGCAAGAGATCGAAAGCGCCGTGGGCGAACTGGCCGGTGCGCGCAGAGGCTGTGTCGTGGCATTCGGCACGCAGGACGAAGTGACGGGCACCGAGCGGCTGATCGTCGTCGCGGAGACCCGGCTGACCGATCCGCTGCGCCGGCTCGAGCTGAAGGCTCGCATCATCGAACGTGTCACCGCCGCCGCCGGCGAACCGGCCGACGAAATCGTCCTCGCCGCGCCCCATGCCGTGCTCAAGACCTCCAGCGGCAAGCTGCGCCGCGCGGCCACGCGCGACGCCTACCTCGATGGGACGCTCGGGCGCGCCGTGGGCACCCCGACTCTGCAAATGGCGCGGTTGCTCACCGAGAGCGTCCAATTGACCGTGCGCCGCCGGGTCGACGCGGCGCTGCGCCTCGCATTCGGCATATACGCCTGGTCCCTCCTGCTCCCGACCGGCGCCGTGGCGGCGGGAGTGACGCTGCTGCTGCGCAATCCCACCCGCATCTGGCGCCTCAATCACCAGGCAGCCCGGCTGCTCTGGCGCCTACTGCGCATGCCTGCCGCGGTAACGGACACCGAGCGCGCCGGGCTGAGCACACCGCAACCGCACATCGTCGCGGTGAATCACGCCAGCTACGCCGACAGCCTGCTGATCGCCGCCCTGCTCGCGCAGCCCCACCGCTTCGTCGCCAAAGCCGAGCTCGCCCGCGTGCCGGTGCTGGGGCGTTACCTGCGCAAGCTGCGCACGCTGTTTGTCGATCGGTTCGAGCCTGGGCAGGGCGTAGCGGACATCGGTTTGATCCGCGAGGCGCTGCGCCGCGGCGACTGCGCCGTCGTGTTTCCCGAGGGCACCTTCACTTCCCAGACGGGACTGCGCGAGTTCCATCTCGGGGCGTTTCAGGCGGCGGCGGCCGAGCAAGTCCCGATCATCCCGCTCGCGCTGAAGGGCACCCGCTCGGTACTTCGGGACGGCCGGTGGCTGCCTCGCCGCGCGCCCATCGAAGCGGTGTTCGGCGCACCGCTCCTGCCACGCGCGGACGAGGATCGTTTCACGGCGGCCGTCCGCCTGCGCGAGGAGACGCGGGCTTTCATCCTGCAACACTGCGGCGAGCCGAGTTCGACGGCGTGACGGCCCGCCACGTCCCGGGGCAGCCAGAGCCGCTAGATCATTCCCAGAGTCGACCCTGCGCCCGGCGGGTCCCGACAGCACGCGCCTCGCCCCGGTCCCTCGGGGCCTTCCATCCGGTTCGCACCTCTCGGCGGTCGGACTTGCCTCGCTCGGCTGGACCGAGCGGCGTCTCGGATCCGCGTTCATCGCATTGCCTAACGTTCCGGCCGCCCGGCGCCAGAGGCTTGCACCTGCCTGGGATTCTTACCGCCGCGCAACCTGATGCACGTTCCGGGATTGATCGTACGAGGCGGCGGACATCCCGCTGCGCGGTGCTTTCCACCGCCGGGATCGCTCGCCTCCCGATTCGCTTCGGGGCGGCTGAGCGAGGCGATCTTCCGTGGCGATGCCGCGGCGCCCGAGCATCTCGAGCGGGGAGCCGCCGCGTGAGCCGTCGCCGACCGGGGCAACCCCTGGTCGCACGAGCACGGTGAGTCTAGGATCGAGGCCATGGAATCCGACCTCGGCCCTCTCTTACCGCTCTGGGAACGTGAGCGCTGCGCCGGACGCCCCGTCGCGCTCGCCATCCTGACCCGGACACTCGGCTCGACCTATCAGCGCCCGGGCGCGCTGCTGTTGGTCAGTTCGCGCGGCGAGTACGCGGGACTGATCTCCGGCGGCTGTCTCGAGGGTGATCTCGCCGAGCACGCACGCGCAGTCATCGAATCCGGCCGGGCGCGAGCGATCGACTATGATCTGCGCGATCCGAATGACCTGGTCTGGGGGCTCGGCGCCGGCTGCGAGGGCGCGATGCACGTGCTGCTGGTGCGCGTCGGACCCGCCGAGCAGTGGGAACCCTTGAGCTGCCTCGCGCAGGCGTACGCCACGCACAGTCCGGCCGCGATCGGCCTGATTGCCGAGTCGGATGATCCCCAACTGCCCCTCGGCACCGTGTTCGGCGCGGGCAGGGCGCCGGAAGGGCTGTCGGATGCGGCGCGCGCGGCGCTCTCTGCGGCGCCGCGCGCCGAGCGGCCGGGCTGGCACACGGAGCCAGGGCGATATGCGCTGTTTCTGCTGCCGCTCGCCCTGCCCCCGCGCCTGCTGCTGCTCGGGGCCGGCCCCGATGCCGTGCCGCTGACGCGCATCGCCTGCGAACTGCACTGGAAGGTGACGGTGGCCGACCACCGGGGCGCCTTTGCAACCGCCGAGCGCTTCCCCTCGGCCCACCGGATCATTCAGACGCGCCCCGAGGCGCTCGACGCAACGCTGAGACTGTCGGAGTTCGAGGCGGCCGTCGTGATGAGTCATCAACTACAGGCGGATCGCGAATATCTCCGTGCGCTCGCGCGCAGCCCGGTGCCCTACGTCGGCCTGCTCGGTCCGCCGGCCCGCCGGGACCGGCTGCTCGCCGAACTCGCGGAGGACGGCGAGCGTCTGGCACAACGGCTGCACGCGCCCGTCGGCCTGAACCTGGGAGGCCGCTCCCCCCAGGCCATCGCGGTGTCCGTCGTTGCCGAGATCCTGGCGCATCGGCATCGGTGCCTCGGTCAGGTGGAATTGCGCCGGCCGGCCGCCTCATGAGCCGCGACCGGCTTGAGCTGCATGCGCTGGTGCTCGCGGCCGGAGCCGCGAGCCGCTTCGGCGCCCTCAAACAGCTGGCGGCGGTCGATGGCCAGCCGCTGCTGCAGCGCGTCCTCACGCGCGCGGGCGCTGCGGCGGATCGCACCCGGGTTGTCCTGGGCGCGCACGCCGCGCGCCTTGCGCCCCTCGTCACTCAATGTGCCGCGGGCGTCGTCATAAATGCGAACTGGCGCGAAGGGATCGCGAGCTCGATCCGCGCAGGAGTGCAACATCTGCCCGCGACGTGCGCCGGCGTCATGTTGGTTCTAGGCGACCAGGCGCTGATCGAGACCGAGGACTTCAAGCGGCTGGCGCTCACCTGGCGCGCCGCGCCGCGCTCGATCGTGGCGGCGCGCCACGGCGCGGTGCTCGGTGCGCCGGCCATATTCCCGAGGCGATGGTTCGGCGCGCTCGGGCAGCTCAGCGGCGACGCCGGCGCGCGCGCGCTCATCGAGCGGCACAGCGCTGCGGTGATCGCCGTCGAGATGCCGAATGCCGCATTCGATCTCGACACGAGCGCGGATCTGGCCAGGCTCGCGCCTGCCGCAGACTCAGGCGGCGCCGGACCGAGCGGCTGACCCGGGCAGTCGCATCGCCTATACTGGACATTCGCTTTCGGCCGCGCATACCGGTGCAGGACCGATCAGACGGAGGCGCTCATGCGGTATACCATCCGGGTCAATGGCAGACGGCGCGTCGTGCAAAGCGACGCAGATACACCGCTGCTGTGGGTTCTGCGCGACGACCTGCGGCTCACGGGCAGCAAATTCGGCTGTGGCATCGCCTACTGCGGCGCCTGCACGGTCCATCTCGATGGTGTCCCCGCGCGCGCCTGCGTCACGCCGATCTCGGCCGTGGGCAATGCGGCGATCGTCACGATCGAGGGCATCGGCCGCAGCCATTGGGGACGCAGAGTCAAGTCGGCGTGGCTCGACCTGGACGTCATGCAGTGCGGCTACTGTCAGGCGGGCCAGGTCATGACGGCGACCGCGCTGTTGGCCCGCAATCCCCGGCCGACCGATGCGGACATCGACCAGGCGATGCGCAACAATATCTGCCGCTGCTGCACGTATACGCGCATTCGCGCAGCGATCAAGCGGGCGGCCGGCCTGCCGACGGCCGACACGCGGGAGGCCGATCATGGATAACGACGCCGCCTCAGTCCATCCGGATCATCCGCCATCCACGCCGTCTGCGCCTGCACGGCTCTCGCGGCGCGCGTTCGTAACCGCGAGCCTGACCGCCGGCGGCGGATTACTGCTGACGCTGCATCTGCCCGCCGCGGCCCGCGCCGCCGGCGCCCCCACGGAGCGCTCCGAATCCGCCGAGATCAACCCCTTCATCAGCATCGCGCCCGATGGGATCGTCACGATCATGGCGAAGAACCCGGAAATCGGCCAGGGCATGAAGACGACGCTGCCGATGCTCATCGCCGAGGAGCTCGACGTCGAATGGAAGAATGTTCGCGCCAAGCAGGCGATGCTCGATCCGATCTACGGGCCGCAGTTCGCCGGTGGCAGCCTCGGCACACCGCTGAACTGGATTCCGATGCAGCAGGTCGGCGCCGCCGGCCGCCAGATGCTGATCGAGGCCGCAGCGCGGATCTGGCACGTCCCGCCGGGCGAGTGCCGCGCCGCCAAGGGCATGGTGCACCACCGGCCAACCGGCCGGGCGTTGCCGTACGGAGCGCTCGCGCGCAAGGCCGCCGCGTTGAGGCCACCGGAACTCGACAGCGTCACGCTGAAGAGCCCGAAGGACTACACCATCATCGGCAAGTTTACCGGCGGCATCGACAGCCCGCGGGTCCTCGACGGTGACCGGCTGTTCGGCATCGACGTGATCGTGCCGCAGATGAGTTATGCCGTGTACGAGAAGTCACCGGTATTCGGCGGCCGTATCGTGCGTGCCAATATCGAGGAGATCCGCGCGCTGCCCGGTGTTCGCGCGGCGTTCATCGTGCGCGGATCCGCGCCCGACGCGGCCATCAAGATGGGCCTGGTCGATGGCGTCGCGATCGTCGCCGACAGATGGTGGGATGCGGAAAAGGCGCGCAGGAAGCTGCGTGTCGAGTGGACTCCGCAGGCCCGTTCGCGCCAGAGCACACAGGCCTTCGCGCAGGAAGCGGCGCGACTGATGCGGTCCAGTGCGCACTCGATCATTCGCCGCGACGGGGACGTGGACGCCGCGCTGGCGCGCGCGGCCAAGGTGCTGAAAGCGACGTACTCGTACCCATTCCTCGCGCATGCAACCCTCGAACCACAGAACTGCACGGCGCACGTCAGGCCCGACGGCAGCGTGGAAATCTGGGCCCCCACGCAGAACCCCGACTCCGGCGCGCACCTCGTCGCCCAAACCCTCGGCATCGATCCGGGCAAGGTCAAGGTGCACATGACGCGCTGCGGCGGCGGCTTCGGCCGGCGGCTGAGCAACGATTACATGGTCGAGGCAGCCATGATCGCCAAGCGCACCGGGCGCGCGGTGAAGGTGCTGTGGGACAGAACACAGGACTTCCACCACGATGCCTACCGGCCGGCGGGATTCCATGCCTTCACGGCCGGACTGGCGGCATCGGGCAAACCGGTCGCGTTCAGGGATCACTTCGTCACCTTCGGCCAGGACGGACAGGTCGCCTCCTCGGCCAACCTGCCGCGCGATCACTTCCCCGCCGGTTATGTCCCGAGCCTCGAGTACGGCCAATCACTGCTCCAGCTCGACGTGCCCACCGGACCGATGCGCAACCCCGGAGGGAATGCGCTCGCTTTTGCCTTCGAATCCTTCATCGACGAGCTCGCCCATGCCGGAGGCCTCGACCCGCTCGCGCTGCGGCTCGATCTGTACGGACCGCCGCGCGTGCTCAGCGCCCCGCCACCACGGGGCGGCCTGCGAATACCGCCTTTCGACACCGGCCGGGTTCGCGGCGTGCTCGAGCTCGTGGCGCAGAAGTCCGGTTGGAAGCGGCGCGGTGCGTTGCCCGCGGGCACGGGTCTGGGACTCGCCTTCTATTACAGCCACTTCGGCTATGTCGCCGAGGTCGTCAAGGCGGGCGTGAACCCGGATGGTACGCCCAAGGTGCACAAGATCTGGGCAGCGGTCGACATCGGCCGACAGATCATCAATCCCGCCGGTGCCTACAACCAGGTGCAGGGCGCGGTCCTCGACGGCCTCGGACAGGCCCTGCACCTGTTGATCACCGTGGAGAACGGCCGCGTCGTGCAGCGCAATTTCGACACGTATCATCTGCTGCGCATGGACGAGGCGCCGCCGGTCGAAGTGCATTTCCTGCTCAGCGACAACGACCCGACCGGCCTCGGCGAGCCGGCGCTGCCGCCGGTCCTGCCGGCTCTGTGCAACGCCCTGTTCGCCGCCAGCGGCACGCGCATTCGATCGTTGCCGATCGACCGGCTGCACTCCCACCACGCCAGGGCGTGACCCGCCGCCGCGCGCGCGTCTCACCCGTCATCGTGGCTGCGCCGGCCTGCCGGCGTGCGCGCGCCTGCCGAATATTGCATCCCCGGCGGCGGCAAAGCACAATGATGCCATCATGCCTCTGCCAACTCTGTTCACACCGCTGCGTGTCGGCCAGCTCGATCTCGTCAATCGCATCGTCATCGCGCCGATGTGCCAGTACTCGGCGCAGGACGGCTGCATGAGCGACTGGCACCTGATTCACCTCGGCCATCTGGCGCTCTCGGGCGCGGCACTGCTGACGATCGAGGCGACAGCCGTCCGGCCCGAGGGCCGGATCACCTACGCCGACGTCGGACTGTGGAATGAGGGCACCGAGTCGGCCATGCGACAGACGCTCGAGAGTATTCGGCGCTGGTCGCCGATCCCCATCGCGGTTCAACTGGCGCACGCCGGGCGCAAAGCCTCAACGGAAGTACCGTGGCTCGGAGGGCGCCAGCTCGGGGTCGACGACCCCCATGGCTGGCAGACGATCGCACCCTCGCCGATTCCCTTCACGCCCGAGCAGCATCCTCCAGCGGCGCTCGACCGTCACGACCTGCACGCGCTGCGCGATGCGTTCGCGGCGGCCGCGACGCGCGCGGCGCGCATGGGCCTCGATGCCGTGCAGATACATGCCGCGCACGGCTATCTGTTGCATCAGTTTCTCTCCCCTCTCGCCAATCAGCGCGACGACGAGTACGGCGGCAGTCTGCGCAACCGGATGCGGTTTCCACTCGAGGTATTTGCCGCGGTCCGGGACGCGTTTGCGCCCGACCGGCCGGTATCGGTGCGCGTATCCGCGACCGACTGGACGAGCGGCGGTTGGGATCTGGAGCAAACGGTGGCATTCGCACAGGCGCTGCAGGAGCGCGGCTGCGCAGCCATTCACGTCTCCAGCGGCGGCTTGCATCCGGCGCAGCAGATCCCCGTCGGCCCCGGCTATCAGGTACCCCTCGCGCGCACCATCAAATCGAACGTGCGCATTCCGGTGGTGGCCGTCGGGCTGATCACCGGATTCGAGCAGGCCGAGGCAATCGTCGCCACCGGGGACGCGGACCTCGTGGCCCTTGCCCGCACCGCCCTGTACGACCCGCGCTGGCCCTGGCATGCCGCTGCCGCTCTCGGCGCCCAGGTCCGCGCACCGCATCAGTACCTGCGCGCCGAGCCGCACCGGCTGCCCGAGCTGTTCCTGCGCGACTAGACGCGCGCCGCGCCCGAGCATCCACGCCGCCTCAACAGACTGTCGGCTGTCCGGACCGGCCCGCCCGCCGCTGCGGCGGGATCCGTTCTGCGCCCGGCTTGCATCGACTATCGCCCCGTGCCGCGGCACCGCGCGCAACCGGCCGAATTGCATATCGACTCGCGAGTGCTATCATTTTTTGTCGTTCTATCGAGGGAATCACCTTGTTTTCGGCATGAGAGTAAAGCGAACCTCGTTGATTCTCAGACCCGATTGTTCGCGGGTTTTCTTCCGTCCTTTCGAGCTGCGCAGCCCGGAGCAGCTCACGCGCACACTGGCCCGGGTCATGTCGCTGACGGAACAACAGGCCGAATCCGAAGCGCGGTCCATACTCGTGGATTTCGTGGCGCGCCACCAGCGGCTCAACGAATTTCTGCTGCAGAGATTCGCCCAGGTGCAGGCGGAGCTGCCGACCGATGTTCCAGTCAGCCCGGCGCGCAGACTGTTGCTCGGCGCTTATCTGACCCAGGAATACTCCCTGGAGGCGGCCGCGCTCTTCAACCCGTCCATCGTCGAGCACCCCGATCAGTCCGACCTGCCCGCCGGCAGCCTGCGGTTCGTTTTGAGTCTGCGCGCAACGGGCGAAGGTCACGTGTCCTCCATCGTCTTTCGAACCGGAATCATCGACGGCGAGGGAACCATCAGCGTGATCGAGCCGACGCGGTTCGTGACCGCCGCCGAGGTTCTGCCCAACCTTTCCTACGAGAAGAAGCTGTTCGAGCAGAAGCTCTGGGAACTCGGTCTGCTCAACGGCTTCGCCGTGGATGTTCTGGCGCAGCTTGGCGAGGTGTTCACCTGGGAGCAGCTGCACGGCACAGTGGCACGGGGCTTGCGCCGGGATCGCCAGCATCGGCTCGACGAGGAGGACGTCGCCCGCGGCGTTCTCGCCCTGGCGCGCGCCAACTATGCGGTGAGCTTCGCCGATACGACCCGCCTGTCCGAGCGGGTGATCTTTCCGAGCTCGCCGACCGAAAGCCGCGGCATCGAGGATGCGCGCTTCGTGCTGTTCAGGGACGAGGACGGCAGCCGCCGGTATTATGCGACCTTCACCGCGTTCGACGGTCACGTGGCGCTGCCCCAGCTGCTCGAGACGGATGATTTCGTCCGGTTCAACATCAGCACGCTGAACGGACCGGAGGTGCGCAACAAGGGAATGGCGCTGTTTCCGCGGCGGATCAACGGGTGTTACGCCATGCTCTCGCGCCAGGACAACGAAAACATCTACCTGATGTACTCGGACATGCTGCACTTCTGGTACGAGAAGCGGCTGCTGCTGCGGCCCACGTACCCGTGGGAATTCGTGCAGATCGGCAATTGCGGCTCGCCCATCGAGACCGACGCGGGTTGGCTGGTGCTCACCCATGGCGTCGGCCCCATGCGCCGCTATGCCATCGGCGCGGTGCTGCTCGCCCGTGACGATCCGACGCGCGTGATCGGACGCCTGCGCGAGCCGCTGCTGCTGCCAACCGAAAGCGAGCGTGAAGGCTACGTTCCCAATGTCGTGTACAGCTGCGGCGCCCTGGTCCACGCGGGCCGGCTGATTCTGCCCTACGCGATGAGCGACCAATGCGCGAGCTTCGCGACGGTCTGCCTTGCCGAGCTGCTCGGCGAACTCACGGCCCACGGAGCCGAGGCACAATGAGCTTTCCGAAGTCGAGCAGCCGCTTCGCGCTGGTGTGCGACTACGTGCCGCGGCGCTGTGGCATCGCGACGTTCTCGCACGATCTGTGTCAGATGCTGGTTGGGCACGCCAAGTCCGCCGAGTGCATCGTCGTGCCGGTGAACGACGTGCCGGAGGGCTACGACTATCCTCCGGAGGTCCGCTTCGAGATCTGCGAGCAGGACCTGAAGTCCTACCAGCGTGCAGCGGACTTCCTCAACTTCAGCGACGCCGAAATCGTTTGCCTGCAGCACGAGTTCGGCATCTACGGCGGACCGGCGGGCAGTCACATTCTGGCGCTGTTGAGGCAGCTGCGCATCCCGGTGGTCGCGCAGCTGCACACGGTGCTGGCCGAGCCCAATCGCGAGCAGCGCCGCGTCATCGACGAAATGAGCCGCCTGGTCGCGCGATTCATCGTCATGAGCGAGCGCGGCCGCGGGATGCTCAGCGGGATCTACAGGATCGGCGCCGAGCGGATCGACGTGATTCCGCATGGCATCCCCGACATGCCGTTCGTCGACCCGGCGTTCTACAAGGATCAGTTTGGCGTCGAGGGCAAGAAGACTCTGTTGACCTTCGGACTGCTCTCCCCCGGCAAGGGCATCGAGTACGTGTTGCATGCGCTGCCGGAGATTCTGGCCGCGGTGCCCGATCTGGTCTACATCGTTCTCGGCGCGACCCACCCGAATCTGCTGCGCCAAGAAGGCGAGAACTACCGGTTCGGACTGGAGCGGCTGGTTTCCGACCTCGGGATCAAGCAGAACGTCATCTTCTACAATCGGTTCGTCGAGATCGGGGAACTGAAAGAGTTCCTCGGCGCAGCCGACATCTACATCACGCCGTATCTGAACCCCGCGCAGATCACCTCCGGCACGCTCGCCTACGCGTTCGGCTGCGGCAAGGCCGTCGTATCGACCCCGTACTGGCATGCCCAGGAGCTGCTTGCCAACGGCCGCGGGGTGCTGGTGCCGTTTCGCGACAGCACGGCCATCGCGCGCGAAGTCGTCGCCCTGTTCGAGGACGAAGTGCGGCGCCATGCCATGCGCAAGCAGGCGTATCTGCTCGGTCGCGAGATGACCTGGGATCACCTCGGGCACGAATATCTGGAGTCCTTCCGCAAGGCGCGCGAAGCGCAATCCGGGCGGCGCCACCCTCGGGCACTGCTGAAGACCCGGGAACAGGAGCAATTCGAGCTGCCGCCCCTGCAGCTGGCGCATCTGCGGCGGCTCTCGGACGCCGTCGGCCTGATGCAGCACGCGGTATGTTCCGTGCCGAACTTCCGCGAAGGCTATTGCACGGACGACAATTCACGCGCGCTGTTGCTCGCGGTGCTGCTGGAGGAGACCGGCGATGACGCGCCGGAAATCCGGCTGGCCGCCTATCGGTACGCGGCGCTCATCGACTATGCGTTCATTCCCGGGTCCCGGCGCTTTCACAACTTCATGAGCTTCGAGCGGCGCTGGATGGATGAGTGCGGATCCGACGACTGCTGGGGCCGCGTGTTATGGGCGCTCGGGGCCTGCGTCGGCCGTTCGCGCCGCCCGGATCTGCAGCGCTGGGCGATGCAGTGGTTCGAGCCGGCGCTGACGGGCATAGACCGATCCGAGGCGCCGCGGGCCTGGGCATTTGCGCTGCTCGGAATTCACGAGTATTTCCGCAGATTGAGCGGTGACCGCTTCGTCAGTCAGATGCGCGAGGCACTCCTGCAGCGTCTGCTGGCGAGATTTCATCAGGCCAGCCGCCCGGATTGGCCGTGGTTCGAAGACGCCCTCACCTACGTGAACGCCAAACTGCCGCACGCGCTCATCCTGGGCGGCCGGTGGGCCGGTGTGGGCGAGGCGCTCGATGTCGGCTTGCGCACCCTGCGGTGGCTGGTAGAAGTTCAGACCGCGGAAGCCGGGCATTTTCGCCCGATCGGCTGCAACGGCTTCTATCCGCGCGGCGGTCCGCGCGCGCAGTTCGATCAGCAGCCGATCGAAGCCTACACCACGATGTCGGCGTGCCTGGAGGCCTGGTTCGCGACGCGCGATGAGTTCTGGATGAACGAGGCGCGCAAGGCCTTCGAATGGTTCCTCGGGCGCAACGACCTTGGCCGATCGCTGTACGATGCCGGCACCGGGGGCTGCTTCGATGCGCTGCACGTCGACCGCGTCAATTTGAATCAGGGCGCGGAATCGACCCTGGCGTTCCTGCTGGCCCTGCAGGAGATGCGGCTGGCGGAAACTTCGCTGGAGGTATTGGCCGATCCGGCCGGGCCCGGCCGTGGCGCCCGCGCCCGCGTGAACCGCGCGGGCATCGAGTCGGAGTGTCTGATGAAATGATCCCCCGGCTGCGCAGCCGGCGCCTTTTGGGCCCCGAGGACATCCCGCCGTCGCAGGATGATCTGCGGGTCGTCGGCGCTTTCAATCCCGGAGTCATCGACACCGGCGATGGAATTACGCTGTTGGTGCGCGTCGCGGAGACGGCGCGGGAAAAGCGCCCGGCATTCGTTGCGCTGCCTCGTTGGGATCCGGCCGGAGCGCGCATCGGCATCGACTGGCTCCCCGAGGACGAGGTGTTCGCCGATGACCCGCGCGTGGTCACCATACGGTCCACGGGCCTCAAGCGCCTGACGTTCTTTTCGCATCTGCTCGTCGCGCACAGCCGCGATGGCTGGAACATCGATGCTGTCGGACCGATGCGGATCTGGCCCGCGGGGGAGTTGGAAGAGTTCGGTATGGAGGACCCGCGCATCACGGCATTGAACGGTCGATACTATTTCAGCTATGTCGCCGTGTCGCGCCACGGCGCGGCCACGGCGCTCGCCTCGACCGGCGACTTCCGCGACTTCGACCGCCTCGGCGTGATCTTTCCGCCCGAGAACAAGGATGTCGTACTGTTTCCCGAGCGTGTCCACGGGGAGTTTCTCGCGCTGCACCGGCCGAATCCCGCGCAACATTTCACGCGCCCGGGGATCTGGCTCGCGTCCTCGCCGGATCTGACTCATTGGGGAGGTCACGCGCCGCTGCTGCGCGGCGCGGGCGCGCACGAAGCCGGGCGCATCGGGGCGGGGAGCCCGCCGATTCGAACCGCGGCGGGGTGGCTCGCGATCTATCACGGCAATGCCGCGGGGGCGGGCCCGCCGGCGGGGGTGGGGACCTATGGCGCGGGCGCCGTCCTGACGGATCTCGACCGGCCCGGCAGGATCATCGGTCGCTGCACCCGGGTGCTCGCCCCGGAAACCCCTTATGAGCGCCAGGGATTCGTGCCGGATGTGATATTTCCAACCGGCATCGTGCCGCGCGGGGAAACGGTGCTGATCTATTACGGCGCGGCGGACCAGGCCGTCGGCGTCACGCAATTGCGGCTGCGCGATTTATTGCGCGCCGTGGGTCATTGAGCCGCCGCACGGGCGGCTCCCGCACGGACACGGCCGGGCAGCGGCGGGTGATCGCCCTCACTGCTCGAGGATCGGATCGTACCAGCCGTCGGGCGGGGCGAGCCGGGCCGCCTCGGAGGGACCCCAGGTTCCGGGCTGGTATGCGTGTACCGGCGTGCCGGCCTTGAGCGCCGGATCGACGATGCGCCAGGCTTCCTCGACGTAATCCTCGCGGGCAAACAACGTGCTGTCTCCGGACATCGCGTCCGTGAGCACCCGCTCGTAGGCCTCCATCTCGTTCGCGCCGGCGTGCCGGCTCGCCAGCAGCTCGTTGGTCTGGCCGACACCGAGCTCGGCCTCGTCCATCACGTTCAGGCCGATCGCCATCTCGTTCTGCGGACTGATACGGAAACGGAAGTAGTTGGGCTGCGGAGTGCAGCCGGAATAGAGCGAAGGCGGGCGGCGCAGATGGACGACGACTTCGGTGCAGGTCACCGGCAGGGATTTGCCCGTACGGATGTAGAAGGGCACGCCCTGCCAACGCCAGTTGTCCAGCTCCAGGCGAAGCGCTGCGAACGTCTCGGTCTGCGAGTTCGGCGCCACGCCCTTCTCCTGGAGATAACCGCTGAACTGGCCGCGAACCAGATCCGCGGGGGTCAGGGGCGGGATCGCCTTGAGCACTTTCACCTTCTCGTCACGGATCGATTCGCTGTCGGTGCGTGCCGGCGGCTCCATGGCGAGGTTGGCGAGCACCTGAAACAAGTGATTCTGCACGACGTCGCGGACCGCGCCGACCGGATCGTAGAACGACCCGCGTCCCTGGATGCCGAAGTTCTCGGCCATGGTGATCTGCACGCTCTTGACGTACTCGCGGCTCCAGAACGACTCCAGGAGCGCGTTGGTGAAGCGGAAGAACACCATGTTGTGCACCGGCCGCTTGCCGAGATAGTGGTCGATGCGGAAGATGTGCTGCTCATCGAACGAGCCGAGCAGGATCTGATTGAGCGCGCGCGCCGACTGCAGATCGTGTCCGAAGGGCTTCTCCACCACCACGCGCGTGCCCGGCTGGGTGCAGCCCGCCTGCGCGAGCTGCTCGACGACCTTGCCGAACAGCGACGGTGGAATCGCCAGGTAGTGCGCCGGCCGACTCGCCTTCCCGAGCAGCTTGCGCAGCGTGCGAAACGTCGCCGCGTCGGCGTAGTCGCCGTCCACGTACGAGAGGAGCGCGGTGAGTTTCGCGAATGCTTGCGGATCGACGCCGCCACCGTGCTGCTCCAGACTCGCGCGCGCGCGTTCCCGCAGCTGCTCGATGCCCCATCCGGCCTTCGCCACGGCGATCACCGGGACGGTGAGCGTGCCGCGTTTGATCATCGCCTGCAGCGCCGGAAAGACCTTCTTGAAAGCCAGGTCGCCGGTGGCCCCGAAGAATACCAGCGCGTCGCTGTGGGTTTCGTTCATGTGAGCCTCCGCTGCTGTGCCTATTTGGCCGGTTTCTCGAGGTGGCCACCAAACTCGTAGCGCATGGCCGAGAGAATTTTCGCCTGGAAGTCCGCCTCGCCGCGCGAGCTGAAGCGCTCGTAGAGCGCCGTGGTGAGCACCGGCGCCGGCTGCCCTTCGTCGATCGCCGCCTTGATCGTCCAGCGCCCCTCGCCGGAATCGGACACGTGGCCGGCGAATTTCGCCAGTGTCGGGTCGCGCTGCAGCGCGTCGGCCGTGAGATCGAGCAGCCAGGAGGCGATGACGCTGCCGCGTCGCCAAACCTCGGTGATGTCCGCCAGATTCAACTCATACTGGTAATTCTGCGGATCCCGCAGCGGGGTGGTCTCCGCATCCACCTCCTCGGGGCGCCGCCCGACGTTGGCCGCACGCAGGATGCCGAGGCCCTCGGCATACGCGGCCATGATGCCGTACTCGATGCCGTTGTGAACCATCTTGACGAAATGACCGGCGCCGTTCGGTCCGCAGTGCAGGTAGCCCTGTTCGGCCGGGCCCGGCGGGCCCGAGCGCCCCGCGGTGCGCGCGATCGAGCCGATGCCGGGCGCGAGCCGCGCCAGCACCGGGTCGAGGCGTTTCACCGCGGCGTTGCCCCCGCCGATCATCATGCAGTAGCCGCGCTCGAGGCCCCACACCCCGCCGCTGGTACCGACGTCCACGTACTCGATGCCCTTGTCCGCCAGCGCCCGGGCGCGGCGGATGTCGTCGATATAGTAGGAATTGCCGCCGTCGATGACGATATCACCCTTGCCGAGCAGCGGCACCAGATCCGCGAGCGTGGCGTCGACCGCCGCGGCCGGCACCATCAGCCACACCGCCCGCGGCGCGGCGAGCTTCTGCACCAGCTCGGCCAGCGAAGCGGCGCCGGTCGCTTTCTCCTTGACCAGCTCGGCGACCGCGGCCGCCGAGCGATCGAACACCACGCACTCGTGGCCGCCCTGCAAGAGCCGCCGCACCATGTTTGCGCCCATGCGCCCAAGGCCGATCATTCCGAGTTGCATGAATCGCTCCTCATAATTGCATAGCGACGGATGAGCGGCGCCGTGCACGCCGCCGCGGTTGCCGCCGGACCGCCCGGCAGGCTCATTGCGAGCCTTTCATCTTGCGATAGCGGCGAATCAGGTTGTTCGTCGAGCTGTCGTGGCGCAGCGCCGGGGCGGCCGGACCTTCCAGCTCGGGGATGATCGCCTGGGCCAGCGCCTTGCCCAGCTCGACGCCCCACTGGTCGAAGGAGTTGATGTTCCAGATGACGCCCTGGGTGAACACGCTGTGCTCGTAGAGCGCGACCAGCTTGCCGAGCGCTGCGGGCGTGAGCCGCTCGGCGAGAATCGTATTCGAGGGACGGTTGCCCTCGAACACCCGATGCGGCGCCAGCCACTCGGCAATACCCTCGGCACGCACCTGCTCCAGGGTCTTGCCGAACGCGAGCGCCTCGCCCTGGGCGATGACGTTGGCAAGCAGCATGTCGTGATGGCGTCCGAGCGGTGTCAGCGCATGCGCGAACGCGATGAAGTCGCAGGGAATGAGCCGCGTCCCCTGATGAATCAGCTGATAAAAGGAATGCTGTCCGTTGGTCCCCGGCTCGCCCCAGTAGATCGGCCCGGTATCGACCCCGACGGGATCGCCCGCGAGCGTGACGTGCTTGCCGTTGCTCTCCATCGTCAGCTGCTGCAGATATGCCGGGAAGCGCTTGAGGTACTGCTCGTACGGCAGCACGGCGATGGTCTGTGCCCCGAAGAAATCCGTATACCACACCCCCAGCAGCGCCAGCAGCACCGGCAGGTTGCGCTCGAACGGCGCGGTGCGGAAATGCTCGTCCATCTGCCGGAAGCCCGCGAGCATGGCCCGGAAGTTCTCCGGCCCGACGGCGAGCATGGTCGACAGGCCGATCGCCGAGTCCATGGAGTAGCGCCCGCCCACCCAGTCCCAGAAGCCGAACATGTTGGCGGTGTCGATGCCGAACGCGGCGACCTTCTCCGCGTTGGTCGAGACCGCCACGAAATGCTTGGCCACCGCGGCCGCATCGCCGCCGAGCCCACCGAGCAACCAGTCGCGCGCGGTATGCGCATTGGTCATGGTCTCGAGCGTGGTGAAGGTCTTCGACGAGACGACGAACAGCGTCTCGGCCGGGTCGAGATCGCGCGTCGCCTCGAGGAAGTCCGTGCCGTCGACGTTCGACACGAAGCGAAAGCACAGCGCGCGCTCGCTGTAGTGGCGCAGCGCCTCGTAGGCCATCACCGGGCCGAGATCCGAGCCGCCGATGCCGATGTTGATGACGTTGCGGATACGGCGGCCGGTGTGGCCGAGCCACTGGCCGCGGCGTACGCGCTCGGCGAATGCGCTCATCTTGTCGAGAACCGCGTGCACCTCGGGCACGACATCGGCGCCGTCGACCAGGATGCTCTGGCCGCGCGGCGCACGCAGCGCCACATGCAGCACGGCGCGATTCTCGGTCACGTTGATCTTCTGACCCGAGAACATCGCCTCGATGCGCTCGCGCAGGTGCGCCTCCTCGGCGAGCGCAAGCAGCAGCCGCAACGTCTCGTCGGTGACGCGGTTCTTGGAGTAATCGAGGAATATCCCGGCGCCCTCCGCGGTGAGCCGCTCACCGCGGCGGCCGTCCTCGGCGAACAGCTGGCGCAGATGCGTACCGGCGACGCTGCGGTGGTGAGCGGCGAGCGCCCGCCATGCGGGCCGCTCGCCGGGGGTCTGGTCCGTCTTGCTCATGTCCGGTTCCTCCGCTTTCCGCGGCCCCCGGCCGGGCGCGATGCACGCGGGCGGCGCGCCGCGCCCGCCTTTTCCCACAGCGCGAATCCGCCCTTGAAGGCGTTGGCGTTGTCACCCGCACGGCACAGCGGCGGCAGCGTCTTCAAGTGCCGGACGTTGCCGCCCCCGATCACGATCTCATCGGGCTCGAGCGCCGCCGCGAGCTGCTTGACGACGTCGGCGACGTGCTTGCGCCATTTCTTCTTTCCCAGGCGCTCGAGCGCCCGATCGCTGACGTAGTCCTCGTAAGTATGCTTCAGATACGGCAGATGCCCGATCTCCATCGGCTCGACCAGCCCGTCGACGATGAGCGCGGTGCCGAGCCCGGTCCCGAGCCCGAGGAAGAGCATCCTGCCGCCGCGGTAGCTGCCCAGGGCCTGCATCGCCGCATCGTTGACGACGCGCACCGGACAGCCGAAAGCGCGGGCAAAATCGAAGCCCACCCAGCCGGCGCCGAGATTGTGCGGCTCGGCCACCACGTGATCGTGCACGACCGGCCCCGGGTAGCCGATCGAGACCGCCTCGTAGCGCCAGCCGCGCGCCAGCCGCTTCACGCGCGCGACCATCTGCCGCGCCGTCAGCTTCGGGCCGGATTCGAACTCGCGCTTCTCGGTCTCGCCCGTGGCGAGAATCTTCACATGCGTCCCACCGACATCGACCGCGAGCACCCTCATGGCAGTCAGGCCGCCGCACCGAGCGCCGAGCTCTTCGCTGCGATGACCGCGAGCAGGTCCTGCCAGGATTTCACGAACGCCGCGGCGCCCTCCTGCTGCAACTGCTCGGCGAGCGCGAGCACGTCGATGCCGGCCTCGGCGAACCGCGCGAGCACCTGCTCGCAATCGCCGCCGTCCTCGGCCAGACCGGCGCCGATTTCGCTACGTTCCGCCACCGCCTTGAGCGTGGCCTCGGGTATCGTGTTGACGGTAAACGGCGCCGCCAGCGCGTTGACGTACAGCGCCGGGTCGGCCTTGGGATCCTTGGTGCCGGTGCTGGCCCAAAGCAATCGCTGCGGCCGCGCTCCGGCGTTGTACAGGCGCCGGGCGCGCGCCGAGAACAACAGCTGCAGAGCCGCGCGGTAGGTCCGCCCGGCAATGGCGATGCCCAGGAGGTTGGTCAGGTCCGCCGGCGTCTTGCCGGCGACCGCCACATCCCAGCGGCTGACGAACACCGAAGCCACGGAGCCGACATCGGGATTCAGTCCCGCCGCCACACGCCGCTCGATGCCACGCACATACGCCTCGGCGGCGGCGAGGTACTGTTCACGCGAGAACAGGAGCGTCACGTTGACGGGAATGCCCGCGAAGATCGCCGCCTCGATGGCCGGCAACCCCGCCTTGGTCCCCGGGATCTTGATGAACAGATTCGGCCGATCGGCCTCGGCGTGCAGCGCCTTGGCCGCCGCGATGGTCTTGTCGGTGTCGTAGGCGAGCTGCGGAGAGACTTCGAGCGATACCCAGCCGTCGACTCCGTTGGTGCGCTCGAACGTCGGGCGGAATTCGTCCGCGGCCCGTCTGATGTCCGCGAGCGCCAGGTCGAAGAACAGCGTCTCGCCCTTGCGCCCCGCCTTGAGCTGCGCGCGGATCGAGCTGTCATACGCCGTGCTGTTCTTCACCGCATGATCGAAGATCGTCGGGTTGGAGGTCAGGCCGGTCACCGACAGCTCGGCGATGTAACGCCGCAGCGTTCCGCTGTCGAGCAGATCACGAGTGATGTTGTCGAGCCAGATGCTCTGTCCGAGCTGGTGCAGTAGCTGCGTCGCTTTCATCGTGTCATCTCCGTCTCAAGTCGCACAAGCGCGCCGCCGCCGGCGTTCCCGACGGGCGTACTCGCAGTGAGGAGTCGTTTCATTCGATCGGGGCGATCGCCGCGGGCGCCGTCAGATCCGTCGCACCGGCCTTCCTTAGGCGGCAGGGCAGCCTGAGCGGCCTGTCCAGGCCGATCGTTCGCCGCTTACCCGGCCACGAGGCGATGTCAGCCGGAACTCATCCGGCGCCACGCCGCACACCTTGTAGACTAGCACAGTCGCGCCCGGCTCGTCAGTCCACCCGCGCCCGCTCAACGGCGCGTTTCGTTCCACAGGTGCACCACCGGCTCGTGCGGTCCGTGCTCATAGCCGAGCACGCTCACGCTGGCGGTGCCAAGCTGCAGCAGCCGGCCGGATTGCGGTGGCAGATCGAGCCAGCGGGCCGCCAACACCCGCAGAATGTGTCCGCTCGAGAACAGCAGGGCGTTGCCCCCTGCGGTGCGCACCCGGGCGATCACGCGATCGGCGCGCGCCCCAACCTCGACGGCGGACTCTCCGTCGGGACAGCCGTCGCGAAACAGATCCCAATCGGGCCGCTCGGCCCGGATCTGCGCCGTACTGCGCCCCTCGTAGGCTCCATAGTTCCACTCGCACAGATCCTGGTCCGTGCGCGCCGCGGCGGCAAAGCCGGCCAGCTCGCAGGTGCGCACCGCGCGCCGCAACGGACTGGTCAACACCAGCGCGAAGGGCACGGCTTGCAGCCGCGGCGCGAGCTCGCGCGCGCCCTGCTCACCGCGCTCGGTCAGCGGCAGATCGGTCAAGCCGGTGTGCTGCCCGGTGAGGCTCCAGGGCGTCTCGCCGTGGCGCACCAGATAAACCAGCGGCAGCTCGGTACTCATCGTGTTGGTTCGTGGCGGCATGACGCTCCGATCGTACGCAGGATCCCCGCACAAGTGAAGTGCTTGCGCGCCGGCAGGCGCCGCACCGTACCGTCTCGCGCGGCTTTCGTGCTAGGGTATATTCTCGCGCGGCGTTGTGCGCGGGCGTTGATCATCGTTTGGAGGTGCGGCGTGATCGATCTGTACTACTGGCCGACGCCGAACGGCCACAAGATCACGATGTTTCTCGAGGAATCGGCCCTGGCATATCGCATCGTGCCGGTGAACATCGGCAAGGGCGAGCAGTTCCGGCCGGAATTCCTGGCCATTTCGCCGAACAACCGCATGCCTGCCATCGTCGATCACGAGCCGGCCTGCGGCGGCGGACCGCTGTCGGTGTTCGAATCCGGCGCGATCCTGTGGTATCTCGGCAAGAAGACCGGCCAGCTCATCCCCGCCGACCCGCGCGGCGAGTTCGAGACGCTGCAATGGCTGTTCTGGCAGGTGGCCGGTCTCGGACCGATGGCGGGGCAGAATCACCACTTCGCGCAGTATGCGCCCGAGAAGATTCCCTATGCCATCGAGCGGTACGTGCGGGAGACCAACCGGCTGTACGGCGTGCTCGAGCGGCGCCTCGCCGATCACCCGTTCATCGCCGGCGAGGCATACACGGTGGCCGACATCGCCAGCTATCCGTGGATCGTGCCCCATCAGCGCCAGCGGCAGAACCTGGATGAATTCCCGAGCCTCAAGCGCTGGTTCGCTGCGGTCGCCGCGCGCCCCGCGACGCAGCGCGCCTACGCGCGCGCGGGTGAGTTCCCGTCGCAGCCGGTGGTGAGCGAGGAATCGCGCCACATACTGTTCGGGCAGACCGCCGCGAACCTCGCCGGCGGCGACTTCAAGGACGGGCGTTAGTCAGTTAGCCGAGCCAGGCGGACAGCCTGCGCAGCAGCGCCACCGTGCGCCGTACGCGCGCGCCGTACGGCGGAAAGAGCGCGCTCGAGAGCTGCAATCTCGCCTCGACGATCGCGCGCTCGTGCGAGAACGCGCGGATGCCCCACTCGCCGTGATAGCTGCCGATGCCGGAGTGATTGACACCGCCGAACGGCAGGTTGTGCTGCAGGAACTGCACGGCGACCTGATTGATGCAGGTCCCGCCGGCGCTGGTCCGCGCAATGAGCCGGCGCGCCGCGCGCCGCCGGCGCGACCAGATGTACATCGCGAGCGGTTTCGGCGCGGCATTGATCCGCCCGATGAGATCGTCCTGCGAGCGGTACGTGATGATCGGTAACAGCGGCCCGAAGATCTCCTCCTGCATGATGCGCGCCTCGTCGGGCACGCCCCCGAGCAGCGTTGGGGCGAGGAATCGCCGCTGCGGAGCGACCTCGCCGCCGTGCAGCACCTGCGCGCCGCGCGACCGGGCGTCCTCGAGCAGCCCGGCAAGCCGCAGGGTGTGGCGCGCATTGACGATCCGGGCCAGATCCGGCGAGCGCTCCGGATCGGAGCCGTACCAGTCCGCGAGCCGACGCTTGAGGCGTGCGAGCACCTGCTCGTAGACGGTCTCGTGCACGTATAAGTGATCCGGCGCGATGCACGTCTGCCCCGCATTGAAACACTTGCTCCAGGCGATGACATCGGCGGCGCGCTCCACGTCCGCACTTGCATCGATGATCGCCGGGGACTTGCCGCCGAGCTCGAGCGTGATGCTGGACAGATGCCGCGCCGCGGCGCTCATCACCACCCGACCGACCGCCGGCGAGCCGGTAAAGAAAATATGGTCGAACGGCAGCTCCAGCAGAGCGCCGGCCACCGACGCGTCACCCTCGAACAGCGCCACCTCGCTCGCATCGAACGCCGCGCGGATCAGGCTCGCGAGCAGACTGGAGCTGTGCGGCGCGAACTCGGAGGTCTTGATGACGGCCGTGTTGCCGCACGCCAGCGCGGGGATGAGCGGTCCGAGCGTGAGCACCAGCGGATAGTTCCACGGCGAGATGATCAGCGCGCGGCCGCGCGGCTCGCGCTGCACCCAGGCGCGGGTCCCGAGCGTCGCGACGGTCGGGCGCACGCGCCGCGCGCGCAGCCACCGCGCCAGATTCCGGCGATGGTCGGCCAGATCCGCCAACAGAGGCAGCAGCTCGGCCAGCTCGGTCTCCGTTTCGGGACGACCCAGATCCGCCTGAATCGCCTCGAGAATCCCCCGGCGGTGACTGAGGATCTGCGCGCGCAGGCGTTCGAGCCTCTCGAGGCGTTCCCGCACGGTCGAGCTGCGCAGGCGCATCGCGGCCGCGAGCTGCCCGTCAAACACCCGGCGGATCTCGGCAGCGAGCGATGCGTTCAAGCCGCCGGGAAGCCCGTCCGGTGCGCACTGCGGCTCGGGCACCGTTGTCCGGCTCATTGGGAGGCCGCCCGCGCCTGCTCGATGAACTGGCGCACCACCGCGGAGCGCTCCTCACCCCGATATGCCACGCCGAGCAGTGCATGCAACGTCTCGCCGCGCAGCGGCACGTACGCCACGGTCCGTGGCTGCAGCGAGCGCATGCTCGCCGGCACGACGGAAACGCCGAGCGATGCCGCGACCAGATTGATCGTGGAGGACAGCTGCGGTGCGTATTGTCCCACCCGCGGCGTAAAGCCCGCCGCCTCGCAGGCCTCGACCACCGCGTCGGCCAGCCCCGGGCGCACGGCGCGCGGATACAGAATGAAGGTCTCGGCGGCGAGGTCTGTCAGCCGCACGCTGCGCCGCCGCGCCAGCTTGTGCTCACCGGGCAACGCGACGACGAGGGGCTCCCGTTCCAGCAGGTCAAATACCAACCCCCGTTCCTGCGGCAGCGGCGGGCGCAGGAAGCCCACGTCTATCCCGCCTCCCCGCAATTGCGTGGCGAGATCCGTGGACGGGTGCTCCTCGAGCGAGATCTCGACTTGCGGAAAGGCGGCCCGGAAACCGCGCAGCACGGAGGTCACCAGCGGATTGAATGAGGCGGATTCCGTGAAGCCCACCCTGACCCGTCCCCGGGCGCCGCGGGCCGCCGAGCGCACCCGCCCCGCCGCATCGCGCACCGCGTCCAGGATGCGCGCCGCTTCGGTCGCGAGCACCTGGCCGGCATCCGTGAGCCCGATGCGGTAGGCCGAGCGGTCGATGAGGGTCACACCGAGCTCCGCCTCCAGCGCCTTGAGCTGTTGCGTCAGCGGCGGCTGCGAGATGTTCAGCCGGCGCGCCGCGCGGGTGATGTTCAGCTCCTCGGCCACGGCGAGGAAGTACCGCAGATGGCGCAACTCCATGATGATATTTTTCTCATATCGAAATCTTATTTTCAATATATTTTCGTTTGGACCCGGGCGAGACTAGAGTCGCCGCATGAACGCCACTGCACAGCCGGCTCCGGGGCTGAAACCGAAGAAATCCGTCGCGCTCTCCGGCGTGACGGCGGGCAATACGGCACTCTGCACCGTCGGGCGCAGCGGCAACGACCTGCACTACCGCGGCTACGACATCCTCGAGATCGCCACCGCTTGCGAGTACGAGGAGATCGCTCATTTGCTCATCCACGGCACCCTGCCGAACCGGACCGAGCTCACCGCCTACAAGGCCAAGCTGCGCTCGCTGCGCGCACTGCCGGCCGTGGTGCGCGCCGTGCTCGAGCAGCTCCCGGCCGCGGCCCACCCGATGGACGTGCTGCGCACCGGTGTCTCGGCGCTCGGCTGCACGCTGCCCGAGAAGGATGGTCACTGCGAGTCCGGCGCGCGCGATATCGCCGATCGTCTGATCGCCTCGCTCGGCTCGATGCTCGCCTACTGGTATCACGCCAGTCACAGCGGGCACCAGGTTCAGCTCGAGACCGAGGACGATTCGATCGGCGGGCATTTCCTGCACGTCCTGCACCGCCGGCCGCCGCCGGCCTCCTGGGTACGGGCCATGCATACCTCGCTCATTCTCTATGCCGAGCACGAGTTCAATGCCTCGACGTTTACCGCCCGGGTCATCGCCGGCACCGGCTCGGACATGTACTCGTGCATCGCGGGCGCGATCGGCGCGCTGCGCGGACCGAAACATGGCGGGGCGAACGAAGTCGCCTGCGAGATTCAGCTGCGCTATGCGGATCCTGACCACGCCGAGGCCGACATCCGCGCGCGCCTGGCGGCCAAGGAAGTCATCATCGGTTTCGGGCATCCGGTCTACACCGTGTCTGATCCGCGCAATCAGGTGATCAAGGCACTCGCCCGCGAACTCGGCGAGCAGGCCGGCGATCTGAAGATGTTCTCGATCGCCGAGCGCATCGAGACGGTGATGATGCGCGAGAAGCGCATGTTTCCCAACCTCGACTGGTTCTCGGCGGTGTCCTACCATCTGCTGCAGGTGCCGACCGAGATGTTCACGCCGCTGTTCGTGATCGCCCGCACCGCCGGCTGGGCGGCGCACGTGATCGAGCAGCGCGCCGACGGCAAGATCATCCGGCCGACCGCCGAGTACGTCGGTCCCGAGCCGCGACCGTTCGTGCCGCTCGACAAGCGCCCCTGACCCCCCCACACCCGCCGCACCATGTCCGCACCTCACGCCGCCGCCCGGCCCGCCCCCGATCAGGTCATGCTCGACATCGCCGATTACGTGCTCGGCGCGGATCCCGGCGGCGAGCTGGCCTACCAGACCGCGCACTACTGTCTGCTCGACACGCTCGGCTGCGGCCTGGAGGCGCTCGAGTACCCCGCCTGCGCCAAGCTTCTCGGCCCCATCGTGCCCGGGACCTGGGTGCCGAACGGTGCGCGCGTGCCGGGCACACAGTTCCAGCTCGACCCGGTGCAGGCCGCGTTCAACATCGGCGCGATGATCCGCTGGCTCGACTTCAACGACACCTGGCTCGCGGCCGAGTGGGGCCATCCGTCGGACAACCTCGGTGGGATCGCGGCCACCGCCGACTGGCTCTCGCGCGAGGCGCTGGCCCGCGGGCGCGCGCCGCTGACCATGCGCGAGGTGTTGACGGCCATGATCCGCGCGCACGAGATCCAGGGCGTCATCGCGCTCGAGAACAGCTTCAACCGCGTCGGACTCGATCACGTGCTGCTGGTCAAGGTCGCCTCGACGGCGGTGGTCGGCCGCCTGCTCGGCCTCTCGCGCGATGAAATCGTCAACGCCATCTCGCTCGCCTGGGTGGACGGGCAGAGCCTGCGCACCTACCGCCACGCGCCCAACACCGGCTCGCGCAAGAGCTGGGCCGCGGGCGATGCGACCAGCCGCGCCGTCCGCCTGGCGTTGATGGCGCGCACCGGGGAGATGGGCTATCCGACGGCGCTCTCGGCCAGGACCTGGGGCTTCTATGACGTGTCGCTCAAGGGCGAGCCGCTCAAGATCTCGCGCGCCTATGGCTCCTATGTCATGGAAAATGTCTTGTTCAAGATCTCCTATCCGGCCGAATTCCACGCCCAGACCGCGGTGGAAGCGGCCGTGCGGATCCACGGCCGGCTCGCCGAGCTCGGGGTGGGCGCCGAGCAGATCGAGCACGTCACCGTGCGCACCCATCAGGCGTGCCTGCGCATCATCGACAAGCACGGTCCGCTCGCCAACCCCGCCGACCGCGACCATTGCATACAGTACATGATGGCGGTGCCGTTGCTGTTCGGCCGGCTGAGCGCGGCGGACTACGAGGACACGGTGGCCGCCGATCCGCGCATCGACGCGCTGCGCGCGCGCATCCACTGCGTGGAGGAGCCGCAGTTCACGCGCGACTATCTCGACCCCGAGAAGCGCTCCATCGCCAACGCGGTGACGGTACGGCTCGCCGATGGCCGCGAGCTGCCGGAGGTGGTGGTGGAGTATCCCATCGGACACCGGCGCCGGCGCGCCGAGGGCATCCCGCTGTTGATCGAGAAGTTCCGGCGCAACCTCGCGCGGCGCTTCCCGCCGAAGCAGCAGCGGGCGATCGCCGAGCTGTCGCTCGATCGGGCGCGTCTCGAGCGCACACCGGTCAATGAATATTTCGATCTGTACGTGATCTGAGGAGGCGGTCGCCGTGAGCACCTATCTGATCGGGGCGGATCAGCCCGCCACGCCCGCCGGCGAGCGGTTCGCGGCGCTCGTGCGGCGCGGTCCGCTCCTTGCGCTGCCGGGCGCCTACAACGGGCTCGCGGCGCTGCAGGCCAGGCGGGCCGGATTCGAAGCGGTGTATCTGTCGGGCGCGGCAATGAGCGCCTCCATGGGCCTGCCGGATCTGGGCATCATCACGATCGATGATGTCTGTTTCTTCATCCGCCAGATCAACCGCGCCGCGAGCCTGCCGGTGCTCGTCGACGGCGACACCGGCTACGGCGAGGCGCTGAACGTGATGCACATGGTGCGCGCGTTCGAAGAAGCCGGAGCGGCGGCGGTGCACATCGAGGATCAGATGCTGCCGAAGAAATGCGGCCATCTGAACGACAAGAAGCTGCTGCCGGCGGCGGAAATGGCGGCGAAAATCGCCGCGGCGGCGCGCGCCCGGCGGCACCTGTACATCATTGCGCGCACCGACGCGGCCGCGAGCGAGGGACTGGACGGCGCCGTGGCGCGCGCCCGGCGCTATCTCGATGCGGGAGCCGACGCCATCTTCCCCGAGGCGCTCACCAGCGCCGAGATGTTCCGCGAGTTCGCCCGGCGCATCAGCGCTCCGCTGCTCGCCAACATGACCGAATTCGGGCGCACCCCGTATTTCACGGCCGAGGAGTTCCGCGCCATGGGTTACAGGATGGTGATCTGGCCGGTCAGCGCGCTGCGCATGGCCGCCCGCTCTCACGAGCGGCTCTACCAGAGGATTGCGCGCGAGGGCGGACCGCACAGTCTGATCGGGGAGATGCAGACCCGCGAGGAACTCTACGAGACGATCCGCTACGCGGACTACGAGGCGCTCGACGCTTCGATAGTGAAGAGTCTGCCGCCGTAAACTGCCGCGCTCGCACGCGGCGCGGCAGGGTTCAGCCGCGGCGGCCCACTACGGTCTCGTAAGCGAAGCCGAGCAGCAGCACCCAGGTGAGCACGAGCTGAAATATCGCAATAGCCATGATGTTTTCCTTTGAGTCCATAGGTCCACGGAACGCGCGGCAGTGTAGGCGGCGGCGCACGAGGCGGACATGACCATCGCGGGGGTGCAGGGCCTGACCTGTGCGAGAGCGTCACGGGTACTCCCTTCGGGAGAGCCGGCGCGAGGCATGGCGAGCAGCCTCATCCGGCGGTAGAATCGCCGGCCTCGCCCCGCCGCGGCGCCTGACATTCTCCTCCCGTATCCCCGGAGCACCTCGATGGCCATCGCCACAGATTCCGTCGTCACGTTTCATTACACCCTCAAGGACGAAGACGGCACGGTGCTCGAGCACTCCGATCCGGGCGAGCCGCTCGCCTATCTGCACGGCCATGGCCACATCATCCCGGGACTCGAGAAAGAGCTGAGCGGCCGCAGCAGCGGCGAGGCGCTGACAGTGACGGTGCAGCCCGCCGAGGGCTACGGGGAATACGACGCGAATCTGGTGCAGCGCGTTCCGCGCCGCGCGCTGCGCGGCATCAGCGACATCCGCGCGGGTTTGCGTCTGCAGGCGCAGACCGAGCACGGTCCGCGGGCCGTGACGGTCACCCAGGTCGTCGGCGACATGGTCACGCTCGACGGCAACCACCCTCTGGCCGGCAAGAAGCTGCAGTTCGAGGTCCGCATCGAGGACGTGCGCCCCGCCACCGCGGCGGAACTGGAGCACGGGCACGTCCACGGGTCCAACGGACACCATGCCCATTGAGCCGCGCGGCGGCGGGCTGATCAGAACCAGCCGTAATTGAAGCTGACGCTGATGCGCTCACCGCCGGGATTCGCCGGCACCTCGTGGCGCAGCCAACTCTCGAACAGCACCACGGTGCCGGCCGCCGCGCCGATCACGACCCACGGCCGATTGGCGCGCCGCGCCGCACGCCGCCGCGGCGGCGCGGCCATCATGCGCTCGAGCCGCGGATCCTCGATCTTCAGTGCGGCGCAGCCGCGCGGCGTCTTCAGATAGAACGTGCCGCTGATCGTGGCGAGCGGATGCAGATGCAGGCCGTGCGCCGTGCCGCGCGGCATGATATTGACCCAGCAATCGGTCATGGTGAGCGCGCGGCCGGTCAGGTCGAGATCGAGCGAGCGGGCATAGGCGGCCACATGCCGGTCGATCGCGCGCTCGAGCGCCCCGAATGTCGGGGAAAGCCGGTGCATGCGGCACGCCGAGCCGTATGAGGTATACCCACCGGGGTAGTTCTGCGCCGACCAGCGCCGGCCGGCCGGGTCGTCGAGCCGCAGTTGGCGGCTTTCGCGCAACAGCCGGGGGATGAGCCGCGGCGCCTCGGTCAGGCGCCGCGAATAAACCAGCGTTGGAAACAACCGTTCGAGACTCACACGCCGAGTATAACGGCACCACGCTCACCGGCGCGCGATCCCCGGCTCGATCCTCGCGCGCCCGGGGAAGAGCCCCTCGGCCGTGCGGCCCCGGGCGGCATCGACGCAGGACCGATGCCCCTGCGCGCCCGAATAGTGGGCGCAGCGCGCTGACCGGGCTGGCGCCCCGTTGCGCGTGCGCAGCTCAACGCTCCCGCGGCTCACTCATGAAGATCGTCGCGGGGTGCTCGAGACGCTCCTTCAGCGCCTGAATCATCGCTGCCGCGTCGTAACCATCGACGAAGCGATGATCGAACGAGGAGGACAGATTCATCATGCGCCGTACGCTCACCGCACCCTGGTAGACCACGGGCCGCTCGAGCGCGCGGTTGACACCGATGATGGCCACCTCGGGCGCGTTGATGATCGGCGTACTGACGATACCGCCGAGCCTGCCGAGGCTGGTGAGCGTGATGGTCGAGCCGCCGAGCTCCTCGCGTGTCGCTTTGTTGACGCGCGCCGCTTCGGTCACGCGGCGCATCTCGGCGGCGATCTCCCACAGGGAGCGGTGCTGGGCGTCGCGCACCACCGGCACCTTCAAGCCTTCGCTCGTCTGGGTAGCCACCCCCACGTGCACCGCGCGATGGCGGATGATCACGCCGCGCTCGGCGTCGTAGTGCGCATTGCACTGCGGAAATTCCCGCAGGACGTGCACCAGGGCCACGACCAGGAACGGCAGGTAGGTCAACGCCGGCTCGCCGCGGGCGAGCCGGCTGTTCAAGTGCCGGCGCAACGCCTCGAGCTCGGTAACGTCGACTTCCTCGACGTAGGAGAAATGCGGAATGTCGCGCTTGCTCTGACTCATTCGCTGGGCGATGAGCCGGCGGACGCCGATGACCTTGATCTCCTCCCGCTGCGGCTCGGCATCGCCAGCCTCCGCACGGCTCGGCCGCCGCGTGCCGCGCGCATCGCCCGCGATGTGCGCCTCCAGGTCCTGGCGCAGGATCCGGCCCTGCGGTCCGCTGCCCTGCACCTGCGTCAGATCGATTCCCGCCTCGTGCGCGCGGCGCCGATTGGCGGGGGACGTCATGACCCGCCCCTGAGCCGGCGCCGGCTCAGCCAGGGCGCAAGCCCCCGGGCGCGCCCCGGCGCCAGGCGCCCGTGCCGGCTCGCCCGCAGGCTCCTCACGCGCCTGCGGCCCGCTCCCGTCCCCGGTCTCGATCACGATCAATTCCGAGCCGACGGCGACCACCTCGCCGGGCTCGCCGCGGGTGGAAATCACCGTGCCGCTGACCGGCGAAGGCACCTCGACGGCGGCCTTTTCGGTCATCACCTCGACCAGCACCTGCTCCTCGGCGACGGTCTCACCGGGCTTGACGTGCCAGCTGACGACCTCGGCCGATACCGTGCCTTCGCCAAGATCGGGCAGCTTGAAGACGTAACGGCTCATGCGGCGCTCTCCATCACGGCGCGCAGCGCTGCGGCGATGCGCGCGGGCCCCGGGAAATAGTCCCACTCGAACGCGTGCGGATACGGCGTGTCCCACCCGGTGACCCGCGCGATGGGCGCCTCCAGGTGCCAGAAGCACTCCTCCTGCACGGTTGCCGACAACTCCGCGCCGAAGCCGCTGAAGCGCGTCGCCTCGTGGACGATGACGCATCGGCCCGTCTTGCAGACCGACGTGCACAGCATATCGACATCCAGCGGCACCAGGGTGCGCAGGTCGATGATCTCCGCATCGACCCCGCACAGTCGCACCGCCGCCTCGGCCACGTGCACCATGGTGCCGTAGGTGAGCAGGGTCGCCGCGGCGCCCGGGCGGACGATATCGGCCTTGCCGAGCGGTATGGCGTAGTGGCCGTCGGGAACCTCGCCCTTCGGATGGCTGCTCCACGGCACCGCGGGTTTGTGCGGATCGCCGTCGAAGGGGCCGTTGTAGATGCGCTTGGGCTCGAAGAACAGCACCGGGTCCTCGCTCTCGATCGAGCTGATCAGCAGGCCCTTCGCGTCGTGCGGATTCGAGGGCATCACGACCTTCAGGCCGCAAACGTGGGTGAACACGCCCTCCGGGCTCTGCGAATGCGTCTGGCCGCCGCGGATGCCGCCGCCGCACGGGGTGCGGATGGTCACCGGCGCGCACAAGTCCCCCGCCGTGCGGTAGCGCAGCCGGGCGAGCTCGCTCACGATCTGATCGAACGCGGGGTAGATGTAGTCGGCGAATTGAATCTCCGCCACCGGCCGCAGGCCGTTGACGCCCATGCCGATCGCCGCGGCGATGATGCCACCCTCGGCGATCGGCGTATCGAGCACGCGGTGCTCGCCGTACTTGCGCTGCAACCCGTCGGTGCAGCGGAACACCCCGCCGAAATAGCCGACGTCCTCGCCGAAGACCACCACCCGCGGGTCGCGTCCCAACATGACATCGAGCGCCGAGTTGATCGCCTGCACCATGTTCATCTGTGCCATGACTCAGCCCTCCGCGCCGTCGCTGCGCGGGCCGGCCGCATCCGGCCCATGCAACAGACGGCGCAGCTCCTCGCGCTGGCGCTTCAGGTGCGCGGGCATCTCATGGAACACGTCTTCGAACATGCTCAGCGGATCGAGCGTCGGCCCCTCGGTGAGGGTGCCGTACGCGACCGCCTCCTTCCAACAGGCGGTCACGTGCGCCTCGAGTTCCTGCTCGAGCGCCGCGTGGCGCTCCTCGGACCACTCCCCGAGTGCGATCAGATGCGCCTTCAGGCGCACCACCGGATCGCCGAGCGGCCAGGACTGCCATTCCTCCTTCGGCCGGTAGCGTGAGGGATCGTCGCTGGTCGAATGCGCCGCGGCACGGTAGGTGACGTGCTCGATCAGAGTCGGCCCGCCCCCCGATCGAGCCCGCTCCGCGGCCCAGCGCGTCACGGCGTACACCGCCAGAAAGTCATTGCCGTCGACCCGCACGCCCGGGATGCCGTAGCCGGGACCGCGCTGGGCAAAGGTGCGCTGCTCGCCGCCGGCAAACCCCTGGAAGGTGGAGATCGCCCACTGATTGTTGACGACGTTGAGGATCACCGGTGCCTGATAGACCGCGGCGAACGTCAGGGCATGGTGAAAATCGGCCTCGGCGCTCGCCCCCTCGCCGATCCAGCTCGCCGCCAGATGATCCTCGCCCTTGATCGCCGCGGCCATCGCCCAGCCGACCGCCTGGGGAAACTGCGTGGCGAGGTTGCCGGAGATCGAGAAGATGTTGCCCTCGGCCCAGTGATACATGATCGGCATCTGCCGGCCGCGGCACATGTCGTGCGTGTTCGAGAGGCATTGACACATCAAATCGACCAGGCTCCTGCCGCGCACCACGAACAGCCCCTGGGTCCGATACGACGGGAAGAACATATCCCCCGGCCGCAACGCCATGGCCTGCGCGACCGCCACCGCCTCCTCGCCGGTCGATTTCATGTAGAAAGAGATCCGCCCCTGGCGCTGCATGCGCTGCATGCGCTCATCGAAGCGGCGCGTGAGCAGCATGTGCCGCAGCGCAATCTGCAGCTCCTCGGCCTCCAGATGCGGATTCCACGGGCCCACGGCGTGGCCCTGCTCATCGAGCACGCGGACCATCCCCGTGCCGAGCGCCTCGATCTGCAGCGCCGGAGCAAGCGTGTCCGGACGGCCTACGCTGCCGGCCGGCGGAATCTTGAGGTAGCTGAAGTCCGGTGTTTCCCCAGGGCGGGCCGGAGGATGGGGAACGTGCAGGCGCGACTGCGTCATGAGCTTGGAGCCTTACCACCGCCGCTTTCCGGCAAGATGCAAATGTTACCGCCCTGAAAGTGCAATGTACGTCCCAATCCGTGCGCGATAAGGACGATCAACGCAATGAATATCGCATACCCAACCGGCGCCGGCGGATTGGCGGAGCTGCGTGGGATAGCCATAATCCCCCCGATGAAATCCTACCGCACCGGCCGCGGCGTTGTGCTGCGCAACGCGCCCGCGGCGCCCCCGCGCGCCACGGCCGCCGCGCCGCGGGCGCCGGCCGGACCGGCCCGAGTACGGGTCGGACGCGAGATCGCCGGCCGCGGCGGCAAGGCCGTCTCGGTCATCATGGGCCTGCCGCTCGGGGACGCCGAGCTCGAGGCACTCGCGCGCGAGCTGAAGAAACTCTGCGGCGCCGGCGGCGCGGTACGCGCCGGGCACATCGAGATCCAGGGCGAGCATCGCGACCGGCTCGTGGCAGAGCTGTGCCGGCGAGGCTGGGACGCCAAGCGCTCGGGCGGCTAGCGCACCGCGGGCGATCAACGGCACGCCGCACACCCGATCGAGCGCGGTGCGCCACGCACCACGAGTCAAGTCCAGGCCCGGCTCGGGCGTCCCGGGGCGCAAAGCGGCCCACCGACGGCCGAGCGGGCGCCGCCGCCGATTCGGCACACCTGCGGACCTGCGTTCCCTGCACGGCACGATGCCTTCGGCCGGAGCATGCAGTATGGTAGGCGGCTTTGGCACGCTCGATGGAAGCGGCCGACCCGATGGAGGCTGAAAATCATGACCGAAAACGGCTCACGCGACGCTCCGGGGGCACCGGGCCTTTCGCCTACCTGGTGCAGCAGTGCCAAGGACGTCGTCGGCTGCTCGCTCGGCCGCTCGCGGCTGTGGTTCACCATCGGCGGCGGGATCGTCAACGAGGTCTACTATCCGCGCGTCGACATTCCGCAGATTCGCGATCTCGGCTTCATCGTCGCCGACGGCCGCGGGTTCTGGATCGAGGTCAAGCGCCTCGGCAAGCCGACCCTCACCCTCGCCGGTCCCGGGATTCCCGCGGTGCACGTCGTGCATCACCACGAGCGGTTCGATCTGGTCCTGCGGATCGTGCCGTGCGCCGAGCGGGACGTCCTGCTGGTCGAGGTCGAGCTCACCGGCGAGGAGGGCTTGCGGCCGTACGCGCTGCTCGCTCCGCATCTCGGCGGGACCGGACATGACAACAGGGTAAGCGTGGCCGATCACCGCGGACATCGATTGCTGCTCGGCGAGCAGGGTCCCTTCGCGCTTGCGCTCGGGGCGGTCGATCCGGATCAGCACGACGCATGGGGACGCGCGAGCTGCGGCTACGTCGGCACCAGCGACGGCTGGCAGGACTTTGCGTGCAACGGCGCGATGCGCTGGGAGTACGAGTGCGCGGGCCCGGGCACCGTCGCGGTGCTCGGCGAGCTGCCGCGCAAGGCGGTTCTCGCCCTCGGTATCAGCAGCAGCACCGAATCTGCCGCGACCCTGGCGCTGTCGGCGCTGTTCGAGCCGTTCGAGGCGAGCTGGCAGCGGCAAATCAGCGACTGGTCGCTGTGGCAAAAGGAGTGCGCCGAGCGCGCCCCGCTCGCCGGCTCGCTGCCGCCGCAGTGCCGCGAGCAGTTTCAGATCTCGACCATGGTGCTGCGGGCGCACCACTGCAAGACGTTCCCCGGCGCGATGGTCGCCAGTCTGAGCGTGCCCTGGGGCAATACCAAGGATGAGCGCCCCGGATATCACCTGGTCTGGCCGCGCGACTTGTGCGAGTGCGCCGGCGCGCTGCTCGCCTACGGCGCCACGCAGGAGGCGCTCGACACGCTGCGCTACCTGCGGGCGACGCAACTGGCCGATGGCCATTGGAACCAGAATCAGTGGCTTGGCGGCACACCGTTCTGGACCGGCGTGCAGCTCGATGAGACCGCTTTCCCGGTGCTGCTCGCCGCAGCGCTGCACGCGCACCAGGCGCTCGACGGGATGCATGTGGCGGGCATGATTCACAACGCGCTCTCGTTCATCGTGGGCAACGGACCGGTCTCGGACCAGGACCGGTGGGAAGAGGACGCGGGCATCAACACGTTCACGCTCTCGGCATGCATCGCGGCCCTGGTGTGCGGGGCCTCGCACCTCGAGCCCGCCGCGCGCGAGCTTGCGCTCGCGATCGCGGACTATTGGAACGCGAGCCTCGAGGACTGGACGGCGGTGTGCGACACGCCGCTCGCCCGGGAGCACGGCATTGCCGGGTATTACGTGCGCGTGGCGCCGGCCGATGCGCTGCATGACCGCAGCGCGTTGCGCAACGCCCTGCCGATCCGCAATCAGGCCATCGATCCGAATCTGCCGGCCTACGCCCAGGTCGGTGTCGACTTCCTGCAGCTGGTGCGCTTCGGCCTGCGCGCCCCGGATGATCCGCTGATCCTCGGCACGCTCACGCTCGTCGATGCTTTGTTGAAAGTCGACACGCCGAGCGGGCCGAGCTGGCACCGCTACAACGACGACGGCTACGGCGAGCACGATGACGGCTCGGCCTACGACGGCACCGGCCGGGGGCGGGCTTGGCCGCTGCTCACCGGCGAGCGCGGGCACTACGAGCTCGCCGCCGGGCGCGACCCGCTGCCCCTGCTGCAAGCGATGGTCCGCATGGCCTCCAGCGGCGGGATGTTGCCGGAGCAGATCTGGGATGCCGCACCCATCCCCAATCGCTTCCTCGAGCCCGGCCGACCGACCGGCAGCGCCATGCCCCTGGTGTGGGCGCACGCCGAGTTCATCAAGCTCGCTGCCTCGCGCGCCATTGGCCGGCCCTTCGACCGGCCGGAGCCGCTCTGGCGTCGCTATGGCGGCAAGCGCCCCGCCCTGAAACGCGTATTCTGGCTGCCCCATGCCCCACCCAGCGGGCTGCCCGAAGGCGCCTCGCTGACGCTTGCGCTGACGGCGCCGGGAGTGTTTCGATGGGGATTCGACGGCTGGCACGACACGCAGGAACGCGCCACCGAGGCCAATCCGCTCGGCCTTCACCTGGTCGACATCGATACCCGCAGGCTCCGAGCGGGACAAAAGATTGACCTGACCTACCGGCGCCGGGCGGACGGCCAGTGGGCCGGCCAGGACTACTGCGTTACGGTCACTGCGCCGGCTTGAGCAACTCACGACCGCCCGCCGGGCGAGCCCCCGGGCCTGTCGGCGGCTCGGGTCCCGCCGCTCGGCCGGCGCAGCGGCTCGGCTATCGACTTCGGTTCCGGCGGTGTAGAGTCGTCTCTGGGCGATCGGTCGCGGAGCGCACGGTACCGATTCCGGCACGTCTCCGATCGGCGTCAACCGGCGGAACCCTCGGACGTTTCAAGGGTCCATATCTAGCAGAGGCAGCGACAATGGACGCAAGGGCCGTGATGCGAGTAACGAAAGTCATCGGGCTGCTGGCGGCGGCCGGGGCCACATTGATGCTGGCGGCATGCGCGACCGGACCGGTGATCCGCACGCGCATGGCCCTGGGGGCCAATCTCGCCAGCGCGCATACGTTCGCGTACGTGGCCCATCCGGGCACCGATCACGGACCGTACAAATCACTGACGACCCAGCTGCTCGAGCAGGATGTCACGGGCGAGATGGAATCGCGCGGCTATACGCTGGTGTCCGCCAACGCTCACCCCGACCTGCTGGTGGATTTCCGAGTCAGCGTGCACAGCCGCGTCGAAGGCGGATACCCCGTCGGACCCTACTGGGGCGCCTGGGGCGGCCCTTGGGGATGGGGCGGCTGGGGCGATGACGACGGCCCCTGGGGCTGGGGCGGCGGCTGGGGCTGGGGCTGGGGCGGCGGTTTCTACAATGGCATCTATACCGTGACCAAGTCATCGCTGACCGTCTCGGTGATCGACCGCGCGGATCGCGCGGTGGTCTGGAGCGGTACGGCCACTTCGACGCTCTCGCACAGCATGATGAGCCATCCGGGGCACGCGATCGAGCGATCCGTGCAGGAAATCTTCGCCCACTATCCGGTGCCGCCGCGTTAGCCGTCCACCACCGGCCCGTGCCAGTAAGACACCCGATCCTGCCAATCGTGTCGGGGCGCTTGCGCGTCCCGACCCTGCGGCTCGGTACCGATGTAGAGAAAGGCCACCAGTGCATCGGCAGGCGCGATGCCCAGGGCGCATTTGACCTCAGCGTCGTACGCGGCCCCTCCGGTCTTCCATACGGCATTGAACCCCAGGGCGCGCGCCGCCAATAGAATGTTCTGCGCCGCCGCCCCCGCCGACAGTACCTGTTCGATCATCGGCACCCTGGAACGTGGATCCTTCACGGCCGCCACGGCGATGATGAGCGGGGCGCGAAACGCCTTCAATCGCTCCTGCTCGAGCGCTTCGGGACTGGAGGCGGGCCGCACGCGGCGCAACTGATCGGCGAGCAGCGCGCCAAAGCGCTCGCGCGCCGCGTCCCGGATCACGATGAATCGCCAGGGGCGCAACCGGCCGTGATCGGGGGCCCGCGCCGCGCTGGCCAGCAGCAGCTCCAGTGTTGCCGCGTCGGGTCCAGGCTCATGCAGGGCCGTCGCCGAGCGGCGGCTCAAGAGAAGATCGATCGCCTCCATGGATCGATCATGACACAATTCAGGCCCAATCCGTGTACAGTCCCGCTATGGATTCCGCTGACCTCCACGCGCTGCGCACCGCCATCCGCTGCGTTCCGGACTACCCGAAGCCCGGGATTCTGTTTCGGGACATCACCACGCTGCTCGGCAACGCACCGATGTTCCAACTTGCTGTCGCGGAGCTCTCGCGGCCCTGGGCCGATCGGCAGATCGGCCACGTCGCGGGCATCGAGGCACGCGGATTCATCCTCGGCGGCGCGGTTGCGCACCGGGTCGGCGCCGGCTTCATTCCCATCCGCAAGAAGGGCAAGCTCCCGCACGAGACGGTGCGCGTGGCGTACTCGCTCGAGTACGGTCTCGACGAGATGGAAATGCACCGTGATGCCATCGAGCCGGGAGAACAGGTGCTCCTGATCGACGATCTGATCGCCACCGGAGGGACCGCCGAGGCCGCCGTCAAGCTGTTGCGCGGACTCGGCGCCGAGATCCTCGCGGCCTGCTTCGTCATCGACCTGCCGGAACTCGGCGGCGCCCGCCGCCTGCAAGCCCTCGACGTACCCGTCCACAGCCTTGTCGCTTTTCAGGGACAGTAAGGCGCCACAACATTACGTTCTGGTCATCCACGGTCGCGGTGCAGCCCTTGCTGCGATAATCAGTGCCGTTCCGGCGCCGACCGCCCGGGGCACTCGTCAACCGCTCAATCTCTCGCTTGGAGACGTCGATGTTCAAGAAGCTCGTCCCTGTCCTCGGCGCGTTGCTGGTCGCCGGCTCTCTGTTGGTGGCCCCCGTTGCCGCCGTCGCGGCTCCGGCCGCGGCCCCGCACCATGTCGTGAAGAAGGCCATGCACAAGAGCTGGGCCCACAAGGGCGCCATGCAGAAAAAGTGGGCCCACAAGAAGACCTGGGCTCACAAGAAATGGGCTCACAAGGGTGCCATGCACAAGAAGTGGGCGCCCAAGAAGACGAAGACCATGAAGCACACGATGATGAAGAAGAAAGCGGCCTAAGCGGCAGTGCTGATGACTCGAGGAGAGCCCCGCCGTCGCGCGGGGCTCTTTCGTTTGAAGTCTGATCACAGCGGCACGACGGGCGTATCCGCACGCCGCGCGGGCCGATCGCCCGGTGGCGCGAGCGTGGCGCTGACCGGACGGGCCGCGGCTTACGCTACAATCGTGCGCACCGGTGAACCGTCGTGACATCCAATTCCCGCCCGAGCACTCGGCCCTGCGCGCCGACGTGCATGCACTCGGGGAGCTGATCGGGCAGGTCCTGCGCGAGCAAGGCGGGGAGGCTCTGTTCGAGCTGGTCGAACTCGACCGCCGCGCGGCCATCGCCCGGCGCGAGGGCGATCCACAGGCCGCCGCCGAGCTTTGCGCCTCCGTTCGCGAGCGCTCCCCGGCACTTGCCCGGGATCTGCTGCGCGCCTTCTCCACCTGGTTTCGCACGATGAATCTCGCCGAGAGCGTGCACCGCATCCGCCGGCGCCGCGAGTATTTCCGCGACACCGAGCATCCGCAGCCCGGCGGCGTGGAGAGCGCCATCGCCGAGCTGCGCGAGCGCGGCATGAGTCTCGAGGAAACGCTCGCGCTCATCGGCTCGCTGCACATCGAGCCGGTGTTCGCCGCCCATGCCCTGCACGCGGTGCGGCGCACGCTGCTGCGCAAGCAGCACCGGATCGCCGAGCGGCTGCTCGAGCGCCTCGACCCGACGCTGATACCGCCAGAGCTGCGCAGCTTGTGGAATGCGATCCGCTTCGAGCTCACCACCGCGTGGCAGACCGAGGAGCTGCCGCGCAAGCAGCTCACGGTGAACGATGAGCGCGAGCAGGTCGTGTTCTACCTGGTCGAGATCCTGTATCGCGTGGTGCCGGCGCTCTACGAGGAAATCGCGCTCGCGCTCGCCAAGGTCTTCGCGGTGCCGAGCGACTCGTTCGAATTGCCCTGCATCGTGCGCTTCGGCTCATGGGTCGGCGGCGACATGGACGGCCATACCGACGTGCACGCCAAGACGATCCGCGAGACCCTGGCCCGCCACCAACACATCCTCCTCGGCGCCTACATCGCCGAGTGTCAGAAGCTCGCCGAGCGGCTCTCGCAGGGCGAGCGGCGCATCGGCGTCTCGCGCAAGCTGAGCCAGCGGATCGAGGACTACACGCGGCTCGCCCCCGGGGCGCGCCCAGCCACGCTCGGGCGCCGCGATCGGATGCCTTACCGGCTGTTCCTCTCGCAGCTCGCCCTGCGTCTGCGCGAAACCCAGGACGGCCGGGGCAACGGTTACGGCAGCGCGCGCCAGTTCCGCGACGACGTACAGCTGATCGCCGACAGCCTGCAGGCCAACCAGGGCGCGCACGCCGGCCTGTTTCAGATCCGCCGGCTGCTGCGCCGCATCGATACCTTCGGCTTTCACCTCGCCTGCCTGGATGTGCGCCAGCACGCCAGCGTCCTGCATCGGATCATCGCGCAAGGCAGCGACGATGCGCTCTGGACGCGGCGCCCGAGCGCCGAGCGCACCCGGCTGCTGATCGAGGCGCTCGAGAGAGACCTCGGACCGCGCGTGGCGCTCGATGCGCTCGCGCGGCGCAACCTCGCGGTGTTCGAGACCTTCGCGCAAATGCGCCACCGCTACGGCGCCGAGGCAATCGGCTCGTTCGTGGTGAGCGGCACGGAAGGCGTAGACGACGTGCTCGCGGCCCTGCTGCTCGCCCGCTGGGCGTCCGTGTTCGACCGCGACACCGGCGAGGTCGCCCTGGATGTGGCCCCGCAGCTGGAATCGATCGCCGCGCTCGAGCGCAGCGGCGCGATCATGCAGCAGCTGCTCGCCGAGCCGGTGTACCGGCGCCACCTCGAGAACCGCGGCGGCAACCAGCATGTGCTGATCGGCTACTCCGACAGCAACATGGATGCCGGCCCCTGCGCCTCGCGCTTCGCGATTCATCAGGCGCAGCATGCGCTGGCCGAGACCCTCGGAGCCGCCCGCCAGCAGTTCACGCTCATGCACGTGCGCGGCGCCAGCCTGGCACGGGGCGGAGGGCGCGTGGACCGGCTGGTGCGCTCCGCCCCCCCCGGAGTCATCAACCGCGTGCTGCGCCTGCGCGAACAGGGCGAGACCATCCGCCAGGGTTACGGCCTGCGGCCGATCGCCATGCGCACCCTGGAGCGGGCCTTCCATGCGCTCAGCCTGGCGACGGCCGAGCGCTCCGCGCGCCCCACCGCGCCCGAGCACATCGCCTGCGCCGCAACCATCGCCGCGGTCAGTCGCGAGGTCTACCGTTCGCTCGTGTACGAGCAGCGCGGCTTCCACGAATTCTTTCGCGCCGTGACGCCCATCGATGTCATCGAGCGCATGCAGGTCGGCTCGCGCACCATGCACCGTCACGAGGGTGAAGGCATCGCCAAGCTGTTGCCGGTGCCGTGGGTATTCGCCTGGACGCAGACGCGCCATCTGCTGCCGGCGTGGTTCGGCGCCGGCTCGGGCTTGCGGGCCGCGAGCGAGCGCCACGGCGCGCCCGTGGTGCGCGCCGCGTACGAACAGTGGTACTTCCTGCGCAATCTCGTCGATGACGTCGAATCGATGCTGGCGCGCGCCGATCTGGACATCGCCGCGGCCTACCACACGCTCGTGCCCGCGGGGCTGCTGCGGTTCGCCGAACTCATCCGCGCCGAGTATCTGCTGACACGCGCGCAGGTGCTCAAGCTCAAGGATGCCGCCGAGTTGCTCGACGATGATCCGGCGCTGCAGCGCAGCATCCGCTTGCGCAATCCGTACATCGACCCGATGAACCTGATGCAGGTCGACCTGCTGGGGCGGTGGCGCGCCGGCGAGCGCGCCGAGCGCGAGCTGTTCGAGGCGTTGTTGGTCAGCATCGCGGGCATCGCCCAAGGCCTGCAAAGCACGGGGTAGAGACGCCAATGCTCGTGATCCAACCGGCCCGCGAAGCCGACGTGCCCCAGATCCTGCGGTTCATCCGCGAGCTGGCCCGCTACGAGCGCCTGGAGCACGAGGTCATCGCCACCGAGGCCGATCTGCGCGCGGCCTTGTTTGGCGAGCGCCCCTGCGCGCAGGCGCTGCTCGCCCGCCTCGAGGGCGTGCCGGCCGGCTTCGCGCTGTACTTTCAGAACTTCTCGACATTCACCGGGCGGCCCGGGCTGTACCTCGAGGACCTCTACGTCACACCCCAGGCGCGCGGGCGCGGGATCGGCCGCCAGCTGCTGCGCCACCTGGCGCGTGTGGCTATCGAGCGACGGTGCGCCCGCGTGGACTGGGCCGCCCTCGCCTGGAATACGGGCGCGATCGCCTTCTACCGCGGTCTCGGCGCGCAACCGCTCGAGGACTGGCGAGTATTCCGGCTCACCGGAGCACCGCTCGAGCAACTCGCCGGTCCGGACGGCGAATGAGGTGCGCCGACTCCCGGGTCTGAACGAGCGCTGAACCGCGCGGCGCGTGCGCGGTCAACTCCCATCGCCGCGGCTTCTGAGGTAAGCTGCGCGCATCAGGACGGTCGTGGTTGTTTGTACCGCCTGAGCCACGAGCCGTGATCGATCCGCCCGAGCCTCGGAGTAACCCTGACATGCGCATTCGTTCCCGTGTACTTCCAGCGCTGGCCGGGATGCTGTTCGCGCTGGCGACCGTCGTGGCACACGCCCAGGCGCGGCAGGAGGGTCGCCTGCTGCTGGCGACTCAGGTCCTGAACGATCTGAAGGGTCCGCGCGATCAGGGTATCCCGCGGTGGCTGCTGCAGCGCGCCTACGCCGTCGCCGTGATCCCCGGTCTGACCAAGGTGGCGTTCTTCTTCGGGGGCCGCTTCGGCCATGGCGTGCTCGTGGCGCGCACGCCGAACGGCGGTTTCTCCAGTCCGGTGTTCATCACCCTCGCCGGCGGCAGCTTCGGCTTCCAATGGGGCGTGCAGAAGACCGACCTGGTGCTGGTGTTCACCTCGCGCAAGGGCGTGGCCGGCCTGAGCGGCGGCAAGGTCACCCTCGGCGCCGACGCCTCCGTGGCGGCCGGTCCGGTCGGGCGGGAAGCATCCGCGGCCACGGTTCAGACGTTCAACGCCGCCGTGTACTCCTATTCCCACACCGAGGGCCTGTTCGCGGGAGTCTCGGTCAACGGCGCGGAGCTGACCGCCGATCAGAGCGCGGACGCCGCGTTCTATCACGACCCGCACGTACGGGTCTCGCAGATTCTCTCCGGCGCGGTCACCACCGACAACTCGGCCGCGACCAGCTTCGTCGACGCGGTGGACGCGGCCTCCGGATTGGCGCCAGGACCGGCGCAGGCCGCCGCCCCCGCGACCCCGGCGACACCCGCCGCGCAACCGCAGACGAGTTCCGGGGCTCAAGCCTTCCCGTTGCAGGATCAGAACCCGGGCAGCAACCCGCCGAATTGACTCCGCGTTTGATTCGGCGCGCGCGGTCGGGCGGAGCCCGGCCGCACGGTTGCCCTCAATGGCCCGGGGGCGCCGGCGAGTCCGCGACCAACACCTCCGCGCTGAGGTAAGTCCCCAGGTCCATCTGGTGCGGCACGCAACTGGCATGCAGAACCACCTTGCGGGTGGCGAAAGCCGGAAGAAACGTGCGGCGAAACTGCTCGGCGAGGTCGCAATCGCCCGCCTGGCTGAAGTGGGCCATGCCCGAGACCAGCACGACCTTGCGCCAGTGGGCCTCGACGTGCGGGGCGCCTGCGGCCGCCCGGGCGGCCGGCACCAGCACCTGCATGGTCACATCCACGCCGGGGGAAGGCTCCGGACCCACGGCCCGCACACAGCCGACGCTGCGGACCTTCAGGTCCCGGGCGCCGAGCCGGCTCAACAGGTGCGTGATCTCACTGCGCAGTCCGCCACAGGTGTAGTGCGTCGTAAAGCTCTGGTAGAAAAACTGCACGTGACGGGTCACCCAGGCGGCCTGCACCGGGGGCGATGCTCCGAAGGCGGGCGCGAGGGTGGACAGAGCCATCGCGGCCAGGGCCGCGAGAACGGATCGAGATACGGTGGCGGCTCGCATAGCGGCTTCCTCCAAAATCCCCCGACCTTTGCAGTATAACCCCGCCCGGCGGCAGCGGCCTCGCGCTCAGCGCGCCTCGGACCGCGCGGCGTCCGGGAACAGGACCTCGGCGCTGAGGTGAGTCCCCGGGGTGATCTGGTGCGGTACGCACGTCGCCCGCAGGTGGATGGCCCGGGCGTCGAAAACCGGCAGGAACGTATGACGAAATTGCGTCATCAGCTCGCATTGTCCGCCTGCGCGGTAGCCGCCGCCCGACAGCAGCACCACCTTCTTCCAGTGGGCCGCGAGGCGCGGCGCCCCTGCGGCGGCCCGAGCGGCCGGCGCCAGCACCCGCATGGTCACATCCACGCCGGGGAAACGCTCCGGGCCCTCGGGCCGCACGCAACCCACGGAGCGGACGTTCAGATCCCGTGCGCCGAGCCGGGTCAGCAACCTCACGATTTCATCGCGCAGGCCGCTGCAGCTGTAGTGCACCGTGAAGCCTCTGTAGACGAAGTACACGTGGCGGGGCGCCCAGACGGCCTGCACCGGCGGGGAGGCCGCAAAGACGGGCGCCGAGAGCATCATCGCGACCAGCGCCGCGAGAACGGATCGAGACACGCCGGGGACTGGCATGGCGGCTTCCTCCAGATCGTCTATCGCTGCAGTCATAGACCCCGCGCGGCGGCGCCGGTTCGCGCCACCGCTCAGGCCGCCTCAGCGTACGTACGGCGAAATCACCATGCAGATCACCGTAACCGAGAGCAGCACCGCGGCGATGCGCTGCGCGCGCACCGGGTTGCTGCGGTGCATCCCACCCTGCACGCCCGCGGCAATCACCGCAAGCAGTGCTCCGAATGCGAGCGTGTCGGCCATGGGGCCCTGCGCGCCACGGATCACCAGACCCCACAGCGCCAGACCCGCCGCGAACGCGAGCACAGCGGCACCCATCTGCGCACGAAACAGCTTCGGAGTGATCTCGAAATACGAGTGCGTGAGCGCCAGAGTCGAGCCGACCCAGAACACCCCGGCGAGCGCATGCACGGACAACAGGATCATCACCAGGATGGCCATGATTCAAACCTCGGCTTCATGTGGATCGCGCCCGCCGGCGGCATGATACGCGACCGCTCAGACCGCATGGGAATAAGCGACTCCGCAGCCGCCGAGCCCGCAGTACCCGTCCGGATTCTTCGCCAGGTACTGCTGGTGGTACGCCTCGGCGTAATAGAACGCGGGCGCCGGTGCGATCTCGGTCGTGATGCGCCCCAGCCCGGCGGCCGTGAGCCGCGCCTGGTACGCGCGGCGCGAGGCTTCCGCCGCCTCGCGCTGCGCCTCGTCCGTGGTGAAGATGACCGATCGATACTGCGTGCCTTCGTCGCCCCCCTGGCGCATGCCCTGGGTCGGGTCGTGGGACTCCCAGAAGGTCTTCAGCAGCTCCTCATAGCGGATGCGGGCCGGATCGTAGATGACACGTACGACCTCGGCATGCCCGGTCAAGCCCGTGCAGACCTCCCGGTAAGTGGGATTCGGCGTCAGGCCGCCCGCGTAGCCGGCGGCGGTCGAATAGACGCCCGGCATTTCCCAGAAGAGCCGCTCGGCGCCCCAGAAGCAGCCCAGCCCGAGCACCGCCACGCGCAGCCCCGCCGGAAAGGGCGGCACGACGCGATGGCCGTTGACGTAGTGCTCGGCGGCAACCTCCAGCGCGGCGGCACGCCCGGGCAGTGCCTCGCTCGCGCTCGGCAGAGTGAGTCTCTTGTGCAATGACGCCATGGCCTGTGTCCTCCGCCCCGAATCATACCGCCTCCCCCCGCCTCGCTTGCACGCGGCGCAGCCGCCGCCGTAAGCTTCGCGCGCAATGGGAATCAGTCAGCCACAAAACCTCAAGACAGTCCCCGAGGAACGGCAGCGGCCGTACGGCGTGCGCGTGAGCCTGCTGCCCGGGGATCCCTTTCGCAAGCTCGTCGGGCCCGAGTGGCACCGCCTGCACTGGTACGGCACCGCGGCCGAGCGCGATGCGGCGCTCGCCGAGATGAGCCGGCGCCACCTGTACTCGCGCTCCGGGGACAAGCCCGCGCTGCGGTTCGAGAAGGTCGAGAACCTCATCGAGAGCCGCGGCGTCTAGGCGGGACTCCCGCGGCTCGCCGCGCTCAGAACGTGCGGCCGAGGAACAGGTAGAACGACTGCTCGCCGCGATCGTCGAAACCGGTGCCGAGGTACACCGGTCCGAGAAACGTGTCGAGCCCGAGAAAGATGCTCTGGTCCTCGCGCAGCGAGTTCCAGCGGATGTCGCTCATGTTCCGCCACACGTTGCCGGCCTCGAGCGACATGCCGAGGTACACCGGCACGCCGAGATAACCCGGCCCGCCGCGGTCGATTTCCCGATACAGCAGCAGGCGCGCGATGCCGTAGTGCGGCCCGTACAGCGAATACTGCTGCAGCCCCGACAGATTGAGAAAGCCGCCGAGCGGAAACTCCATCTCCAGATTGACCGGGCGGTCGAGCAGGCTGCCGGCGGAGGCGGAGAACGCCACGGTGTCGCGACCACGCCAGGTGTGCGCCGCCAGGAAGTTGAACGTCACCCGGTTGTAGCTCGAGACGCCGCCGACCACCTGGTGCGCGCTGCTCCACTGCAGCGCCGCCTGCTCGCCGGAGTGCGGGAAATCGATGTTGTCGAGGGTGTCGTAGCTGAAGCGCAGGAAATAGGTGACCGAGCCGAGCTGCTGGCGCGCCGGGAATGGCAACAGCGGATCGGAGGGATCCCCGACGTTCAGCTGCGAGTGACCCTGCTCCCGATACACCCCGGCGCGCACCTCGCCCCAGTCGCCGAACTGCTTGCCGAGATCCAGGCCGTAGCGGAACGCGTGCACGCGATAGTCGGCCCGCATGGTCTGGCCGACCAGGTACGGCAGATCGCTCGCCCGCACCGACACGCGCGGCATGATGAACCAACCCGAGAATTTCGAGAACGGCAGATACACCTCGCTCGCCAGGCGCGTGGTCTGGCCGATCTCGGCGTCCGTCACCCATGCCCCGCCCGAGCGGGTGATCTCCGACATGACGTAGCGGGCCCCCGCCTCGTAGGTGGCGTTGCCCGCGAAGTCATCGCGCAGGCTCAGGCCAAAGCGCAGGTAATTCGGCCCGATCGAGGCGCCGCGCGCGTCGATCAGCAACCCATAGCGCGTGCCGCGGCGCACGAGCTGGTAATCGAGCGTGTCGAGCCCCCCCAGGCCGTACAGCGTGGTGATACGCCGGGCGATCGCATCGGGATTGAGCCGCTTACCGACCATGTCGCCAAAGAGACTCTCGATCGGCGCCGAGAAGCGCTGTGAACCGGTCTCGACCTCCACGAACGCGATTCGCGGCGGCGGCCGGCGCAGCGCCGCGCGGCGGCGCTGGTAGCGCCGATATGCCGCCGGGCTCACCGACAGCGCCTCGAGCCGCTTGCGCATCCGCCAGGCCGCGCCCTCCCCGAGGGCGAGCAGCCGGTTCACGTTGCCGAAGTCGAACGAAGAGATGGCGTGCAGCTGCGGGCGAATCAATATGTCGTGCGGCCCGAGGGTCGCGAGCTCGCGCTCGGACTTGCGCGCCATCAGGATCGCCAGTGCCTGAGCGCTGATTCCGGCCACACCGTTCAATCGCGACACCGGCTGCAGCGGATAACTCACGTCGACGACGATCAGCACGTCCACCCCCATCGCGCGGGCGACGTCGATCGGCACGTTGTCCGATAAGCCACCATCGACCAACAGCTGGCCGTCGCGCGGCACGGGCGCGAACACCCCCGGGGCCGACATGCTCGCGCGCATGGCGCTGGTCAGATCACCCGAGCTCATCACCACTTCCTGGCCCGTGGCGAGGTTGGTGGCCACGGCGCGAAACGGCGTGGGCAGATCGTTGAAATTCGTGATGCGCGCGACCGGCAGCGTCAGGCGGCGCAGCAACTCGGTCAGGCTCTGCCCCTCGATCAACCCCTGCGGGAGCACCAGATGCCAGTCCTTGACCCCGATCCGGAAATGGACCAGGAAGTTCTCATCCTCCTCCTTGCGCCGCAGGGTCAGATCCTGACGCGGGGGCTGATCGCGGAAGGCCTCCTGCCAATTGAGCGAGCGCACCATTGCGGCAATCTGCCGCGCCGTCATACCGCTTGCATACAGACCGCCCACCACGGCACCCATGCTCGTGCCGGCGATCGCGTCGATGGGCACGCGCAGCTTCTGCAGCACCTCGAGCACGCCGATCTGGGCAATGCCGCGGGCCCCGCCGCCGGAAAGCACCAATCCGATGCGCGGGCGGCGCGGCGCACCGGGCCGCAGCGCGCCCGGGTCGGCGACATACACCCCGGCGCGCAGCGCCGGGCGGCAACGCACTGCCGCGCCGGGGCAAACCGAGGCCGTTGGCGCCGCGGCGTGCGCCGCGGGCACCAGCCACAGGCAAGCCACAACACCCAGCATCCCGAGCCGAATGCCGGCCGTCTCCGAGCGCTTCATTCAGTGTTCCGGCGAGAAAATGCGTCGATTCGGACGCAGAGTATCAGCATCCCGCCCCATCCCGTCCGCCAAAGACGGCAGCGCGATACGGCACGCCCGATGCGGTAGGATATCAGGCTCCATGACGTATCTGCTGTACGCCGCACTCCCCTATATCCTCTCGCTGGCCTTGATCATCCATTGCATCAAGACCGGCCGCAGCTGGATCTGGGTCTTTGTGATGTTGTTCCTGCCGCTGCTCGGGGCCCTGGCCTACACCGCCGTGGAGATCCTTCCGGAGCTGGTGCGCGGGCAGTCCGGGCACCGTGCCGCGCGCGGGCTGAAGAAAGCCATCGATCCGTTCGGAGATCTGCGCCGGTTCCAGCAGGAAGCCGAGCTCACCGGCAATGTGGCGAACCGCCAGCGCTATGCCGATGAGCTCGCCCGGCACGGCCGCTATGCCGAGTCGGCCGAGCAGTACCGCCAGACGCTGACCGGCCTGTACGAGCACGACCCGAATCTGATGCTCGGCCTGGCGCGCGCGCAGTTCGGCAACGGCGAGGCATCCGCCGCCCGCGCCACCCTCGAGGCGCTCATGCACCACAATCCCGAGTTCAACTCCCCGGAGCGGCACTTGCTGTATGCGCGGTCCCTCGAAGCCGAGGGCAGCGTGCAGCGCGCGTTGGAAGAGTATCGCGCCCTGGCGCACGCCTATCCCGGCGCCGAGGCGGCGGTGCGCTACGCGCAGCTTCTGGAGAAACAGGGACAGCGGGAGGAGGCGCGCAAGGTGGCCCGCGAGCTGCTCGAGCGGGCGCGCCTGGCGCCGTCGCACTATCGCCGGGCGCAGCGCGCCTGGCTCGACGAGGCCGCGCGGCTGCTGTAACGCTCCCCGGGCGCATGCCGGCGGCGGCCTCGGTGCAGGCGAGCGATCGTCCGGCGACTCACCGGCTCGAACGCCCCGCGCGCCGCATCGCCGAACGACCCAACACGACGCCAAACTCCTTCTCGCCCTGTCCGTGGGCAAGCGCCTCGAGCATCGCGTCCCGCATCACGCTCGCGAACGGCATCGGGGCGTTCACCGCCTCGGCCGCCGCAAGCGCCAATCTCACGTCCTTCAGCCCGAGCCGCGCCTTGAATCCCGCCGGCTCGTCGCGTGCCGCCGCGATCAGCCCTCCGTAGCCCTGATACACCGGACCGGGAAAGAACGTCTGGCTCACCAGCGCGAACAGCGCCGCCGGCTCGATGCCGTAGCCGCTGCCCAGCGCCGCCGCCTCGCCCATCGACTCGATCGCCGCGGCCAGCATGAAGTTCATGGCCAGCTTGACCACGTTCGCCTGAGCGGCGCGCGCGCCGAACCGCCAGGTCCTCTGTCCGATCACGTCCAACAGGGGCTGCACGCGATCCAGATCGGCCGTCGCGCCGGCCGCGACGATGTTGAGCTTGCCCGCCGCCGCGACGTCCGGCCGGCCCAGAACCGGCGCGGCGATGTAGCCGCAGCCCTGATCGGCGAGCCGGGCGGCAAGCTCGTCGCTCAGTTCCGGGGAGATCGTCGCCATGTTGACGTGCACCGTGCCGGACCTGGCCGGCAGTGCAGCCTCGAGCAGCACCTCGCGCACGGCCCGATCGTCGCTCAGAATGGAGAACACCACCGGCGCGGCACAGGCTTCGCGCGCGGTCGCGGCCACGGTCGCGCCCCGCTCGGCGAGCCGGCGAGCCGGCTCCGGGGAGCGATTCCATACGGTGATCGCATGTCCCGCCGCGATCAGCCGCGCGGCGATGGCGCCGCCCATGTTCCCCAGACCGATGAATCCGATGTTCATGATCCGCCTCCGTTGATTCGCTGCGCGTCATGCTAGCATCGCTTCCATCCAGCGGTTCCCGAGGCAGGCGCGTATGAGTCCCATGCCCACAACCGAACCGGTCCGCGCGGATTCTCCCGCAGCGTCCGCGCTCGCGACGATTCTCGAGGCACGATCGCACGATATCGGCGGCTTGACGGTCGGGCGGGTCTTGCCCGCGATAGCGCACCGCATGGTCGGTCCATTCATCTTCTTCGATCACATGGGCCCGGCGGTGCTGCCGGCCGGCAGCGGCCTCGACGTCCGTCCGCATCCGCACATCGGGCTCGCCACGGTCACGTATCTGTTCGAGGGCGAGATCATCCATCGCGACAGCCTCGGATCGCAGCAGGCGATCCGGCCCGGCGACATCAATTGGATGACCGCCGGCGCCGGCATCGTGCACTCCGAGCGCACCGGTCCCGAGCAGCGCGCCCGGGGCTCCCGCTTGCATGGCCTGCAGCTGTGGGTCGCGCTGCCCGCGCAGCACGAGGAGACGGCCCCGCACTTCCAGCACCACGCCGCCGAAACGCTCCCCACCCTGGAGCACGCCGGCGCCGAGGTCCGGCTCCTGGCCGGCGAGGCCTACGGACGCCGCGCGCCGGTGACGACCTTCTCGCCACTGTTCTATGCCGATGTCTCGCTCCTGGCGGGAACGGAGTTCCCCGTCACCGACGAGTACAGCGAGCGGGCCGCCTACGTCGTGCAAGGCGATGTCGCGTGCGCACGCGAGCGGGCCGGTCCCGGTCGGATGCTGCTGTTCGCTGCCGGGGCGGCCGTCGCGCTGCGCACCACCCATGGGGCCCGGCTCGTGCTGATCGGCGGGGAGCCGGTGGGGGAGCGCCACATCTATTGGAATTTCGTCGCCAGCTCCCGCGAGCGCATCGAGCAGGCCAAGCGCGACTGGCGCGAGGGCCGCTTCCCGAAGATACCGGGCGATGACCTCGAGTTCATCCCATTGCCGGAGTCGACCTGACTGCGGGGCAGGTCGTGAGCGCGCTCGCACTGGATTTCCCCGCCATCGAGGCCGCGCGCCGCCGGCTCGATGGCGTGGCGCACCGCACACCGGTGCTCACCTCAGCCACCGCGGACGCCTTGAGCGGCGCACGCCTCTACTTCAAGTGCGAGAATTTTCAGCGCATGGGGGCGTTCAAATTTCGCGGCGCCTACAACGCCGTGGCCCGGCTCGATCCGGCGCACCGGGCCGCCGGGGTCGTCGCCTACTCTTCGGGCAACCACGCGCAGGCCATTGCGCTCGCCTGCCGGCTGCTCGGCAGCCGCGCGGTCATCGTGATGCCGCGGGACGCCCCGCGCGGCAAGCTCGCAGCCACGCGCGGCTATGGCGGCGAGGTCGTACTCTACGATCGATATGGCGAGGACCGCGAGGCGATCGGCCTGCGCCTCGCCGCCGAGCGGGGCCTGACGCTCATCCCCCCCTACGATCATCCCGACATCATGGCCGGCCAGGGCACCGCGGCCTGTGAGCTGATCGAGCAGGCCGGTCCCCTCGATGTGCTGCTCGCGCCGCTCGGCGGCGGCGGACTGCTCTCCGGCAGCGCCGTGGCGGCGGGCGCGCTGTGCCCGGGCTGCGCCGTGATCGGGGTCGAGCCCGCGGCGGGCGACGACGGCCGCCGGAGCCTGCGCGCCGGGCGCATCGTGCACATCGAGACGCCTGAAACGATCGCCGACGGCGCCCAGACCCAACATCTGGGGCGGTACACGTTTCCGGTGATCCAGGCGCACGTCCCCGCCATCGTCACGGCGAGCGACGCACAGCTGGTGGCCGCCATGGCGTTCTGTGCCGAGCGCATGAAGATCGTCATCGAGCCGACGGGGGCGCTCGCGGTTGCGGCCGCATTCGGCGGCGAGCTCGACATCCGCGGCAAGCGCGTCGGGATCATTCTCTCCGGTGGCAACATCGACCTGGAGCGCTACGCGGCGCTGCTTGCGGGAATCCCGCGCGAGGGCGCGCTCCTACGGCCCGCCGGCGCGGGCGAGGAGTGAGTCGGGCCGGACGCGCGCGGCGCGCGGATCGGGCACCTGCTGCGTGATGCAATGGATGCCGCCGCCGCCGAGCAGGATTTCGCGCCCCGGCACTCCGACCACCTCGCGATCGGGGCACGCCCGCCGCAGTATCTCGGCCGCCTGACCGTCGGTACGCGCATCGAGCAGCGGCATCACGATGCCGCCGTTGGCGAAATAGAAATTCACGTAGCTGCCCGCCAGGCGCTCCCCGGCGCGGCGCGGCTTGCACGCCGGGCTCGGTTCGATGCCGCGCGCTTCCGCCGCCGTCATGTACAGCGGGCCCGGCATCGGCAGCTTGATGATCTCGAGCCCGCGGCCGAGCGCATCGCGCGCCGCGGCGAGACGCGCCCAGGCGGCCTGCGAGCGCTGGTATTGCGGATCGGCGCGATCCTCGGTCCAGATCAGACAGACCCTGCCCGGACGGAGGAAACAAGCGAGATTGTCGATGTGCCCGCCGGTCTCGTCGTTGTACACGCCCAAACCGAGCCAGATGCAATGACGCACGCCCAGATACTCGCCGAGCACCGCCTCCATGCGCTCGCGCGTCATCCCGGGATTGCGGTTCGGGTTCAGGACGCACTCCTCGGTGAGCAGCGCCGTGCCCTGCCCGTCCACATGGATCGCGCCTCCCTCGAGCACGATCGGCGCGCGGTAGCGGGCGCGGCCCTCGTGGGCGAGCACCTCGAGAGCCACCCGCTCGTCCCGATCCCAAGGATGGTAGAGCCCGCCGTCGAGCCCGCCCCAGGCGTTGAAGCGCCAATGCACGCCGCGCAGTCCCGGCCGCCCGCTCACCAGATAGGTCGGCCCGACGTCCCGCATCCAACAATCGTCGTGCGCCACGACCTGAACGTCGACCCCCGCCGGCAGCAGCGCGCGCGCCGCCGCAACCTGCGGCGCCGAGACCCCGACCGACACCGGCTCGAAGCGCGCAATCGCCGCGGCCACCGCCGCGAATGCCGCCTGCGCCGGGCCCGCACGCTCGCGCCAGTTGTCCGGCCGCTCCGGCCAGAGCATCCAGCAGCGCTCGTGCGGCTCGAACTCCGCCGGCATCCACCAGCCGTCGGCCGCGGGAGTCTGCGCCAGGACGTCGGACTCCGGTGCGCTCATCGGGGCCGTTGCTTGCTGTGCCTGAATCCGTACAGGACGTAGATCAGGCCGCCGAGGAACGTCCAGACCACCAGCCGGATCCAGGTCGCATCCGAGAGGAAGTAGGTCATGACCAGACACACGCCCGCCCCGAGCGGGCACAGCACCACCGCCCACGGGACCCGGAACGGGCGATGCACGTCCGGACGCGTGTAGCGCATGACCAGAACCCCGATGCACACGACCGCAAACGCCAACAGGATGCCGATCGAGATCAGATCGGCCAGCACGTCGAGCGGAAAGACCGCGGCGATCAGCGCCGCGCCGATACCCGTGATCGCCGTCGACACGTACGGGGTCTTGAAGCGCGGATGACAGCGACTCATGGCCGGCGGCAGCAGGCCGTCGTCGGCCATCGACAGCAGGATGCGCGGCTGACCCAGGATGGAAGTGAGGATCACCGAGGTCATGCCGATGATCGTCCCGAGGATGACCAGCGAGCGCAGCCAGGACAGCGTCGGATGCGCATTGAGAGCCACCGCCACCGGCGCGGACACGTTGAGTTTGACGTACGAAACCATTCCGGTCACGACCGCCGCCATGGCGAGGTAGAGCACCGTTGAGATCACCAGCGTGCCGATGATCCCGAGCGGCAGGTCGCGCCGCGGATTGCGCGCCTCGAGCGCCGTGGTCGAGGCCGTGTCGAAGCCCACATAGGAGAAGAAGATGATCGCGGACCCCCGCATCACCCCGCTCCATCCGAAGTGGCCGAAAGTGCCCGTATTGGGCGGAATATACGGGTGCCAGTTGCCTGGGTTGATGAATTTCAGCCCGGCGACAATGACGATCAGGATCACTCCGACCTTCAAGGCCACCATGAAGTTGGTGGCCCGCGCGGTCTCCTGTATGCCGACATAACACAAGGCGCTCAACGCCAACACGATCAGCATCGCCGGCACGTTCATGATGGCGCCGCTGGCCACCAGATGGCCCGCGGCGGTCTGGTGAAACGGCGCGTGGACCCAGATGGCCGGCAGATGGATGCCCCAGCCGGCCAGCAGATCGACCACGTAGCCCGACCAGCTCACCGCCACCGCCGAGGCCGAGATACCGTACTCGAGCAGCAGGTTCCAGCCGATGAACCAGGCGACGACCTCCCCAAGGGTGGCGTATGTGTAGCTGTAAGCGCTGCCCGATACGGGCAGGAACGCCGCGAACTCCGCGTAGCACAGCGCCGCCAGGCCGCTGCCGAAAGCCGCGATCATCAGCGAGATCGTGATCGCGGGCCCGGTGTGCATGGCCGCCACCACGCCCGTGAGCACGAAGATGCCCGAGCCGATCGTGGCGCCGATGCCAATGGCCAAGAGCGCCCAAACGGACAGCGTCTGCTTCAGCCGCTCGGCCCCGGAGTGCTCGGGCGTGACGACGGGATGCACGGCAAAGAGCTTGCGCAGCAGCGAATTACTGCCCGCGGTATCGTTGTCGGCGGCCTCGTTCATGATGCAGGCAACCCCCCCGGAAAATGATTGCGGGCAAGTGTGGCACAGATGCCGCGCCCCTGCCCGGCAGGCACGGGCCGCTGTCTGCTACAGTCCGCCCTCTGGCACGCCCATGCTACGATTGTCGGTCCGCACGGCTTTTGGCCGCAGCCGGTCGCTCAGGTTTCGTGATTACGAGGAGTCCTCATGCCCAGCGCCACCGCCCCGAAGATCGTCCCGCCCGCCGCAGGCAGCAAGATCACGATTCGCGACGGCAAGCTTCTGGTCCCGGACAATCCCATCGTGCCGTTCATCGAGGGGGACGGAACCGGTCCGGACATCTGGCGAGCCAGCGTGCGGGTGATGGATGCGGCCGTGCGCAAGGCCTACGGACAGCGGCGCAAGATCCACTGGCTCGAGGTCTACGCCGGCGAGAAGGCGTACAAGCTGTGCAACAACTGGCTGCCCGATGAAACCGTGGCCGCCTGCCGCGACTACCTGGTCTCGATCAAGGGACCGCTCACCACACCCGTCGGCGGCGGCATCCGCTCGCTGAACGTGGCGCTGCGCCAGCTGCTCGACCTGTACGTCTGCCTGCGGCCGGTGCGCTGGTTCAAGGGCGTGCCCTCGCCGGTGAAGCATCCGGAGAAGATCGACATGACGATCTTCCGCGAGAACACCGAGGACATCTACGCCGGCATCGAGTTCGAGACCGGAACGGCCGAGAATCGCGAGTTCCTGGCGCTGTTCAAGCAGCACTTTCCCAAGGCCTACGGCAAGATCCGCTTTCCGGACAGCTCCGGCATCGGCATCAAGCCGGTCTCGCGCGAGGGCTCCGAGCGGCTGATCCGCTCGGCCATCGAGTACGCCGTGGCCCACAAGCGCCGCAGCGTCACGTTCGTGCACAAGGGGAACATTCAGAAATTCACCGAGGGGGCGTTCCGCAACTGGGGCTACCAGCTCGCCGAGCGCGAGTTCGGCGGCGCGACCTATACCTGGGAGCAATGGGAGCGCACCAAGGCGAGCCAGGGCGAGAAAGCCGCCAATGCCGAGATGGACGCCGCCCGGCGCGCCGGCAAGATCATCGTCAAGGACGCGATCGCTGACATCACTCTGCAGCAGGTGCTGACCCGGCCGGAGGAATTCGACGTCATCGCGACACTCAATCTCAACGGCGACTATCTCTCCGATGCGCTCGCCGCGCAGGTCGGCGGCATCGGCATCGCCCCGGGCGGCAACATCAACTACCTGACCGGACACGCGGTGTTCGAGGCGACCCACGGCACCGCGCCGAAGTACGCCAACCTCGACAAGGTCAATCCGGGCTCGGTCGTGCTCTCCGGGGAGATGATGCTGCGCTACATGGGCTGGGCCGAAGCGGCCGACGCCATCATCGCCGCGATGGACAAGACCATCGGCCAGAAGACCGTCACGTACGACTTCGCGCGCCTGATGGAGGGGGCCACGGAAGTGCCGACTTCGGCGTTCGGCGACGCGCTGATCAAGAACCTCTGAGCCGCGCGGCGCAGCCGTGGCCATCGACCGGACGGCGGACGTACTCGACTGGGCACGCAAGGTGCAGGCGCTGGCGCAAAACGGTCTCGCCTTCACCCGCGACCCCTTCGACCGCGAGCGCTACCACGAGCTTCAGGACCTGGCCGCGGCACTGCTCGCCGGCGCGCTCGAGATTCCGCTCGAGCGCGCCCGGGCGCTCTGGGATGGGGAGCACGGCTATGCGACACCGAAAGTCGACGTGCGTGGCGCGATCTTCGAAAACGAGCGCGTGCTGCTGGTCCGCGAGCGCTCGGACGGCAGGTGGGCGCTGCCCGGCGGCTGGGTCGACGTCAACGACGCGCCCTCGGCGGCCGTGGCGCGGGAAATCCGCGAGGAATCCGGCTATGAGGCCCGCGCCATCAAGCTCGCGGCGCTCGTCGATCGGCGGCGCCATCCGCATCCGCCCGCCATCCACCACATCTACAAGCTGATGTTCGTCTGCGAGCGCACCGGCGGGGAACCGGCGGCCGGTACCGAGACCGACGCTGTGGACTTCTTTCCGCTGCGCGCGCTGCCCGAGCTGTCTACCGGCCGGATCCTCGCGCCGCAGATCGAGCGGCTCTACGCCCATCACCTGCACCCCGATCTGCCCGCCGACTTCGACTGACACGGCCGCCGCCGCGGTCCCGTGCCCGCAGTGAATCCGGGTAAACTGGCGGGCATGAGCCGCATTCTGATCGTTCTCGGAGCGCTGCTGATCCTGGTGGGTTTCGGCTGGCACTGGGTCCGGCGCCTGCCGCTGTTCAAGCTCCCCGGCGACATCGTGATCGACCGGCCGGGCTTTCAGTTCTTCTTTCCCATCACCACCATGCTGTTGATCAGCCTGGTGATCTCGATCCTGGCGTGGATCTTGCGGCGTTGAGGCGCGCGCACCCTCAGGCGCCCGCGCGGCCCTCCCGCTCGAGGAATTCCCGCATGCGCGCGGCGGCCGCATCGAGCGTCGCATCGCGCTTGGCGATGCACAGGCGCACGAGCGACAGCGGCGGCGGCTCGGCATAGAACGGCGACAGCGGAATCGACGCCACCCCTGCCTCGGTGAGCAGCCGCTCGGCGAACGCGGTGTCCCCCGGCGGGCCGAGCGCGCTGAAATCCAGAAGCTGAAAGAAAGTCCCCTGCGCGCGCGGCAGCCGCAGCGGGCCGCCCGCGAGCGCACCGCGCAGCCGATCGCCCTTGGCGGCGAAGAACGCCGCCAGATCCGCGCCGGTCGCGGGCCGTGCCGCCAGATACTCGGCGATCGCCCACTGCAGCGGATGCGCGATGCTGAAGGTGTTGAACTGGTGCACCTTGCGCAGCTCGCCGGTGAGCTCCGCCGGCGCAACCGCATAGCCGACCCGCAGGCCGGTCGCATGCAGCGTCTTGCCGAAGGAGAACACCGCCAGACTGCGCGCGCGCAGCTCCGGGTGCTGCAACACCGAGGCGTGCCGGCGGCCGTCGAACACCATGTGCTCGTAGACTTCATCGGCGAGCACCGTGATGTCGCGCCCCCGGATGAGTTGCGCCAGCGCGTCGAGGTCGGCCGATGTCGCGACCGTGCAGCTGGGGTTGTGCGGCGAGTTGATCAGAATCAGCCGGGTGCGGGGACTCAGCGCCGCGCGCACCCGGTCCCAGTCGTAACCGAAGGCCGGCGGCGCCAGCGGCAGGCGGATGCAGCGCGCACCGGCGAGCCGTACCGCGGGCTCATACGCGTCGTAGGCCGGATCGAACCCGATGACCTCGTCGCCGGGGGCCACCACCGCCTGGATGCCCGAGTAGATCGCCTCGGTCGCCCCCTGGGTGATCGTGATCTCGCTGCCCGGGTCGGCAGACAGACCGTAGAGCGCCGCGAGCTTTGCGGCGATCCGCTCGCTCAGCGCCGGCAGACCCTCCATGGGCGCATACTGGTTGTGGCCCTCGCGCATGGCGCGCTCGACGAGCTGCGCCAACAGAGGGTCGACGTCGTAGTCGGGGAAGCCCTGACCGAGGTTGATCGCGCCCAGGGACTCGGCGCGGCGCGAGATGACCGTGAAGATCGTCGTGCCGAGTTCGGGGAGCTTGCTGCGCGCGCTCCAGCTCATCGTGACCGGCTGGCCGGCGCGGCCGGCCTCAGGCATCCGCTTCCGCGGCCGCGAGCGCCGCGCCGATCACCCCGGCCTGGCCGCCGAACTGGGCCGGCTCGATGCGCGCCGGCGAGTGCAACAGCGGCGCAAAGTCGGCGAACCGCTCGCTGATCGCCCCCCCGAGAATGAACAGATCCGGCCAGAACAGCGCGTGCATGCGCTCCAGATACACGTTCACCCGCTCGATCCAGGCCCGCCAGTCGAGGCTCTCCAGAGTCTTGACGTGCGCCGAGGCCCACTTCTCCGCATCCATGCCATTCAGTTCCATGTGCCCGAACTCGCTGTTGGGAAACAGATGCCCCCCCGTGAACAGTGCCGAGCCGATCCCCGTGCCGAACGTGAGCATGATCACCGTGCCGGCTTCACCGCGCCCGGCGCCGAGGCGCACCTCGGCCAACCCCGCCGCGTCGGCATCGTTCAGAAACAGCGCCGGGCGATCGAGCGTCCGACGCACCAGCGCCGCCCCGTCGGCGCCGATCCAGGCGTGATCCACATTGGCCGCGGTGCGCGCGCGGCCGTGCTTCACCACGGCCGGGAAGGCGAGGCCGATGCGGCCCTGCGCTTCGGGCAAGCGGGCCGCGAGCGAGGCGATCACCGGCATCATCGCCGCCGGCGTCGAGGGTTGCGGCGTCGGCGCGGCGATCAGCTCGCCGAGCAGCTTCCCGGCCGACACGTCCACCACGCCGGCCTTGATCGAGGACCCGCCGACATCGATACCCAACATCTTGTCCGTCATGCTTTGCTCGCGCCCGTTTCTGCTGCAGGGAATGGCCGGCGCGTCCCGGTGCGCATGATGCGCCGGGCGCGCGGCGTCGCGAGTATTGCGGCAACCACGGCCCCGCGCAAGATTCGCGTCACGCAGCAGGCCGACTCAGACGTTCAAGAGCAGATGCTCGCGCTCCCAGGAGCTGATCACCTGCAAGAACACCTCGTACTCGGCCTCTTTGACGATGGTGAACGCCGACACGAACGACTCCCCGAGCAGCTTCACCAGCGCGGTGCTGCCACGCAGCGCGCGCAGCGCCTCATCGAGCGAGCGCGGCAGGCCGAACGGCAGCTCGTGCGCGCTGCCGGAGATCGGATCGGTGGGCTGCAGCCCCTCGATCATCCCCAGGTAACCGCAGGCGAGCGATGCCGCAAGCGCAATATACGGATTGGCATCCGCGCCGCAGATGCGATTCTCCACCCGCCGGTCCTGCGGCCCGGACATCGGCACGCGCAGCCCCGCGGTGCGGTTGTCGTAGCCCCAGTGAACGTTGATCGGCGCCGACAGATACCGGGTCAGGCGGCGGTAGGAGTTGACGTTGGCGCAAAACAGCGCCATGGCCGCCGGCAAGTACTTCTGCAGACCGCCGATGTGGGCGAAGAACAGCCGCGAAGGGCTCCCGTCGGGATTGCTGAACACGTTCTGGCGTGTCTTGATGTCGACCACGCTCTGGTGGATGTGCATGGCGCTGCCGGGCTCCTTGGCGTGGGGCTTGGCCATGAAAGTGGCGTACATCTTGTGCCGCAGCGCCGCCTCGCGCGCGGTGCGCTTGAACAGGAAGGCCTGGTCGGCCAGATCGAGCGGGTGCCCGTGAATCAGATTGATCTCCATCTGCGCCGGGCCGTCCTCGTGGATCAGGGTGTCGATCTCGATGTCCTGATCCTCGCAGAACTGGTAGATGTCGTCGAACAGCGGATCGAACTCGTTCACCGCCGCGATGCTGTAGGACTGACGCCCCGGCTCGGCGCGCCCGGAGCGCCCGACCGGCGGACGCAGCGGATAATCCGCGTCCTTGTTCTGCTCGACCAGGTAGAACTCCAGCTCCGGCGCCACGACCGGCTCCCAGCCGCGTTGCGCATACAACTCGACGATGTTGCGCAGCAGGTGGCGCGGCGCCATGGTCACGCGCTGCCCGTCAGCGTAGAAACAGTCGTGAATCACCTGTGCGGTCGGCTCGGCCGCCCACGGCACGCGCCGCACCGTTTTCGGGTCGGCCTTCAAGATGATGTCGATCTCCGCCGGACTCATCGCCTGGGCGGTATCGGGCGGATAGTCGCCGGTCACCGTCTGCAGGAATACGCTCTCGGGCAGGCGCATGCCGCCGTCCTCGGCGAACTTCGCCGCCGGCATGATCTTGCCGCGCGCAATGCCCGCCATGTCGGGAATGATCGCCTCGACCTCGGAGATGGCGTGATCCCGAAAAAATTGACCCAGCTCACTCACCATCGGGTATGCCTTTCAATGCGCGCGCGAGCGCGCACGGCAGGCCGCGCCGAAGGCGGCAAACAACGCGCGCGAGAGGGGGGTTTCCCGGGCTTTCCACTCCGGATGCCACTGCACCGCCACTGCGAACCGGGGCGCGGCGGCCACGCGGAAGGCCTCGATCAGACCATCGGTTGCCCGTGCCTCGACCACCAGCCCCCCGCCCAACCGTTCGATCCCCTGCCAGTGCAGGGAATTGACCCGGACCCGCTCGACACCGGCGAGCTCGCGCAGCAGGCCATCCGGCTCGAGCGTGACCTCGTGTGCCGCTCCGTACTGCACCTCGATCGGCTGCGTCTCGTCGTCGCGGTGATCCAGGTGCCCCGGCACCTCATGCACGCGCTGATACAGGCTGCCGCCGAAGGCCACGTTGATCTCCTGGAAACCCCGGCAGATGCCGAGGATCGGGACACCGTGGGCCACCGCCTTGCGGATCAGCGGCAACGTGGTGGCGTCGCGGTCCGGGTCGTGCAGCGTGCCGGGGGCGCTCGGCGGACCGGCGTAATGGTGCGGTTCGACGTTCGAGGGACTGCCGGTGAACAGCAGCCCGTCGAGCCGCTCGATGAGCGTCTCGAATCCCAGCGCCTCGGCGAGCGGCGGGATCAGCACCGGCAGCGCATCGGCCACATCGAGCAGCGCACGGGCATATTTCTCCGCGGCCGCGTGAAACGGCTGCGGGCCGATCATCCGGCGGTCGGCGAGAAGGCCTATGAGGGGGCGCACTGATGGCATGGATGTGGCGGCTATTATAGGAGCATCACCATGCCCGCCACCCATGCCCGGTCGTACTATGCCGCCTCGGTTCACGTTCCCGCCCCGAGGCCGCCGCTGCGCGGCTGCGAGCGCGCCGCAGTCTGTGTCGTCGGCGGGGGGATCGCCGGTTGCTCGGCGGCACTGCATCTGGCCGAGCGGGGCTATTCGGTGGTCCTGCTCGAGCAGCACCGGATCGGCTGGGGTGCCTCCGGCCGCAGCGGCGGGGAAGTCCTGCACGGCGTGGCGTGTGCCCAGGAGACGCTCGACCGGCTGATCGGCGCGGACGGCTCGCGGGTCGTCTGGGAAGTGGCCAGCGAGGCGGTCAGTCTCACCCGCGCCCTGATCGAGCAGCATCGGATCGAGTGCGATTGGACCGACGGCTATATGCTCGCCGCGCTCAAGCGCCGTCACGACCGTGAGTTGCGCGCTCATATCGAGGCGCTGCAGACCCGGTTCGACTATGGCACCGTCCGCTACGTGCCCGGCGATGAGCTGCGGGCCACCCTTGCCAGCCGCCGCTACCGCAGCGCGATGTTCGACGCCAATGGCGCACATCTGCATCCCCTGGCCTACACATTGGGACTGGCGGAAGCGGCCGAGCGCGCCGGCGTACACCTGTTCGAGGGCACGTGCGCCTTGCAGGTCGCACCCGGCCGGGTGCGCACCGAAGCCGGCGAGGTGCGCGCCGATCATGTCGTCCTGTGCGGCAACGCCTCCCTCGGCCCGGCCGCCCCGGCGCTCGCCGCCAAGATCATTCCCGTCACCGCCCACGTGATCGCCACCGAGCGGCTCGGCGCGGCGCGCGCCACCGCCCTGATCGCCAACGGCGCGGCGGTCAGCGACATGAACTGGGTGCTCGATTACTTCCGCCGCACCGCCGATCATCGGCTGCTGTTCGGCGGCCCGATCAGCTATGGCCGCGGCGCGGACTTCGACGCCGGGGCCGCGACGCGCAAACGGCTGCTGCGGGTCTTCCCGCAGCTCGCCGCTGCGCGCATCGAGTACGCCTGGAGCGGACTGCTCGACCTGACCCGGAACCGCGCGCCGCACTTCGGCCGGCTGCTGCCCGGCGTGTACTTCGCGCAGGGGTTCTGCGGCCACGGCATCGCGCTCGCGGGCATGGCCGGCAAGCTCATCGCGGAGGCGATCGCCGGGCAGGCCGAGCGCTTCGACGTGTTCGCGCGCATCCCGCACCGGGACTTTCCGGGCGGCCTGCGCGCGCGCCGCCCGCTGCTCGCGCTGGCGATGCTTTACTACCGGCTGCGGGACCTGCTGTAGGGTCGATCCCTGGCTATTGCTTGACCGGCTTCGTCATCGCATGGTGTGCCAGACCGAGCTTCTCCAGCGTCGCCTTGTCCACATGACCGCTCGCCTCGAGGCCATGGGACTTCTGAAACGCCGCAAGAGCCTTCTTGGTCATCGGTCCCCAGCTGCCATCAACTTTCAGATGCGCGCCATGCATGTTGAGCGCACGCTGGATCTTCATCACCCAGGCCTTGTGCGCCGCGGAGGACCATTTGCCCTTCTTCATCGCGGTGTGGTGGGCCCAGGCACCCTGATGAGCGGAGGCCGTCACAGGGCTTGCCATCGCTGCCGGAACCAGCGCCAAAGCAAACAGCGCCATCGCGCCAACCCATACTTTCTTCATGTGTTTCACCCTGCTGTAGGAATTCCAAACCCAGGAAACGTCCTATTCACACCTCCATCCTACACCTGACGAGGCGTCCTATAGCTCACAATTTGCAGGAATTCACAACAAGCTGTAGCTCGACCTGGAGTTGATGTTGGCGGGCACTGGAATCCACCCCCCTGGGGAGGCCGAGCGCCTGGGCGCCGATTCCAGGCCTGAAAGTCGCCTGAGCCGGCCTGTCTGTCTCCTTATGGAGACATCGATCCGTCACAGCAACTCGGCGATCTGCACCGCATTGAGCGCCGCGCCCTTGAGGAGCTGATCGCCCGCCACGAACAGCGCGATCGAGCGGCCGCTCGGATCGGACAGGTCCGCGCGGATACGGCCGACCAGGATCGCATCGGCGCCCGAGGCATCGGCCGGCATGGGGAAATAATTGCGTTCCCGATCGTCGACCAGCTTCACCCCCGGGGCGGCGCCGATCAGTTCACGCACCGTGTCCGGCGTGATCGGCCGCTCGCACTCGAAGTTGATGGCGATCGAATGCGCGCGCAGCACCGGCACACGCACGCAGGTCGCCGTGACGCGGATGGACTCGTCGCCGTAGATCTTGCGGGTCTCGTACAGCGCCTTCAGCTCCTCCTCGTTGTAGCCGTTGTCGGGATCGACGGGCGAGTTGTGGCTGAAGAGGTTGAAGGCATACGGGTGCGGCAGGACGCGCGGCGTGAACGGCTGCTGCTGCAGATAGGCGCGGGTCGCCTCGCGCAGCTCCGCCATCGCGGCGGCGCCGCCGCCCGAGGCCGCCTGATAGGTCGAGAGAATCAGCCGCCTGATCGGGTTGCGGCGGTGTATCGGCCACAGCGGCGTGATCGCGATGATGGTCGAGCAGTTGGGATTGGCGATGATGCCGCGGTGGGTCTTGACCATCTGCGGATTGATCTCGGGCACGACCAGCGGCACGGCCGGATCGCGCCGGAACGCCGAGGAGTTGTCGACCACGACCGCGCCCTGCCGCACCGCGAGCGGCGCGAACCGCTTGGAGATGGCCCCGCCGGCGGAAAACAGCGCGATATCGACGCCGCGAAACGAGTCCTCCGCGAGCGCCTCGACCCCGAGCGGCTCGCCGCGAAACGTCAGCGTCTTGCCGGCCGAGCGCTCCGAGGCGAGCAGGCGCAGCTTCGCGAGCGGAAACGCCCGCTGCTCGAGGCAGCGCAGCAGCTCGACACCGACGGCCCCGGTGGCACCGACGACCGCGACCACCGGCGAGGCGCCGGCCGAACGACCAGATGACATGTGCAGACTCCGATCCATAGGTTCAGAAAAAACGAAGGCCCCGACGGTCGCGTCCGGCGGGGCCTCTGGGTGTCTTCGCGACTTTAGAGTCCTGCCCCGACACGTCTTCATGCCGTTCCAGACAGCACTTGCCGTATCTCGGTCCTTGCAAGCCTTGGGGCTTGCAAGGACCTTTGGGCCGGTTCGCGGTTCTTCGTGGGGCGGCGCTGAGGCGGGTGAACGGTTACCCGTTCGCTGCCTCCGCCGCGCAGGCCCATTCTGCTTCGCCATCCTGGCTTCGCAGAATGCCCAGGGTGGCCGCCATGGCCACCCGTGCGACGCATGCGTCGCACCCCCGCGCGTAACTTCCCGCCCTCTCGGCGGTAGGCACGTCGTTCGTGCGGCTGCCATTATATCCAGGTCCGCGAACCGGCGCAAGGGACAGGACGACTCTCACATGTGCCGCCGGACGCCCTGCTTCACTGCGCACGCAATGCCGCCGTGGCTGGCGTGCGCGGACGTTGCGCAAATGGCTCATACCGGCGGGGTCACTCGCCTCCGTGTTCGTTCCAGCGCCGCGCCCTGTAAAGGCCGCCGGGACCACCGGGGCGGCGCCAGCTGCGAGCCGCCCCAAAACGTGACCGCGGGCACGAGCAACGGCACCCGATCTTGGTAAAACCTGCGCTCAAGCGCGCCCCGATACCGATCACCCGGCGAACCCGCCGCCGCGAACGCCGGCCGGAGAGTTCGATGAATGCAGCCGCAGATCAGGCCCGAATTCCCGACTGGCTGATATCCCAGCCGGTCCGTACCGGCGCGACGATACGCCTCGCGCAGATCATCGGAGCGCTGAGCTACGCTCTCGACCTCACCCCGAGGGCCAGCCGCCCGGACACTGTCTGCGCGGCTGCTGGATCGGCATGCACACCGGTCGAATGCTCGGGCTCGACCCGCCGGGGCTGTCCGACCTCTACTACACGCTGCTGCTGAAGGACACCGGCTGCAGCAGCAACGCCGCGCGCCTCTGGGAGCTCTACGGCGGCGATGAGCTGCGCACCAAGCACGACTTCAAACGGGTCGACTCGCAGAGCCTGCTGCAGCTGGCCCGCTTCGTGCTGCGCCACGCCGGACCCGGCGAAGCGCTGCGCGCACGCGTCAAGCGGCTGGTGAACCTGTACCGCAATGGAGATGCGCTCGCCACCGAGCTGGTTCATACGCGTTGCGAGCGGGGTGCGGACATCGTGCGCCGGCTCGGCTTCAGCCCAGCGGTGGCCGCGGGCATTTTCAGCCTGGACGAGCACTGGAACGGCAAGGGACGGCCGCAGGGCCTGCGCGGCGAATCCATCCCGATCGGCGCGCGTATTGCGCTGCTCGCCCAGGTCGTCGATGTCTTCAACACCGTCGGCGGCGAACGCGCCGCCGATGCCGAGGTGCGCCGCCGCACGGGCACGTGGTTCGATCCGCAAGTCAGTCGGGCATTCTTCGCCGTCGGGCGCAGCCGAGCGTTCTGGTCGGGCTTGCGCCCGGAGGGACTCGAGGAGCGCGTGATGGCGCTCGAGCCCGACGCGAGCACCGTGCTGGTCGATGAGCCACGGCTCGACTCCATCGCGGAAGCGTTCACCGACATCATCGACGCGAAGAGCAGCTTCACCTACGGGCACAGTCAGCGCGTGGCGCGTTATGCCGATGCGATCGCCGCCGAGCTCGAGGTGCCCGCGTCCCGCCGCCGCTGGTTGCACCGCGCCGCATTGCTGCACGACATCGGCAAGCTCGGCGTCAGCAACGGCATTCTCGACAAGCCGGGCCGCCTCGATGCCGAGGAATGGGCAGCCGTGAAGCGCCATGCCCGCTTCACCGAGGAGATCCTGGCGCGCGTGAGCGTGTTCAGCGCACTGGCGCCGATCGCCGGCGCGCATCACGAGCGGCCGGACGGCACGGGTTATCCGAAGCGTCTGGCCGGCGCGGCGATCCCGCTCGCGACCCGCATCATAACGGCCTGCGACATTTTCGATGCCATCACCGCGGCGCGCCCCTATCGGGCGGCGATGCCGCTCGAGCGCGCGTTCGAGCTGATGGAGCGCGAGCGCGACACCGCGATCGACGGACGCTGCCTCGAGGCGTTGAAAAGGACCGCGGCCGCCGCAGAGCCCACCGCGCCCTGAGGCCTCCCTGCGCCGCCCGCCCCGGCAAGCGCACTCCCGCGCTCAGCGCGCGCGCAACTCGAAGCAGCGGTGAATGCGCGGATTGCGCTCGAAATCGCGCGGCAGCGTCGCCGCGCAGATATCACTCACCCGGTAGCGCACTGCGACATCGGCGTGCAGCTGGAAGCGCTGCGCGTTGGTCGAGAACACGAGCACCCCCCCGGGAGCGAGCAGCTGCATGCACTGCTCGATCAGCGCGCCGTGATCACGCTGGATGTCGAGCACACCCTGCATGCGCTTGGAATTGGAGAACGTCGGCGGATCGAGAAAGATGAGATCGTAGCGGGCCGGCTCGCCGGCCGCATCATGCAGCCACTGGCGGCAATCGGCCTGGACGAGACGATGCGGGCCGTCCTGCAACGCGTTCAACCGCAGATTGCGGCGCGCCCAATCGAGGTAGGTCCGCGACAGATCGACCGAAGTGGTCGCGACGGCCCCGCCGGCGGCCGCGTACACGGTCGCGGTGCCGGTGTAGGCGAAAAGGTTGAGAAAGCGCCGGCCGCGGGCCGCGCCGCGCAGCCGCTCGCGGGTGAGGCGATGATCGAGGAACAGCCCCGTATCGAGATACTCCTCGAAGCTCACCTCGAATCGCAATCCTCCTTCGGTGACGACCGGGTTTTGGCCAGCGAGCGCGTCGCTGCGCGACTCGTCCTTGCCATACTGCTCGCCGCGCCGGGTACGCCGGCGTGTCCGTACCCTGATCCGCTCGCGCGGCACGCCGGTCACGCGCGGCAGACTCGCCAGCACCTCGCCGCGCCGCCGGCGCACCGCCTCGGGATCGATGTCCCCTGGAGCGGCGTACTCCTGCACGTAGAGCCAGCGCTCGAGAGGGTCGAGCGTCTCGTACTGGTCGATGGCAAAGGCATACTCGGGCATGTCGGCGTCATAGAGGCGATAGCAGGAAACCGCCTCGCGCTCGGCCCAGCGCCGCAGCTGCCGCAGATTCTTCGCCAGCCGGTTGGCAAACATGCGCGCGCCGGGCGTCTCGGCGAGCGGGCTGTCCGGCCGAGCCAGCGAGCCCGGCGGGCGCAGGCTGCGCGGCTCGACGCTCATGCGCAACAGCCGGCATTCGATCGCGCCGTTCCACACCGAGTGGGTCCGTGCGGCACGAATCCCCAACTCCATGCCGAACTGCGGCGCCCCGGTCAGCACCGCCGCGCGCCAGCCCTGGAAGTGCTCGCGCAGCACCGTGCCGAGCTCCCGATGCGTCGCGCGCGCCTGCTCGAGATCCATCAGGCGTACCCCGTACGGCGGGTTGGTGCACACGAGCCCCGTGCCCGACCCCACCGGGCGTGCCGCCCGCAGAGGACCGGTCTCGAACTGCACCCATTCGGCAATGCCGGCCCGCTCGGCGTTGGCGAGAGCGGCGCGCACGGCCGCGCGGTCCAGGTCCCGGCCCCGCAGCATCGGTATCGCCGGCGCGCGCTCGAGGCAGCGCGAACGGGCGGCCTCCTGGACCGTCCTCCACAGCTGCGCATCGTGGCCGCGCCAGCCGAGGAAGCCAAAATACGCGCGGCCCAGGCTTGGGGCGCGCCGCGCGGCGATCAGCGCCGCCTCGATCACGAGCGTTCCCGAGCCGCACATCGGATCGAGAAACTCCGCCCCGTCGGCCGCGAGCTGCGGCCAGAGGCTGCGGATCAGCACGCCGGCGGCCACGTTCTCCTTCAGCGGCGCCTCTCCCGCCTCGCCGCGATAGCCGCGGCGGTGCAGGCTTTCCCCCGAAAGATCGACATAGAGCGTGACGGTCGTGCCGTGGGCATGCGCATGCACGCGCACATCCGGACGATCCAGCGCGATGCTCGGCCGCGCGCCGCTCGGTGCGCGCATGGCATCCACGATCGCGTCTTTGAGCTTGAGCGCGCCGAAATGACTGTGGGCAATGGTGGGATGGCGCCCGGTGAACTCGCACGCCAGACTCGCCCCGGCACCCAGGTGCTCGCCCCACGCGACCGCCCGCGACGCGGCGTAGAACGATTCGGTGTCGGGCGCCTCGAAGCGCGCGATCTGCAGCAGCACGCGATTGGCGAGCCGCGACTCCAGGCAGGCGCGGTATGCCGTCTCGAGCGTGCCGGCAAAGCTCACCGCCGCGGATCGCTCGCGCACCGCCTCGGCCCCGAGCGCGGTGAGCTCGGCCGCGAGCAGATCGCCAAGCCCGCGCGGCGCGGTGGCCAGGAGCGACAGGGGGCTCACGTCAGCACGGCGAGGCCGGCACGGATCGCGCGCGGCGCATGGTGGCTGAAATTCAGCTGCATCAATCAGATGTCCCGGTGCGCACGAGCACCCAAACTTGACCCTGCGCTCAACATGTTCCTGACAGCACGCATTGGGTCTCGGCCCCGTGGGACCTTTCATCCGGTTCGCACGGCTCAGCGGTCGGACGTGCCTCACTCGGTCGAGCCGAGCGGCGTCTCGGATCCGCTCCACGCGCTTCATGTCCCGCCCGCTCGGCGGTCGAGGCTTTCGCCAGACTGATATTTTATACAGCCACATGAACCGGCGCAAGTGCGGGATTCGATCGTCTTCGGCCGGCGGACATCGCGCTGCGCGACGTCCTACCGCCCCCACGGACAATAACGTCAGCCCCGAGCGGTCTCGGCATCTCCTCGAGACCTCAGAACTCGCTTTGCCACAACCTTGGCCGCCGGCGGCTCCTGGACAAATTCCAGAAAGTCTCCTAGCCTTCGGGGCCTGCCCACCCGGGATCAGATCCACTGACGGAGGAGCCCCCGTGACCTTCACACTACCCTCGCTTCCCTTCGCGCCCGGCGCCCTCGCCGCCCGCGGCATGTGTCAGGAAACGCTCGAGCTGCATCACGGCAAGCATCATCAGGCCTACGTCAATGCGCTGAACGGTCTGGTGGAAAAGAACGACACCCTCAAGGGCAAGAGCCTCGAGCAGATCATCACCCTGGCCCACGGCCGCGACGATCTGGTGGGAGTCTTCAACAATGCCGGCCAGCATTGGAACCACAGCCTGTTCTGGAACTCCCTGGCACCGAACGGCGGCGGCATGCCCGCCAGCCTGGAGAAGAAACTGACCAGCGATTTCGGCAGCGTCGAGAAATTCAAAGAGGAATTCAAGGCGGCGGCACTCGGGCAATTCGGCTCGGGCTGGGCTTGGCTGATCCTGGACCGCAACGGGCGGCTGAAGGTCACCAAGACGGGCAATGCCGGCACACCGCTCGCCACCGGCGAGGGCAAGGCGCTGCTGGTGCTCGACGTGTGGGAACACGCGTACTATGTCGACTTCCGCAATCGGCGGCCCGACTTTACCGACAATTTCCTCGCCCGCCTGGCCAACTTCGAGTTCGCCGCCGCGCAGCTCGCCGCCGCCTGAGCGGCGCTCGTCCACCACCGCGCAGGCGCACCGCCCCCGGGCGATGCCTGCGCGGGGCGAGCGATCATCCGCCGGCCGCGGCCGGCTTGCGCGGCGCGGCCACCCACAGCTGCAGCGTCAGACCGAAATGCGCACCGGCCGCGCAATTGAGATTGCTGCGGACGATCTTCACGGGCAGCGATTCGAACAGCGTCGCGCGCATCTGGCGCAGCAGCTGGCAATCCGAGGCCGTAAGCCGCTTCGGCTTGCCCGGACCGATGACGATCCGCCGGCGCACCGCCTTCAGCGTCGCCCATTTCACAGCCTTGCCGCGCAACACTCTGGGCATCTGGAACTGCACCTGCACGCGCGGGGAGCGTAGGTCGCCCGAGGGCGTGCGGCTGCACCGATACGGCAAAACGTTCAGGCTGGAATACGGTGTCTTCAGGCGCGCCAGAATGTCGTAAAAGACATACCACAGCTGGTCGCACGTATAGGTGCGCGGCAGATTGTCCAGGTCCACGATCATGTCGTAGGTCCGCCAGAGCGCGGGCCGCTGCGGTCCACGGCCGTGCGCCGCGGCAGCCCATGCGCCCACGGGAAATGCCGCGAGGAGGCAGACCAGCATCATGCTTCGCAAGCGGTTCATTGCATGAATCTCCGGCCATCCAGCACTCGCATACCTTGACCTTCAGCCGGCACGGCCGGTTCCCCGCGCCCCGGCGACTCACGGAATCGGCGCAGGTCCCCGCTCGTGCATCACCAGATCGAGCCGCTTGTGCCACGGGTCGCGCTCGGCCACCGGTCCCTGCTCGGTGAAGTTCATCAAACGGTCGGTGCGGGCATGATAGCGGGGCCAGGCGGGCTCGCCGGCCGGGTCCGGCCGGCCGGTACGCGCGAAGGCCACCCAGTAGCGGTGCATTGCCCGCGCCATCGCCTCATCGGCCGCGGAGGTTCGGGCGCCATAGTGGGCACGGACGGTATCGAATACGTACGGAATCTCGCTCGCGTGCGGCGCGCCGGTGGTCCAGATCTTGCGCATCGAGGTGGCGACGTAGGAGAACCGGTACTCGTACACAGGCTGGCCGCGCGCCGAAAGGATGCGCGCGATGGCGCGCGCCGGCTCGAGCATGCAACGCGCCCCGCCGATCTGCGCCGAAACCTGCGCCAGCGTGCGCTTACCGTTCGGGTCGAACACCGCGCGTGCCTCGGCGGCGTACGGTCCGAAGCTCGCGAACAGCGAGTGCAGGGATTTCTCCGGCATATCCCCGAGATCGGCGCTGTTCGTGCCGATCATCACCGGCACACGCGCCCCCATGCCCTTGGCGTACTCATCGACGGCGGGCCCGAAATACAACTGGTCGTCCACCACCGGACCGCCGACGAAGGTCTTGTCGCGCGCCTCGGTCGCCATGTTCAGCCCATCGAGCACCCGCTGCGCAGGCAATGCCCGCAGCGCTGCCAGCGCGCGCAGGCCCTCGCCCGTGACACCGAGGTGGCGCGCCAGCGCCACGCCGATCGCCTCGGCCGAGTCCGCTCCGCCGGCCAGAGGGTGCCGCGGCAACAGCACCCCGCCGCCGCCGCCGGACTCGATGATGGCCTTTTGAAACAGCCCGCGGGCACGCGGCGAGATCAGCAGGGCATTCACGGACATGCCGCCGGCGGACTCCCCGAAGATCGTGACGTTGTGGGGGTTGCCGCCGAAGGCGGCGATGTTGCGGCGCACCCAGTGCAGGGCGGCGATCTGGTCCATCAGGGCGAAGTTGCCCGCCGGCAGGCCGTGGCGCACCAGCGCCGGAAACGCAAAAAAGCCGAAGTTGCCGAGCCGATAGTTGAAACTGACCAGCACCACGCCGTCGCGGGCGAATGCGCTGCCGTCGTAGACCGCCGGCGATGTGCCGCCATCGACGAATCCGCCGCCATAGATCCAGACCATCACCGGCAGCGGGGCATGCGCGGCCTTTTTGGGACGCCAGACGTTCACGAACAGGCAGTTCTCGCTGGGGCGCGTGCGCAGCGGAGCCATGTCCCCGGGAGTGGGCCGCTGCATGCAGTCCGGCCCGAACTTCAGCGCCGGCCGCACGCCGTGCCACGGCTTGGCCGGATGCGCAGCCGCCCAGCGCAGCGCACCCTCCGGAGGCGCCGCGTAGGGAATGCCCTTGAATGCAATGACGCCGTGCGCCACCGTCCCGCGCACCCAGCCGTATTGCGTCTTGACCTGCAGCGGAGCCTGCGCGGCCCGCACGCCGGCTGCCGCCGGGCCGAGGGTGAGAACCCCGAGCGCGCCGAGCGCGCACAGTCGCTTGACCCTGATCATCATGTGGACATTCTCCTCAGTTTACGCCCGCCGCTGCCGCGCCCCGGTCCGCGCGCCGCCTAGTGTGACGTGAAGCCGCGGCCGGCGAAGAATTCGCGCATCGCCCGCATGCCCGGGGCGAGATCCAGATGTTTGCGCGCCACCCAGGCGTCATTGAAGTACGTCGAGGCATAACGCTCACCCTGGTCGCACAGGATCGACACCACCGACCCCTCGCGTCCCTGCGCGACCATCTCGGCGATCAGCTGGGCGCAGGCCCAGAGGTTGGTTCCGGTCGACCCCCCGCACAGCCGCCCGAGCCGCTCGCTCAACACGCGCGCCGCGGCAATGCTGTCCGCGTCGCGCACCGCCATCATCCGGTCGACGACCTGGGGAATGAACGACGGCTCGACGCGCGGCCGGCCGATGCCTTCGATGCAACTCTCGCAGCGCTCGACCGTGGTGACGCCGCGGTCGGCGAAATGACGATGGAAAACCGAGCCCTCCGGATCGCTCACGCAGATCTCGGTGGTGAAATGATTGTAACGCACGAACCGCCCGAGGGTCGCCGAGGTGCCGCCGGTGCCGGCGCCGCAGACGATCCAGCGCGGCACGGGATGGCGCTCGCGGGCGAGCTGCTGGAAAATCGACTCGGCGATGTTATTGTTGCCGCGCCAATCGGTCGCCCGTTCCGCGTACTTGAACTGATCCATGTAATGGCCGCGCGATGCGCGCGCGAGACTCTCCGCCTCCCGATAGACCTCGTTCGGATCGTCGGCGAAGTGACACTCTCCGCCCTGGAACTCGATCGCGGCGATCTTCTCCGCGGCGGTCGAGCGCGGGACCACCGCGATGAAGCGCAACCCGAGCATGCGGGCGAAGTACGCCTCGGACACCGCCGTCGAGCCGCTCGAGGCCTCGACGATCGGGGTATCCGGTCCGATCCAGCCGTTGCACAACGCGTAGAGGAACAGCGAGCGCGCCAGCCGATGCTTCAAACTGCCGGTGGGATGGCTCGACTCGTCCTTCAGATACAACTCGATCCCCGGATAGTGCGGCAGGTCGATCGGGATCAGGTGGGTATCGGCGGACCGATTGAAGTCCGCTTCGATCCGGCGGACCGCCTGGTCCGTCCAGTTCCGGTGCGCCAGATGCGTGCTCGGCATGACCCCGAACTTAGCATGATCCTGTCCTCGGCGGTGAATTTGACGCCGATCAATCCCTCCCGCGGCCCCCTCGCTACCCTGCAAGCTCACCGAGCGCGCCGCGCCGGCATGACCTTTGCACCATGCGCCTGCTGCTGATCAATCCGAAATCGCCCGAGAGCTTCTGGAATTTCCACTGGGCCGTGAGCGAGATCCTGCCGGGCAAACGGGCGGTGAATCCGCCGCTCGGTCTCGCCACGCTCGCCGCGCTGTGCCCGCCGCACTGGCAAGTGCGCATCGTCGATGAGAACGTCGAGCCGCTGCCGCTTGACCCGCAGGCCGACCTGATCGGCATCGGCGGCATGGGCGTGCAGTTTCCGCGCCAGCGCGCGCTGCTCGAGTACTACCGGGGACTCGGCCATTTCGTGGTCGCCGGGGGCAGCTACGCCTCGCTGTGCCCCGAGCAATACGCCGGGCTCGCCGACACTGTGATCTGCGGGGAGGCCGAGCGCATCTGGCCGCGATTCTGCGCGGACTTCGCCGCCGGCTCGCCGCGCGAGCTGTACCGCGAGGCGGACATGGTCGATCTCGGCGAGTCCCCTACGCCGCGCTTCGATCTGCTGCAGCTGTCGCGGTACACCACCGCCACGCTGCAGTTCTCACGCGGCTGCCCCTATCTGTGCGAGTTCTGCGACATCATCGTGATGTTCGGCCGCAAACCGCGCCACAAGCGACTCGAGCAGATCGCCAGCGAGCTCGATGCGCTGCGCGTGCTCGGGGTGCACAAGGTGTTCTTCGTCGATGACAACCTGATCGGCAACCGCGCCGTCGCCAAACAGCTGCTGCGCTTCCTCGCCGAGTACCAGGCCCGGCACGACTACGCCTTCAGCTTCGGCACCGAAACCTCGCTGAACCTGGCCGAAGACGCGGAGCTGATGCAGCTGATGCGCGCGGCGGGTTTCCGCTGGACCTTCATCGGCATCGAGTCGCCCGATGAGGCCAGCCTGCGCGAGATGCGCAAGGTGCAAAACATGCGCGCCGACCCCCTCGCGGCCGTAGAGCGCATCCACGGCCACGGCATCGAGGTGATGGCCGGCTTCATCGTTGGTTTCGACAACGACACCGTCGCGACTTTCCAGCGGCAGTTCGAGTTCATCGCCCGCTCGGGAATCCAGGCCGCCATGATCGGGCTGCTGCACGCCATGCCGCGCACACCGCTCTACGAGCGCCTGCGGGCTGCCGGCCGGCTGCGCACCGAGGCGAGCGCCGGGGACAACACCAAGCTCGACACCAATGTCGAGCCGCTGAACATGAGCCGCGAGGAGCTCATCGGCGGTTACCGGTGGCTGCATCGGCGGCTGCTGGCGGACGATGCGATCGCCCGCCGCATCATCAACAAGCGCCGCTCGCTCGGCCGGCCCGCCGGCCCAATGGAATACGGCGCGCTCAGCGGGCTCGCCATCCTCGCGCGCCTGTTGTGGCGCGGCATCCTGCCCGGCGGACCGCGGCGCCACTGGCATTTCCTGCGCAGCGTTCCCTGGCTTACGCCCTGGCAAATACCGCTCGTGGCTGGCGACTGGATCGTCGGGCTCTCGATGCAGGATTACGCCCGCCGGCACCTTGGCTTCGAGGCAGCGCCGGCCCGCCGATCGTTGAACCGGCGCGTCGCCCGGCTGACCCGCATGCTGCGCCGCTCCGGCAGCGGACAGCTCTCGGTGCAGTCCCGCGCCGCGGATGACAGCGTGCCGGTGCTCGCGCTCTCGCTGCGCGGACTGTCGGGACTGCGGCTGCGCAGGATGTGCACCGAACTCGGAGCGCTGCTGCTCGAGACCCCGGCGCGCCTCACACTGCGCTTCGAGCACGTGAGCCGCGCGGATGTGCCCCGCGTGCGGCGCCTGCTCAGCCGCTTGCGCCGATTCGCCGACCGGATATCGATCGAAGCCGGCGCGCACGTGCCGCCGATCCCGAACGCGTGGGCCTTCCGCCTGCAGCTGCCCGGGCTCGCGATCTCCGAGGACGCGGCGAGTTAGGCCCGGCCGAGCGCGGCGAACGCCTCCGGCCGCAGCACCGTCACCTCGCGGGCGCGGACCCGCACCCAGCCCTCACGCTTGAGGGCGCCGAGCGAACGGCTGACGGTCTCGAGCGTAAGGCCCAGATGACGGGCAATATCGCGGCGGCTCATGCTGAGGCGGAATTCGGTGGGCGACAGTCCCCGTCGCGCCAGCCGCCGGGACATGTCCGCCAGGAAGCGTGCCACGCGACTGCGCGCATCGCACAGATTGAGCTGGCCGCGCAGCCGCTGGGACTCATCGAGCGCCCCGCCGAGCAGCCGCAGGATCTCGCGCCGCACGCCCGGGAGCTGCTCGATCAGCGCCTCGAGCCCGCGCATCGGCATGCGGCAGTATTCGAGCGGCTCGAGCGCGGTCACGTCGCACGTGTAGACACCGGCGGCAAAACCTTCCAGTCCCACCGCCTCGCCCGGCAGCACGAAGCCGTGAACCTGCTCGAGCCCCTCCAGCGTGACGCTGTGCGATTTGGCCGAGCCGCTGCGCACCACCAGCAGCGCGTCCATGCGCGCGCCACAGCGCACCAGCGCCGATCCGGCCGGCAACGGCCGGCCGCGCTCGACGGCGCGTTCGAGCGCGCGCGCCTCGGCGAGCGGCAGATGTCCCGGCAGACAAATGGGCTGCAGCGTGCAGTCGCGGCAGCTGACGCAGGCCGGCAGGCCGGCACGTTTGGCGTGGGATCCGGTGTTCATATTGAAAAGGATAACGCTCCCTCGGCCGCGGCACATTCGGGTTATCCGCACTTGACATCGGTCAAATTCCCGCGTTCGCGGCTCGTTACCATCTGGCCATGAATGCCTCGCCACCCGGGTGGGCGCTGCTCGCCGATCTCAATCCGCTCGGACCCCTGTTCGTCGGCGCGTTCAATCACTGCACGCGCGGACTGGGACTTGAGCAGACCTTGGAGGAGCTCGAGGGCAAACGGGTATGCGTGCGCGCCACCGACCTGCCGGTGACCATAACGCTGGTGGTTCGCGGCCGCAAGCTCGCGGTCGCCTCCGCGCGCACCACGCCGCATGTCACGCTGCGCGGCCGTTTGATCGATCTGGCGCGACTGGCGGCGCGCACCGAGGATCCGGACACCCTGTTTTTCCAGCGCCGATTGAGTTTCGAAGGCGAGACCGAGACGGGTCTGGCGATCAAGAACGCGCTCGACGCGCTCGAGTGGCAGTGGCCGCGCGATGCGCGCGGCCTGGTACCGCAGCCTCTGGCGACGGCCGTGCGCGCGGCGCTGCGGCTGCTGCCCTGCTCGCCCTTCGCCCCATTCGAGCCGCACCGCCCCAGGTCACGCTGAGCCTCAGCCCCGCTGCTCCTCGCGCATCAGGCCGCTGCAGTAGCCGCCCGGCAGCGCGTTCGGCGGACATTGCGCCCCGCCCTCGCCCCGGATCGCCGCCGCGAACGCCTCGATCACCGCTGCAAACGGCACTGCGGCCGTGGAGTGCGGCGAGAGGCGCACAACCTCCACGCCCGAATCCCGCAGCTCGTCCACGACACCGATCAGATTGCGCACCTGCGCGGATTGGACCTGGATGCCGTTGAGCGCGAACAGCGGCTCGCGCTCGCGCGTGTACAGCGTCAACCCATCATGATCCTCGCTGCACACGAACCCGCAGTCGTCCTTGTTGCGCCGGCGGACGCGGGCGCTGAAGCAGCGCGCCGAGAAGGCCAGCGGCATCCGGCCGTAGGCGAACACCTCCGACTCCAGACCCTCCGGCCGTTCGGCCAGCAGCGCGCCGACGGCCGGCGGGTCGAGTTCGAGCGGCGCCACCCAACGGCGCGCGCCGAGCGCCGCGAGCAGCCGCAGCGTCTTGCCGTTGTAGACATTCAGATGCGGCCCGATGACGAACGGCCGGCCGCCGGCGAGCTGCACGGCCGCCATGTCGTTGGCCTCGATGGTCACGGCGTCGGCCACGACGCGCGCGAGCGCGGCCAGCTCCGACTCCGCTTCCATCAGCGCCAGGGTCGAGACGATGACCTCCTTGCCGGCGGCGGTGAGTTCGCGCGCGATCGCGGCCCACTCCGCGTGGCCGAGTTCCCGCCGCTTCGAGCACACCACTTCGCCAAGATACACGCAGTCGACCGGCTGGGACGCGAGTTCGCGGTAGAACGCGAACACCTCCGGACGACTCCAGTGGTAGAGCAGCGGGCCGACCGAGAGCTTCATCCTCGCGCGCCTCTATTGCCAGGGTCTGCTGTACGCCCCGAGCGTGTGGGTACGGCCCTCGGCAAGCCGCTCGAGAGCCGCCCCGCAGCCGGCGGGCGGACGGTAGTTGCCGGGGTCGCGCCGGCAGCTGTCGAGCGCAACCCGCAGCGCGCGGGTCACCTGCGCCACGTACGCCGGGCTGCGTTGACGGCCTTCGACCTTGATGGCGCGCACTCCGGCGGCGAGCAGCTGCGGCAGCAGATCGAGCACGCTGAGGCTGGCAGGTTCCTCCAGTGCGTGCATGATCGCGCCGAGCGCCTCGAAGCGCCCCTTGCACAGCGTCGGGTAGCCGGCCGGCTCGCGCGGCGCGAATTCATCGATCAGCACCCCGTTGAGGCGCGCCTGGCGGCCCGTCGGCTGCTCCTGCCAGCGCACCGCATGGGCCGGCGAGCACACCCCGTGCGTGTTGGGGGATTCGCCGGTCACATGCGCCGAGAGCGCGCAGCGTCCCTCCACCATGATGCACAGACTCCCGAATCCAAACACCTCGATCTCCATGCTCACGCGCTCGATGACACGCCGCACCTGCGCCAGGGACAGCACGCGCGGCAACACGGCGCGGCGTATGCCGAAGCGCTGCTGATAAAACTCGAGCGCGCGCCAATTGCTGGCCGAAGCCTGCACGGACAGGTGCCGGTTGAGCCCCGGATGGCGCTCGGCCGCGTAGGCGAGCAGGCCCGGATCGGCAAGGATCACGGCATCGGCCCCGGCGTCGGCGGCCGCATCGACGGCGGCGGTCGCGGCGGGCCAGCGGCTCGGCTGGGGATACACGTTGAGCGCGACGAAGACGCGCACGTGGCGGTCATGGGCGTAATCGATGCCGCGGCGCGCATCGGCGAGGGAGAAGTTCAGGCCGGGGAAATTACGCGCATTGAGACCGTCGCGCAGACCGAGATACACGGCATCGGCGCCGTTGTCCACGGCAGCATGCAGGGCCGGAAGCGTTCCGGCCGGACACACCAGCTCGACTCCGGGCTGTTCAGGCATCGCCGATGCACTCCTGCCACAGCGCATCGACCCGCCGCTCGACCACCGCGTCGAGCCGGATGGGACGGCCCCACTGCCGGGCGCTCTCGGCGCTCCATTTGTGCGTCGCGTCGAGCCCGAGCTTCGAGCCCAACCCGCTCACCGGGCTGGCGAAGTCGAGGTAGTCGATGGGAGTGTGCTCGACCAGCAGCGAGTCACGCGCCGGATCGACGCGGGTCGCAACGGCCCAGATCACTTCCTGCCAATTGCGCACGTCGATGTCCTCGTCCGTGACGATCACGAATTTCGTGTAGGTGAACTGGCGCAGGTAGGACCAGATCCCCATCATGATGCGCCGGGCATGGCCGGGATACTGCTTGCGGATGCTGACCACGGCCAGGCGGTACGAGCACGCCTCCGGCGGCAGATGAAAGTCGACGATCTCGGGGAATATGCGCCGCAGGATGGGCACGAACAGCTCGTTCAGCGCCAGCGCCATCACCGACGGCTCGTCGTGCGGCGCGCGTCCCATGTAGCTGCCCTGGTAGATCGCCCCGGAGCGCAGGTGCAGCCGCTCGAGCGTCACCACCGGGAAAGGCGCCTGCGAATTATAGTAACCGGTGTGATCGCCGAACGGACCTTCCATTGCGGTATCGCCGGGCCGGATGAAGCCCTCCATGACGATCTCCGCGCCGGCCGGCGCGTCCAGTCCGCTCACCTCGCAGTGTACGACAGCACTGCGTTCGCCGCGCAACAGGCCAGCGAACTCGTATTCCGAGAGGGTATCGGGAATCGGCGCCGCCGCGGCCAGCAGCGTCGCCGGATCGGTGCCGATGGCGATGAGCACCGGAAACGGCTCGCCCGGCCGGTCGGCCTGCCAATCGGCGAAATCGCCGGCCCCGCCCCGGTGCGCCAGCCAGCGCATGATCACCCGATTGGGGCCGATCACCTGCTGGCGATAAACGGCCACGTTCTGGCGCGCCTTGCGCGGGCCGCGCGTGACCACCAGCCCGAGGGTGATCAGCCGGGCCGCATCTTCGGGCCAACATCGCTGGATCGGCAGCCGGGTCAGATCGATCTCGGCCCCGCCCAGGGTGTATTCCTGAAACGGCGCGCGCGGGAGGCGCCGCGGCGCGACATGCGCGAGCTGCGCGAACTGCGGCCAGCTCGCGAGCGCTTCGCGCACGTTCGCCGGCCAGTGCGGCTCCTTCAGCGCCGCGAGCAACTCGCCGAGCTCGCGCAGCGAGCCGGCCCGCTCACGCCCCAGGGCCGCCTCGATCCGGCGGCGGTGTCCGAAGAGGTTGCCGAGCAGCGCATGCTCGGCGCCGGCGGGCCGCTCGAACAGCAGGGCCGGACCCTGGCGACGCAGCGCCCGCAGACAGAATGACGTGCTCTCCAGCTCCGGGCTTACCGCGCGACTGACGCGGCGCAGATCACCATGAGCCTCCAGGTGCGAGAGGAACGTGCGCAGATCGTGAAATGTCATCGCGCGGCACGCTAACGCGGGACGCGCCCGGGAGTTTGATCCCCATCAATTTTCCGGTGGTCGGGCCGCGCCCGCGCCCGTGGCGAAGACCATCGGCACAACGCCCACCACCATGGCCGCCATGGTCATGAGAATCGGCCGCAGACGCACCTCGGCGGCCTCTTCGATGGCCCGCAGCTTCGAGACGCCGGCGCGCTGCAGATCGTTGGCGAATTGCACCATCAGAATGCCGTGCTTGCTGATCAGGCCGAGCAGCGTCACCAGGCCGACCTGGGCGTAGATGTTGAGCGTGGTGAAGCCGATGTTGATGAACAGCAGCGCGCCGAACAGCGCCGCGAGCGCCAGGAAGACGATCACGAGCGAGAACCCGAAGGTCATCAGGAAGCTGTTCGAGCCCTTCATGAACTGGCGCGACTCGCCGGCATAGTTGGCCCGGAACCCGCTCGGCGCCACCTCGTGCAGCGTCTTGCGCAGGAACGCGAGCGCCTGGCCCTGCGGGACCGCCGCCACCCCGGCGATCATCGCCGAGTTCAAGCGCTGGAGGCGATTGATCGCCTGCGGTACCACCGCGCGCTTCAGCCGCGCCACGGTGCCGAACTCGACCAGCGCGCCGCTGGCGGTCCGCAGGTGATAGTCGAGGATCTGGTGGGGATTCAACCGGTACCTTTGCTGCACCTGCGGGATCACCTCGTAGGAGCGTCCGCCGAGCTCGAAGTAATTGACATAACCGCCCCCGAGGGCGGCGCCGAGGGTGCTCGCCACGTCCTGCTGCGTCAGGCCCAGGTCGGCCACTTTAGACGGACTGACCATCAGCTCGTCCTGCGGCTCGTCGATCTTCAAGTCGCTGTCGACGAAGAAGAACCGGCCGCTCGCTCGGGCCCGCGCCAGCACCTGGCGGGCGACCGAGTACAGTCTGCTGATCGGCTGGGCGGTGGTGATCTCGAACTGCACCGGCAAGCCGCTCGCGCCCGGCAGCGGCGGGAACTGGAAGGCCCCGATGCGGGCTCCGGCGATGTGATTCCAGCGCGCCTGCAGGATTTTCTGGATCTGCGTCGCCGTGCGGATCCGCCGGTTCCACGGCTTCAGCAGCACGCCGCCGAGCCCCTGGTTCACCGACGGGGTGCCCGTTATCTGGAACATCTGCCGATATTCCGGCAGCGTCCGCGCCGCCTGGTAGATCTGCCGTTCGTAGCTGCGCACCTGCTGCAGCGTCGCATCCGGCGGACCGATGAGCTGATACATCACCACGCCCTGATCCTCCTGGGGCGCGAGCTGGGATTTCGAGGTCAGGAACCTGTCTATTGCACACATCTCCGGGTGACGATTGCCGACACGCGGGATTGCCATGGTGATCTACTTTGACGTCGACTCGTGTTCCGTCAGGAAGCGGTGGAGCTTTCGGCAGGTGGAGTCGAACGAGAGCTGCTCAGCCTCTGAGCAGCGAGGGTATATCAGCGGTCCGTCGTCCCCGTTGAGGGTTTCGGTCAACACCTGTTTGATGGGCCGCTTGCGTAGTTCCGGATGGAAGTTCAGCTGGCGGATGACTTCTGCGCCCAGAGTACAGACATTGTCCCGGTGTTCACGCAGAGTCTTGCGAGATAATCCTTGGTCGAGGAGCCAGACCAGAAAGGGCTTGAACACATCGAGCATCCGCTCTCCTGGCTGGAGATCCCTCTGCTCGACACTCCAACGGTGTGGCCAGTGATCGACGTCCAAGTACTCTTCTTCGAACGTCGGGACAGGGTCGGTGGAGCTGCCGCGCCTTCCTGTGTTTTTACGAGCCATGCGGTGGGTGCGAGAAGGTTAAGCGTTGCAGAGCTGTTGGCGGAAATCGCCGACAAGCGGGTAGATCCAGACGCTCTTCACCGGCTCGGCGTTGCGATGCAGCCGATCGAGCTTGCCGCGCCCCTGGGTGTCGCCGAGGCACAACCAGTTGGCGGCCTTGTAGCAGGTGCCGGCGAAGCGGGGCTTCTCGACGAAGGTCTCCAGCAGCACCGGTCGATAGGCGTATCGGAGCTGCCAGTCTTCACCCAGGCGACGGGCAGCCAGAGCCAGGACCCGCGAGGCGAGGTTCTTGCATTGGATCCATGGAAGGATGAGAAAGCGGGCGTTGTTGATCACGAGGTGAAGATTGCGCTCTCGCTGCTCGCGCGTCCAACCGATGAACTCGTCGCGCGGCTGGGTCTTCCAGGCGCTCGCACCGAAAGACAGCAGAGCAACCACCTCGCCGGCTGCGCGCACGAAGTAGCGCAGCTGCGCACCGGGCATGGGTTGATGCCCCAGATAGTGGTGATGCTGGATGTAGGCGTTCCACAGCAAGGACTCGCGCTTATGGCTGACCGGATCGATCGTCAGGCGAGTGAGATCGACCGCCGGGACGCTCGGCGGTGCGAGCACCGCCTGCTCGATCTCAGGACGAGCGAGGTACGGAGGCGGCTTGGCATTCCTCGGTGGCGGCAGCGTGATCAGGCCGTCGGTCTGCATCCGCAGCAGCGCCACGCGGCAGCTCATGTCCTTCAGGCGCCCATCGGGGCGGCGCCAGCCGAGCCGTTCGCAGACCTCGCGCGAGAGCCGCGCACGATTGAGCGCCGGAGTGGCGCCGAGCAAGGCGCGGATGAACTCAATCTCCTCGAGCGTGAAGGGGCGTCCGCAGTAGCGCATCGCTCAGCTCGAGTCGGTAAGGCCCAACGCCTGCTTGGCCGCGCGCAACATCAACACGTCCTCGTACAGGCGCATCCACCCACGCCACAGCACGGTCATCCCCGGCTCCCCGTCGCACTTGCGCCCCAGGTGACCGCCCACGCGACCGATCAGACGTACCACCTCGCGCAATGTCAGCGGTTCGGCTGGCGGCAGCGCCTTGTACATCCGCACGTGCAGCGCTTCGATCTCCTCCTTCGAGAACACCTCTGTCGCGGGCAGATCCGGCTGCGCGCGGGCAAGATACGCCACGTGCATCAGGCGCACCCCGATGATGCTGAAGACGGTCAGGTACCGGGCCAGACGCTCGCCGGTCTCGAGCAGACAGTCCTCGACCTTGCAGCCACTCTTCAGGACCTTGTGCCAGGTCTCGATCCCCCAGCGCCTCCCGTACCACTGCACTTTCTCGCACGCCGCGTGGAAATCCGCCACGGGCAGGTTCGTCAGCAGCACCCAGCTGACCGCTTCCTGGCCCGCAGGCGGAGCACTCTCGGTCGCCCCAATTACCCGCACGGTGATCGGGTCGGTCGAGCCGGAATCTCTGGCATGTCCTCGCCGCTGCGGTGGCTGGATCGTAGCCTGCGCCACTTTCACTTCGATCGCGGCAGTGCGGGCTTTGCGCTTGCCGTTGCCGGGGATCGCGACTTCAAGGCTCCCCAGTACCGGGGCTGCGGCCAGCGCTTCGATCATCGTCTCCCACCCCGCGTTCTCCTCGGGCACGAGCTTGCGGTCGCGACAGGCACGAATCACATACCGTGCGCCGAGCTCCTTCGCAGCGGTGAGAAACTCAAAGAAATCCGACTCCCGATCGGCGATCGTGACGACCTGCACGCCCTTCGGAGTCCGAGCCACCGTCTCGCGCAGCGCCAGCAGCCACTTCGAGCTCTCCTTCTCCTCGACCGCCGTGCACTGAAGACGCAGGATCTTCTCGACGAACTGCTCGTCCGGAACGTCCCGACGCGCCCAGATGTTCTGGCTCACCAGCCCCAGCGGCACGCCGCTGGCCGTAAACGCCAGCGCATTGTGCATGATCAGACCCCGATCATGCGCCTCGTTGCTCTTACCGATCGGTCCCAGACCCCGGGTCTTAGGGTGCTCGCCGTAGGAAACAAACACCGTGTCCTGCGCCACCAACACAGGCCCGCCGCACGCCACCATCCGCTGGGTCGTCGCTACCATGTGCGGCTCGCGAATCGCATCGGGACTGGCTTTATCATTGTCGAAAAGCCGATACGCCGCTTGCGTGCTCGCCCAATCCCCACACGCCTCATTGATCGGCGAGGCGGGAGACTTCCCGAGCGACTCAGCGGTCTTGATCAAGCGACGATCCAGGCGTCTGTCTCCAAGATCAACACCGAAGAACTCCTCGCGCAGCCACTCAGCCGATCCGGTGCCGGCTTCCATGATAGTCCGTACCTCGGGATCATCACATCGCAATCTCTTCTGCGCCTCGCCCAAACACCCTCCGCCATGCAGTGCACGGCGCAGAAGACTACCAAATCGATTTGTCTGTGTCCAGCCCCCCTTTCAGGAGACGGTGCGAAGACTCAAAGATGTGTGGAATAGACAGGTCAGGAACAGATAGGCGATGCTGCCGAGCAGGTCACCCCCCCCCCCCCAAAAAAAAGGGGGAACGGACAACGCCTGGCCGCTTCCCCCAGCCGCGGGCGGCATGGCACAGTGCCGCGACAGCATCCGCAACACCGTCCGCCGGCGCGGTTCGGTTCATGCGCCGCGCTCGCGGGCCAGATATTCATCCACGGGAAGGCGCGCGACGAGGCGCCCGGCGTCCATCACCGCCACCTCGTCCACCAGTCGGGCCAGTCCGCTCAGCCGGTGGGTGATGAGCAACATCGTCCGCCCGCGCGCGACCGCGGACAGCGCCGCGTACAGCTCCCCGACGGTGCGCGCATCCAGGCCTTCGGTCGGCTCGTCGAGCACCAGCACGGGCGCCTCCTGCAGCAGCGCGCGGGCGATGGCGATGCGTCGCGCCTCACCGCCCGAGACCAGCACTCCCGCTTCGCCGAGCACCGTGGCGTAACCCTGCGGCAAAGACGCCACGAATGCCTCCAACTGCGCCAGACGGACGGCACGCTCGATCCGGTCGGTACCCGCCTCGGGCGCCGCCAGCAACAGATTGTCCCGCAGCGACAGGTTGAACAGCGTGGTGTGCTGGGTTATGACCGCGATGTGCCGGCGCAGCACGTCCCCCTGCACAGCCTCCAGCGGCTCGCCCCCGAACAGCACGCGGCCGGTCTGCACCGGGTAGAGTTTCAACAGCGCCGCGAGCAGCGAGCTCTTGCCCGCGCCCGAGGCCCCGACCACGGCGAGCCGCGCGCCGGCGGCGAGCGTCAGGTCGATCCCGTCGAGCGCCCAGTGTGCGTCCTCGGCGTAGCGCAGACGCACGTCCTCGAACACGATGGCGGGGGCCGCCGGCAACGGGACGCTGGTCCGCGGCTCGACGAACGGCGGCGGCGTGTCGGCCAGCTCGAACACCCGCGCCCCCGCGCCGAGCGTGGCATGCCACTGCGCCAGCGCCTCCGGCAGCGGACCGAGCACTTCAAACAGCGCGAGCGTCAGCAGCGAGAGCATCGCCAGCTCCGCCGGCGGCAGCACGCCGCCGCGCACCGCCGGCACCGCGATGACCAGGATGGCGAGCAGTGTCAGTTGCGCGAGCACGCCCGCCAACCCCCCACCGACGGCCCGCAACCGCTCGATGCGGCTGCGCCGCCCGCCCAAACGCTCCGCCAGCGCATCGATGCGCGCGGTGTGCGCGGCCACACCCCCCCAGGCGAGCAGATCGTCATGTCCGCGCAATGCATCGAGCAGCAATCCGCGCAGCATGCCGGCCTCGGCCACCGACCGCGTCGCATCGCGCTGGGCCCGCCGCCGTATCCACAGCGGCAACAAGACTCCGCCAATCATGACGCCAAGCAGCAGCACAGGCGCGGCGGCCGGCAGCACGATCACGCACAAGACGAGCGCCATGAGCACGGACAACACGGCCACCGCGGCCGGCACCAGCACGGCCAGATAGAAATGCTCCAGCGCATCGATGTCGGCGCGCAGGCGTGCGAACAGCTCGCCGCTGCGCAATGCCGCGAGGCGCGCCGGCGCGAGCGGAATCAACCGCCGAAACAGCCAGGCGCGCAATCCCGCCAGAGCGCGCAGGGTCGCCTCGTGCGTCACGACGCGCTCGCCGTAGCGCCCGCCGCTGCGCGCAATGGCGCAGGCGCGGATGGCCGCGGCGGGCGTGTAGTAGTTGATGGCCGCGCCGGCGGCCCCGGCCAACGCCATCGCCGCAATGAACCAGCCCGACACCGCCATCAAGCCGATGGCCGCGAAGGCCGCGAGGAACGCGAGCGCCGCGCCGCCGGCCATCCACGCGCGGTGCAGGTCGAGGACCGCCAGGAGCCGGCGCACCGGGGAGCGCGCCGCCGCGCCGCCGGGCCCGTTGCGCGCCCCGGCCGGGTGGGCTTGGGGGATCGCCGGTTCGGCCGGCGCCGCCTGCGAGGCGCTCATGACTGCTCCGCCTGCAACAGCGCAGCATACGCGCCGTGCGCGCTCGCCAACTCGCTCGGGGGGCCCTGCTCGAGGATACGCCCCCCGCTCATGACGACCACCCAGTCGGCAGCGCGGGCTGCGCTCAATCGGTGCGCGACCAGAAGTACCGTGCGCGAGGCGGCGACACCGCGGATGAGCGACTCCACTGCGCGCGTACTGGCGGCATCGAGATGGGCGGTGGGCTCATCGAGCAGCCAGACCGTTGCCCGCTCCCGCAACAGTGCCCGCGCCAGCGCCAGGCGCTGCAACTCCCCGCCCGAGAGCCCCAGTCCGTGCTCGCCGAGCGGCGTGTCCCAGCCCCGAGGCAGCCGTGCGAGCACCGGCGCGAGTCCACTACGCTCGGCGGCGCGCTCCAGCGCAGCGACATCGGCCTGGGGCGCGGCCAGCAGCAGATTGTCCCGCACGCTGCCCTCGAAGACGTGCGCTCGCTGGGGCACCCATGCCACGCGCGCTCGCCACTGATCCGCATCGAGCGTCGTCAAGTCCATCCCGTCGACGCGGATGCAGCCACTGTCCGGCGCCGCGAAGCACAGCAGCAGACTGAGCAGCGTGCTCTTGCCGGCGCCGGTTGCCCCGACCAGTGCGGTCACGCGCCGAGCGTGCAGCACCATGCTGCAGTCACGCAGCGCCGCGGTCCGGCCGCGATGCGCATAACAGACGCGGTCGATGGCGATCTGCGGCGCCTCCGCCATCGCCACGGGGGCCGCCCGCGGCCGCGCCACCGGCGGCAGCTCATCGAGCGCCGCGAACCGCTGCGCCGCGGCCAGCGCGTCCATACGCGTATGGCGCAGCGCACCGAGCGCCCGCAGCGGCAGATACAGCTCCGGCGCGAGCAGCAGCACGAACAGGCCGGCGCGCAAGTGCAACTCGCCCCACAGGAGCCGGAAACCGATCAACACCGCGACCATGGCGATGCTGACCATCGCGAAGAACTCGAGCACGAGCGCCGAAAGAAAGGCGATGCGCAACACCTGCATCGTGAGCGTGCGATACGCCTCGCTCTGCTCGTCCAGGTGCTGCGCGAAGCGGTCGGCGGCGCCGAGCAGGCGCAGCGTGACGAGTCCGCCGAGCGCCTCGATGAATGCCGCCCCGAGCCGCCGCAGTTGTGCGTACCGGCGCTCACTGGCGTGCTCGGCGGCGTGTCCCACGAATGACATGAACAGCGGGATCAGCGGTGCGGTGAGCAGCAGGATCAGACCCGAAAGCCAGTCCGCCGGAAACACGAACAGCAGCAGCAACACCGGAATCAGGACCGCGCCGAGCGCCTGCGGCAGGTAGCGCGCGAAGTACGCCTGTACCGCGTCGATCCCGTCGACCAGCTGGGTGATCAGATCGCCGCTCGCCTCGGCGCGCAGCCGATACGGCCCGAGCGCCTGGGCGCTGCGCAGCAGCCGGCCGCGCAGCGAGTCGGCCAGGCGCTGGGCCGCTCGCTCGGCCGTGTCCCGGGCGCCGACGCTCAATGCGAAGCGCGCCGGCGCGAGCAGCAGCAGCGCCAAAGCCTGCGGCCACAGGCGCGCCAGCGGCGCGCGCCTCAACAGAGCCTCGGCGAGAATCCCTGACAGCAGCCACGCCTGCGCCACCAGCGCCAGCGCCTGCGCTGCCGTCAACAGCGCGACGCGATGCAGCGGGCGGCGAATCTCCCGCGCCGCGCCGCGCAGCCAGCCCTTGCCCGCTCCGTCGGCCTGATGCGCAGGCGGGGCGAGCCCCGGGGACGAGGCGTGCTCCGGCGCGATCAGGACTGCTCGCGCCCGGCGGCGGCACTGGCTTCCTGCGCATCGAGCAGCGCGCCGCCGGCGGCGCTGATCAGCACCAGCATGGCCGTGCCGATCAGCCAGGCGAAATACCAGGCCCCCTCGGCCCCGAGGATCGCCGCCAGGATCGTGATCACGACGGCGAGGAACATGAACAGCAGGAAATAGAGGAATGTGCGCATCGCTCCGTCCTCAATAAGCATGTTCATCGCGCGCGATCTTCTCGGCGCTGACCTTGCCGCGCATCACCCAGAACGCCCAGCTCGTATACCAGAGGATCAGCGGCACGAACACCACGGCAAAGCCCGCCATCCACAGCAGCGTGTCCTTGCTCGAGCTCGCGTTCCACAGCGTCAGGCTCATCGATGGATCGGTGCTCGAGGGCAGCATGAACGGAAACAGCGCCGCCCCGGCCGTCCCGATCACCCCGATCCACGCCAGCGCGCCGAGCCACCAGCCGAGGTGCGAGCGATCCGCCCGCGCCGCGAGCCACGCGCCGGCCATGCCCCCGAAGCCCGCGAGCGGCGCGAGCCACAGCAGCGGATGCACGCCGAAGTTCGTCAGCCATGCCCCCGGGATCGTCACGACACTCTGCTGCAGGGGCGTCTGGGGCACGCCCGGCCCGGGACTGCCGACCAGCCGGTAGCCCGGCATTGCGTGCACCCAGAAGCCGCCGATCGCAAACAGCACGATCGCCGCGCCTGCGGCCCGCTGCACCACGGCGCGGGCGCGTTGGAACAGCGCGCCTTCGGCGCCGTTCATCACCATCAATGCGCCCATCATCGCCGCGAGCGACAGCGCGAGTGCGCCGGTCAGCAGGGCGAAGGGGTTGAGCAGCCCGAGGAAGCTGCCGGTGTAGAACGATGTCAGGTCCCACTCGAAGTGAAACGGCACGCCGCGGAACAGATTCCCGACGGCCGCGCCGAACACGATCATCGGCACCGCGCCACTGACGAACAGCACCCAGTCCCAGGCGTTCCGCCAGGCCGGCCGCTCGATCTGACTGCGATACTCGAAGCCGAGCGGACGCATGATCATGGTCCACAGCAACAGCAGCATCACCACGTAGAAGCCCGAGAAGGCCGTGGCGTACAGCAGCGGAAAGGCTGCGAAAATCGCCCCGCCGCCGAGGACGAACCACACCTGATTGCCGTCCCAGTGCGGCCCGATGATGTTCAGCGCCACGCGCCGCTCGAGGTCGGTGCGGCCGACGTAGCGCAGGATGGCCCCGACGCCCATGTCCATGCCGACCATCACCGCCAGGCCCATCAGCAACACGCCGAGCAGCAGCCACCAGATCACTTGCAGGGTCGCATAAAGCCCCATGATTCACCCCTCCGCCTTGGCGCCGTACGCGGCGGCGGGCACCGTCCGCCCCGCAAGCATCCCGTGCCCGCCGTGCGCCTCGCCGGCGCCGCCGGGCTCGGCCGGCCCGAGCCGGATGGCGCGCACCAGGAGGTACAGCTCGATGACGATGAAGATCGAATACAGCCCCAGGAATCCGATCAGCGAGAAGACCATGTAGGCCACGCTGTGTCTCGAGGCGCTCATCCACGTCGGCAGGACATCGAACACCGTCCAGGGCTGGCGGCCGAGTTCGGCGACCAGCCAGCCGCACTCGTTGGCGAGAAACGGCACCGGGATCATCCACACCGCGGCCTTGAGGAACCACCGCTTGTTCTGCACCGTATTGCGCAGTGAGTACAGCGCGGCCAGCACGAAAAATGCCAGCATCAGCAGGCCGAGGCCCACCATGACGCGAAACGACCAGAACACCGCCGCCACGGGCGGAATGGCGCCGCGCGCCGCCGCGCGCACCTGCGCCGGGGTCGCCTGGCTGACATTGGGCGCATAGCGCTGCAGCAGGAATCCGTAGCCCAGATCACGCCGATGGGCATCGAATCGCGCCAGCGCCGCCGCATTGGTGGGATCGCTCGCGAGCACGCGCAGGGCCTGCACCGCCGGGATACCCTGCTCGATCCTGCGCTGCGCCTGCCGCTCGAGCGCATCGATGCCGAGCACCCTGCCGTCGAGGGAGTGCGTGACCAACAGCGACAGCAGATCCGGCACTTGCACCGCGCCGTAGTTCTTCTGCGCGCTCTGGCTCGGGAAAGCGATGAGATTGAACGGCATGGGCGCGGACTGGGCCTTCCACAGCCCTTCCATGGCCGCGAGCTTCGTCGGCTGCACCCGCGCGGCCACGAAGCCCAACGCATCCCCGAGCGTGATCACGCCGATGGTGGCCAGCACGCCGAACAGCGCGGCCATGCGCAACGAGCGCTTGGCGAGCGGCACGTGGCGCTTGTGCAGCAGGTAGAAGGCGCTGACGCCGGTGACGAAGACCGCCGCCGTCACGTAACCGGCGATGCTCGTGTGCACGAACTTCGACTGCACGTCGGGGCTGAAGATGAGCTTCTGGAAGCTGGTCAGCTGCATGCGCATCGTGAACGGATCGAAGGTCGCGCCCACGGGATCCTGCATGAAGCCGTTGGCCACCAGGATCCACAGCGCCGAGAGATTCGAGCCGAACGCCACCAGCCAGGTGACGGCCAGATGCTGCCCCTTGGACAGGCGCTCCCAGCCGAACACCATCAGACCGACGAAGGTCGATTCCATGAAGAACGCCATCAATCCCTCGATGGCGAGCGGCGCGCCGAAGATGTCGCCGACGAAGCTGGAATAGAACGACCAGTTGGTACCGAACTGGAACTCCATGGTCAGACCCGTGGCCACGCCCAGCGCGAAGTTGATCATGAACAACTTGCCCCAGAACTGCGCCATCTGCCGGTAGATAGGCTTGCCGGTCGTGACGTACACGGTCTCCATCGCGGCGAGCAGGAAGCTCAGGCCCAGCGTGAGCGGTACGAACAGGAAGTGATACAGCGCGGTGGCCGCGAACTGCACGCGGGACAGATCGACCACGGTTCCGTTGATCATGTCAACCAACCTCCGGTATCGAATTTATGCGGCGAGCCGGCTGCCGGCGCCGCATCGATGTCTCAAGCACGCACTTTACGCTCATTGCAGCGTCATTCCGCAGTGTCCCGCCAGCCGGCCAGTCCGCAACGGGGCGCCCGCCGCGCCCACCCGCTGTACCGTAGCCGGCTCCCGCATGACGGCCTCGAGACTAATACAAGGGCATTCCCACGGGAAATGCGTAGCACCAAACGCCTGGTTGCGGCAAGTCCCTATGTTCGATCCTGCGCGTCGTACCGCCATCCGAGGCGACGGCCGCGATGTCATCCCTGGAACATTTTCCGGCGTTGCAGTAGCATTTTGCGTTTTTGTCGGTCTGCGCGGGGGAGTCATCGTGAAACATCCATCGCTTGCATCCTTGTGTGCCGGACTGCTCGCTGCGGTGGGCCTCGTCGCCTGCAGCTCCTCCAACGCCGCCTGGCAGAAGGCCTCGGCGCAGGGCACGGTCGCCGCCTACCGCGGCTTCATCCGCCAACATCCCGACGATCCGCGGGTGCAACAGGCGCGCAATCGCATCGCCGCGCTGGAGGATACCCGCGCCTGGCGGGCCGCCAAGAGTGCCGGCACCGAGCAGGCCTATCGGCACTACCTGACACGATACCCCGCCGGCGCATACACGGCCCAGGCGCAGGGCGCGATCAGCGCCCTGAAGGAATCGAGCGCGTGGCGGGCCGCGCGCACGGCCGGCACGATAACGGCCTACCGGACGTTCCTGCAGAGGTTCCCGAGCGCCCCCGAGGCTGCCCGGGCCCAGGCGCGACTCGACACGCTGGCCGGCTATCAGGTGCAGCTCGGCCGCTACCGCACGGCGAGCGCCGCCAATGCGGCCGCCCAGCGCCTCAAGAGGCGCTTCGCGAGCCTGCTTGCGACCATCCGGGTCGTCCCGCCCGGTGGCGCCGTGAAAGTCACGGCGGTGCGCTCCGAGCAGATGAGCCGGCCGGCGGCGCTGGCACTGTGTGCCAGACTGCGGCAAGCCGGCCAGGGATGCTCGGTGGTCAAGATCCGGTCGAGTTCGAACAGTCTGAGTCTCTCCGGCCTGTAGCGCATTCGTGAACGGAGGCGGCGCGGCGGCGCCAGTCATGGCCGCGCCGCGCAGCGGACCTCACGCGCGCGACGCTACTGCGCGCTCGGAGCCGGCTCCAGAGCGCCTTTCTGTCCGTGCGTGCGCCGCAGGCGCGGCCCGCTTCGTCCGCGAGATCGTTGCGGCGTGACTCGTCCGCCGGCGGCCAGCAGAAGACGGATGGTGTCGAGGTACTGGCGCTGCTCGGCGTCGAGCAGCCCGAGCTCGGCGCGCTCGCGTTGACGCTCCGCATCGAGAACGGGCAACAGTCCGGTGTTTCCGGCGAGGTAGCTCTCCCGTTCGAGAACCAGGCGTCTGCGCGCCAAGGACAGCGCGCGCGCCTGCGCGGCGCGCAGCTGCGCGTCGTGCTGCAACGCATCGAGCGCATCGGCCACCTGCCGGAAGGCGTTCACGACCACCTGCTGATACAGGTCGGCCCGCTCGTGCAGCACATCGAGCGCGGCCCGGCGTTCGGCATGCAGCCGCCCGCCCTCGAACAGCGGCGCGGTCAAACCCGCGATCAGGGACCAGGCCGCCGAGCTGGCGTCGAACAGCTGGCCCGGCTGCAGCCCTTGCTGCCCCAGCGAGGTGGAAAGCTCGATTTGCGGATAGAGATTCGCCGTGGCCACTCCCACCGCCGCGGTGGCCGCGCGCAGCTGCGCCTGCGCGGCAAGGATGTCGGGTCGGCGTCGCAGCAGCCGCGACGGCACCGTGACCGGCACGCGGCGCGGCAACGGCAGCTCGCCGAGCGTCGGGTCCCTCTGGCGCCAGTCGGCCGGCGCACGCCCCAACAGAGCCGCGAGCGAATGACGCGCCACGGCCAGCCGCTGATACAGCGCAGGGAGCAGCGTCGCATCACTGGCGAGCTGCGTTTTGGCGGCGAGCACATCCAGCCGTGGCTCCGAGCCCGCCGCGACCGCCTCGCGCACCAGATTGACGTTGGTTCGATCCGCGCGCAGCAGACCGTCGAGCGCCCGGATCCGGGCCCGGACCGAGGCGATCGTCACCGCCTGCGAGGCCACCTCCCCGCTCAGAACGAGTCGCGTCGCCGCGAGCTCGCTGCGCCGGTATTGCTCGAGCGAGCGCTGCTCCTCGATCCGATCGCGGGTGGCGCCCACGTAATCGAGCTCATACGCGACGCTGACGCCCGCCGCGAAATACGTGAAGGGCGGGAAATGCTCAGGCCCGAGGAACGCCGCACCATACTTCTGCCGTCCGGTGCCCAGGCTCCCATCGATCTGCGGGTAACGGGCCGCGCCGGCGATCGTAACACCCTGGCGCGCCTCGGCCAGCGCCTCTGCGGCGGCGGCGACAGTGTGATTGTCATCGAGCGCCCGTGTGATGAGCGCGTCGAGCTGCGGCGAGTGGAACAGACGCCACCACTGCCCGGCCGAACCCGCCCCGAGGACCACGCGCTGGCGGTAGCGGGCCGGCACTGCGGTCTCACCCGCTGCCCGCTGCGCGGGCCGCCGGTAGTGCGGCGGCGTGGGCACGCGCGGCCGCCGGAACACCGGTCCGACCGCGCAGCCGGCGAACAGCAGCGCCGTGAGCGCCAGCGCATGCTGCCAGCCGATGTGCCCGCGGTTTCGCGCTCGTTTCATGCGCTCACTCCATCACCACCGTTGCCTCGCTGGCGCGGGCCCTGCGTGGCCGCAGCACCAGAACCAGAGGCACCACCGCGAGCGTCATGAGGCCCATCAGCTTGAAGTCGTCGTTGTAGGCAATCATGGTCGCCTGCTGTGTCACCAGCGCATTGAGCGCCGACAAGCCGAAGACGGACGTCCAGCTGAACGGCGCATGCAGCACAATCTGCCCCCCGTACGGCACGATGTGCGATACCAGACTCTGGTGTATCACCTGCACGTTGCGCGTGAGAATCGCGCTCGTGCCGGCGATGCCGACGCTGCTGCCGATATTGCGCAGCAGGTTGAAGATCGAAGTGCCCTCGGAGCGCTCGTGCCGGGCGAGAGTGCCGAACGCCACGGTCGTCAAGGTCACGTAGGTCAATCCGATGCCGAAACCCTGAACGAGGGTCTCGCTCCAGATCAGCGTCTGCGGTATCTGCAGGGAGAGGTTATCGGCCATGGTCCAGAGCGAAACGCCCGCGATCGCGAGGCCGACGGCGATCAACACACGCGAGTCGACGCGCCCGATGAGCCGGCCGGCGAGAAACATGGCGATGAAGCTGCCGATGCCGCGCGGCGCCATGGCGATGCCGGCGGTCAGCACCGGATAGCCGAGCAGGTCCTCCATGAACGGCGGCAGCAGCGCAAGCGTCGCGAACAGCACCATGCTGATGATGAACATCAGGAAGTTGCCGGTGCTGAAGTTGCGGTCGCGGAACAGCGCCGGACTGACGAACGGCTCACGCGTCGTGAACGTATGCACCAGGAACCAGTACAGACCGAGCAGCGCCACGGCCGCCTCGATCCAGATCTCGGTCGAGCCGAACCAGTCCTTCAGCGAGCCGCGATCGAGCAGGATCTGCAGCGCCCCGACCGCCAGACTCAGGGCGGCGAACCCGAAGAAGTCGAATCTCGACTGGCGCCTCTCGGTCTCGCGCATGTAGATGACGATGAGGGCCGCGGCGAGAATGCCGAACGGGACGTTGATATAGAACACCCAGCGCCAACTGTAGCTGTCGGTGAGCCAGCCGCCGAGCACCGGCGCCAGCATCGGACCGAGCACCACGCCCTGGCCCCACAGCGCCATCGCCCGGCCGTGGTGTTCAGGCGGATTGATGTCGAGCAGCACCGCCTGCGACAGCGGCACCAGCGCGGCGCTGAATGCGCCCTGCATGAGCCTGAACACCACGATCTGCCCGATCGACTGGGCCAATCCGCACAGCGCCGAGCTCGCCGTGAAGCCGATAACGGCGGTGAGCAAAACGCTCTTGCGGCCGTAGCGCCCCGCGAGCCATCCCGACAGCGGGGTCGCGATTGCCGCCGCGACGATGTACGAGGTGAGCACCCAGTCCATCTGCACGAGCGTCGCGCCCATGCTGCCGCCGATGTGCGGCAGCGCAACGTTGGCGATCGTAATATCGACCGACTGCAGGATGGTCGCGAGGGTCACCGCGATGGTGATCGGGATGCGATGCGGATGGGCGCTGTCGGCGGCGTGATCCATGATGCGGGCAGGGCGCTCGGTCTTTTGACTCAGCCGCGCGCGGGCTGTGCGCCGGGCCCGGACTGCGTGTCGATCGTCACCTCGGCGCTCAGCCCCGAGCGCACCGGCGGCAGCGTCCCGGTCAGCCGCAGCCGCACGTCGAGGCGTTGCACCACCTTGACCCAATTGCCCGTCGCGTTCTGCGGCGGCAAGACCGCGAATTGCGCACCGGTGCCGGGCGTGATGCTCGCCACGACCGCATGGAATGTCCGGCCCGGATAGTCATCGATGGTCACCGTGGCCTTCTCGCCCGGACGGACTTTGGCGAGAACGTCTTCCTTGTAGTCCGCCGCGATCCACACGTCGTGCGTCGAGACCAGCACGAATGCCTTGGTGGCACGTGGCAGATAATCGCCAACCTGCAGGTGCTGCACTTCAGTCACGATGCCGGCCATGGGAGCGCGCACGGTGGTATAGGACAGCTCGAGCAGCGCGTGATTGAGCGCGGCCTGCGCCTCGGCAACCTGGGGATGCTGATCGAGGGGAATGTCGGGACTGCCGCCAAGCCGGGCGAGCACTGCCTCGATCCGCTGCTTCGCGCCCGAAACCGCCTGGCGCGACTGCTGCAGAGCCAGCTGTGCGCGGTCGAATTGAGATTTCGAGGAGACCCCGATCTTGAGCAGCCGCACCTGGCGACGATATTCCCGCTGCGCGTAGGCCTGCCGGCTGCGGCTGGAGGCGAGTGCGGCCTCATCGGCCCGGTAATCGGCCTCGAGCGACTCGACGGCGAGCCGCGCGGCGGCGAGCCGCGCCCGCGCGGCCTGGACGGCAATCACGAACGGACGGTCATCGAGCCGCAAGAGCACCTGGCCGCGCCGCACCGGCTCGTTGTCGTGCACATAGCGCGCGACCACGCGGCCGGAGACATCGGCACTGATGGCCACTTGTGCCGCGCGCAGATAGGCATCCTCGGTCGACACATAACGGCCGCTGGTAAGGTAGAAATAAAGGGCCGCCCCGATCGCCAGCAACGGCACGCCCCACAGCAGCACCGGACGCAACCGCGCGCCCAGCGGGTGCGCGGCCCGATTCGCCGCGGACACCGCCTCGCCGCCCTGCGCTGAATCATTCATCGCTCGCTCCTGGCGGCCTTGCCGCCGATACCGGCGTCCCCCGACTCGCCCGGCAGCGGCGGCAGCGCGTTCAGGTTTGCGTGCACGCGCTCGAGCAGCGCCACGAGCTGCGCGCGCTCCTCTGCCGACAGACCCTGCAGCATCTCCGAGCGCGTCTCGCCGATGAGCTGCCAGATCTGCTCGAGCACGGTTGCCGCCGCGGCGGTGAGCCACACCGTGTGCGCGCGCCGATCGGCCGGATCGAAGCTCCGCCGCACCCAGCCGTCCGCCTCCATGCGATCGAGGATGCGCACGAGGGTCATCGGATCGAGCTCCGCCAGCTCAGCCAGGCGCTTCTGGCACACGCCTTCGTTGCCCTGCAGGAGAATCAACACCCGGCACTGCGGCAGGGTGAGCGCGAAGCGCTGCGCCCGCTCCTCGAAACGCCGCGTATAGCGGCGGCTCACGTCCTTCAACAGAAAGCCCAGCTGGCGGAAACGATCGGGGGTCATCTGTGACCCATTATGGTGAAGTGTATATTATCACTTTGTATATGATATCAGCTGATAGTATAGACACAATACCCCGGATGACGGTGCGACAAGTACACTTAAGGAGAGGAGAACCCACCTCGGGAGCGTGCCATGGCCAATGGCTGGGCCGGCGACGGCGCCGTGAATGAACAAATCGACGCGACGGTGACCGACGGCATCAGCCGGGCCCGCAGCCGTCTGCCGCAGGGAGCGGGTCTGACTCACTGCGAGCAATGCGGCGAACCCATCGCGGCGGAGCGCCGCCGGGCCCTCCCGGGCGTGCGCCTCTGTCTGGTCTGCCAGATGCTCGCCGACCGCGATGATCCGGGCTCGAGCGGCTACAATCGCCGCGCCAGCAAGGACAGTCAGCTGCGTTGAGCGCCGCGCGCACCGGCGCGGCCGCATGCGGCGCAAGGGCATCATCATTGCCGCGTGCGCACGCGGCCACAGGCTCGGTCGCGTCCGTGCGGTGTTGCGGATCGGCGGCGCACCCTGAATTGAGGCGCTAGGATGACTCCGCCGCGGCACGCGCGAGTGTCTCCTCCAGCGACTCGCCCGCGCCACGCAATGCTGCAAGCTCCTCGGCCGACCAGACCCGCACGAGGCGCCCGGCAATCATCAGGCCGACCTGGCTCGCATGGCGCTCCAGGACATCGAGCGCGTGCGTGGCGAGCAGGATCGAGCTGTGGCCGGCCTCGACCCGAGCGTGCAAGTGCCGCTTCAGGCATGCCGCGCTCGAGGGATCGAGCCCATTGAATGCCTCATCGAGCACGATCAGGCGCGGCGCGCCGATCAGCGCCTGCAGCACCGCAAGCTTCTGTCGCGTCCCGAGCGAGTAGGTGTCCACGTACTGATCGAGGAGCGGCATGACCGCGAAGCGCTCCGCCAACTCCAGCACTTCGGCATCGATGCTCCGCGTTCCCTTCGCTGCTGCATAGACCTCCAGACACTGCCGTCCGGTCAGCAGACCGGGCAATCGCTCCGGTGCACAGGCGAAGCCGAGCACCCTCTTGGCGGTGCGCGCATCGGTCGCGAGCGACACCCCACCGAGTTCGATCCGGCCCGCCCAGGGCCGCAACAGTCCCGCGATGCAGTACAGCAGCGTCGACTTGCCGCTGCCGTTGGGACCGAGCAGCACGTACCACTGTCCAAGGCCGACCTCGATGCTCACTTCGCGCAGTACCGGGTGCGCGCCGTAGCCGGCGCTCAAACCGCTGACGCGCAGCACCGGGGCCGTGGAACGCACCGCGGCGCCGCTCATCCGCGCCACCGGAATACCGCGCGCTCGGCCTTGGAGCGGGCGCGCAATGCCAGCGCGCTCACGGCCACGCCGAGCCCACCTGCCACGGCAAGCCAGAGCGCGGCGGCCAGCACGCCGATGCGCGCCGGCCCCGGGCCGCCGAGCGCATACGTCAAGACGATCAACACGGCGCAAGCGGCGGCGGTCGCGCCCAGCGCCCGCCGGCAGAGCGCGATCGCAAAGCGCACCGACCCGAGGGACGTCGGCGCGAGCCACCAGGATGCGGGGAAAGCGGTGCGCACGAGCGCGCGCAGCAGGTTCAACAAGTGCAGGATCAACAGCCAGACGAACACACTCGCCAGGACGTGCCCGACCGGCTCGTTCATGGGCACCGCCAACAGCAGCAGCCAGAGACTGTGGGCCCGGATACTCGGACGATCCTTGAAGCGCGCCTCGGCGAGCGGCCAGCCCCCGAGCGGCGCCAACATCGCACGGGTGGCCCACCCGGACCGCGCAGGCTCGCTCGGCGAATAGCGCGAGCGCCGCCGCACCCGCGCGGCGGCCCGGCCGCGCCGCGCGCGCCACTCGCGCGCCGCGGCGATTGCGGCGGCAAGCGCCACGCCGATCACCGCTCCGGCGGCAGCGGCCATGATGATGCGGGCGGGCATCCAAGCCGGCAGGCGCGCCAGAGCCGAGGCCAGCGCGAGCCACACGGCCGCCGTGAGCCCGAGCGCCACGGGCCCGCTCACGGCCCGGACCATCGCCGACACATCATTGGGGAGCGCGCCAAGCCAGCGGCGGTGAGCCTCGCGCGCGAGCCGCCGGTGGCGCCGCACCACCAACACGGTCGCAGTCAAGGCCGAGATCACCAGCACGAGCCGCGGTTCGCGGGCGGCGGACCCGATCGCCCGCGCCACGGCCCGCACGCGACCGAGCGTCGCGAGCGCGGCGAGCGCGCCGAGTGCGGCAGGTCCGGCAAGCGGCCAGCGCCGCAGGACATTTCGCCCGGCCAGCCACGCGAGGCGAACCGACGGCCGTGCATCGAGCCAGGATCCTACGGCGTTGCGCATGGCGCGTCACACGCAAGGACATCACCCGCGCAACAGGCCCGTTCGGCACCCGTGCCGCGCAGCCGCTCTGCGGCGCACCTGCGCCCCGGCCCGATGATCCGGCTTGCCCGCCTTCGCGCCGAGATGCCGGCGTGATCACGGACGGCACGCTCCATTACCGCTGACACCAACACCTCACTGCCGAATGATGCGCATCGGGACATTGGGGCGGACGGCGCCCGGGCGCGCTCGCAGCCTCCTTGCCGTAGTCTCATTCGATCGATCCAGACTGCCCGCGCCGCGGATGCTCGCATGCGCCGCGGCCGGAATTGTCCCGCGCCATGCGGCGAAAACGCAAGCGCCAACGGCGCCTGCACCCCGGGACGCGCGCCGTAGCACCGGGCGGCGCCGTGTTGCCGACGTGTCGGCACACCGCTGCATGCGCCGCTCCTCGCGTCCTCACGCGCGTCGCCGCATTGCCTCGAATACCGCCAGGGCGCGCTTGCGCGCCTCACTGTGCAGGATGATGGGGCGCGGGTAGCTCTCGCCCAGGCTGATGCCGGCGGCCGCCAACATCCCGGCCGCGGCGGTCCATGGTTCGTGGATGAGCGGCGCTGCCAGCGCGCGCAGCTCCGGAATCCATTTGCGCAGATATGCCCCGTCGGGATCGAACCGCCGGCTCTGCGCGACCGGATTGAAGATGCGGAAATACGGCGCGGCATCCACACCGCAGCCGCTCACCCACTGCCAGTTGAGCGCATTGTTCGCCCTGTCGGCATCGACGAGCGTGTCCCAGAACCACGCTTCACCATGCTGCCAGGCGATGAGCAGGTCCTTGACGAGAAACGATCCGACGATCATGCGCAGGCGATTGCGCAGCCAGCCCGTCTGCCACAGCTCGCGCAGAAAGCCCGCGCCGGTCAGCTCGATCCGTCCTCCCGCCGGTCCGCGCAGGAACGCGTGCCAGACCTGTCGCACCCTGATCTCCCCGAAGCGCAGGTGCGGCGAGAGGCGTGAAGTGCCCTCGAGCGCCGGAAAATCACGGGTGCCGCGATAGTCGGCCGATTGCCCGCGCAGGAAGGCGCGCAGCCGAGCCGCCGCGCCGCGCTCCCCGGGCAGCCACAGGCGCGCGAACTGCGCGTCCCAGCCCGTGCGCGGCAACAGACCCCACGCCTCGATGCGCTCGCCCGCCACCGGAGCGCCGTAACCCGGCAATGCACGCGGCGCGGACAGTGGCGCGGTCGGCTCCAGGCGCTGCAGGCGATTCCAGAACGGCGTGAAGATCCGAAACGGCCCGCCGCCGCCGGCAAGGAGCGCATCCGGCTCGGCGAGCATGCCCCCGGCACAGCGCTCGAAGGCGACGCCGGCGGGGCGCAGCGCGGTCTCCAGAGCCGCATCCGCCGCATCGACGAGCGGATCGTAGGTGCGATTGCAGAAGATACGTGCTGCGCCCGTCGAGGCGATCAGATCCTGCAGCACATCAACCGCGCGCCCGCTGCGCAGCAGCAGCCTCGGCGCCGGGCCGACACCGGTCCCGAGCGCATCGAACGAAGCGGCCAAGGCGATCAGGCGGTGGTGTAGCCACCACCGGGCAGCGCCCGCGAGCGCGCGGCCGGCGCTCGGGCCGTCATCGAGGATGTAGAGCGGTATGACCGGCCGAGCGGATGCGGCCGCCGCGGCAAGCGCCGGATTGTCGCGCAGACGCAGATCGTTGCGCAGCCACACCACAACCGGGCGTGCCGCCGGCTCGGACGATACGCGTGATTTGCGCATGATCATGAGCCTCGGCGACCGCGGCTCGAGCACGGATGGTCGTATCGCGCCGCGCGCAGTGTGCAATAGACCGTCCGGCCCTGTCGAGCGCAACGGCCTCTGCTATAGTAACGGCGGATTCAGCGCAAACGCCGCCGGGTTGGCGTGCACCGCACGTTCCTTCGGGGAGAACCAACGCGCATGAACAGTCAGCCTCCGCAGCACGACAGTCTGCCCGCAGCGTTCGATCGCAACCTCGGCAATATCACGTATGGCTTGTACTGTGGCGCCATCGTCTTCCCGGTGCTCGCCGTCGCCGCCTTGATCATCGACTACATCAAGCGGCCCGAGGTCCGCGGCACGCTCCTGGACAGTCATTTCAACTGGCAGATCCGCACCTTCTGGTTCACGCTGCTGTGGACCGTGATCGGCGGCGTGCTCTGCCTGGTTTTCATCGGCTGGGTGGTGCTCGCCGCGGCCGGCGTCTGGTACATCTACCGCGTGGTGAAAGGCTGGCTGCGTCTGAGCGAGGGCCGATCCGTCCCGTAGGGGATCGGTCAGAACAACACTCCGAGCCCCGCGCCCGTGTAATTCGTGAAGCCGCCGAGGTTCCCCTGGACGCTCACGCCCTCTTCCAGATCCACCTCGAAATTACGGTTGATGAGATACTGAATGCCACCGTCCGCGTCGGTTCCCCAGCCTTGATGGTATCCCGATGACGACTGCGCGTAGATCTCCCCATAGAACTGGAAGCGCGGATTCCACAGCCAGGTCACCACCAGGTCGGGATTGAAGCTCGTGTAGCGCTGCCCGCCCGCGAGGGTGGGCTCGGTCTGCGACGAGACCCCCATCTGGAACGACACGCCGAGCGGACCGTTGGTGCTGTAGCTGACGATCGCATTGGCCGCACCCCCGACCCCATGGCTACCGAACTCCGCGTCACCCGAGGGGAGCGTCGCCAGCGCTTCGGCGGTCCATTGCCAATGTTGGGTCGTGCCGAGCACGTGCTTGAAGCCGATGGTCGTGGCGCCGAAACCGCTCATCGCCGGCGGCTGGCCATTGACCGACAGATATTGGTAATTCGGCGGCAGCCAGACGAACTCCGACTGGTCCGGCAAGCCGAATCGCAGCTCGAGATTGGGCAGCGTATCGACGACCCCGCCCAGCAGACCGGGCAGATTGCCGGCGGTGACGCCCGCCTCCAGCACCGCTTTGCCGTCCGGCACCACACAGCTGGAATCGGCGATCGTGGGGCGATCGAGCAGACCGAGCAGGCCCGAAGGACCTGCGCAGGGATTGACCACGTTGGCGGCCCGCGCCGCAGGGCAGCACGCTGGCGCGAGCGCGGCCAGCCCCAGAAGAATCACACCATACTGCTTATTCAAGCGCTGTCCTCCTGCGTTTGAATCAGCGGGGGATGGTGTCGACGCCTGCGCGCGCACCCCGCCGACCGTGCCACCTCGGCAAGGCTCGCGCGCTCTCAAATCACCGTCATGGGAATGCCGGCGAGGTAGTCCCGCTTGCCGATCTCGACGCCGCAATGGCGAAGAATGCCGTATGCCGTGCTGATGTGAAAGTAAAAATTCGGCAGCACGAAATGATTGAGATAGTCCGCCCCGCGCATGCGCCCTTTGTTGTCGCGGCCCAGCGGGAATATGACCTCGCGGTCCGCCGAGGCGTCGATCGCGCCCGCCGGCAGGGTCCTGACGAAGGCAATCGTCCGGGCGATGCGCGCCTTGAGCTGCTCGAAGGTCTGCTCGGTGTCCTCGTGCGTCGGCGGCTCGATGCCGGCGAGGCGCGCGCCGCCATTCTTGGCCGAATCGCACGCAATCTGCACCTGCCGGGTCAGCGGAAACATGTCCGGATACAGGCGCGCCTGCAGCAGCACGGCCGGGTCGATCTTTTTCGCCGCAGCGTATGCTTCAGCCTTATCGAGCAACCCCGAGAGCGCGTTGAGACCGATCTCGAAGCTTGGTACGGCTGCGCTGGACATCGACATGAGCACGCCTCGTTGCAAGTGTTCGGACCATGCGGCCATTAGACCAGCAGGGCCGCCGACGGGTCAACGGTCCGCCGCGCCGCACGGGTCAGACATGCGCCGCGAGCCGCCGTTCACCCGAGCTGCTCGGGGTGACCCCGTCCATACTTGCGAGCGCATCCGACCGGCGGCCCGAGGAGCCGCGCCATGACCCATCGCGGCGCGGCATCCCATCCGCTACGGCACTGTCACGCCCGCGGCCTGGCAGGCAAGCATCTGAATGACGCCGCTCGGATGCTGGCGCTCGGTGGCGAGCTTGCCCACGGTCCGCTCGCGCAAGCCCGGGATCAGCGCGTGCTGGGAGCCGCCGGCATTTTCCGATGAGCTCCGCGAGCCCGCCCTCGTGCGGCGCGGCTGCGCTTGTCCAGCCTGCGTCGCTCGCCATCTGGGCTGGTGCGTAGGTCCGGGCTCGATCCGCTCGTCCACGAGCGCATCGAGCAGAAACTCCGCGCGCACACGCCCGAATTGCTTCTCCCAACGCCACCGATCGAACATGCGGTAATCCATCTCGATGCCACGCAACTCCCGGCGACCGGCGATGCTCCGCATCTGATAGCCTTCCGTGCACGAGCGCGTGATCTGCCGCAGGCGTAGCCTCCCCTGCGCAAGGCGGGCCGGCTGCTCATGCAGGTCATCGCTCACCCGGCGGCCCTCGAGCGCCGTCCGGCGGTGCTCGAAGCGCCGCTTGTCTATGAGCCGGCCCTTGCCTTTGCGGCAGGTAAGGATAAATTGTCCGAGGCGGACTCGGCCAACAGGCTGCAAAGGAGCCTCTGCGGAGCCTTGAATTGTGAAAGCCGAATACCACTCGAACCGGCAGTGTCCGTGCGCAGGATTCCCGGTCTGACGACCGTATTCGGTCACGTGCAACCCTCTCGACAGCCCTTGAGCGATATACGCGGCCATGGTGAGTACTCAAACTCCGCCGATTGACGATCGCGATGTCATACCGTCCACGCTTCATCACCCAGGAGCGGCACGGTTTTGGCTGGCGGTGGTGTTGACCGGTATCGCCACGGGAATTGGCGCCGCAATACTCACGAGCATCCTGGAGGTTGTACAGTACATCTCATGGGGTGGGTCGCCGACCGATGTGCTCGAGGCGGCTCAGCACGCCACCCCGTGGAGGCATATCGTCGTTCTCCTCGGCGCCGCCCTGGTCACCGGCGTGGGACAGAAGCTGCTGAAGCGTCTCTCCAGTGGCAACGGCATCGATACGACACAGGCCATCTGGTTCCAGGCCGGTCGAATGCCGACGCTGCTGACTTTGGGGAGTGCGCTGCTGTCGGTGATCATCGTCGGCATGGGAGTGTCTCTGGGCCGAGAAGGCGCGCCCAAACAGGCCGGGGCGGTGTTCGCCAATCTCGTTTCCGACAGGGAAGGGTTGCCGGATGAGCAGCGCCGCCTCCTGGTGGCGTGCGGCGCCGGAGCCGGCATGGGCGCGGCGTACGGCGTCCCGCTGGGCGGGGCGTTGTTCGCGTTGGAGGTGATGCGCGGCAAGCTGGCCCTGCGGTACGTTTTGCCCGCGCTGTTCACGTCACTGATAGCGGTGGGAGTCTCCTGGCTCGCCCTGCCCGATGCGCCGACCTACGTCATTCCGTCATATGCAATATCCGCCTCGGTCATGTTGTGGGCGCTGTTCGCAGGTCCGATCGCGGGCCTCGCTTCCGTCGGATACGTACGCATGGTTACCTGGGCCGATCGCCACAGACCGCAGGGCTGGCAGCGATACACGCTACCTGTGATCATCATGACGTCGCTCGGCGTCGTCTCGATCTGGTTTCCACAAATACTCGGCAACGGCAAGGACGTGTCGGAGCTGGCGTTCACCGGCAAAGTCGCTCCTGTACTTTTTTTGACACTGCTGTTGTTGAAGCCTGCCGCAACGCTCTTGTGCATGCGCAGCGGCGCGCCGGGCGGCATGTTTACGCCGTCTCTGACGGCCGGCGCGATGTTGGGCGGCGTTCTGGGGCACGCGTGGTCGTATTTATGGCCTGGAGTTCCGCCAGGCTTGTTCGCCCTGCTCGGCGCGGGCGCGGTGCTGGCGGCGACGACGCAGGGCCCGATCTCCGCGGTCGTGCTGATGCTGGAGCTGACGGGCCGGGATCGCTCCTTTATTCTCCCGCTCTTGCTGATTGTTTTCACCGCGACCATCGTGTCGCGATCGATCGAGCCCAGATCGATCTACGACGCGCGTCTGAGCGATGCACAGCTTCGGGAGCGCCAGCGCCTGCGCGACCTCCCGCCTCACTAGCAGCATGACACGCAACTGACGCAACAGGCGTGAAGAAGCCGGTGCGCCGCGGCGCACCAACAGCCTCTCGAGCCGCTCGACAGCGAAGAGCCGGCACCACCCCGCCGGCCGCACTGCGCCGAGCCAGGCTCCCCGCGGCAGCTCCCGCCGGATCGCGAGCACCCGAGGGGAGCGGCGCGCGCCGAGCGGCAGACCCGGGCGAAAGAAGGCCCTGGCGGGCGATACACGGCGCTGCGCGCGGGACGCGCAGCGCGCCGAACGAACGGTGGCTATTTCTGGAACAGATTGCGCATCTTGTTGAAAAACGAGCCCGAGCGCATATGACGCAGCGTGGCCGCCCACTTGTCCTCGGCAAGCAGTTTTCGCTGCAGGTCCGCTTCCTCCCGCTTCATCAGCTCCAGCACCCGCGAGTCCTCGTCGGCCTCCAGCCAGTAGCCGTGTTGCTCAGGACAGACCTCCATCTCCAGATCGTAGAATCGATACTGGAATCTCTGCAGGTGGGCGGCGCATTCCGGACACTGATCGGTCGTGGCGGCCGAGCTGATAAACAGCGATCCCTTCCAGCGATCGCCGAAATCGAAGACCTCGTCCTCCAGCTCGCCGAGCTCGACCTGCTCGAGCCACATTCCCTGGCAGGACGGGCAGTGGTTCACCTTGAGCTTGTGTCGCTCGGTCAGCAGCAGATCGGTATTGCATCTAGGGCATTTCATGTCATCCCTCCGCTTGCCGTGCTCGCCAACCCCGTGGGCAAGCCGCCACGCCTCCCGCAATATAGATGACATCGCATCGACGCTCAAGGACTTGAGGCCGCCGCCAAGCCGCAGCCCGGTGCGCGGAAACACAGAGCCTGGCAGCGCCCCAGGCGAACGCAGATCGCCGGATGCACGCCTCGAGCCCGAGCCTTGGTCGAAATGTGCTCGCCCATCGGGCGTTGGATCAGCGGCGCACCGACCTCGCGACAGCGCAGGAAACTCGAGCGCCAGGCGGTCCGGACGATCGGCCCGCGCACCGGGGCGCGCTCGCGGCGGCGGCGATGTCCGCGCCCGCTCGGCCCGCAGCTGTGCTCCTCGCGCGGCCGGGCGTCCAATCTCGCGTACCGCGCATCGGCAAAGGATTCCCTCATCGCCGAGGAGAGTGTCATAATAATTCGATGAGGACCTCATCCGTACGTTTCGCGCTGGCGCTGTGCCTGGCGCTCACGACCGGCGCCTGCGCGTCGCCCGCACCCATGCCGCGCTCGACCCGGCCTGCACGACCCCAGAAACTGGTCCGTGCAGCGCCGCCCGCGTTGCCGCTTCCCGTCCAGACGGAGAAGTTCATGCTGGCCCCGGGACAGACCATCATCGGCCGGCTTCAGGTCGTGAAGGTCCTCAAGGGGCAGACTCTGACCGACATCGGCCGGCGCTTCAACCTCGGTTACGAGGAGATGAAGCGCGCCAATCCCGATCTGAGCACCTGGCTGCCCCCGCTGGGCGCCCCAGTACTCCTGCCGACGGAGTTCATTCTGCCGGACGCGCCGCACAAGGGCATCGTCGTCAATGTCGCCGCGATGCGCCTCTTCTATTTCCCGCCGCACAAGCCGGGTGAGCCTCAGATCGTCATCACGCATCCGGTGGGAATCGGCCGGGCCAAGTTCCCGACGCCCATAGGCGTGACCCACGTCGTGGCACATCAGAAGGGTCCGGTTTGGGTGGTACCGCGGTCGATTCTCGCCGAGCACACCAACGAGGGCGCGCCGCTCCCCCCGGTGGTCGGACCGGGACCCTTGGACCCTCTTGGCAACTATGCGTTGCAACTCGGCTGGCCTGAAATCCTGCTCCACGGCACCAACAAGCCGGTCAGCGTGGGGTGGCCGGTGAGCCACGGCTGCATCCACATGTTTCCCGAGGACATCAAGCAGCTCTTCTACCTGGTGCCCAACGGCACCGAGTTGCGCACCGTCGACCAGCCGTACCTGTTCGGCTGGCGCAACGGCAGGCTCTACATGGTCGCCTACGGGCCGCTGAAGGGCAGCAAGCGACCGTGGAAAACGGACTGGCGCCAGCTGCTGCCGAGCCTGATCACCCACGCCGAGCGCGTGGAGCTGCGGCGGCACGGGCAAAAGATCGACTGGACCCGCGTCGGCGAGCTGGTCGCCAATCCGCGCGGGGTGCCCGTACCCGTCTCCGGAAAGGAAAGCGGCGGCCTCGCACACGTCCTTGCCGACGCGACTTGGGTACAGAATCGCCTGCCCGCCGGCTCCACCTGGAACGGCAAGGCGGAGGGCCTGGCCACCAACGCGCAGTTCCGCAAGTTCTACGCCGGCATCCTCACGCCGGAGCAGCGGCGGGCGCTGGAGGCTGTCGATAGTCTGCGCAAGCGTGCCGCGACCCATGGCGCACCCGCGCGCAAGACCAAACCCGTGCAAGCCGATCCCCGCTCCTGACCCACAGGGCTGCCGCGCCGCGCGCAAGCTTCAGCCCGCGCGCGGGGCGCAGCGCCGGGTTTCCGGGCTTGCCGGTAGCCAACGTCGACCGATGGGCCAAACTTCGACCCGATCTCATGGAGTTGGCCGGCCCTGACGGCGCCGAGCCTCTCGTGCCGCGCCATCGCTGTCCGAGGGTGCGTTCTCAGCCGGAGCCGTTCAACGTGACCGGCACACGGCCCATCGCATTCCCGTGCACCCTCGCGGCCGCGGGTGCGAGACTGTCCGGCAGTTCACGAGGAGAGATTGCCGCATGTCCCGCCCGATCGTCCTGCCGTCTCTGTGCCTGCTGATGGTGTCCTCGGCCGCACTCGCCGCGCCCCCAAAACCAGCCGCCACGACTCCCCTCCCCGTGCCGAAGGAACGGGCCGTGAGCACGCAACACAGCGTCATCATCGATGGCCACACGATCCGTTACACCGCGACCGCAGGCACGATCCTGCTGCGCAACAAGGACAATCAGCCGACCGCGAGCATGTTCTATGTTGCCTACACCGAAGACGGCGTACACAACCTCGCGCACCGGCCGGTGACCTTTCTCTACAACGGCGGCCCGGGCGCCGCATCGAACTGGATACAGATGGGAGGACTCGGGCCATACCGGGTCAACATGACAAACGGCGGACCCACGCCGCCAGCGCCGTATTCGATCACGCCGAGTCACAACAGCCTGCTGAACGATTCGGATCTGGTCTTCATCGACGCGGTGGGCACAGGCTACAGCCGTATCGTCGGCAAGGGCACGGGCAAGATGTTCTGGGGCGTCAATCAGGATGTGAAATCCTTCGCCCAATTCATCTACCGCTACCTGACGAAGTACAACCGCTGGCAGTCGCCGAAGTTCCTGTACGGCGAGAGCTACGGCACCACGCGTTCCGCGGCTCTGTCCGACTACCTGCAGGATCACGGCGTCGCCCTGAACGGTGTCATTCTGCAGTCATCGGTGCTCAATTACTTCGACTGGATGCCCGGCTCCGACAACAAATACATCTTCTATCTTCCCTCGTTCGCGGCGATCGCCTGGTATCACCACAAGCTGCCGGACAGACCCGCCCACCTGGCCGCCTTCGTGCAGCAGGCGCGCGAATTCGCGGCCGGCCCGTATGCACGCGCGCTATGGCAAGGCGATACTCTGCCGCGCAGCCAGCTCGATGCGACGGCGAAGCGGATGCACCAGTTCACGGGCCTGCCGGTCCGGTACCTCGAGCGTGCCAATCTCCGTGTCACCGCCGCGCACTTCCGCAAGGAGCTGCTGCTGCCGGAGCGCGAGCACCTCGGACGTTACGACGCGCGGTTTGCCGCCTCGGATGCCGATGCGGTCAGCTCCCGGAATTCGTTCGACCCGTCCAGCCAGTTCACCGGCGCGCCGTTCGCGGCGGCTTTCCAATGGTATCTTCACAACATACTGAAATATTACTCCAGCCGTCACTACAAAGAGGAAAGCAACCAGGCCTACAAGCAGTGGGATTGGAAGCACGATCATCGGTCACGGCCTTATGTCGCCGGCGATCTGGCGGCGGCCATGCGCAAGAACCCCTATCTGCGCGTGTTGTCCGAGAACGGATACTTCGATCTGGCCACGCCGTTTTTCGAGACGGAATACGATCTCGACCATGCCATGTTGAGCCCGAAGCTGCGCAAGCACATCACGTTCGCCTACTTCAAGTCGGGTCACATGATCTATCTGAATCCGCATGCACTGAAGGCGATGCACGCGGTTCTGGATACCTTCTACAGCAACACGTTGGCGGCGGACTCCCAGGGCGCCGTGCACTGAGGGCCGGCACGGATGAGGCCGGTCGGCCATGGGAACATGCCATGCGCCTCGCCCGGACCGTCATGTCGGCCCGATGCACCCTCGAGGGCCGCTCCGCGGGATCGCGCCGCCCTGCGTGACGGACCGAGTCGACCCACGTCCCTGCGGTGTTTCATCAACGCGGCGGATGACGCGCCGGTTCCAGGCCTCTGCGGCGCGGCATTGATCGAGTCGCCGCCCTCCTCCCGTATAGATCAATGCCTTACGGCATCCTGACGCGCCCGTGACCCCGCCGAAACGGCGGGCATCGCCTTTCGCCGGACGGTACGCGCCTGTGCGCCTGCCTGGGGCTCGCGACAGGCTTGTGGCGCGCGACATGGAGCCGTAGCCGCGGCTCCGGTGACGAGCGCCGCCGGAGTGTGGTACAAGTCAGTTGTCGGCGTTCGGCGCCGACCCTGTGTCAGCGGCGCAACGTAGTCCAGGTTCCGTCAGACCTCAGCCATGTTCAATTCCAGCGGCCGACGCCGGTCGGCACATTCCGGTCCGCGTTCGCCGAATCCGGACATCCACGCTCGCATCGACAAGGCAGCCGCGCCTCCCAATGTCGGTGCTCCGGATGCACCCGGCCGCTTCACGCTGGACAGCCGGCGCAAAGCGCGCCCACTGCAATTCGAGGGCGAGATCCTTGCCGGGGCTCATACCTCGGGCATCGCCGCCCACTACCGCGTGGCGGTCTACGGGACGCGGAATGGGAAATTCGTCGCCGGGCGTTGGTTGAATTCTTTCCGGTACCTGCCTGGTCGCGATCCCACGACCGAGAGTGCGGTCGCGGTGTTCGACAACCTTCCTGCCGCGTGCGCGTGGTTCGCGCCGGGATCCCTCACCAGCAGGCTGCTCGGACAGATCCGCGACCGAGGTCTGCAGGAGAGCGCGTAGCGCCGCTTCCCCGCCCCCATTTCGCTCGAGCCGGCCGAAGATGACGCGGCGGCCTGCGGGTGTGCTCGAGCGGGCACCACGCCAGCAGGCCGCGGTTTTGCGGGCATGCACCTGGACTTCACGCGCAATGATGCGCACCGCTCCACGTCGGATACGTTTGTTCGAGACAATCAGCACCGTCAAGGACTAAGCTTCGGACATGAGCACGCCCGCAGCGGCCATCGGCCCACCCTTCAAGTTGAGGGTCGTGCCCCTGCTGGTCGCCGTCGGGCTGACGGTTGCGGTCGTGGTGGGCGGCACCTGGCTCGCCTTCCTCTCCGCCCGTCTGTTTCATACGGCGCTACCCCGGCAGTCCCTGGTGAGGTGGCTGTTCGTGCAGCACACCTTCATGCTCGCGCTCGGATTGCTGGCCATCGCAATATTGAAATTCCGCTTCGTACCTGCGGACTACGGTTTGCATTGGCCCCGCGGCAAGACGTACATCGGACCGGCGATCCTCACCGGTGTGCTGTTCGGCGGTCTGATGACGCTCGTCGACTACGCGCCGCAGCTGCTCGCGCACAACTTTACACATGCCGGCTGGCCGCCCGGCTACCCGCCGCAGAAGGCAAGTCTCTGGCACTGGGTCGCCTTCGACATTTACGTGGGTCCCTCGGAGGAGATCCCCACCCGCGCCCTGCTCGTCACCTACCTGGCGGCCACCATGCCCGGGAAGCTGCATTTCGGCCGTTTCAGCATGAACTGGGCGGGAATCATCGCCGCGGTCATCTTCGCGCTGCTGCATGCGACGAGCTTTTTCGTCGTCTCCTGGCCACAGGCCCTGGGCCAGCAAGTCTACGCGTTCGTGCTGGCCGTCATTTACGCGTACTGGCTCGAGAAGTCGCAGAGCATCGCCGCCGCCGCCATCGGCCACAGCGTCGGCGACCTCGTAGAGCAGCTGATCGCGTTCGCGTGCATGGGCCTGATCTGAACGACAGGCCCCCCGTCGCAGGCAACAGCCCCGCGAAAAGTCCCGGTCGCATCAGCGCCGTCTCACCGCGACACCGCACGGCACGTGATCCCACGAACCGCACGTCGAGTCCCTCGGCGCCGCGCGCCCGCACCGCCGCTCGACCGCGGCGAGATAGTCCTGCCGAACGGCGGCCGGCAGAACGAGGCCAGACCCACACTACCGGCCCCGTTGCCCCGCGCCTCATCACCGACCGCCGCAGCGGCACATCGCATTCCACCCGGAAGGCTTTGCCGATGCCCGCACGTACACGTGCGCACCCCTGCTGGCCGATCCGACCCGCGCCCCTTGCTCGCTGTGCTCGTGCACCACGCGCTCCATACCGGGCTGCGGGCGCAACCCCGCGCAAACGCCTCGCGGACACCCACTCGTCCTAGTTAAGCCTGCTGATGGTGAACTTGCCCACGCTGACGCCAAGGTCGATACCTTGACCCGATCCTGACAGTTCCAGCGAGACCGTACCCTTGGTCAGGACCTGGACGGAACCCGAGTTCACCAAGCCCGCGTTGGCTTCGCCCTGCGCGTACGAGCCCAGGACATCGTCAATGGTGCGCACGTCGGTAAAGGTGCCCACGCCATTGATGATGCGTGACTTGCCGGCCGTGAGGCCAACGGATTCCGCGCTGATCTTGACCCGCATGGACGTCCCGTTTGCACAGGTGACCACGCCGGTTCCATTCATCTGTTTATAAATGGCCGACCAGCTCTTGGTGTTGAACCGCATCTTACATTGCATCGTGCTCCCGGCGGCGATTGCGTATCGTGGAACCATCGCGCTCACGGCAAATACGCTCACCAGGCCCAGTATCGGCAAATAACGTGTTTTCATGATCTGCTCTCATGTTAGAGAAGACAGGGCCACCAAGATGGTGGCCCTGCAGGACACGCCGGGCAGTCCCTGGCTCTCTCGAGCCACGCTGAGATTGCCTCGACTCAACCGAATGCGAGTGTTTTCACCCTCATCGGACGCCCGTGGAATGCTCTCCTTTATTCGATCGATCTTTACCTTCGTTCTGCCTCTCATCGCGAGAATGTCCCTGCTCGTGGGATTCATGCTTATCGCTCTTTCCGGGGCTCGCCGGCGCGCCTTCGCGCTTTTTCTCGTAATCCGGAGCAGACTTGGTCGCATCACTCGAGTTCTGGGTATTCACTTGATTCTCTCCATTGTGCTGACATGGTTGCAACTCCTGTAACATCGGCGGCGCTGGCCGCCCAGGTTTGGCCGCATCGCGCAACCACCGTTCGATGCCGCGCGGGAACCAAGGACCAGAAATGCCGAAGCGCATTCATCCTGAATCCGCCTCGACGCGCCGATCCGGCGCAATTCGCGCGGTGCTCCTGCTCTGCGCGAACTCCGGCCGCGTATCCATGCTTGGCCGTTGGGGGGGTTTTCTGGAACCTGCCCGATGTTCCGTCGTTGCCTGGCACGCGAGATGGTGCACCTGCGACCCTCATCTGTCCGTGCGCTAACGTACTCACGCCGAACCCGGCGGTATCGCGGCTCTCTGTCTGCCTTCCCGATACGCCCACCGGGCTGTCGTACGACTTGGCGCTCGCGCCGTTCACTGTTCCCGTCATTTTTTTCCAGTCATGGGACGCGCGCCGGTCTACGTGCAGTTTCTGGAGTCATTGGCGCAGGACTCGGCGCGTCCGTTCAAGTACCGGTATTTCATGGGCATTACCTGCTCCGCCCGAGGTCGCTTGCCCCGATCGCAAGCACCGTCCCGTCAGCCCGCTTCCGGACGATCTCGACCGGAACGACGCGGCAGGCACCTCGGGTCGAAAGCACTCAGTGACGTGCCTTGACCTCGATTTTCGTACGACCGAGGTGATCGCGCTGACGAACGAACGGCCGCCGGGTTTTCTCTATTCCAGAGGCCTTTCCGGATCCATGCGCCCGTTCAAGAGGCTGATGATATGAACAACATCAGCCGTCACCGCATGATAGACAGCGTGACTGCCTACGGACAACACACGGTACCCGTCACGGACGGGCTCGCGTTTCATCCCGTTCCCGGGATGATCCGCCAATTTCTCGATGCCGCACTCCAACTCATCGAGAGACTTGTCCGCGCGGACATCGCCCCACTCCTCGCATCGGCAGTGCCGCACCGCCTCGGTCGGCAGCTCGACCGTCCGGCGCTGCGCCCCCGGTGGTGGTGGCGGCGAGGAGCCCAGTGTCGTGATCGGCGCCTCGGCATCAGTCTCGTACCGCTTGGGTTTGCCGGGGCGCGCCGCATCGTGCAGGACAAACTCCAGCCCACCCTGCAGATATGCCGCCCGGGCTCGCCAGATCGCCGTCCGCCCGACGTTCAAGACCTGCATGATCACCGGCTCGGGACTCTTCCGATCGAGCGCCGCCAGAATGTGCACCCGATTGAACTCCCGCGCCCGATGCAGCTCCTGGGCACGAAGCTCATCCACGGTCCGACGGTCCTGCTCGCTCACGCTCAATTCGCTCCGGTGCATACCTAGTCCCCTCGAACAGTTCTGGTATGCACATTTTCCATGTTCCCCTATTTGCGTGTCACGATACTAGCGCTGGCACGTTGCGTCCCGACAGTGAATCGCCGCTTCGATGCGAAGAAGTGTTCCGCGTGGAGTCACCTCGACCAGCCACTCGGAGAAACCCCGCTGCTGCGTGACCCTATAGACTTGCCACCGAGTCCGCCTGGATCGGGCTCGACGCGGCCGACGCAGAACGTTCCGGCTCGCATGTTGCAACCCATGAGGAACGAACCCCACGAAGCGCACCGATTGCACCCTACCGAGACCGACAAGCTCCGTCTCACTCGAATCCCATCCACGACCATCGCGTCTGCCGCTTCCAGGAAGCGCGTCGATGAACCTAAGGAGCCGACGCCAGATCTCCAACATGTTGCTTGGCGGATACCCCCGGCGTTCGATTTCAGCGCTGATCTGCCGCGCGACGTCGCCGTAGTGGACCAAGAGAAACGACCCTTTGACCTGCTTCACGAAATGCAAATTCACGACGGTCGAGATGCGCGCGTGCAGCGCGCCCCTGAAGGGAGCAAATCGCCACTGCCGCGCGGCTGTGACCGCTGCCCGATCCAATTGCCGGGAGCCTGAAGTGCGCAGGACTTTGACGCCTTCAACCTCTCCCGAGGAAGCTACGACCACCGCAAGCCTGACGTTGCCCTGGTGCTCCGATTTGGCCGGATAACTCGGCGCCACAAAGTGGGTGAACCGGAGCGCCACGCGTCCACCGAACGCGCCGTGTGCGCCTCCCGGCGCGGCCGAGCCGGTCATTGCCACGACCGGCTTCGAACGCACAATGAATTGCGCGGGTACCTTGATCCGGATTTCGGGGAACTTCAGCGCCAGCGGGGACCGGATCAAGACGAGTCCAGGTCTGAGCTTGATCTGTGGCCTGACCCGAAACGGCTTAACGTCCCGATGAATTAGGTTGACTTTGATCTCTGGTGTTGCCGGGGCACCCGGTTCGAGCCGTTGGAACCCAAGGGCAATGAGCAGATACCCAGCGACAAGATCGGACGGTACTCATCCCCGTGATGCTTGCGCGCCTGCCTGATTGTCCAAAAGGTCATCGCGGCCATTGCGGCAGTGGAGATTGCGGAGGCAGCAGTCCAGTTCATGTTATTTCACCGCGCCACATCGAGCGCCGCGAGCCACTTGGCAATGGTCGCGTCATTCCGCTCCGAGACCGGCTTGACCGACAGGTATTTGACCTGCAGTGGCACGAAATTTTCGTCTCAGCGCTCAAGATCCTGATTCCGCTTTCGGGACATTCTCTTCTCCACTTCCGTGTTCGGGGCTTGCTCTGATTGCTCCGGGTTTTCCTTTGCCAACACGACAGCTTGCATGGCCGCGACGAAGACTTCCGCTTTGTCCACCAGTTCCCGAGCGTCTCCTGCCTCGACAGAATCGCCGTTATAGTCCGCAACCCGCCGGATTTCGAATGCGCGATTCAAAAGCCGTCCCAGATCTTTTGACACGAGACCGCTTTGGACGAGGTGCTTTCCAAAATCCCCGATGACTTGACTGTGAGTTCGAGTAACAATGTCCGGGAATTCCCCTGTGCCGGATACGGCCAAGGCTGCTCGCGCGGCGTCGAACATGGCGTAGTAGGCACGATTCACTGCACCATCCACGTCGCCCAATTCAAGGAGAACGTTTGCCGACGAACACGCCTGCGCAGCTTTGGTCATAAACGCGACGTGTGTCGCGTGCCGATCACTCACAATCGCAGACCCTCCTTCGCGATATTGTGCAGCAACGACGGGTTGGAATACTCTTCTGGGCGCTCCCACTCGTCCATCCAGATAGGGATCGGAGAAACGAGAATGCCCGTCTCGAGCATGAGGTCGAACGCAATGTCCGCCATCGCCAACTTGGTGGACAGAAATCGCTGGTGTTTGCCTCTGAGCAGCACCGCGACATCGGCATCGCTATCAGGTCTATGAGTGCCTCGGGCGCGACTTCCATAAAGGATCGCGCCCGCGATCTCATACTCGGGAGAGATCTTGGCAAGGAACCGCCGAACGGTTTCCTCAGTGTTGTGGTCCATCTGCACTGAAATTCATGGCAAATCTTGTAATGGGCATTGTACCGCAGCGGGTTGCTCTACTCCGGGTGATTCAGCCGGATATTGATGCCGCCCGAGAGTCCCTGGTGGCGCAGCGCGTCCTGTGGGTGTCCGAGTCCTTTCGAGGCGTGTTTGACGACGTTCACCGCGTGCTCGGCCGCCGTGCGGCTGAAGAAGCTCTTGCCATCCTTTGCTGCCGCCCCTGCGCCACTGGCGGGAGCGCCTGTAGCGCCCGCGGCGCCACGATCCGGTCCCGGCTGCGCCGCGCGGGGGCTCCCTGAACTCGCGCCAGCGGCACCTGTGGCGCCTGAGCCGGCGCTGGCGCCGCCCTGAGCCGGTCCCTGGCCGAGGGCGGCCCCGGAGCCAGCCGCCCCCGCCGAGCGCGACGCCGAACCCGTGCCCCCCACAGTGGCGCCGCGGTCCCCGAAACGGATATTGGGCGAGGGCCCGCCGGCCGACCTCTGGCCTGCAGGGCCCGCGCCCCCTGCAGGGGCCGTCGACCCCGAGCTCCGCGCGCCGCTGCTGAAACTGCCCGCAGGGCCGCCCGAGCCGGAACCGAGAGACCGCGAGCGGTCGAGTACGCCCTGCGCATGGATCCGCGCCAGCGCACGCACGATGACTGGGCGGAGGCGGCCGAGGAAGCTGAGTTTTGGCGACTACGCCATCGCGAGGCAGCGAATCATCGCTATGGCGAGCCGCAGGTGCCGGCTCACGACTGCGCGGAGGGGCTACTGGCCGAGATAGAGGAGTCGCCTCACCGCTCTGCAGAGTTGTTGTTGGCGTTGAGATGTTGGATAGAGGTTGCCCGCCAGCCCTCCCCGCGGTCGGTCAAGAAGGCAATCGAGGCATGGCTGCGCCGCGAATGTCCAGACCTCGGCGTGCGCGAAGGGCAGCGCATCTCGAGCGTGGTCAATTGGTCCAGGAAACGGCGCTGATGGGCCTATTTTCCCGCTTTCAGCCGGTCGAGATAATCCGCCCATTCCTGCATCATCTTGCGGCGTTCATTGAGGCGCACAGCCCTGTTATATGCGGCCCGTACCTTGTTGCGCTCCTTGTGCGCGAGTTGTAACTCGATGGCGTCTGGCGGAAAGCCCTGCTCATTGAGCAGCGTGCTCGCTATGCTGCGGAATCCGTGGCCAGTCATTTCATCGCCGCCGTACCCCATCCGCCGCAGCGCCTGGTTGATCGTGTTTTCAGAAATCGGGCGGAGACTCGTATGCAGCGCCGGGAAGACATACCGCCCGTGCCCCGTGATCGGCTGGAGGTCGCGCAGGATCGCCACCGCCTGGCGAGCGAGTGGCACGACGTGCTCTTCTCGCATCTTCATCCGCTGCTCGGGGATTCGCCATTCTGGCGTCTCGCCCTCGAGCGTAAATTCCGACCACTCCGCCCATCGCACTTCGCCCGGTCTGCAAAAGACGTATGGCGCGAGCTTGAGAGCGGCAATCGTCTGCGGCTGGCCGCGGTATTCATCAATGCTCCTCAGCAGTTCGCCGATCCGCCGCGGCTCCGTGATGGCGGCATAACTTTCGGGTTTCCGCGGAGTGAGGGCACCCCGCAGGTCGTGGCTGATATCATGTTTGGCGCGCCCCGTGGCGATTGCAAATCGCATGACGCGGCCGACCGCTGCGCGCACCCGGTGCGCGGTGTCGACGACCCCGCGCGCCTCGAGCCGGCGCAGGACCGCCAAGAGTTCCGGCGCCTCGATCTGCGCGATCGGTCGCCCCGAGAGCGGAGCGGCGAGGACGGTCAATTCGTGGCGCTCCCGCTGCCAAGTGCTCTCGGTCAGCGCCGTTTTCTTGACCCGCAGCCATTCTTCGACGACGGCCCCGAAGGTATCGGCTGCGGCAACTTTGTCTGCTCGGCGCCGGACGGCCGGATCCACCCCGTCAGCGACTTGACGTCGCAGTTCATCGCGCTTCTCGCGGGCTCGCCGCAATGACACGTCTGGATAGACGCCCAGCGATAGCAGCTTTTCCCTTCCCCCGACGGCGAAACGGAATCGCCACCAGCGGGCACCGTCGGGGCGGACGATGAGGTACAGGCCCCGCTCGTCGTAGAGCTTGTAGGGCTTCTCGCGCGCCTTGGCGTTGCGGATCGCCAGTTCTGTGAGGGCGGACACGGATAGTTACCCCAAATCGGCAAAACTACCCTTGCATTTACCCCAGGAAGGCTAAGCTGTCAACCGACGCTATTCGGATGACCTGAGTACCTAATTTGTTGATTTTCTAGGCACTTAGCTTTTCGATCAGCGGGTATCGGACGGGGTAAGAGGTAGGATTGGCGGAGAGAGAGGGATTCGAACCCTCGAAGGGCTTTTGACCCTTACACCCTTAGCAGGGGTGCGCCTTCGACCACTCGGCCATCTCTCCACACTCGTTTCATTCGATCCCGCCCTGGCCCAGTCCCGCAAGGCCGATGCCCGCCGGTCGTGCGCCGCACGCATGGCTTGCGGCGGCCTTGAGCCTTTGAGGGAAAACACCGCCCGCGGCCCCACCAGGAGGGGCGCATGATACCGAAAGCGCCCGAGGTTTGGGATGTTCGGGCGCCAGCCGGGCTCAGAGCACCACGTCCTTCACGCTCGAGTCCGCCTCGTCCGCGGCGGGCTCGGCGGACTGGTGCTGCGGGCCCGGGCCCGGATGGTGATCCCCGGCGGGCTGCTGCCTCTCCCGCTGGATGCGCCGATAGATCTCTTCTCGGTGAACCGCAACGCTCTTCGGCGCTTGGATTCCAATCCGAACCTGATTGCCCTTGACGCCGAGCACGGTGACCGACACTTCGTCGCCGATCATCAGCGTCTCCCCCACCCGTCTGGTCAAAATGAGCATGGCTCGACCTCCTCCTCCCAGGCCACTCTACACCCTTTGGATCAGGGCGGACCGGGATGTCAAGCGCCTTTTTCAACCGCTCAGGCGACGGCTGACCCACTCGGGAACATCGGCCAGCGCCGCCTCCAGCGCGGCCGGATCGCTGCCCCCGGCCTGTGCAAAATCCGCGCGGCCGCCGCCCCGACCGCCCAGGCGGCTCGCAATCGCTCCCACGAGCTCACCGGCCTTCAGACGCGCCGTCTGGTCAGCGGTTACGCCCGCCACGAGCACGACCTTCTGCGGGCCCTGTACCGAGGCCAGCACGATCACGGCGGATTTGAGCGTCTCCTTGAGCCGGTCGACCACGCCGCGCAACGTGGCGACGTCGGCGTCGGGGATCTGCGCGGCGAGGACCTTGATCCCCTGCACATCCTGCGCGCCCGCGGCCAGATCCGTTCCCTGGCCGCACGCCAACCGGTCCTTGAGCGTGCGGATCTCGCGCTCCATCTGCCGGGCACGCTCGAGTGACTCACGCACCCTGTCCCTGACCTCCTCGCGTGAGCCGCGCACGAGCTGGGCGAGATCCCTCAGCAGCGCGTCATTGCGCTCCATCAGCTCGATGGCACCCTCTCCCGTGACCGCCTCGATACGGCGCACGCCCGAGGCAACGCCGCTCTCGCTGACGATCTTGAACAAGCCGATGTCGCCCGCACGCTGCACATGAGTGCCCCCGCACAGCTCGATCGAGAAATCCCCGATCCGCAGCACGCGCACGTCCTTGTCGTATTTCTCTCCGAACAGAGCCATGGCCCCCGTGGCGAGCGCTTCCTCATAGTCCATCACCCGGGTTTCCGCCGGCGCATTGGCCCGGATCTGGGCATTCACCAGCCGCTCGATGGTCGCGAGCTGCGCCTCGGTCACCGGTTGCGGATGCGAGAAATCGAACCGTAGCCGGTCGGGCGCGACCAGCGAGCCCTTCTGTTGGACATGCGTCCCGAGCGTCTGGCGCAGTGCCGCGTGGAGCAGGTGGGTTGCGGAGTGATTGAGCGCCGTGGCGCGGCGCCGAGCGCCATCGACCGCCGCCGCGAGCGTGTCTCCCACTCGGATGCGGCCCTCGCTCAGGCGGCCGACGTGCGCGTAGGCGGCACCGTGTTTGATCGTATCCTCGACTTCAAAGCGCACTCCGGCGGCGCTCAGCGTGCCCGTATCACCGACCTGCCCGCCCGACTCGGCATAGAATGGCGTGCGGTCGAGCACCACCTCGGCGCGCTCGCCGGCGATGATCTGCTGCACGGGTGCGCCGTCCTTCAGCAGCGCCGCGACACGCCCCTCGGCCGCGAGCACCACATAGCCTTCAAACGTCGTACGGGTGTCGATGGCCGCGACGCCGTGCGGGTCGATGCCGAACTTGCTCGCCTCCTGGGAGCGGCGCCGCTGGGCCTCCATGGCCGCATCGAATCCGGCCTGATCGACAGCCAGGCCGCGCTCGCGGGCAATGTCCGCGGTCAGATCGGCAGGAAAGCCGTACGTGTCGTAGAGCTTGAAGACCACTTCGCCCGGGATGACCGCGCCGGTTCCCGCGGCGCCGTCCGCCGACAGCCCCGCGATCACCTCATCGAGCAATGCCATGCCCTTGGCCAGGGTCTCGGCAAAGCGCTCCTCCTCGTGTTCGAGCACCCGCTCGACCTGGGCTCGGCCAGCGGCGAGCTCCGGATACGCCGCGCCCATCTCCCGCTCGAGCACCGCCACCAGCTTGTAGAAGAACGGCGCCTCGATCCCGAGCTTGTAACCGTGGCGGACGGCGCGGCGAATGATGCGCCGCAGCACATAGCCGCGGCCCTCGTTGGAGGGCAGGACGCCATCGAGCACCAGGAACGTGCAGGCACGGATGTGATCGGCGATGACCCGCAGCGAACTCGAACTCAGATCCGCAGTACCGGCCAGCTGGGCCGCCGCCGCGATCAGGTTGCGGAACAGATCGATGTCATAGTTCGAGTGCACGCCCTGCAACACCGCCGCGATGCGCTCCAGACCCATCCCCGTGTCGACCGAAGGCTTGGGCAGAAGGCTGAGCGTACCGTCCGCGGCCCTGTCGAACTGCATGAACACCAGGTTCCAGATCTCGACGAATCGGTCACCGTCCTCGTCGCGAGACCCGGGCGGCCCCCCGGGAATCCCGGCTCCGTGGTCGTAGAAGATCTCGCTGCACGGACCACAGGGTCCGGTATCGCCCATGGCCCAGAAGTTGGATTTCTCGCCCATGCGCGCGAAGCGCTCGGGCGGCACCCCGATCTCCTTCAGCCAGATATCGGCCGCCTCGTCGTCGTCGCGGTACACCGTCACCCAGAGCCGGGCCGGATCGAGCTGCAGCCTCTCGGTGAGAAACGCCCACGCGAAACCGATCGCCTCGCGCTTGAAGTAGTCGCCGAACGAGAAGTTTCCGAGCATCTCGAAGAACGTGTGGTGCCGGGCCGTGTAGCCGACGTTCTCGAGATCGTTATGCTTGCCGCCGGCGCGCACGCAGCGCTGAGTGCTGGTGGCACGCGTGTAATCACGCCTCTCCTTGCCGAGGAATACGTCCTTGAACTGCACCATGCCGGCATTGGTGAACAGCAGCGTCGGATCGTTACCCGGCACGAGCGAGGCCGAGGGCACGACGGTGTGGCCGCGGTCGCGGAAGAATTCGAGAAATACGCGCCGTACGTCGGCCGCGCCAAGACAGGGGGGTCGCCTCAAGGGTGTCAGTCCAGTTCGAGCTCGGCGCCAGTAGCCGCCCGGATATCATCCGATGAAAAGCCCCGATACTGCAAAAAACGGGCTTGACGCGCCTTCTCGGCCCAGCCGGCCGGGAGGGCCGCGCCGAACTTGCGCCGGCGGACCTGGCAGGCCAATGCCCGCCAATCGGGTCCGGCCGCAAGGGCCGCATCGATCAGCGCAGGCTCGGCTCCCTGGGCCCTCAGGTCGCGCCCGATGCGCAGCGGCCCGTGGCCGCGCTCGGCCCGATAGGCCACGAAGCGCTCGGCACAGCGCGCGTCATCGAGCAGATGCTCGGCGACAAGCGCCGCGAGAACCTCGGCCGTCGCCGCGGCCTCGAATCCCCGGGCCCGCAGCTTCTCCCCCAGCTCACCGCCCAAGTAATCGCGCCGCGCCAGCAGGGCCACCGCCGCGGCCCGGATGCTCTTCGGGTCGGCGCTCGATTCAGGCCGAGGCGGCTTCGCCACTGCTGCGCGGCGGGCGGACCGGCAGCAGCCTGGCGCGCACCTCCGCCTCGATCTCGCGCGCCACCTCGGGATTGGTCTGCAGGAAGGCGCGCGCATTGTCCTTGCCCTGCCCGATGCGGTTGCCCTTGTACGAGTACCAGGCGCCGGACTTCTCGATGATGCCCTGGGCGCTCGCCAGGTCGATGATCTCCCCTTCGCGCGAGATGCCCAGCCCGTACATGATCTCGAACTCCGCCTCGCGAAACGGCGGTGCCACCTTGTTCTTGACCACCTTGACCCGCGTCATGTTGCCGATCACCTCTTCGCCGCTCTTGATCGCACCGATGCGGCGAATGTCCAGCCGCACCGAGGCGTAGAACTTCAGCGCGTTGCCGCCGGTGGTGGTCTCGGGATTGCCGAACATCACGCCGATCTTCATGCGGATCTGATTGATGAAGATCACGATGGTGTTCGAGCGCTTGATGTTGCCAGTCAGTTTGCGCAGCGCCTGGGACATCAGGCGCGCCTGCAATCCGACCTGCATCTCGCCCATCTCGCCTTCGATCTCCGCCTTGGGAGTGAGCGCGGCCACCGAATCGACCACCACGATGTCCACCGCGTTGGAGCGCACCAGCATGTCGGTGATCTCCAGCGCCTGCTCGCCGGTATCGGGCTGCGAGACCAGCAGCTCGGCGATGTTCACGCCGAGCTTCTCGGCGTATGCCGGATCGAGGGCATGCTCGGCGTCGACGAACGCGGCGGTCCCGCCGATGCGTTGCACCTCGGCGATCACCTGCAGAGTCAGAGTCGTCTTGCCCGATGATTCGGGGCCGTAGATCTCCACCACTCGTCCGCGCGGCAGGCCACCGACGCCGAGGGCGATATCCAGGCCGAGGGAACCGGTCGACACCGATTCGACGTCGTAGACCGCGCCCGCATCACCGAGACGCATGACCGAGCCCTTGCCGAATTGCTTCTCGATCTGACCGAGTGCGGCGGCGAGCGCCTTTTTGCGATTCTCTTCCATCTGGCTGTCCCGAAAATGGTGGTGCCCCACGTACTGGATAAATTATCCCACAAAGCGGCCGCTCACCACATCTTTGTTTGTGCGCACAACGTGTTATTTTGCCGCCAATGTGCCGCTAAACAGTGGATAGGTCTCCACAACACTGTATACAGGTCCGGCCTCGAGCGTGCGACTCTCGATCAGCGCAAACTCACCGAACCGCCACAGCAGCGGATGCAGTGGCGCAGAAGGACTTGGCCGCATCACCTTGCGTGCCACAGTGACATGTGGACGGAAGGGCTTGAGATCCGGAGCAAAAGCGGCCGCCACCAGGGCCTCGAGCAACCTGCCGGTCCAGCCGGCCAGCCCCGCCGGCGGCGTCGGCGGCACCGCGCACAGCACCCGAGGCCCGGGCCAGTACACCAACTCCTGCAGCGGCACCGCAATCGGTCCCGCACCGGGTACGGCCCGCACGAGGGCGCCGAGCTCGGCCACACGACTCTCGGGTACCGGCCCGATGAACGCAAGAGTGATGTGGTAATTGGCCTGCGGCACGTGCCGGCCACCGCTGCTGCGCACGCCCTTGCGCACCGCATGTGCCAGCTGCTCGCGCATCGAGGCGTCGGGCCAGAGCGCCAGGAAGAGCCGGCGCGTCCGTTCCCGTGGACCGGCCGGCGAGCGCGGCTCCTCGCCGCTCAATCCTCCCCACTCCCGGTCTTCATGAGGCGCCCGCTCCCGCGGCCGCGGCGCTCTCCTCGAGCATCTGCAGGGCCCTTCGCAAGGCGTGGGCCACCGTCTGGCGGCGCACGGCATCACGGTCGCCCTCGAAGCCGCATCGTTCGCAGATCCGCTTCGGCCGAGCCCGCATCGCTACGGCGAGCCACACCGTCCCGACCGGCTTATCGGGCGTGCCTCCCTCTGGCCCCGCGATACCGCTGACCGCGACCGCAACTTCCGCGCCGGAGCGCGCGAGCGCCCCTTCGACCATCTCCCGCACGGTGGCTTCGCTGACGGCGCCCTGCTGCGCGAGCGTGCGCTCGCGGACCCCCAAGTCGCGGATCTTCGCCGCATTGGAATAGCTGGCGTACCCGCACTCGAACCATCGCGAGCTGCCTGGGACATCGGTGAGCGCCTTGGCGATCCACCCGGCGGTGCACGACTCGGCCGTGGCGATCCGCCAGTGGGCCGCCCGCAGGGCCTGGCCGGTCCGCTCGGCCAGCGCGTACAGATCGGCATCCGCGATGGGTGGACTGACCATGATTTAGGGAGTGTACCCCGACTGATCGGCCCGCGAACCGGGCGCGCCCGCGGCGCCGGCTTGCGATTTGCCGTGCCTGCGTTAGGCTTTGCACACAGGACCCGCGCTGCACGGGTGCGTACGCACCCGGCCCAGAACAACGGCGGATCCCCGGGGAGAGCCATGCGCGCGCGAAACGGTGAATCGACAGGGCGGCCCGCGTTGATCAACGGGCCGAGCGCCTTCGCGGGCGGCGAGCCGCGGCAGGCGGGCACGACCCGGATCGCGGTGCACTGATGCGCGTCGGCCGTGTCCTTTGCCTCTGCCTCTGCCTCTTGGCGGGGCTGCCGTTGCCGCGCGCCAGCGCCGCCGGTCGGTGCAAGCTGGTCGAGACGCCACCGATCATCGTGACGATGCGCGGTCTGCGACCGACCCTGCTCACCGAGATCAACGGGGTCAAAGCCCGCTTCATCATCGACACCGGCGCCAGCACCAGTGTGCTGTCGGCGGCCGCGGCAGCGCAATACAAACTGCCGCTGCGCAATTGGCTTGCGCCCCGCTCGCTCTGGGGCATGGCGATGCGCATGGAATATGGATCACCCCACGCATACATCCAGGGATTCGGCGGCGGCGAGGCCGGCGCAAAGATCGCCACCGTGCGGCACTTCACCTACCTCGGCATCGCCTTGTCGAACATTCCATTCGTGGTCGGGGGCAACACCGTCGGCAGCGGCGTGGTCGGCCTGCTGGGCGACAACGTGCTGCGGCTCACCGATACGGAATACGACTTCAAGGACGGCTTCATGCGGCTGGTGAGGCCGGTGGACTGCGGCGAGCAACCGCTGGCGTACTGGGCGAAACCGGGTCAAGCCGTCGCGGTCGACACGCTGCGCCGCTCGAGCGCGCGCCGCCCCCAGATCATCGGCCGGGGCTCGGTGGACGGTCACCGCATCACCATCATGTTCGACTCGGGCGCGCGCGAGTCGGTCCTGTCGCTTGCGGCAGCCCGGCGCGCGGGCATCACGCCGCACAGCCCCGGGGTCGTGCCGGCGGGCAAATCATGCGGCATCGCAGGAGATCGCCGAGTCAGGATGTGGCGCGCCCCGATCGCCGCTGTTCGCATCGGCACGGAGACGATCGAGCACACGCACCTGCTCATCGCCGACGTTGACGATCTCCTCCCCCCCATGGGCGACGGCTCGATCGACATGCTGGCCGGAGAAGACTTCTTTCTCTCCCATCACATCCTGGTGGCCTACAATCAGCGCAAGCTCTACTTCACCTACAGCGGCGGGCCGGTGTTCGACCTGGGTTTGCCGTCAAGGGAGTGGCGGCGCGCGCCCGGCGCAAGGTCCGGCCCGGGCACGAACGCAGCCGAGTTGCTGCGCCGCGGTCTGGCCGAGGCGGCGCAGAGCGAGATTCACCACGCCCTGCGCGACCTCGAGCGCGCCTGCCGGCTCGAGCCGAGGGATGCGAACTGCCGCTACGCGCTCGGGACGGTGTATGTGCGGGACAAGCAACCGGCCTTGGCGCTGAAGAACTTCGCTGCGGCGCTGCGGATCCGGCCGAGCGACGCCGAGGCGCACTTGGCCCGGGCCGCGCTGCGACTGGCGCGCAAGGACTGGCCGGACCCGGCGGCGAAAGCGGCGGCGCGCGCCGCGGCCGATCGCGATCTGGACGCGGTCGCACGCCTGAGCGCCCCGGAGGCGCAGGTGCGGCTGAGACTCGGCTGGCTCTACGAAGCGGCGGGCCAATACCCGAGCAGCATCCGGCAATTCAAACTCTGGATGAGTTACCACAGCCACGACATCGAAATGGCCGATGCCCGCGACGGCCTCGCCGACGCACGCAACAACTTCTGCTATCGCAGCGCCAAGCGCGATCGGCATCTGCGGCGCGCGCTGCGCGAGTGCCGGCTGGCGCTACATCACGAGCCCAAGAGTGCGTCGATTCTCGACAGCAATGGCCTGGTCAATCTCAGACTCGGCAATCTCGCCACAGCCATCGATGATTACGCTGCCGCGCTGCGCCGTAACGCCCGCATGGCCACCTCCCGCTACGGGCGGGGGATCGCCGAGCTGCGCCTCGGGCAGATCCGTCGTGGGAACGCCGATCTCGCCGGCGCCGAGAAACTGGACCCGCGCGTGGCGGCGAAGTTTCACCGCATGGGGCTCGATCCGGGCCCGCCCGGCGGGCGCGGCGCAAAACACCTGACGACGGCGCGCACCCGACGGCGAACGCGTTCTACGCCCAGATGATGCGCCCCGAGCCCTCCGGCATCCGGACCGGGGCGGCGCTCAGGTCGAGCGCAGCACGAGCGCGGTGGGCATCATCTGCGATTCCACGGCGTCGCCGCGGATCATGCCGAGCACCTTGCGGGCGAGCAGCACGCCGCCCTCCTGCCAGTTCTGTCGCACGCTCGAGAGCGGCGGCAGGAAGGCCGCCCCCTGCGGCGTGTCGTCGTAGCCGATCACCGAGACATCCTCGGGCACGGACAAGCCGAGCTCGATGAGCGCGCGGATCGCGCCCATCGCCACCAGGTCGTTGCAGGCGAAGATCGCATCGAACTGTACGTGGCGGTTGTGCAGCGAGCGAACCGCCTGCACGCCGCTCTCCAGCGTGAAATCCGCGCGCCGCATCAGCAGCGGCTTGATGCCGTGGCGGCCGAGCTCATCGACGAAGCCGAACAAGCGCTGGGCCATCTCCGGATGGTCGGGATTACCGATGAACACCGGGTGGCGCCGCCCGATCGACACGAACCGCTCCGCGACACTGATTCCGCCGTGACGATTGTCGCTGCCCACCACGATGTGCTGGTCACCGCCCACCCCGGCGGCACCCCAGACCACCATGGGCAGGCCCAGCCTGTCATAGGCGCGCACGGCGTCCTGGTGTGCGCCCTGGCCGAGCAGGATCAGGCCGTCCGCCGCCTGCGCCACGACATCACCGGCGGCCTGGCGGGTGGTGAGCAGCACGTTGTACTGGGCCGAGGTCAGCTCCTGGGAGATGCCGCCGAGCAGCGCCAGCGGATAGGGATCCCACATGGTGCGCTCGGGTGTCGGGGTCATCTCGACGATCACCGCCACGGCATGGCTGCGGCGCAAGCGCAGGTTGCGGGCGCTCACGTTCAACTTGTAGCCGTGTTTGCGGGCGAGCTGCTGCACCCGCTCGCGGGTCTCGGGGCTGACCAGCGAACTGCCGCTCAACGCCCGCGAGACGGTAATGGTGGACACGCCGGCCAACCCGGCCAGATCCGCCATGGTAAGGCTGGTGCGCCCGCCCGGACCTTTTTTCTTTCGTTCCGCCACCACCGGTTCGCGCCCGAGAAGATATCGATATCATCCCCTGGCGCACGGTGCGCGTAAAGGCTGCTTGATGCCGGATACTCTCAACCGCTATCGGGTGATCGGCGCCCTGGCGCTGAGCTTCATGATCTTTGCGATCCTGCTGAACAGCGTCGGCACGGTGATCCTGCAGGTCATCCACACCTTCGGGGTCGGCAAGCCCCAGGCGAGCCTGCTCGAGCTGTTCAAGGACCTGCCGATCGTGATCACCTCCTTTGCGCTCGCCTCGTTCCTGCCGATTCTGGGCTATCGGCGTGCGATGCTCATCGCCCTCGGCGTGGTCGCGGTGGCCTGCACGCTCATGCCGCTGTTTCCGAGCTTTCACACCACCGAGCTGCTGTTCGTCTGCGTCGGCATCGCCTTCGCGCTGACCAAGGTATCGGTCTACGGCTCGATCGGACTGCTGACGACGAGCAAGACCGAGCACAGCCGGCTCACCAATACGATCGAGGGACTGTTCATGGTGGGGGTGGTGATCTCCGGATGGCTGTTCAGCGCCTTCATCTCCGCGGGCCGCGGCGCCCACGCCGCCTGGCTGCACGCCTACTGGGTGCTGGTCGGGGCCTGCGTGCTCGCGATGGCGCTGCTCGCCGGGGCGCGACTGGATGAGTCCGCCGCGCGCGCCGATGCCCGCCCCTTCCGCGAGTCGCTCGCGCAGATCCGCCGACTGTCCATGCGCTCCATGGTCTACGCGTTCCTCGCCACCACGTTCCTGTACGTTCTGATCGAGCAGAGCTTCGGTACCTGGCTGCCGACGTTCAACTACGAGGTGCTCAAGCTTCCCGACGCGCTCAGCGTGCAGATGGCGAGCATGTTCGCCGCCTCGATCGCCCTCGGCCGCGTCGTGGCCGGTCAACTGCTGCGCCGGATCTCCTGGTACACATTGCTCAACACATGCGTGATCGGCATGGGACTGCTGATCGTGCTGACGCTGCCGCTGGCGCACAGTGTGACGGGCGCGCACCTCGGCTGGGGGCACGCCCCGACCGCGGCCTACCTGATCCCGCTGATCGGTCTGCTGATGGCACCGATCTACCCGGTGATCAACTCCGTCATCCTCACCGCCCTGCCCAAACCCTCGCATGCGGCCATGACCGGGCTGATCCTGGTGTTCTCGGCGCTCGGCGGCACGATCGGCTCGCGCATCACCGCCATCGTATTCGCGCGCTACGGGGGCATTCGCGCGTTCTACTTCTCGCTGGTGCCGATGACACTGCTGCTGGTGGCTTTGTTTCTGTTCAAGAGCGAGACGGCGCGCGCCGGGACCGCCATGTCCACATCCGACCCGGCGCCGGACTGAGGGCGACCCCCAACGCGCGGATCGTGCCGCCGGCGCAGGCGCAACGCTATCCGAACATCGGGGACCGCCTGAGCGCGGTGCACGTGGACTGGGCCTGGTACAACGAGAACTGGAATCTGGTCAAACCCTGGGCGTTGAAGAGCGCCTTCGGGCCCGGTGACGGCTCGGCCGTGATCGACAGCGGCCGCATCTACGAGGCCCATCACAATCCGTTCCAGTATTACCCCGGCTGGTTCGACTACGTGAAGCAGGGGCACATCCGCGATACGCAGGACTTTCGCGAGGACGCGCGCCAGGGCAGGCTCCCGGGCGTGTCCTTCATCAAGGCGAGCGCCGCGCACAGCGAGCACCCGGCGGCCAGCGCCCCGTACTACGGGATGAGCTGGGTGGAAACATTCGTGCGGGCGGTGGCGGCCGGACCCGCCTGGGAGAATACGGCGGTTTTCATCACCTACGACGAGGGCGGCGGCTTCTGGGACTCGCTCCCGCCGCAGGTTGTGGATGACTACGGCTTCGGCACGCGCATCCCGGCTCTGCTGGTCAGCCCCTGGGCGCGCAGCGGCCTGGTGGATCACCATACCGCCAGCACCGCGAGCATCCTCAAACTCATTGAGACCCGCTTTGGCCTCGCTCCGCTGAATCATCGCGATCGCGAGGCCTATGACCTCTCGAGCGCGTTCGACTGGGAGCGGCCGGCGCGGGAGTTCAGAGTCCAAAGCGGTGCGACAAACACTGGTTTTCCCGGCATACCGCCGCTGCGAGACTTCATATTGGGCGTAGATTCGGGCTGCTCGTGATGATGGCGAGGCTCCTGCCGGCTCAGTGGACCAATGCCAGTGCGGCACGCGCATCATCGTGCTCGAAGGCGGGCGCGAACTCGGCCAGCTCCGCCCCGTTGAGTCCCACATCCTCGGACTCGGCGATCTGTCTCCAGTGCGCCAGCTTGAGCGCGATGGCGCCGGCGGCCTGTTCGGCCTCGGCGCGAGCGAGGCCGAAATAAGGCGCTTCGGTGAGCAACTGCTCGAGCGAGGTGATCGGCCCGGAAGCCTCACTCAGCCAGGTCTTAGACTCCCGAGCCTTGTCAGGGAAAGGGTTGACGTCGAAGGCGGGCGCCAGGCGCCATTTCCCATCGCCGGCGTACAGAAATCCGACGTTCCACAGATGATCGTCCACGTTCGTAATCAAAAAGTTGATGACCAGTCGGCGCCACAGCTCTCGCAGATCATCGGCAGGTGCGGCGCCGATCCTACGGATCGCGTCGGCAAGCTCGGTGTAGGCGCGATCCTCATCGCGACGGGACTGCAGCAGCGAGCCCCCTGAGAGGTATGGCACTCGCGCACCGTCGCTGCTGCGATCAAAGCGACGGATGACGGCGACGTCGGCGCCTTCGATGGTGACCACACGCGCGCGCGCGGCCTGGCTGCCGGCATGCGCCAGGACCCTGAGCGCAAGGACCTCGCCGCGAACGATCGACCGCTCGTCATTGACGCTGGCGAACTTGCCGATCGCAAGGGCGCCATCCTCCTCGAGGACGGTGCACTTGGGCCGCAATCCGCCGAGGGAAGTGGCCTTGCCCAGAAGATAAGCGAGGTCTGCCGCAGTATCGTTTCCCGCTTCGACCTTGTGTGCGGCCGCGGCGATCTTGCCAAGGTCGAGGAGTTGGGGTGTGCGGTGCTGCGTGCTGGAGCGAAGGAACTCGCCCTGTGAGTTGACCAGGCGGAGCGCGCCGAGCCGACTGAAGTCATCAACGGACGCGAGGTAGTCGAACGCCGTCAGCGGTGTGAGAGTCGGGTCTTCGGCACGACGCTTCGCGTGTGCGCGCTTGATGACGCGCGCCGCCCACGCGTCTGGCGCAGTGTCGGCGAGCGCAAATGGAAACGGCGAGTCAAGGTCGCTCGGCGCGCGCCGCGTCACAAACCCCGCGCGCAGCGGCAGATCAGGCGAGACCTCGAAACTGTCGCGCGAGCGCAGCCACTCAGACGCGTACGAAAAACCAGAGTATTCGCGTCTGTCATCACGCACGAAAGTCAGCTGGCCGACCGTCAACGCCTTCGCGCCGATCACGACGCGCACCTGCTGCCTGAGCGGCCGTGCGCTCACAGCGCCCCCTTCGATTGCCGAGCCCGAACGCGCTGCGGCAGACCCTCATCCATCATCAGGAGTCCGATCTCGTCGGTGCCGGTGTCGAGGAGGGTCTCGAGCCGTTTGAGTTCGCCCAGCACGTGAAGAATACGGGCCAGATGTTCGATCGAGCCGCTGGGCTCACCCTTTTCCAGTCGCCGTACCGTGTTGACCGAAATGCCGCTTCGGTCGGCCAAAGAGGCTTGCGAGAGACGGCGCCGGCGGCGGGCGAGCGAGATGTCCCGGCCGAGCTTGGCTATGGCACGCGTGGCGGGCTCCGGCAGCGGATATCGATTCATAAGAACGCTTTCCAGGGTGTTTATATGGGATAAACACCCACATCAATGTGATTAGATGCTCGGTCGTGGTAAAATCAAGTTTACTCTCATATAAATGCTCGTAATAAGGTTCTTATGTTTCTTAAACACTCTTATTAGGATGCTATTCTATTCCTAAAGCATTCCAATGCAAACCTCAGCCTCGTGTGAGCCGGGCGGGTCCTGGATGATTTTGGGAAGACCCTTGCCGACGATGACACGCTCGCGCAGACCCTCACACGCTCTCCTTGCGATAGGGTTCTCGAGGTTCTCAGCGGTGCTCGAGCGGGCACTTCACGTGCACGATCTCGCACTTCGGCAAGCGCGGAGCTAATCTGCGCTGCTCGCCGCCACCCGAAACGGACAACAAGTCGTTGAATGATCTAGGAAATCCCCATACGCCGGTCATGCAGCAGTACCTGCGGATCAAGAGCCGCCACCCCGACATGCTGCTTTTCTACCGCATGGGCGACTTTTACGAACTCTTCTACGACGACGCGCGCCGGGCCGCGGCACTGCTGGACATCACCCTCACCACACGCGGCCACTCCGCCGGACAGCCCATCCCCATGGCCGGCGTCCCGGTGCACAGCGTGGAGGCGTATCTGGCGCGCCTCGTACGCAAGGGTGAGAGCGTGGCCATTTGCGAGCAGCTCGGCGATCCGTCCCAGTCGAAGGGGCCGGTCGAGCGCGAAGTGGTGCGGATCGTCACCCCCGGTACCGTGACCGATGCGGCGCTGCTCGATGAGCGTCACGACACGCTGGTCGCGGCAGTAGTCCGCGACGCGGAGCGCTTCGGCCTCGCGTGGCTGGATCTGGCCGCCGGACGGTTCACCGTGCTCGAGTCGAGCGGCTTAAGCGCACTGGCCGCCGAGATCGAGCGCCTCAAGCCGGCGGAGCTGCTGATTCCGGAAGGGACGAGCGAGCCGCCGGGGCGCGCACGGGCGCTGCGGGCGCGCCCGCCGTGGCATTTCGAGCTGGCGAGCGCCTCGCGGCTGCTCACCGACCAGCTGGGCACGCTCGACCTGAAGGGCTTCGGTGCCGACGATCTGCCGCTGGCGATCTGCGCCGCCGGGGCGTTGCTGCAATACGTGCGCGACACGCAGAAGAGCGCGGTGCCGCACATCCGCGGGCTCACCGTCGAGGAGCGCTCCGAGGCGCTGCTGATCGATGCGGCCACCCGCCGCAATCTCGAGCTGGATGAGAGTCTCGGCGGGCGCGAGGATGCCACGGTCTTCGCGCTGCTCGACGTGTGCGCCACGGCCATGGGCTCGCGCCAGTTGCGCCGCTGGCTGAACCGCCCACTCACGGATCACGAGACGCTCCGGCAGCGCTATCAGGCGCTCGGCGCGCTGCTCGATGCGCGCCGCTTCGAGGCATTGCGCGAGCGGCTGGGCGCGATCGGCGATATCGAGCGCATCCTCGCCCGCGTGGCGCTGCGCTCGGCGCGGCCGCGGGACCTGACCCAACTGCGCGCCTCGCTCGCGGCCGTTCCGGCCGTCCACGCCACGCTGGCGGGGGTCGATTCTCCGCTCATCACGGCCGTCGGGGCGCGCATCGAGACGCACGAGGAAACCGTCACGCTGCTCGAGCGGGCCATCGCCGAGGAGCCGGCCGCATTCCTGCGTGACGGCAACGTCATCGCCTCGGGATATGACACCGAGCTCGATGAGCTGCGGCACATCGCCACGCACACCGATCAGTTTCTCCTCGAGCTTGAGCAGCGCGAGCGCGAGCGCTCGGGCATCGGCACATTGAAGCTCGGCTACAACCGCGTGCAGGGCTACTTCATCGAGATACCGCGCAAGGACGCCGAGCGCGCGCCAAAGGAATACGTGCGCCGCCAGACGGTCAAATCGGCCGAGCGCTTCATCACCCCGGAGCTCAAGAGCTTCGAGGATCGGGTGCTCGGCGCGCGCGAGCGCGCGCTCGCCCGGGAGAAGGATCTCTACGATGAGATCCTGACCCGGCTCATCGAGCGCCTGGCGGCATTGCAGCGCACCGCGACGGCGCTCGCCGAGCTCGATGCGCTCGGCGCGCTCGCCGAGCGGGCCGGAGCGTTGCGGTGGTGCGAGCCGCAACTCACCGACGAACCGGTGATCCAGATCGGCGCCGGCCGGCACCCGGTGGTCGAGCGCTTCACCGCCGACGCGTTCGTCCCCAACGATCTCGGACTCGACGCCACACGGCGCATGTTGATCATCACCGGACCCAACATGGGCGGGAAATCGACCTACATGCGCCAGACGGCCATCATCGTGATCCTGGCCCACATCGGCAGCTGCGTGCCGGCCGAGCGCGCGCTGATCGGCCCGATCGACCGCATCTTCACCCGCATCGGCGCGGCCGACGATCTGGCCGGGGGCCGCTCGACGTTCATGGTGGAGATGACCGAGGCCGCCAACATCCTGAACAACGCCGGGCAGCGCAGCCTGATCCTGATGGACGAGATCGGCCGCGGGACCAGCACCTACGACGGACTGTCGCTCGCCTGGGCGATGGCCCGGTACATCGGCACGCAGCTGAAGTCGTTCACGCTGTTCGCGACCCACTACTTCGAACTGACCCGCCTCGCCGCGGAGATCGAGGCCTGCGCGAATGTGCACATGGATGCCACGGAGCACGCCGATCAAATCGTCTTCCTGCACGCGGTGAAGGCGGGACCGGCCAGCCGCAGCTACGGTCTGCAGGTGGCGCAGCTTGCCGGCGTACCGCCGGCCGTCATTGCGCAGGCGCGCCGGTACCTTGAGACACTCGAGGCGCAGCGCGAGGAGCGCGAGCCGATCGGGCAACCGCAGCGGGAGTTGCCGCTGTTCGCCGCCGCGCCGCCGCCGGACCCGCTGCGTACGGCGCTGCAGGCACTCGACCCCGACGAGCTGACACCCAAGGCCGCCCTTGAGGCGCTCTATCGGCTGCGGCGACTGCTGACGGACGATGCGACAGGCTCGTCTTTTACAGTCCCGCCCTGACACGTCTTCGCGCCGTTCCTGACGGCGCTCGCCGTGGGGCTGCACCGGCGCGGCACGGCGGCCGGGTCCGACCCGCTGTCGCAACAGAGCATTGGGCTCACGGCTACCCCGTTGATCGGGTCTATAATGTGCCGCACTCGGATCTCGGGCGCCACAGGTCCCGGGATCGATACCGATCCAAACTGCCGCCGGCACAGCGCGCACATGCCGCAGGAACCGAATCGAGCCACCGCCCCGCGGATGTCCAAGCTGCTGATCCGCACGGCCGCGGCCAGCGATCTCGACCTCATCCGCACGCTGCTCCAGGCGGAAGACCTGCCGGTGAGCGATCTCGAGGCCGTCCGACCGGGGTTTCTGCTCGCCTGCGCCGGGACGCAGGTCGCCGGCGCGGGGGCACTGGAGCGGTACGGCGAAGCGGCGCTGCTGCGCTCGCTCGTCGTCGCGGCGCCCTGGCGAGGCGGCGGCCTCGGGCACCGTCTGGTCAAGTCACTGGAACGGCAGGCCCGCGCCGCGGGCGTGCATACCCTGGTGCTGCTCACCCAGGGTGCGCAGGCGTTCTTCGCGCGCCTCGACTATCAGGTGATCGCGCGCGAGCAGGCGCCGGCTGCGGTGCGCGCCAGCAGCGAGTTTCGCACGCTCTGTCCCGCGAGCGCGATCTGCATGGCGAAAACGCTGCGCTGAGCGCCGTCACTCTGCGGCCGTGGAGAATCGCCCCTCGCGCAGGAAATGGGCCGTCTCGCGCGCCACCCGCGCCGACACCAGCATGCCCGCGTGACTGACCGGCACGACGAGGTGGGCGCTCGCGCCCGGCAACCGGGTCTCGCTGACCGCGACGGTACCGTCACTCTCCTCGTCGAATCCCGCAAGGAACTGACCGACCCCGAACGAGTGGGATCCGGCGATGATGCCGAGGGGCCGCTCGAAGCGCCAACGCCGCTGCCGCGGGGTGAGCAGCTCCTCACTCACCGCCCGGCCCATGAGCGCGCTGATGAAGGGGGCCTGTCCGGCCTGCTCGGCTGCGCGGCTCGCCACACACGGCGTGGCGAGGAAGACCACGCGGCCCGGCGGACTGGTGTAGCGCTCGAAGAAGCTGTAGATGACCAGCCCGCCCAGGCTGTGCCCGACGAAATGCAGATTCGGGGGATCGATCGCGGCCACGAACTCCGCGAGTTGGGCGCTGATCTGGTCCATGCCGTGCTGGAGGGCCGAATAACTGAAGGCATGCACCTCGGCGCCGACCTCGCGCGCGAGCCGGTAGCGCAGCAGCAGGCCCTCGCCCCCGGACATCCACAGTCCGTGGACGTAAATGATGTGCTGTGTCCCGCGTGCCATCAGGTCGGATCGTAACCGAGCGCGCCCGATCGCGCGGGCCGATCGGCTCGCTATGCGGCGGCGGCTTCGGCATGGTGGCACGCGACGTAGCGCCCGTCGATCTCCCGCAGGACCGGACGCTCCGCGACACAACGCGCGTCGGCCAGCGGACAGCGGGTCCGAAAGGCGCAGCCCGAGGGCAGCGCGAGCGGCGAAGGCAGCTCCTCGCGCGCCGGCGCGACCCGCCGCCGGCGCGCGAGCGCCGGATCGGGAATCGGCACCGCCGAGAGCAGCAGGCGCGTGTACGGATGCAACGGCCGCGCGTACAGCGCATCGCGGTCCGTGATCTCCATCACCCGCCCCAGATACAGCACCATCACGCGGTCGGCGATGTGGCGGACCGTGGCGAGGTCGTGCGCCACGAAGATGTAGGTCAGGCCGTGCTCGGCCCGCAGGTCGAGCAGCAGGTTGATGATCTGCGACTTGATCGATACGTCGAGCGCCGAGACCGGCTCGTCGCAGATCACCAGCTGCGGCTCCACCACCAGCGCACGAGCGATGCCGATGCGTTGCGCCTGGCCGCCGGAGAACTCGTGCGGGTAGCGGTTGATCTGCGCCGGCAGCAGACCAACCTGCTGCATCGTGCGCAGGACGCGCTGCTCGCGCTCGACGCGCCCCATGGCGGGCAGCAGTGCCTTCATCGGCTCCGCGATGATCTCGCCGACCGTCATGCGCGGATCGAGCGAGGCGAGCGGATCCTGAAAGATCATCTGCATGGACCGGCGCAGCGGACGCATCGCAGCCTTCGGCAGCGTGGTCAGCTCCACACCGCGCAGGCGCACGCTGCCGCCGGTCGCCGGGATCAACTTCAGCAGCGCGCGCGACAGCGTTGATTTGCCGCAGCCGGACTCGCCCACGACCCCGAGAACCTCGCCCGCGCGGACATCGAAGCTGACCTGATCGACGGCGCGCAAGGTGAGCCTGGAGGGCAGCAGTCCCGGGCCGCGCACGGAAAAGTGCACATCCAGGGCACGAACTTCCAGCAAGGCAGGCTCGCTCACGCGCCGCGCTCCTGCGGCCCAAGCGCGCCGTCGTAATGACACGCCCGCAGGTGCGCATCGCCGAGGGACACCAGCGGCGGCATCTGCCGCCGGCAGATCTCGCTCGCATAGGCGCAGCGCGGCTCGAACGGGCAGCCGGCCGGACGCCTCGCCAGGTCCGGGGGGCGGCCGGGAATGGTCGCCAGGCGCGCGCTGCGCGGCTGGTCCAGGCGCGGCACCGAGCGCAGCAGCCCTTCGGTGTAGGGATGGCGGTACGCCCCGTAGAGCGTGTGTACCTCGGCCTGCTCCACCTGCCGTCCCGCGTACATCACGATGACCCGGTCGGCAAGCTGGGCGATCACGCCGAGATCGTGGGTGACCAGCACGATGGCGGTCCCGAAGCGCTGGCGCAGCTCATCGAGCAGCGCCAGGATCTGCGCCTGCACCGTGACGTCGAGCGCCGTGGTCGGCTCGTCGCAGATCAGCAGCTGCGGCTCGGTGAGCAGGGCTGTGGCGATCATCACGCGCTGGCGCATGCCGCCGGAGAATTCGTGCGGGTACATCGACAGGCGCCGCGCCGCATCGGTGATGTGCACGGACTCGAGCGCCCCGATGCAGCGCGCGCGCGCCTCGCGCCGCGACATGCCGCGATGCCACTCGAGCACCTCGGTCATCTGCCGCCCGACCGTGAGGAAGGGGTTCATGGCGGTCATCGGGTCTTGGAAGATCATCGCCATCCGCTCGCCGCGCAGCCGTGTCAGCGCCCGCTGCGGCAGGTTGAGGATCTCCTCGCCGCCGAGGCGCACGCTGCCCTCGGCGCGGCCGTTCTTCGCGAGCAATCCCATGATCGCCAGCCACGTCTGGCTCTTGCCCGAGCCGGACTCCCCGACCATGCCCAGCACCTCGCCGCGACGCACCTCGAGATCGAGGTCGTTGACGGCGTACACCGGCCCATCCCCGGTGGTGAAGCGCACGGCGAGGTTGCGAATCTCGAGCAGGGAGGCGGCCAACTCAGCGGTCCTTGGGGTCCAGCGCGTCGCGCAGACCGTCGCCGATGAAGTTGAAGCAGTACACGATCACGGCGAGAAAACTCGCGGGAATGATCAGCATGTACGGGTGCGACTGCAGCACCGCGGCGCCATCGCTCACCAACCCGCCGAGGGAGGTCAAGGGCGCCTGCACCCCCAGGCCGAGGAAGCTGAGGAACGCCTCGAACAGGATCACGGACGGGATGGTCAGCGTCACATAGACGACCACGATGCCGATCAGGTTCGGCACGATGTGCCGCCGAACGATGGCGGCATTGCCGACGCCGCTGGCGAGCGCGGCCTCGACGAACTCGCGCTTGCGCAGGCTCAGCGTCTGGCCGCGCACGATGCGCGCGATGTCCAGCCACGATACCGCGCCGATGGCGACGAAGATCAGGAACAGATCGCGCCCGAACAGCACCATCAGCACGATCACGAACGGAATGAACGGCAGCGAGTACAGGATATCGACGATGCGCATCATCAGGCTATCCACCCAGCCGCCGGCGAACCCCGCCACCGCGCCCCAGGTCACGCCGATCACCAGTGTCACCAGCGTTGCCACCACGCCCACCATCAGCGAGATGCGACACCCCCACATGACGCGCACGAACAGGTCGCGGCCGAGCGCATCGGTGCCGAAGATGTGCCAGCCCGCCCAGGTGGGCGCCGCGTACATCAGGTTCCAGTCCGGCTGCGCATAGCCGTAGGGCCACACCCAGGGCACCACGATGGCCGCGAGCGTGATCACCCCGAGCACCCACAGGCTGGCCAGCGCGGCGCGATTGCAGCGCAGGCGGCCCCAGGCGTCCTGCCACAGCGAGCGCCCCTGGACCGCGCCCGCCGCCAGCGCCTCGGCCTTGCGCGCCGCGCCGCGCCCGGGCACCCAGTTGGCCCACGTGTGCCGCGCATCGCCGTTCATTGCTGCCTCGCCCGCGGATCGAGCACGCCATAGAGCAGATCGGCGATCAGGTTGAACGCAATGATCAACATCGCATACAGGATGGTCACGCCCATCACCAGGGTGTAGTCCCGGTTCAACGCGCCGTCGACGAAGAAGCGGCCGATGCCGGGCAGGCCGAAGATCTCCTCCACGACGATCGAGCCGGTCAGCGTATTCACCACGGCCGGCCCGAGGAACGAGATCAGCGGCATCAGCGCCGGCTTCAGCGCATGGCGCAGGATCACGGTGCGCTCCGGCAACCCCTTGGCGCGCGCGGTGCGGATGTAGGGACTGTTCAGCACCTCGACCATCGAGCCGCGCATGATCCGCGCCACGTAGGCGATCAGCGGCAGGGCCAGCGCGAGCACCGGCAGCACCAGGTGATCGGGCGCGCCGTTGCTCCAGCTGCCGGCCGGCAGCCAGTGCGCCTTCACCGCCAGCAGCAGAATCATCAGCGGCGCGACCACGAAGGTCGGCACCGAGATGCCGGCCATGGCGCCGGCCATCGAGACATAGTCCCAGGCCGTGTTCTGCCGCAGCGCCGCGAGGATACCGAGCGGCATGCCGATCAGCAGCGCCAGAGCGAGCGCGAGGCCCCCGATGGTCAGATCCACCGGCAGGCCCTGCTCGATCAGCGCATTGACCGTGGTGCTGCGGTAGACATACGAGGGACCGAAATCCCCGCGCAGAATGTGCGTCAGGTAGCGGCCGTACTGTTCCCAGACCGGCTCATTCAGGTGATACATGCGCTCGAGATTGGCCAGCACCTGCGGGGGGAGCCGGCGCGCCTCGGTGAACGGTCCGCCCGGGGCCGCGCGCAGCATGAAGAAGCTCAGCGTGATGATGACCAGCAGCGTCGGGATCGCCGCCAGCACGCGGCGCAGCACCAGGCGGATCATGGCTGGCGCAGGGTGTGCTGGCGGATCCACATGTAGCGCGCCAGGTGCACATTCAACACGTTGGGCTCGATGCCGGCGACATAGGGCTTGACCAGCTCGTTGGAGTTGTAGAAGTACAGCGGGATGAGCGGCGCGTCATGGTTGAGGATCGCGTCCGCCTTGGCGTACAGCGCGTAACGCCGGGCCCGGTTCGGCTCGGCCACGGCGGCCTTGACCGCGGCCTGATAGGCCGGATTGTCATAACCGCCGTAGTTCATGACGAAGCCCTTCACGAACTGGTGGGCGAACGTGTACGGCGAGGGGTAGTTCCCCACCCACGCGCTCCAGAACAGCTTGGCGTTCTTGTACTGGATGTCCTGGAGCATCACCTTCCACTGCTCCTGCCACAGGACAATGTCCGCCCCGAGCGCCTGATGCCACATGGTGGCCACGGCCTCCATGTAGTTGCGCGTGTGCACCCCCTCGGTCATGTACAGCAGCTTGACCCGCAGCGGATGCGCCTTGGAATAGCCGGCCGCACGGTACAGGCGGCGCGCGACGGCCAGGCGCCTCGCCATCGGCCAGTGCGCCCACGCGGGCGAGCGCCGGGTGAAGCCCGGGAGGGGCGGAAACAGCGAATGGGCCGGCATGTCCATGCCCTGCATGAGCTTCTCGTCGAGCACGCGGCGGTCGAGCGACATCGTCAGCGCCAGGCGCAGATCGCGGTTGTTGAACGGTTGCTCGTGCACCAGCATGCCGAGGTAGGCGGTGCCGTACATCGGTGTCACGCGTACCTGACTCCCCAGATCGCGCCGCAGCCAACCGACATCGCTCGGCGGAAAGGCCGGAGTGCCGACGAAGTCCAGATCGCCGGCCAGATAGCGCGAGAGCGCCGAGGAAGCCGAGGGCACCGGGTAGAAGATCTCCTCGCGCAGCCGCACGTGGGCGGCATCCCAGTAGTACGGGTTCTTCTTCAGGGTCAGGTGGCCGTTGATCACCCAGGCGGCCAGATAGAAGGCGCCGTCGCTCACCAGATGGCCCGGGCGCGTCCAGGCCATCCCCCACCGGCGGATCGCCGGCGGATACAACGGCATGTAATAGACGTTGAACAACATCGAGAGGAAATACGGCGTCCGGCCGACCAGCCGGACCTCGAGCGTGTGCGCGCCGAGCGCCGTCACGCCGAGCGAGTCGGGCGGCCGCTTGCCGTCGATGATGGCCTGCGCGTTGACGATACGGGCGAGCGACTGGGCGTACTGCGCGGCGGTATCCGGGTCGACCTCGCGCCGCCACGCATACACGAAATCCGCCGCGGTGACCGGCTTGCCGTTGGACCAGCGCGCCGCCGGCCGCAGGTGAAAGATGTAGGTCCTGCCGTCGGGGGAGATGCTCCAGGAGCTGGCCACTCCGGGTATGATTTTTCCGCCCGCGCTGAGGGTCACCAGGCCCTCGAACAGATCCTCGATGACGTCGGTGCTCGGGACATCGGCGGCCAGGGACGGATCGAGCGTGCGCGGCGTCTCGGCCACGCGCCGGCGCAGGACCTGCAGCGCCGGTGGCGCGGGCCGGTCCGAGACCACGTAGCGATAGACCGGGCCGCCGTGGTAGCCCGCGGCGCTGCTGCAGGCACTGAGCAGCGCGGCGGCGATCATGACCACCAGGCTGCGCAGCCGCGGCCCCCGCATCCTCAAGCGCAGGCGCTCCGCACTGAAGCGACGCCAGGTCGAAGTACGCGCCGCGGCGGACTCGGGATGGGTGGCACTATGAGCATCTGCGATCGCTGCGTCCGGGCAGAATGTCTCTGCCGGACAATGATCCCGCTATGACCGGCAGAAGCACAGAAAGTGCCGGCAAAACTGCGAACCGAGTCGTGCGCGCGGTGAACCGCCGGCGATCCGCCCAAAGCGTGATGCGGCTCACGCGGCGCACGCTTCGCGCCCCGGGAGTGCGCGGCTTGCCGTTCAAGCCTGCGGCTTGCGCAACCGGATGTGCAGCTCCCGCAGCTGCGCCTCGCTCACTTCCGTGGGCGCCTCGGTCAGCGGGTCGGCGGCCGTCTGCGTCTTGGGGAACGCAATCACCTCGCGGATGCTGTCGGCCCCGGCCATGAGCATCGCCAGCCGATCCAGTCCGAAGGCGATGCCGCCGTGCGGCGGTGCGCCGAATTTCAGCGCATCGAGCAGGAAGCCGAACTTGCTGCGCGCTTCCTCGGCCTGGATGCCGAGCAGCTCGAACACGGCCGACTGCATCTCCTGCCGGTGGATACGCACCGAGCCCCCGCCGACCTCCGAGCCGTTGAGCACCATGTCGTACGCCTTGGCGAGCACGCCGCGCGGATCGGCGCTGACCTCGGCCGGATCGTCGCTGCGGGGCGAGGTGAACGGATGATGCATCGCCACCCAGCGGCGCTGATCCTGATCCCATTCGAACATCGGGAAGTCGACCACCCACAGCGGCCGCCAGCCCCTCTGCACGATGCCGAGGTCCTGCCCCACCAACAGCCGCAGCGCCCCGAGCGCATCGCCCACCACCTTGGCGGTGTCGGCGCCGAAGAAGATCAGGTCGTTGTCGAGCGCACCGCTGCGCTCGAGGATGCCGGCGAGCTGCGCGTCGCTCAGGAACTTCACGATCGGCGACTGCAGGCCCTCGCGCCCGCGCGCGCGCGCGTTGACTTTGATGTAGGCCAGGCCCTTGGCCCCGTGGCGGGCCACGTACGCGGTGTAGGCATCGATCTGGGAGCGCGCCAACGCCGCCCCGCCCGGCACCCGCAGCGCCGCCACCCGGCCGTTCGGATCGTTCGCCGGCGCGGCGAACACCTTGAAGTCGCACTCGCGCACCAGGTCGCCGATCTCGGTCAGCTCGAGCGCGATGCGCAGATCCGGCTTGTCCGAGCCGTAGCGGCTCATGGCCTCGGCATAACTGATGCGCGGGAAGGGATCGGGCAGCCTCTCGCCGAGCACCTCGTCGAATACATGACGCACCAGAGCCTCCATCAGCGCCATGATCTGCTCCTGGGTGAGGAAGGAGGTCTCGACGTCGAGCTGGGTGAACTCGGGCTGGCGGTCGGCGCGCAGGTCCTCGTCGCGGAAGCAGCGCACGATCTGATAGTACCGGTCGAAGCCGGCGACCATCAGCAGCTGCTTGAAGATCTGCGGGGACTGCGGCAGCGCGAAGAACTTGCCGGGATGCGTGCGGCTCGGCACCAGATAGTCGCGCGCCCCTTCGGGCGTCGCCTTCGTGAGCATCGGCGTCTCGATGTCGATGAAATCGTGCGCATCGAGATAGCCGCGCATGGCGCGTGTGATCCGGTGCCGCAGACGCAGCCGGCGGTTCATGACTTCCCGCCGCAGGTCGAGGTACCGGTAGCGCAGGCGCACTTCCTCGCTCACGGTCTCATCGAGCTGGAAGGGAAGCGGCTCGCAGCGGTTGAGCACCTCGAGCGCCTCGGCGAGCACTTCCACTTGCCCGGAGGCGAGGTGCGGGTTCACGGTGCCCGCGGGACGCGCGCGCACGCGCCCCTCGACCCGGATCACGAACTCGTTGCGCAGCCGCTCGGCGTCCTTGAACAGCGCCGCGGCGTCGGGATCGAAGACGATCTGCAGCAGCCCCTCGCGGTCGCGCAGATCGATGAAAATGATGCCGCCATGATCGCGCCGGCGGTGTACCCAGCCGGCCACTTCGATGATTTGGCCGACCGAGCGTGCATCGACCTGTCCGCAGTAATGTGAGCGCATAAGGGGCGCGATGTTACGAAGCCCCACCGCCCCCCGCAACCAGCACCGCCGCCCCGCGCAGGCGCCCGGCGCGCAGACGGGCGAGCGCCTCGTTGGCCGCCTGCAGCGGGAAGCACTCGACGGTGGCGCGCAAGCCGAGCTGCGCGGCGCGGCGCATGAACTGCTCGCCATCGGCGCGGGTGAGATTGGCGACCGACTCCACGCGCCGCTCCCCCCAGAGCAGCGCGTAGGGAAATGCCGGGATATCGCTCATGTGGATCCCGGCGCAAATCACACGCCCGCCCGGACGGACCGCGGCCAACGCGGCAGGCACGAGCTCGCCCACCGGAGCGAACAGGATGGCCGCATCCAGCGGCACCGGCGGCGCCTGATCCGAGCCGCCGGCCCAGACCGCGCCCAGCTCGCGCGCAAAGGCCTGGCTCGAGGTATCCGCGGGCCGCGTGAACGCGTAGACGCTCCACCCGTCGGATCGCGCCACCTGCGCGAGCAGATGTGCCGCGGCTCCGAAGCCATAGAGACCGAGCCGCGTGCCCGCGCCGGCGGCCCGGTAGGCACGGTAGCCGATCAGCCCGGCGCACAGCAGCGGGGCCAGCTCGGGCGCGGGAATGTCCTCCGGTAGCGCCAGACAGTAGCGCGCATCGGCGACGATCTGCTGCGCGTAACCCCCGTCCACCGTGTAACCGGTGAAGCGGGCCTCCGGGCAGAGATTCTCGCGCCCCTCCCGGCAGTCGCGGCACACCCCGCAGGTCTCGGCCAGCCAGGGCACACCGACCCGCTGGCCGAGCGCGAACCGCCCGGCCGCGCCGCCCCGCTCGATCACGACGCCCACGACCTCATGGCCCGGCGTGATCGGACAGCTCGCGTGGGGCAGCTCGCCGTCGAGCAGGTGCAGATCGGTGCGGCATACACCGCACGCCTCGACCGCGATGCGCACCTGCTGCGCGCCGAGGGCCGGCGGGCGCTGCTCCTGCAGACGCAGCGGCGAGCCCGGGGCGTGCAGCCGCATCGCTTTCACGACACGCGCGCCTGCGGCTGAACGCTGCCCGGCGGCGCGGGCGGTCCCACCACGCCGCAGGTAATGATCATCTTCATCGCCGCATCCACGGTCATGTCGAGCTCGACCAGCTGGCGGCGCGGCACGATCACCAGCACGCCCGCCGTTGCATTGAGCGCCGCGGAGATGTACACGGCGGCATGCGGCTCGCCGGCGCGGGCCGACACCTCCGGCACGTCCTCGGCGGTGAGAAACCCGATGCTCCAGATTCCGGGCCGGGGATATTCGAGCATCACCACCGTGCGAAAGGCGCTCGACTGCGAGAACACGCTCTCGGCGAAGCTCTTCACCCCGCCGTACACCGCGCCCACGATCGGGATGTGATGCAGCAGCTCTTCTCCGTAGACCACCAGGCGGCGGCCGATGAGATTCGAGGCGAGCACGCCGGTGAGCAGCAGCAACAACAGCGCGAACAGCAGCCCGAGCCCCGCCTGGATCACGGGATCGAGCGTCTGGACCGCGTGGGCCGCCGACACCGGCAGCAGCAGCACGAGCCGGTCGAGCGCATGGATCAGGAACATCAGCACCCACACGGTGACGCCGATCGGCAGCCAGAACAGCACGCCCGCGAGCAGCAGCCGCCGCAGGGTCGAGCGCTTGGGCTTCGAGCCGGTCGGCACCGGCCGGGCAGTCACCGGTACGCTCAAGCCCTCATGACCTCGAGCGGCGCTTGGCCGCTGGTTTGGATACGCGGGCCTTGGGCCGGCTCGCCGGGGCGCGCGCGGTGGCTCTGGCGGGCTTGCGGGCCGGACGGTCCGCCTCGGCGCTCGGCGCGGCGGGTTTCGCCGCCGGGGTGCTCGCGTCCGCCTTGGCCGGCGCAGGGGTGGCGCCCGCGGCGGGCGCGGCCGGGCTCTCCGGGGTGCGCGAGTCCCGCTCGGTGGCGGCCAGATTGCGCTTGCTCTCCTGCGAGGACTTGAAGTCGGTCTCGTACCAGCCGCTGCCCTTCAAGCGGAACACCGGCGCGGAAACCAGCTTGCGCAGGGTCATGCGGCCACACGAGGGGCATTTCTTCAGCGGCGCGTCCGTGATCTTCTGCATCACTTCGACGTAGTACTTGCAGCTCTGGCATTCGTATTCGTAGAAGGGCATGTTCTTAAAGTCTGCGTAGTTGAAGAAACCGGCACCCGATTATACGCAACGGGCCTCAAGCCTTGGCGAAGTGCAGCTGGCCGTCGCGCACGGTGACCGCCACGCGATCCCCGGGGCCGAACTGCCCCTGCAAAATGCGCTGCGCCAAGGGGTTCTCGACCTGTTGCTGCACGGTGCGCTTCAGCGGCCGCGCGCCGTAGACCGGATCGAAGCCCGCTTCCCCGAGGCGCTCGCGCGCCGCATCGTCCAGGGTCAGCTCCATGTTGCGCTCCTGCAGGCGCTGGCGCAGATAGAGCAGCTGGATGTCCACGATGGCGCGGATCTGCGCCGCGCCCAACGGATGGAACACCACGATGTCGTCGATCCGGTTGATGAATTCGGGCCGGAAGCTCTGCTGCACGATGTCCATGACCGCGCTTTTCATGCGCGTGTAGTTCCCCTCGCCGGCGTACTCCTGGATGACCTGCGAGCCGAGGTTCGAGGTCATGATGATCACCGTGTTGCGAAAATCCACGGTGCGGCCCTGGCCGTCCGTGAGCCGCCCGTCATCGAGCACCTGCAGCAGCACGTTGAACACGTCCGGGTGCGCCTTCTCGACCTCATCCAACAGGATCACCGCGTACGGCCGGCGGCGGACGGCCTCGGTGAGGTAGCCGCCCTCCTCGTAGCCGACGTAGCCCGGCGGCGCGCCGATCAGGCGCGCCACGGAGTGCTTCTCCATGAACTCGGACATGTCGATGCGCACCATGGCCTCTTCGGTGTCGAACATGAACTCCGCGAGCGCCTTGCACAACTCGGTCTTGCCCACACCGGTCGGACCGAGGAACAGGAACGAGCCGGTCGGGCGGCGCGGATCGGAGAGCCCGGCGCGCGAGCGACGGATCGCGTCCGCGACGATGCGCAGCGCCTCCTGCTGCCCGACCACGCGCCGGCCGAGCGCCTCCTCCATGCGCAGCAGCTTCTCGCGCTCGCCCTCGAGCATCTTCGCGACCGGAATGCCGGTCCACTTGGAGACGACTTCGGCGATCTCCTCTTCGGTGACCTTGTTGCGCACCAGGCTCGAGGTGCCGTCCTCGCTCGCCTCGGCGCTCGCGAGGCGCTTCTCGAGCTCCGGGATCCGCCCGTACTGCAGCTCGGCCATGCGGCCGAGATCCCCGGCGCGGCGCGCCGCCTCGAGCTCCAGGCGCGCCCGGTCGAGCGCCTCGCGCACCTGCGCCGTGCCCTGCAGCGCCGCTTTCTCCGATTTCCACACTTCCTCGAGGTCCGCGTACTCGCGCTCGAGGCCGCGCAGGGTCTCCTGCAGCGCCGCGAGGCGCTTGCGCGAGGCCTCGTCATGTTCTTTGTTGAGCGCCTCCTGCTCGATTTTCAGCTGGATGATGCGCCGCTCGAGCCGATCGAGCGCCTCGGGCTTGGAGTCGATCTCCATGCGGATGCGCGCGGCCGCCTCGTCGATCAGGTCGATGGCCTTGTCGGGCAGCTGCCGGTCGGCGATATAGCGGTGCGAGAGGGTTGCGGCCGCCACGATCGCCGGATCGGTGATGTCGACGCCGTGGTGCACCTCGTAGCGCTCCTGCAGCCCGCGCAGGATCGCGATCGTGTCCTCCACCGAGGGCTCCTCCACCATCACCTTCTGGAAGCGCCGCTCGAGCGCCGCATCCTTCTCGATGTACTTGCGATATTCATCGAGCGTGGTGGCCCCGACACAGTGCAGCTCGCCGCGGGCCAGCGCGGGTTTCAACATGTTGCCGGCATCCATGGCGCCCTCGGCCTTGCCCGCGCCCACCATGGTGTGCAGCTCGTCGATGAACAGAATCACCTGGCCCTCCTGCTTGGCCAGATCGCCGAGCACGGCCTTGAGCCGCTCCTCGAACTCGCCGCGGAACTTCGCCCCCGCAATCAGCGCGCCCATGTCGAGCGCCAGAATGCGCTTGCGCTTCAGCCCCTCGGGCACCTCGCCGTTGATGATGCGCTGCGCCAGCCCCTCGACGATGGCGGTCTTGCCGACCCCCGGCTCGCCGATCAGCACCGGATTGTTCTTGGTGCGCCGCTGCAGCACCTGGATGGTGCGGCGGATCTCCTCGTCGCGGCCGATCACCGGATCGAGCTTGCCCGAGGCGGCCCGCGCCGTGAGGTCGATGGTGTATTTCTTGAGCGCCTGGCGGCTCTCCTCGGCATTGGGGTCGGCCACAGCCTCCCCGCCGCGCACCTCGTCGATGGCCTTCTGCAGCGCCCCGCGCACCAGCCCGCACTCCTGGAACAGCTTGGCGAGGGCCCGATCCTCGAACGCCGCGAGCACGAACATCTCGCTCGAGATGAACTGGTCGCCCCGCTGCTGAGCGAGCTTGTCGGTAACGTTGAAAATCCGGTTCAGATCGTTCGAGACATGCACCTCTCCGGCAGTCCCCTCGACCTTCGGCAGCCGCTCGAGCAGCCCCAACAGTCCGGCCCGCAGGGTGTTCAGATCGGCCCCCGTCTTCAGCAGCAGCGGGCGCACGCCGCCGCCTGCGCTGTCAAGGAGCGCCAGCAGCACGTGCGCCGGCTCGATGAACTGATGGTCGCGTCCGAGGGCGAGGGACTGCGCCTCGGCGAGCGCCTGCTGGAACCGGCTGGTCAATTTATCCATTCGCATAGGAAAACCACTCTGCGCCATACATCGCCACTGTCACCTGTCCCTCCCTGGAGGTCCCTGCCGGCCCGGCTGTCCCTGCTGGGGGTTCGCCGCCGGCGCGGCTGCCCCCTTTTCATGGGGTGGGCCCCTGGGAAGCTGGCCTCAGTCGGGAATGGGGGCGAGCGGCCGGCCGTTCAAGTCCGCCAGATCAGCGCGGCCATCCGCCCGCAGCGTCCGTCGCGCCGGTACGAGAAGAACCGGCGAGGATTGGCATAGGTACACCACCCTCCCCCGTAGAGGCTCGTGACCCCGAGCGCCCGCAGCCGCCGGCGCGCCAGTGCGTACAAGTCGCAGTGCCAGCGCCCGCGCGCATTGACGGTGAACGCGGCGGCGGCGCCCGGGTCGGTGCGCGTGAATGCCGCGCGCACCTCGTCCCCGACCTCGAAGTGCTCGGGGCCGATGGCCGGCCCGAGCCAGGCGAGCAGCTGATCGGCCGGCGCACCGAGGGCGCGCACCGCTGATTCCAACACACCGCCGGCCAGCCCGCGCCAACCCGCATGGGCCGCGCCGACCCCCGAGCCATCGCGCAGGGCCAGCAGCACCGGCAGACAGTCCGCCACCTGGACCACGCACACCCGGCCGCGCTCGCGAGCGACGGCGGCATCGGCCACGGCCACGGCCGCCGCCGTCTCGCCCTCGAGCGTGATCGCCACCGCGCCGTGCACCTGCTCGAGCCAGGCGGGTGCGCTCGGCAGCCCGAGGCGTGCGCTCAAGCGCACGCGGTTTTCGGCCACCGCGCCCGGCGCATCCCCGACATGCGCGGCGCAATTGAGCGAGTCGTACGGCGGCTCGCTCACCCCTCCGGTGCGCAGCGTGAAGGCCGCGCGCACGCCGGGCGGCGCGGGCCAGTCGGGCTCGATCACCTCAGGCCCGGCGGTCACGGGCATCCGCCTCCAGCGTCGCGAGCAATGCGGACATGTCCGGCGGCAAGGGGGACTCGCACAGGAGCGGCCGGCCGTTCAGCGGGTGCGCCAAGGCAAGCCGCGCGGCATGCAGCGCCTGACGCGGGAACGCGCGCAGCGTTTCGGCGAGCGCCACCCCGCATCCGGCGGGAATCCGCCGGCGTCCCCCGTAGACCGGATCGCCCACCAGAGGATGGCCGAGGTGCGCCAGATGCACCCGGATCTGGTGCGTGCGGCCCGTTTCGAGTTGCACCTGCACCAGAGTGTGCGCACGGAAGCGTTGGACGATGCGGTAATGCGTCACCGCCGCTCGGCCGTCTCTCCGCACGGCCATCCGCGTGCGCTGGGTGCGGTGGCGGCCGATCGGCTCATCGATGGTGCCGCCGCCGGTCAGCACGCCGGTGCAAATGGCCAGGTACGAGCGCTCGATCCGGCGGGCCGCGAGCGCCGCGACCAGACGGGTATGCGCTTCGATCGTGCGCGCCACCGCGAGCAGACCGCTGGTGTCCTTGTCCAGCCGGTGCACCAGGCCCGCCCGGGGAACATGGGCCAGCGACGGATCGAGCGCCAACAGCGCGTTCTGCAGCGTATGGCGGGGATTGCCCGCGCCCGGATGCACGACCCAGCCCGCGGGCTTGTCGATGACGAAGAGCGCGCAGTCCTGATACACGAGCTCGAGCGGGAGGGCCTCGGGCTCGAGCCGCCGTTGCGCGGCCCAGTGCGCCCGCACGCTGACGTGCTCGCCGCCGAGCACCTTGTCCTTGGCGCGCATCCGCTGACCCTCGACCTCGACCGCGCCATCCTCGATCCAGCCCTGCAGCCGGGCGCGCGAGTATTGCGGCAGCGCGCGGGCGAGCGCCTGATCGAGCCGCGATCCGGCCGCCTCGGGCGGCAGCTCGAGCCGATGCTCGCGGAACTCCCCGCCATGGGCCGGGTCGGAATCCGAAGCATCGACGGCCGATTCGCTATACTGTTTCCCCATGCCATCCCATTCGAGCTCTCAGGGCCGTGCACGCGGCACCTTCGTCGCCGCGCTGTGCGTGCTGGCGCTTGCACTCACCGGCTGCGCGCACCGCAAGCTGATGCTCAACAGCCCCGTCGCGGTCTACAACCAGGCCAAGAAGGAGCTGGCGGACTACAATTACAACTCCGCGATCAAGCTGCTGCAGCGGCTGACCGCGGTCTACCCCTTCTCGATGCAGGCACGCCAGGCTCAGCTCGATCTGATCTTCGCATATTACCGCGCGGGCGAGCGTGCCGCCGCGATCGACGCGGCCAATACGTTCATTCAACAGCACCCCACTCAACCGCGGTGCGATTACGCCTGGTACATGAAGGGCGTGATCGACTTCCCGCGGCGCGCCAACCCCATCGAGCGGGTCTTCGGCGCGAGCCTCGCCAAGCGTCCACCCCTGAAGTTGCGCAAATCCTTCGACGATTTCCGCACGGTGATCGAGCGGTATCCGCACAGCATCTATGCCCATGACGCCTGGCAGCGGATGATCTACCTGCGGGACCGGCTGGCGGCGTACGACGTGTACGTCGCGCGTTACTACTACATGCGCGGCGCCTACGTGGCCGCGGCAAGGCGCGCCAAGGCAGTGATCGATCGCTATCAAAGCGCTCCGGCCAGCCGCTCGGCGCTCGCCTTGATGGTCCTTTCGTACCGGCGGCTCGGCTTGAAGACCCCCGCCGCGCAGGCGCAGAAGGTCTACGAGGCGAACTTCAAGGGCTCGATCGCGGCGGCCGCGGCGCTCAGGCACTCGCATTGGTGGCACTTCTGGTAGGACGGGCGCTGCGCACGGTACGCTCCGATCCGCAGCGCTTCCCCGCCGGCGGTTGCGGCTACTGGGACTCCCTGCGGTAGCCGCTGGTGATCGGATAGCGCCAGTCGCGGCCGAAGGCCCTGCGGCTGACCCGCACCCCCGGCGGCGCCTGGCGGCGCTTGTACTCGTTGCGCTTGACCAGATCGAGCACCCGGCCGACGGTGGCGCGGTCGAAGCCGCGTGCGGCGATTTCCTCCACCGACAGATCCTCCTCGATGAACGCGGCCAGGATCGGATCGAGCACCTCGTACGGCGGCAGCGCGTCGCAATCCTTCTGGTCCGCGCGCAGCTCGGCCGAGGGCGGCCGGTCGATCACCCGCTGGGGAATCACCGCACCGAGCCCGTTGCGGTAGGCGGCCAGGCGGTAGACGAGCAGCTTGCTGCAGTCCTTGATCGGGGCGAACCCGCCGGCCATGTCACCGTACAGCGTCGCGTAGCCGACCGCCATCTCGCTCTTGTTGCCGGTGGTCAGCAGCATCCGTCCGGTCTTGTTGGACAAGCCCATGAGCAGCAGCATCCGGCAGCGCGACTGGATGTTCTCTTCGGTGGTATCCGCCGGCAGCCCCGCGAACTCCCCGGCCAGCGTCGCGAGGGTCGCTGTGAACATCTCTTCGATGGACAGCACGCTGTACTTGACGCCCAGCTGACGCGCCTCGTCGGCCGCGTCGTCCAGACTCATCTGCGAGGTATAGCGGGAGGGCATCATGACCGCGTGGACGCGCTCGGGACCGAGCGCGTCCACCGCAATCGCCAACGTCAGCGCCGAGTCGATGCCGCCCGACAATCCCATCACGACGCCCGGAAAGCCGTGCTTGGTGACGTAGTCGCGAACGCCAAGCACGAGTGCGCTGTAGACGCTTGCCTCGTCGCTCAACTCCGGCGCAATCGGACCGGGCCGCGGCACGACCCGACCGTGTGCCCGGATGAAATCGACGCAATACAGCCCTTCGACGAAGGGCGGCGCCCGCAGGCAGACCTCGCCCGCGGCGTCCATGGCGAACGAGTTTCCGTCGAACACCAACTCGTCCTGACCGCTGACCGTGTTGACGTACGCCATGGGCAGGCTGACGTCGATGACGCGCGCCCGCGCAATCGCCTCTCGCTCGCGCTGCTTGCCGCATTCGTAGGGCGAGGCATTGATCACGACCAGCAGCTCCGCGCCCGCGGCCCGCGCCCAGCGGACCGGCTCGGGCACCCAGATGTCCTCGCAGATGAGCACCCCGACCCGAAAACCCTTGACCGTGACCACGGTCGGCCGGGAGCCGGGCTGGAAGTAGCGCTTCTCGTCGAACACCTTGTAGTTGGGCAGCTCCGCCTTGCGGTGCACGCCCGCGAGGCGGCCGGCGCTGAGCAGCGCGGCCGCATTGGCGATGGTGTCGCCGGTGTATTCGGGAAAACCCACGACCAGGTGGCCGGCGGGCAGCTCCCGGCAGATCTGCTGCAGCGCGCGCTCGAGCTGGACGCGCAGGCCGCGATGAAACAGCAGATCCTCCGGCGGATACCCCGACAGCGCGAGCTCGGGAAACAGGGTCAGATCCGCGTGGTGCTCGTCCCGGGCCGTCCGTGCGCACTGCACGATGCGCCTCAGGTTGCCCTGCACGTCACCGACCAGAAAGTCGAGCTGCGCCAGGGCAATGCGCACAGACTCGCGCTCGAGGTCCTCGCCGTCGCTCATGGCGGGATTCCTACATCAGGGGTGCGTGTTCCGCAACGGTGTCGATCCGGATTCCCGACCCAACGCGCGGCCGCACTCGAGACCACTCTGCGCGTGGATCGGCGCGGCGCCGGCCGGCGCGCCCGCGCGCATCGAAGGAGGTTTCATATCAGCATCGCATGCCGCTCAGCGCCTGCGGGCGGTGCGCCGCGCGGCGGTGCGGGCGGCGGCCCGAACGGCCCGGCGCACCGGCTTGGCCGCCCGTTTGACGGCCTTCTTCACGGTCTTTCTCGGTGTCTTTCTCGGTGTCTTTTTCGCACTCTTGCGCACCGCCTTCGGCCCCGTCCCGGGCGCCGGCGTCTTGCGCGCCGCCGGCTTCGCGACAGGTTGGGCCACGGGTCGCGGCACGGCCGGCGCTCGCCTGGCCGCACGCGCGCGCCGGCGGCGCAGCAGCTCGCTCATCGCGCTGCCGAGCTCGGCGGGGGACTTCACCGCGCGCACGCCCGCGGCCTCGAATGCCGCGTACTTGTCGGCGGCGGTGCCCTTGCCGCCGGCGACGATCGCCCCGGCATGGCCCATGCGCTTGCCCGCCGGGGCGGTCACACCGGCGATGTAGGCCACCACCGGCTTGCTGACGAATCGATGGATGTAACGGGCCGCCGCCTCCTCGTCGCTGCCGCCGATCTCCCCGACCAGGATGATCCCTTCGGTGCCCGGGTCGCGCTCGAACAGCTCCAGCACCTCGACGAAGTTCAGGCCGCGCACCGGATCGCCCCCGATCCCGATACAGGTGCTCTGTCCGAGCCCGATACGGGTGGTCTGATAGACCGCCTCGTAGGTCAGCGTGCCGGAGCGGGACACGATCCCGACCGCGCCTTTCTTGTGGATGAAGCCCGGCATGATGCCGATCTTGCACTCCTCGGGCGTGATGACGCCGGGGCAGTTCGGCCCGATGAGCCGCGTGGGTGATCCGGCCAGGGCCGCCTTGACGCGCACCATGTCGTTGACCGGCACGCCCTCGGTGATGCACACGGCGAGCTCGATGCCCGCATCGGCCGCCTCCAGGATGGCATCGGCCGCGCCGGCCGCCGGAACGTAGATCATGCTCGCGGTTGCGCCCGTGTCGCGCACCGCGTCCCTGACGGTATCGAACACGGGCAGGCCGAGATGCTTCTGCCCGCCGCGCCCCGGGGTCACGCCCCCGACCAGCTGCGTGCCGTAGGCCAGGGCCTGCTCCGAATGAAACGTGCCCTGCTTGCCGGTGAATCCCTGGCAGATCACTTTGGTGTGCTTGTTGACTAGAATGCTCATGCGTCGATGCCTTTACGCTTGTTCCAACGCGCCGCTCAGGCGGCGCGGCCTGCCGCGAGCGCCACGACTTTGCGCGCCGCGTCGGTCAGATCGGTGGCCGGCGCGATGGTGAGGCCGCTGCCCGAGAGCACCTCGCGCGCCTTGTCGGCGTTGGTGCCCTCGAGCCGCACGACCACGGGGACCTTGACGCCGACATTCTTCACGGCGTTGACCACGCCATCGGCGATCATGTCGCAACGGACGATGCCGCCGAAGATATTGACCAGGACCGCGCGCACCTTCGGGTTGGAGAGCACGAGCTGAAAGGCATGCGTGACGCGCTCGCGGGTCGCGCCCCCGCCGACGTCGAGGAAGTTCGCCGGCTGCCCGCCGTGCAGCTTGATCAGGTCCATCGTGGCCATCGCCAGTCCGGCGCCGTTGACCATGCAGGCGATGTCACCGTCGAGCGAGACGTAATTGAGTTCGTGCTCGCTGGCGCGCCGCTCCATCGGGTCTTCCTGGCTGGGGTCGCGCAGCGCCGCCAGATCCGGATGGCGGAACACGGCGTTGGCGTCGATGTTGAGCTTCGCATCGAGCGCGAGCAGCGCACCCGAGCGGGTCACGATCAGCGGATTGATCTCGAGCAGGCTCGCATCCTGCTCCTGGTAGAGGCGGTAGAGCGCGAGCGCGATGTGCTGGAACTCCTTGATCTGCTCGCCCGTGAGGCCCAGCGCGAAGGCGAGCTGCCGCGCCTGGAAGGGCTGCAAGCCGGCCGCCGGATGCACGGTGGTGGTCAGGATCTGCTCGGGGGTCTTCGCGGCGACCTCCTCGATCTCCATGCCGCCGGCGCTCGAGGCGATCAGCGCGATGCGCCCCTTCTCGCGGTTGAGCGTCAGGGACAGATAGATCTCCCGGGCGATCTCGGAGCCGGACTCGACGTAGACCTTCTCGATCGGCAGTCCCTCGGGACCGGTCTGGTGGGTGGCAAGCCGGGTGCCGAGCATGCCGGCCGCCGCGCTGCGCACCGCCTCGAGGTCACGCGCCAGCTTCACGCCGCCGGCCTTGCCGCGCCCGCCGGCGTGCACCTGCGCCTTGACGACCCATACCGCGCCGCCGAGCGCCTCGGCCGCCGCGACCGCCTCCTCGGGGGTGCTGGCCGGCCGGCCCGCGGGCACGGGAATGCCGTATTTCCTGAACAGCGCTTTGGCTTGATATTCGTGCAGGTTCATCTTTGAGCTCTTGAAGTCCTGGCCGGGGGCGTAAAGCGGTGGATTCTCGCCAAAAAGCAAGACGCCCGCCAATAAATCACGCTTAATGATGCTCGCGCTGCGACGCTGATCGCGCCGCGTGGCGAGCGTCGATGCTAGAGTCCGCGGCGGTCTGTCACATCCCGCCCCTCCCATGCCGGCCAGCGCCGCGACCGCTCCATCCGCTCCAGCCGACCTGGCCCGCCGCATCGGCGGCTGGCTCAGCCTCTATCGGCTGTTGGTGCCGGCGGCCCTGATCGGCACGCGGGTGCTCGCCAGCGCCTCGTTCAGGCCGGTGCCGCACCCGGAGCTGTTCATCGGCACCTGCGCCGGCTACTTCGCCGCCGCGCTCACTCTGGTCGTGCTGCAGGGCGTGCGCGGGGCGCAGCCGCTGATCCAACCGCTCCCCAACTCCATGCTCGACTCGACGGCCGTCGGGCTCATTCTCTATGCCAGCGGCGGCGTCGCCAGCGGGTTGGGGATTCTGCTGGCCCTGCCGGTGCTCGCCCTCACGCTGCTGGCGCAGCGCCGCGACGGGCTGCTCATTGCCGCCGGCGCGACCGCCGCGGTCCTCGTGCCGCAGGTGCTCGTCAGTGTGCGCTCGGGGCACCCGGCGGGCTTCGCCACGGCCGGAATGCTCGGCGTGGTGCTGTTCGCCATCGCGGTCTCGGTCTGGCCGCTCACCGACCGTCTGCGCTCGAGCGAAGCGACGCTGCGGCGCCAGGAGGTCGACCTGGCGAATCTCGCCCAGTTGTCCGAGTACATCGTGCGCCATCTGCGCGAGAGCATTCTGGTGGTCGACCCCGAGGATCGCATCCGCCTGATCAACGAGTCGGCGGTGCGGCTGCTCGGGGAGGGGGCGCGCGTGCAGGCGCCGCTCGCGGAAGTCTCCGCCGCGCTGCTCGCGCTGCTCGCCCGCTGGCGCCAGAGCACCGACACCACGGGTCTGTTCCCGGTGCAGGATCCGACCTTCGTCGGACCCGACGGGGCGCGCGAGATCCGCGCCCACTTCGCCTCCCTGGGCGAGCACAGCCCCGCGGCCGTGCTGGTGTTTCTCGAGGACACGAGCACCCTTGCCGAGAAGGTGCAGCAATCGAAGCTCGCCGCCCTGGGACGGCTCTCGGCGAGCATCGCGCATGAGATCCGCAACCCGGTCGGAGCCATGAGTCACGCCGGACAGCTGCTCGGGGAGTCGGCGCACCTCGGCGCCGAGGACAAGCGTCTGACGGAGATCATCCGCACCCATGCCGAGCGCGTCAGCCACATCATCGACAGCGTGCTGCGTCTTTCGCGCCGCGAGGCGGCGCGGGCCGAGCAGCTCTCGCTGACGGACTGGACCGAGGCGTTTCGGGAAGAGTTCTGCGAGACCATGCAGCTGCCCCCGGGGCGTCTGGCGCTGACGCGTCCCGAGGAGTCGTTCGAGATCCGCTTCGACCCGGCGCAACTGCGCCAGATCGTCTGGAACCTCTGCGAGAACGGGCTGCGCCATGCCGTGGGCCCCAGGGCGGGGGTGATCGAGATCCGCTGCGGGCGCGGCCGGGCGAACGGACGGCCCTATCTGGAAGTTGCGGACCGCGGTCCCGGGGTGCCTCGCGACCAGGTTGAGCGTATCTTCGAGCCCTTCTTCAGCTCCGGCCAGGGTACGGGCCTCGGTCTGTTCCTGGCTCGCGAACTGGCGCAGGCCAATGGCGCGACCCTTCTCTATGAGCCGCGTCACGGCGGCGGGAGCGTATTTCGGCTGGTATTCGCAGACCCGAACCGGTGGATAGGGGAGATTGAGACTTGAGCGCGAGCGAGAGCGCTGTACGACCCGAGGTCGCCCGACCCGCGGTGCTGCTCGTCGATGACGAGCCGGACTTGCTGGAGCTGCTCAGCCTGACGCTGCGGCGCATGAATCTGCGGACGCGGACCGCTCCGGACGTCGGCACGGCGCAGCGGCTGATCCGCAATGAGCCATTCGACTTGTGCCTCACCGACATGCGCCTGCCCGATGGCGACGGTCTGGACCTGGTGGCCTGGATCCAGCAGAACCGCGCCCAACTGCCGGTCGCCGTCATCACCGCGCACGGCAGTGTGGAGTCGGCCGTGCGGGCCCTGAAGCTCGGGGCCTTCGATTTCGTGTCCAAGCCGCTCGACCTGGGGGTGCTGCGCAAGCTGATCGACAATGCGATCCGGCTCGGCGCCGGGCCGCCGCCGGCCCCGGAATCCGGCCGGGCCCGCCTCATCGGTCAGTCCGTGCCGATGGAGCAGCTGCGCGAGCTGATCGCGCGCGTCGCGCGCAGTGAGGCGCCGGTGCACATCAGCGGCGAATCCGGCACCGGCAAGGAGCTGGTCGCCCGCCTGATCCACGAGTCCGGCGCGCGCCGCGAGCGCGCGTTCGTTGCGGTCAACTGCGGCGCCATTCCCACCGAGCTGATGGAAAGCGAGTTCTTCGGTCATCGGCGCGGCAGTTTCACCGGCGCGGTGGCCGACAAGAAGGGCCTGATCCAGGCCGCCGAGGGCGGCACGCTGTTTCTCGATGAGGTCGCCGATCTGCCGCTGCACATGCAGGTCAAGCTCCTGCGGGTGGTGCAGGAGAAGACCGTGCGGCCGGTCGGCGAGGCGAGCGAGGAGAAGGTGGACGTGCGCATCCTCTCGGCCACGCACAAGAGCCTCGCCGAACTCGTCGCGCTGGGTCAGTTCCGCGAGGACCTGTTCTATCGCATCAACGTCATCGAGCTGCACGTCCCGGCGCTGCGCGAGCGGCCGGAAGACATTCCGGACATCGCGCGCGCCGTGCTCGCGCGCCTCGGCCGGCGCCTCAACGGTCCCACGCCGCGCATCGCGGACGATGCCCTTGCGACGCTCGAGCGCTATTCGTACCCGGGCAACGTGCGGGAGTTGGAAAACGTGCTGGAGCGGGCGCTGACGCTGTGCCTCGGCGGACTGATCACCGCCGAGCACATCAAGCTGCGCGCGACCGCCCGGCCGCAGCCCTCCGCGGCGGCGCACCTCGGGCACACCGCTCCCGGAGCGCTCGGCGATCACCTGGAGGACATCGAGCGCAGCGCCATCGTGCAGGCGCTGGAGAAGACCCGCTACAACAAGACCGCCGCCGCCAAGCTCCTCGGGATGAGCTTCCGCGCGCTGCGCTACCGGATCAAGAAGCTGGGGATCGAATAGCCGGCGCCGAGGTCACCCGGGATCGGGCAGGACGCCGCGACCGGAGGATTTCATGCCGCCATCGCGCGGATGTCGTACTCGATGGCCCGGGCAATCGGCTTCAGGATGTTCCCCGGCCTGCGCTCGAGCACGATGAAGCCGTAGCGGGCAAGCCGATGCAGCGTCCGCGAGAGATTGCCGGGCGCGCGGCCGGTCCGTCGCGAGAGTTCGGCGATCGAGCCCGGGTTGTGCTCGGCGATGACGCGGATGAGCTGCAGGTTCTTGTCGCTCAACGTCTCGGCGACCGACTTCATGCTCGGAAACCAAATCTTCGGCTCCCCGGGCTTCGGCCGGTACTGCCCCCGGGCAATGGCGATCACCCGCTGGCGCAATTTGTCTTGGGGCAGGATGCCAATGACGATACGCTTCATGTCACACCTTCAGGCCCGGCCGGAATGTCTCGCCGCGACGGCAAACACTGCGCGCTCGCCCGCAAATCGCGCACCGATGACTGCCGCGATGCATTGCGAGCCGAGAGCTGTCTCTTAACTCTAGCATGTTGATCTGAAGGCTTTGGCGGAGCAAGGGAAGAAAGCGCGGCGTTTTGACGGATCCGACTGGCTATCTTTGCCTGGCCGCCGCGGGCTCGCGAGCCGCAGAATGGTGCGCCCGGCGTCTAGGTCGCCAGCAAATTTACCGTCATAATGATGGCGATGTATACACGCATGCTCGACCTCCCGGCGCGCTCTTTCCTGATGCTCGGACCCCGCAGCACGGGTAAGACGACCTGGCTCCGCTCGCTGCTGCCGGACGCCCGCTGGTACAACCTGCTCCTGGACAGAGAATTGCTGCGCCTTCAGTCATCATGGAACGACCGGCTCCCGATCCGCAGCGTAACCCACGGCCTGCGAATCCCACTCGAGACCGAGAGACTCGATGATTTTCCGGCGCCAACTCTCGTGATCGGCCACCCGCTGCGCGTACGGCACGTCCAGAAAAACGTCCGGCGGCAATGCGCGACCAGGCGATGGTGCTCGCGGTAGTAATGGGCGAGATCGGCCAGATTCATGGTGAAATTCGCCGCCGTTGCGAACTGCTGAAAGAAGCAGGACAAGCAGACATCGAGTGGATCGCGCCGCAGATAACGGAGGGTTGCTGGTAACCGAAGCATGCTTGGGTTAATATGACCCATGCCTACGGTTCTGCACTTCGGTCGTGCGCGGGTCATGATCTATACGAACGACCATCGGCCGGCTCACGTACATGTGTGGGAAGGACGAAAGCAGGCCGTTTTCAACTTGCACTGCCCAGGCGGGCCGATCGCATTGCGTGAGAACTACGGCTTCTCCCTGCGGCAGGTCAATCGCCTGGCTCAATCGCTTGAGCCGCACATCGCGAGTCTGTGTGCGGCGTGGAGGACAATCCATGGTCATCACTAAAGAGCAATTCAAGGCGGCGGACGCGCAGGCCGCGGCGACCCTCGCGCGCGGCCCCGTTGCACGGGCGGCGCGCTTCGACGCCCGTCGCAGACTTATCGTGGTCGAGCTCGAGGGCGGCTGTGAATTCGCCTTCCCGGTAACTCTTGCCGAAGGGTTGGCCGGAGCGCCGCGCTCGAAGTTGTCGAAAATCACCCTGAGCCCGAACGGGCTCGGACTCCATTGGCCGCTGCTCGATGCCGATCTCTATGTCCCCGGGCTCATCGAAGGCGCCTTCGGTTCGCGGCGCTGGATGCAGCAGATCGGCAAGCTCGGGGGACAGCGGCGCAGTGCCGCCAAAGCGAAGGCTTCTCGCGAGAATGGCAAGCGGGGTGGTCGGCCGAGGGACCAGGCGGCCTGAGAATGACCCCGACCCTGCAATTCATCGAGCACCGCGGGCCCGCGTGCGGTAGACGGTCGATCGTGAGACTGAGTGGGACTCCGCCCGGCCGCTGATCGAGTACTTCCCGGCCAGGGAACGCCGTCGTTTTATGCCGCCCACGGCCGCCGGCCGGTCTGTCCGCTGATGGATCGGCTTGCGGACGGTGACTTACCGAGAGAAGGCGCCGCTGCATCCGTTGGTATACTTGACAACTAGCTCCCTGGTTGTCACAACTGACAACGTGAAAGCCGAGCGATTGGTCGCCCGCCGCATTGCGCTGTCAGAGACCGAGTTCGTCGAACTCATCCTGTGGCGTGTCCCGGCGCCGATTGCCCCGAGTACTCGCCGGTACACGTACCGGTACGCCTTCGTCTCTGCCGGTGAGTGCGTGGTGCGGTACGACAACGAGCGGGGCAAGGGCGACCATCGCCACTATGGAGGCCCCGAAGGGCGATACAGATTTGTCAGCCCCGAGAAACTGGAGGCAGATTTCCTGCGGGATGTGGAGAGGTGGCAGCGTGAAAGCCGTGGTTCTTGAAGTAGGCTCGTTGACCGACTCTGTGGCCGCCGCCACGCGCGCCTGGAAAATAGGCAAAGCAGAGGGCGCGGCTCGCATCTCCTTCGCCTCTGCGGAGCTGCTTTGGAAGGTACTCACCGCCAAGCGGCTGGAAATTCTAAAGGCAATGACCGGCGCTGGCGGCCTGACAATCCGCGAGATCGCGCATCGCGTCGGGCGCGACATCAAGGCGGTCCACTCGGATGTCAAAGCCCTGCAGATGGCAGGCGTGCTCGACAAGAGCCCGGAAGGCCGCGCGATCTTCCCCTACGACGAAGTGCGGGTCAATTTCTCCTGGCATGGGCGGCCTGATACGAAATGCGCGGGGTAGCCTCACTGCCACTCGAGGGGTGGCCGGACGGTGTTTCAGAACCTACCCTTTGTGAGACAGAAAACGCTTAGGCGGTCGAGGTCGATATTCTCGGTCGCAATGATCGGGACGAGGATCGGCAATCGCGCCTTCGACGCGACCGGCGCCACGAAGTGTGTGAAGAACGGCGGCAGGCTCGAGGTCGCGCAAGTCATGGCCGCCCACAAGAGCGCACGGACCGCCGGGCTCTATGATCGGCGCGGCGATCAGATCCGTCTCGACGACGTCGAACGGATCGTGATCTGATCAGGGGTGATTGCCCTCGAGGCGTCTCAACGTCGCGGCAGGTCGATCACGTTGTCCGATTCCGGCGTCACGGTGCGGGCCTCGGGCTCGGCCCGCTCGAGGCACTGCGGGGAGACGTTCCAGCGATGACCGTCGTCCGTGACGATGCTGACGGTCTTCTTGTTGTAGCGGACGATCATACCGGTGACCGGCGCACGGCCCTCGGGCTGGAATTTCACGCGCTCGCCGATGCGAAACTCGAGCATCGTGACGTGCGCCTCGAGCTGCCGCAGAACGCGCAGCCGGGCGACAATCCGGTGGTTGAGGTCGATCAGCTCGGCCTCGGTGAGCTGGTTGATGTCGATGGGCATGCATGATCCTCAGTCGTTCATATACTGAATCGGCAGGTCGGCGCCACCCGCCGACCGGTCGTGCCGCGGTCGCGTTTCGGCTAGCGCGTCTTGAGCTTCTCCTCCGCATAGAGCGACAGCTCGATCATCCGCTCCAGGAGCTGCTCGGGCGACACACCGGCGAAGTTGCGCAGGACGAGCTCCTTGACGTAGAGGCGCACGAGGTAACGCAGCTGCAGCGCCCGGTTGGCGGTCGCGAACACGAAGTCCCGGTGGCCGTTGTTCACGACGATGATGTTGCGCTCGGTGTCATATCGCGATCTCCACAGCTCTCCGGCGGCGCGCTCGAAGGTGTACCCGGGAAGGCCCCGAGCATTGACGATGGCCGAGGCGACCGGCTCGAGCGAATCCGTCACGGTGACCAGCGCTTCGGCGGCGCAGGTGATCTCGCGCTGGGCGACCGTGACCCTCAGTCGCGAGAGCCCGGGTGTGGCGGGCGCCAGAAATTCGACCTCCTGGTCTGCGGTACTCGCGAGCGCGCCGCCGCCCTCGACGATCTCCCACGAGAACTGCAGATCCTCCTCCACGCGCCGGCGGGAACGATCGCGCGGCAGCGCCCGAAATCGCCGCCGCTCGTTCACCGGGGCGGTGCTCGAGGCCGGCGAGATGACCACGCTGAACAAGGGGCCGGCGTACTCGAAGAACTGCCGCTGCGTACCGGGGCTGAAAGATGGCTCCGTGGCGCCAAGCTCGGCCGCCTCGCCGTCGGCCCCTGCCACCTCAGTGTCCTCGGTGCCGGAGGGTCGCGGCCCGCCCTCGCCGCGAGCACGCGCATGGATGTCGAACCAGTCGTACTCCTCGGGTGGGAGGGCGAGCAGGGCCTCGCGGAAAGCACGCTGGATCGCTCGCAGCGACTGCTGGGTGGCCTGTTCCTCCTCCGCCCGTTGCTGCGCCTCGATCAGGCCGGTCAGGTGCGCTTCGAGCGGTCGCAGAGCATCCCGCAGCGCCGCGTAGCGCTCGTCATGGATCACCCCACTGCGCGTGCCGGGCGTGAGGTTCAGGAACGGGACGTCGAGCAGGCCCTCCAGGTACCGCGACGACCAGGGCGCGTGCTCCAGGCCCGGGAGCGTGGCGAGATCCTCGATGACCCGCGTTCCGCTCCGGGTCAGAGCCACGCGGCAGCTGTCATCCGGCTCGGCCAGGTAGAGCTCTGCATAGGCATCCCCGTAGGGCGTGCGCACCGCCGGGAGCTGGTGGAGGAGGCGCCCCTCGTACGCGCGCGGCTCGACCTCGTACTGCTTGCGCGCGAGCTTGTCGATCACGGTCACACGCACACTCGCGTGGCGAATTCGGTCGCGCAGCTCCGAGGCGAGGTACCACTGGATCTTCTCGCCGGACAGAGACCGGATGCCCTCGAGAAGCGGGCGGATCCGCAGCTCCGTTCCCCGCTCGGCAAACAGCACTCGTCGCGTACTGACCGTATAACCGGAATGCCCCTTGCTCAGGGTCATCTGGTACGAGCGCTGGTCGGCGCCGGTCGAGATCATCGTGAGCTCCTCGCCCACCGTCCAGAAGGACAGCAGCCCGATGCCGAACTCGCCCTGCAGGCCCGCGCCGGCTCCCTCGCTCTTCAGCCGCCGCTTGATCGAATCGCAGATGTGCGTCGCGACGTATTTGAAATTCGGCTTGCCGTCCTCGTCGCGCGGTACGCCGTCGCCGTCGTCCTGAACCGATAGATAGTGCTCGCCGTGCTCGCGGCCGCGGGTGATGGTGATCGTCTTGGCATGCGCGTCGATGCTGTTCTCGACGAACTCCGCGATCGCCTTGAGCGGATTGCTCTGCGAGAGGGCGATGATCCGGATCGCGTTCCAGTCGTCGCCGATCTTGAGGCGGCCGCGATCTGCGGCCTTGGCACCGCGAGATCGCCTCGGCCGCGTGACCGCGCCCGCCGGATCCGCCGCGGCGGGTCGGGAAGTCTCGTCCGAGCTCATTTCGCCTATCTTACTCCTCGCGCCTCACGACCGGCGACCGGCACCGGCGCCAGGACACTGCCACGCCGATGGCCCGTGTCACCATCCCGAGGCATGGGCACGTTTTCAAATACCATGAGTTTCCACCATCTCGCGGTGGTTTTTCATGGTCCAGTTCCGACCATGATCGATCGTGCCCAGCTGACTCTGCGCATCCGTCGAGCGCTGCGGCGCTATCTCGATCTGCTCACGCAATTGCTCGTGGTGCGCCAGCTGCAGCCCTGGCACGAGAATCTCGCCAAACGCCAGGTGAAATCCCCCAAGGTCTACGTCCGCGACAGTGGCCTTCTGCATGCACTGCTCGGCATCCGCTCCGAGCGCGAATTGCTCACCCATCCGAAAAGCGGCGCGTCATGGGAAGGCTACGTGCTCGAGGAAATCCTCAAGACCACCGAGCCGGACGGGGCCTACTTCCGGGCTACACATCAAGGGGCGGAGTTGGATCTGCTCTTGATGAGGAAGGGCCGGCGCGTGGGCATCGAGGTCAAGCGCGCCGACGCCCCGACCCTGACCCCCTCGATGCGCATCGCCCTGGCCGATCTGAAACTCGATGAACTCAATGTCATCTATCCCGGAACGCGCCCCTATGAACTGGCGCCGCGGGTCAAGGTGATGCCGGTGAGCGAAGTCCCCGGGCTGGGCGCATGACGAGCCCGCTCGAGGAGGCCGCCTGCTGTCGTGGCGAGCTCCAACACACCATTGCGACGAGGCGCGAGCAGGCCATCGCGCTGCTTCAGCTGCCGCGCGCAGAGGCGCAGCACGCGCGCCTTAAGCGACGCTCGATAACGGCCGAATCCGCGCCGCAATACGCCTGAGCGTGTTACGCGAGGCGATGCGCATATTGTATTCGCTCTGGAGATTGAGCCAGAACCGGGCGTCCATGGTGAAATACAGCCCGAGGCGCAACGCAGTGTCCGCCGTGATCGGGCGCCGGCCGTGAATCAGCTCGCTGATGCGGCTCGGGGGCACGTCGATATCCGCGGCGAGCTGGCGCGCGGTGAGCTTCATGGGCTTCATGAACTCCTCGAGCAGGATCTCGCCCGGGTGGATTTCGTCGAGTAGCTTGGCCATCTGTCCCTCCTAATGGTAGTCCACGATCGCAACCTGGTGCGCACCGTCCGTGCACCAGATGAAGCAGACTCGCCGTTGCTCATTGATCCGGATGCTGTGCTGGCCCTTGCGATCCCCGCGCAGAGCCTCGAGCCGGTTGCCGGGTGGCACCCGCAGGCTCGCCAGTTCCGTGGCCGCCTGCAATTGCAGGAGCTTGCGGCGCGCCACCCGCTCGATGTTCTTCCAGCGAACCACCGGTCGGCTGTGAAACAGAGCCTCGGTATCCCGGCACGCGAACGAGCGGATCATCGGCCACCATGATATTCCGTGCTACGGAATCTGTCAAACGGAACAGCGGCGGGAAATGGTGGATCGAACGGCTATACCGTGATCCTTCCTGGAAGCGCCAGGCCGTGTTCCTGCCGCTCACCGCGAGCCCCCATCATCGGCGCCTGAGGCCCGCAAAACCACCTCGAGTCAAATTCATTCACTTCACCAACCCTTCGCTCGGGCGTGGCCGATCTCGCCGGCGGCGTTGAGCCATCGCCGAGGAGCCCTGGGGCACCGGATCAGGCGGCCCCGCGTCGCTTCGGGCGGCGCACGAACTCGCGGACAGCCGCGTCGATCTGGAGCTGCCCGTCATGATCAAGCTCGCGCAAATCATCCACCCATGGCCGCGAGCACAGTTTGCGAACGGATTCTCCGGCCGGTCCGGCCGAGACGCCAACCCGCGTCCGCCGCGGCCATCACGATGCGCGCGCGGTCCTCGGCAATCGCTGATCCTTCGGCTCCACCCTCCATCCTTCCCGCGACCGCCCGCCGATGATCATCCGCCGCGGCCGGCCGGACGCCAACCGGCGGCGGTCGCGGCCATCACGATCCGCGCGCAGGCCTCGGCATCGGAGGCGGCGTGGTGATGGCGCAGCGAAATCCGCAGCCGGGCACAGACATCCGGAAGCTTGGTCGGGTAGATGCTCCAGACCTGGCGGGCAACCTGGACCGTGCAGACGAAAGGATGGCGGACCGGGCCCAGACCGTAGGCTGCACAGCAGCCGCCGAGAACGCCGCGATCGAAGGCGGCGTTGTGCGCCGCGAGAAAGTCCACGGCGCCGACGCGGGCGAGGATCCCGGGCCACAGCGCATCGAAGGTCGGCGCCGCGCGCACGTCCGACCAGGTTAAGCCGTGAACGTGCGTGAATTCAAACTCCCGGGTCGGCGGGCGGATCAGCTCGTAGATCCGCTTGAGGATGCGCCCGCCCGACACGACGACCACGCCGACGGCGCAGGCGCTGTCGGGCTGGCGGTTGGCCGTCTCGAAGTCGATCGCCGCGAACCGGCCGGTCGGCCCCTGCGGCTTCGTCCCCATCAGGGCGACAGATCGCGCAGCTTCAGCAGCGGCCCGATGAACTTCTCGTAGTTCTTCCACCGCCCCACCGAGCTCGTATAGATCTTCTGCCGCACCTGCCAGTGGCTCGCGGTCAGGACCGAGCGCTCTGTCTTGTGGAACTGAAGGACTACCGGATCCCATTCCAAGCCGATGAACTCGATGATTCGCCGACTCCAGGTCTCCTGATCGGCCACGAGCTGCGCGTAGGGCACTTCCAGAAAGACGTCCTGCGGCAACACCGAGCGCCAGTGCGCGACCACGCGATGATGCTCGCGGTAGTAATGCGCGAGATCCGCCAGATCCAGGGTGAAGTTCGCCATCGTGGCGAACTGCTGGAAGTAGCACGACAGACAGACATCGAGCGGGTCGCGCCGCAGATACAGGATCCGCGCGTTGGGGAATGCCAGGTGAATGAACCCCAGATGATCCGTATTGTACGTGGACTTGTCGACCACCCGCTCGGCCACCGCCGGTTGACGCTCGAGGATCTTCAGATACTCCCCGGTCAACCGGCCGAGCAGCGCTGGATCCGGCGTCTCGCGCCGCAAGAGGTCGCGATACTTCGCCGCCGCGGCATGCCAATACTCCAATTCCCCCGCCCCCGCGGCGCGCGGATGCGAGGCAATGATCTGCTCCACCAGCGAAGTTCCCGAGCGCATCATGCCGACGACGAACACCGGCCGCCGCGAGTCGCTCGCGCCCGCGAGCGGCTGGGCGAGACGCTCGCGCGGATAGACACGGATCATCTCATCGACAAAGGCCGTGCGCGCCGACTGGTCATAGGGCGTCGCGTGCCGCTTCTGCAACTCGTTGGCGCGCTGGTACGCGGCAAAGGCCTTGGGAAAGTCCCCGATGTCGTTGAAGTACTTGCCCATGGCGAAGCGCAGCCCCTCCTCCTCCATCGACGGCACACCCGCGGCCAGCAGCCGCTCCGCGCCCTCGAGCCAGTCGCGATCGGCGCGCGTCATCCGCCGCAGCTCCACCCGCCAGGCCCAGGCTTCCGCGCAGTTGGGATCGGCCTCCAAGGCCTGAGACAGCAGCCGCTCCGATTCCTCGAACCGACCGTCCATGCTCGCGAGCCAACCGAGGCCGCAGAGCGCCCCCGCATGGCGCGGCTGCAGCCGCAGCGCCTTCTCGAAACAGTCCTTGGCGTCCTGCGCGCGATCGAGCGCGCTCAGGGTATGCCCGAGGCCAACCAGCGCCTCAACGTTGCGCCGGTCCTGCTTGATCGCGCGGCGCAGCGCGGTCTCGGCGGCGTGGAACTCCCCGCGCCAGCGCAGCACCGTGCCCAGATTCAGGTGTGCCTCGGCCATCGCGGGCTGCAACTCGATCGCATGCCGGAAGGCCATCTCGGCGGCATGGAAGCGGCCCACCCGGCACAACACATCGCCCAGGATGTTGTTCGCAACCGCATGCTTGGGCTCGATCTGGAGAATCTCCTCGAGCCGCTCGAGGGCCCCGGCGTAGTCGCGCCGCCCCATCAGCGCCTCGACCTCGCCGAGCAGCGCGGGAATGCGTCTGCGCACACCGCTGCCTGCGGGAGCCGGCGCGGCGGTGCGGGCACTCGGGGCATCAGGAGCACCTGCGCCCGTGAGCTGCACCAGCAGCAGGTGCGTCATCTCCTCGACCGTCCCCCGATCCACGCCGCGCTCGAGCAATCGCGACTTGAAGGTCTCCAGCAGTTTGGCCCGCCGGAACAGGTTCAGCTTCAGCGGACGCGCCTCGCGGGCCGCCCGCTGCAGGAACTTCTGAATGTCCGGCCTGCCGTTCGCGGCGCGCGCACGGTTGCCCGAGGGCGGGGGCGGGAACGCATCGGCGAGCGCAGTGCCGGCGTCGACCGCCTCGCGTGCATTGAACCAGTCGAGGAACATAGCCTGGGCACGGTGGATTAAGTCACCTCAACATAGCGGATAATCCCGTCCCCGTCAGCCCGGGGCTCGAGAACTTGCGAACGACGTCCCAGTCGATCGGACGAGGGCGAACGCGCGCACCGGGTCCACTGAAGCGATCCGGCCGGGGCGCACGGCGCGGCATCGCCCACCCGGAACGTGTCAGACCGAGGGGTCTAAGCGGAACAGGCTGGCACCGTGACGATGACGGTGACGGTGACAATTTTTGTCGGTTTGGGACGTGACCCAGGAACCCGCCGGGTCAGTCGGCCGCGTCTTTAGTCAAATCAACGGGACCCACGGGACAGTGATTCCATGAGGGATCAACGGGTTAGCACGCCATTCCGTCGTTGGCACGGCGCTTGCTCCCTGGAAAGCAGCAGGCGCTCGTTGCGCCTCTCGGCGAAAGCCACATACCTGGAGGAGTTACGAGATGAAATCGGTGCAAAAGGGTTTCACCCTGATTGAATTGATGATCGTCATCGCGATCATCGGCATTCTGGCGGCCATCGCCATTCCGGCCTATCAGAACTACGTCATCCGCGCGCAGGCGACCGAAGGCTCGTCGATCATCGGCAGCCTCGAGACCGCCTTCGAGGAGTGTTACGCGAACACGGGAAGCGCGTCGAGCTGCGCAACCAACACGGCTGTCGGGATTCCCAGCTCAAAGAAAATCTCGGGAACCTATGTCGGGACGGCCGCGCTAACGAATCCTGGGCAGATCACAGTCACCTACAATGCCAACGCCAACGCGAATATCTCAGGCAAGACTGTCATCTGGTCAGCTTACAAGTCGACGGACGGCAATATCACCTGGTTGTGCAACGATGGCACTGCGACCGCAAATGCGCTCAAACCCGGCCTGCTGAAGATAGTGAACAACGGCACCGCTGCGGCCTCCGGAACCGTTCCCCTGGGCTCGTACCTGCCCTCCATCTGCGACTGAGCGATTGATTCTCGGCCCACGAAGCCCCCGCCCTGCGGGGGCTTCTTTTTTGCCCTCCCCCTGTTTCCGCCTGCTTGCACGTCAGTCGCTGTTCTGCGACAGTATGAGTCCACGAGACCTCGCGATTCCAAAAATACCGCGGGGCCGCGATGAATCCTCGCGAAACCCAAGACACCCACGCGTGAGGACAGGGGAATGGCCCAGCCGCACACTGACCGAGGCTTCACGCTGATCGAGCTGATGATCGTCATTGCGATCATCGGCATCCTCTCGGCCATCGCGATCCCGGAGTATGAGGATTACGTGATCCGCTCCGAGGTCGCCGAGGGCATCTCGCTGGCGGGGGGCCTCGAGACCGCGTTCGGCTACGACTATGCCATGACCGGCACGGCGCCCGGCTCGAATGCCGCCCTCGCCATCACGCAGACGATCTCCGGCACCTACGTGAAGTCCGTCGCGCTGAGCGGCCCGGGCCGGATCACCGTGGTCTTCGGGGACAATGCCAACTATCACATCGCCAACGGCACCATCGTCTGGACGGCCTACCGCTCCGCCGCGGGCGATATCGCCTGGGTCTGCAACGACGGCACGGCGACGAGCCGCACCATCGCCGGTCCGCCCGCGCTGACCCCGATCGGGGATGCCGCCATCAATGGCAGCATCTCGAGCGCCGCCGGCGCGGCCGATGAGCTGCCGGCCATCTGTCAGTAGTTCCCCGTTCCCGTCCGGGACGCCCGCCGCAGCGCGCTCGCCCCTGTTCTGGGAGCCCAGTCACGGCGGCTCACCGGCAGCCGTGCGAGGATCCGCGTACATTTGACAATTGCCGGCGTCACCGGCTTGGGTACACTTGGGTCTCGCGGATCGGATCGAACACACGTAAGTCCATGAACGACAACGTTTCTGCAGCGCTCGGGACGATGCGGACGGGACTCGGGGGGCTTCCCCAGCGTCTGGTTCAGGACGGGGTGGTCGAAGAGGCCGCCATGTTGGAGGCCCTCAATACCGCCCGGGAGCGCAAGATCGCGCTCGTGACCCAGCTCGTCGAAAGCGGCGCCGCGCAGGCGCGCGACATTGCGGTGGCGGCCTCGAACGAGTTCGGCGTGCCGCTGCTGGATCTCGACGCCATCACCCTCGACCCCGAGACCATCCGGCTGGTCAGCGACAAGCTGCTGGCCAAGCATCGGGTGCTGCCGCTGTTCCGCCGGGGCAAGAAGCTGTTCCTCGGCGTGGCCGACCCCACGCATCTGCACGCGATCGACGAGATCAAGTTCCAGACCATCCTCAGCATCGAGGTGGTCGTCGTCGATGACGACAAGCTGCAGCAGGCCATCGACAAGGCCATCGAGCAGGCCGAGAGCCAGATCACCCAGCTCGGCACCGAGGGCGATGTCGACCTGGAAGGGCTCGATGTCGGCGGCGGCGAGGACCAGAACGAAGAGAAGGTCGGACGCGACGACGTCGAAGACGCGCCGATCGTCAGGTTCGTGAACAAAGTGATGCTGGACGCGATCCGCCGCGGCGCCTCGGACATTCATTTCGAGCCGTACGAGAAGACCTATCGGGTCCGCGTGCGCATGGACGGTGTGCTGAGGGAGGTGGCCCAACCGCCCGTGCAGCTCGGAATCAAGCTGGCCGCCCGGCTGAAGGTCATGGCGCGCCTCGATATCGCCGAGCGCCGCGTGCCCCAGGACGGGCGCATCAAGATGCGGCTCTCGAAGACCCGGGCGATCGACTTCCGCGTCAGCACCTGCCCGACGCTGTTCGGCGAGAAGGTCGTGATGCGCATTCTCGATCCCTCGCAGGCCATGCTCGGGATCGACTCGCTCGGCTACGAGCCGTTCCAGAAGGCCCTTTACGAGGAATACCTCGCCAAGCCCCAGGGCATGATCCTGGTCACAGGACCGACCGGCAGCGGCAAGACCGTCTCGCTGTATACGGGGCTGAACCTCCTCAACCGCGAGGGCACCAACATCTCCACGGCCGAGGATCCGGCGGAAATCAACATCCCCGGGATCAATCAGGTCAACATCAACCCCAAGGTCGGACTGACCTTCGCGGCGGCCATGCGCGCCTTCCTCCGGCAGGACCCGGATGTCATCATGGTCGGGGAGATCCGCGACCTCGAGACCGCGGAAATCGCCATCAAGGCGGCCCAGACCGGCCACCTGGTGCTCTCCACGCTGCACACCAACGACGGGCCGCAGACCCTGACGCGCCTGATCGACATGGGGGTCAAACCCTATGCCATCGCGACCTCGGTCAACCTCATCATCGCCCAGCGCCTGGCCCGCAAGCTCTGCCCGCAGTGCAAGCAGCTGATGGACGTCCCGAAGGAAGCGCTGCTGAAGGAGGGCTTCACCGAGGAGGACGTGCGCGGGGGCTTGAAGATCTTCGGACCGACCGGCTGCTCGGCCTGCACGGACGGCTACAAGGGGCGCACCGGCGTGTATCAGGTCATGCCCGTCACCAACGCCATTGCCCGCATCATCCTCGGCGGCGGCAGCGCCGTGGAGATCACCGACCAGGCCGCCCGCGAGGGCATCTGGGACATGCACCGCGCGGGCCTGGAGAAGGTCAAGGCGGGCATCACCAGCCTCGAGGAAATCAACAGCGTCACCATCGACTGACGCAGGACGACACATCCATGGCCCCGGCAGCAACCGCAACCGTCAAGAGCCCCACCCTCAAGAGCGCCAAGCCCGACGTCCCGTTCCTCTGGGAGGGGCGCGACAAGAGCGGCAAGCGCGTCAAGGGCAACACGATGGCCCCCGACGAGGCGGCCGTGCGCGCCGAGCTGCGCCGCCAGGGCATCGCGGCATCGCGCGTGCGCCGCAAGCGCGAGAGCTTCACGGGCATGAGGGGCGGCAAGGTCAATGCCGCGGACATCGCCGTCTTCAGCCGCCAGCTGTCCACCATGCTGGTCGCCGGCATTCCGATGGTGCAGTCCTTCGAGATCGTCGCGAGCGGGGTCGACAAGCCCTCCGTGCGCAACCTCATTCTGGCGATCAAGGCGGACATCGAGTCGGGCACCTCGCTGCACGAGGCGCTCAGCAAGCATCCGCTCTATTTCGATGATCTGTTCGTCAACCTGGTTCGCGCCGGCGAGCAGGCGGGCGCGCTCGATACGCTGCTCGACAAGATCGCGACCTACAAGGAGAAGTCCGAGGCGACCAAGAAGAAGGTCAAGAAGGCCCTGTTCTATCCGGCGGCGGTGCTGAGCGTGGCGGCCATCGTGACCGGGGTGCTGATGATCTTCGTGATCCCGGAGTTCCAGAAGCTGTTCAAGGGCTTCGGGGCCAACCTGCCGGCATTCACCATGGTCGTCATCAACATCTCCAATGCGGTTCGCCACCAGGGCATCTTCATCGCCATCGGGATCGGCGTGGCGGTCGCGGTGTTTCTGCACTTCAAGAAGCGCTCGCGCAAGTTGCGCGAGGCCCTGGACCGGCTGTCGCTGAAGATCCCGATCATCGGTCCCATCCTCGAGAAGGCCGCCATTTCCCGGTTCTCGCGCACGCTCTCGACCATGTTCGCCGCCGGCGTGCCCCTGGTCGAGGCGCTGGAGTCGGTGGCCGGCGCCACCGGCAACATCGTCTACGAGAACGCCGTGCTGAAAATGCGCGACGAGGTCGCGACCGGACAGCGCCTGCAGCGCGCCATGCAGACGCAGGGCGTCTTTCCCAACATGGTGGTGCAGATGATCGCCGTCGGCGAGGAGTCCGGCGCGCTCGATTCCATGGCCGGCAAGGTGGCCACGTTCTACGAGGCGGAGGTCGACAATGCCGTGGACTCGATGTCCGCCCTGCTCGAGCCGCTGATCATGGTCGTCCTCGGAATCATCGTCGGCAGCCTGGTCGTGGCGATGTACCTGCCGATCTTCCAACTCGGCAACGTCGTCGGCTGACGTGTCGCTGGCAGCACTGCTCGCCGCCTCCCCCGCGCTCTTCACCGGCACCTGCCTGGTGCTGGGGCTGGTGGTGGGCAGCTTTCTCAACGTGGTGATTCACCGCCTGCCGGTGATGCTCGAGCGGCAGTGGCGGGCCCAGTACGCGGATCTGTACGGGGAGGCGCCGACGCTGCCGGCCGCAGCTCCCGAGCGCTACAACCTGGTGGTGCCGCGCTCGGCCTGCCCGGCCTGCGGCGCCCTGATCCGCGCCCGGCACAACATTCCGCTGGTGAGCTATCTGTGGCTGCGGGGCCGGTGCGCCAGCTGCGGGGCCCGCATCAGCCCGCGCTACCCGCTGGTCGAGGCGCTGACCGGCCTGTTGTCCGCCGCCGTGGCCTGGCGATTCGGCTTCGGCTGGCCGGCGCTCGCCGCGCTGGTGCTCACCTGGTACCTGGTCGCGCTCGCGGGCATCGATCTCGATCACCAGCTCCTGCCCGACAGCCTCACGCTGCCGCTGATGTGGATCGGCCTGCTGCTGGCGCTGCTCGCGCCCGTTTTGGGCGGCGCCCCGGTGCCGGTCGGCCTGCGCTCCAGCCTGATCGGCGCCGCGGCGGGTTACTTGAGCCTCTGGAGCGTCTATCATCTGTTCCGTGCGCTTACCCGGAAAGAAGGCATGGGCTATGGGGACTTCAAGCTGCTTGCGGCCCTCGGGGCCTGGCTCGGCTGGCAGATGCTGCTGCCGACGGTGCTGATCGCGGCCCTGGTCGGGGCGGTCTGCGGGGCGGCGCTGATCGTGGCCCGCCGGCGCAGCCGCGGGGTGCCGATCGCCTTCGGACCGTTTCTGGCGATGTCCGGATGGCTCATGCTGATGTTCGGCCACCGGCTCGTCGGCCTGTATCTTTCGCTCTATCCGCGATGAAGATCCTGCGCATCGGCCTGACCGGGGGCATCGCCAGCGGCAAATCCACGGTGGCCGGCCTCTTTGCGGCGCTCGAGGTGCCCGTCATCGATACGGACCAGATCGCCCGCGAGGTGGTCGAGCCGGGCCAGCCGCCGCTCGAGAAGCTGGTGGAGCGCTTCGGTGCGGGCATTCTCACGCCGGACGGACATCTCGACCGGCCGAAGCTGCGGGAGATCGTCTTCACCGATCCGATGGCCCGGGCGGATCTGGAAGCCCTCACGCACCCGGCCATCGGCAGCGCGGTGCAGGCCAGGGCCGCGGCGGCCGGCGGGCCCTATCAGATCCTGGTGATTCCCCTGTTGGTGGAAAAAGGATATGCGAAACACCTGGATCGGGTGCTGGTGGTGGACTGCCCCGAGGCGCTGCAGTTGCAGCGCCTGCAGGCGCGCGACGGCACGAGCCCCGCGCAGGCCCGGGCCATCCTCGAGGCGCAGGCCTCGCGCGCGGCCCGGCTGAAGGCCGCCGACGACATGATCCGCAACGAATCCGATGTCGCGGCACTGCGCCAGCAGGTCCAGGCGCTGCATCGTCGCTACCTGCAGTTGGCCCAAAAATCCTGAGCGCCGCGCCCCGTCGCGGCGATCGGACATTTACGTAACATGTGTTCGTCGCGCACAATAGGCGCATGAGCACCGAAATCGCCGCAGTAGAGGCCGTCGAGAAATCCGCCGCCGTGCCCGTCGTGGCACCCGCGCCCTTGGCCGCCCAGACGCGCGTGCCGCCGACTGTGGATGCCGCCAGTGGCCGCACGCTGCTGTTCGAGCAGCCGCTGAACGAGCGGATGCGCACGTTTCTGCGCCTGGATTTCCTGTACAACCAGGCGCTTTATCACAACGAGACCGGTAGCGCCTGGGGGAGCCGGGCGGCCATCGGCAGCCTCATCGACATCCTGGCGGTGGTCTCGCGCAGCGACCTGCGCTCCGACGCGCTGAAGGAAATCGAGCGCCAGCTGCAGCTGCTCGGGGAGTTTCAAGCCCGTCCCGGCGTCGATGTGCAACGCCTGAAGACCTTCATCGCCAACCTGGTGCAGCTGCGCACCAATCTGATGAACGCCGGGGTGGCCTGCCAGCAGCCGCTGCGGGATTCGGAATTCCTGAACGCTGTGAAGCACCGCAGCGCCATCCCGGGCGGCACCTGCGAGTTCGATCTGCCCGATTACCTCTACTGGCTCTCCCAGCCCGGCGAGACGCGCAAGCAGACGTTCAATCAATGGCTCGGCCTGCTGCGGCCAGTGTGCGATGCGGTGGCGGAGCTGCTGTGGCTGACCCGCCAGTTCGGACGCTCGCGCCAGGAATGCGCCCGCGGCGGCACGTTCACCCTCACGTTCGAGCGGGACAATCCGCTGCAGATGCTGCGCATCGCGCTGCCGGCCTCGAGCGGACTGTACCCGGAGGTCAGCGGCAGTCATCACCGCTGCAACGTGCGCTTTCTGACCTGGAAGGGTCTGGCGGAACATGCGCAGCAGACCACCGAGGACGTGTCCTTCCTGCTCACGACCTGCACCTGAGCGGCCCCCATGCAGGTGCCCTGCCCGACCTGTCAGCGCCTCATCGAGTGGGCGAATGCGCCGTACCGGCCGTTCTGCAGCGAGCGCTGCCGGCTGATCGACCTCGGCGCCTGGCTGACCGAGGGCCATGCGATCCCCGGAGAGCCGGCCGCGCCCGAGGCCGGAGATTCGTCCGAGCCGCGCTCCGATCACTGAGTCCGCGCAGATCGCGCGGGGCCCCCACGGTGTCCTTGCCCGGCACGGCGGGCGACGGCGTTCTGACTACGCGGCGATCTTCTCGATCAACTCCAAGGCGCGGCGCTGAGGATGGACGCAGCGATCAGCTCGAAGGTGCCGGAACGCTCGGCGGGCCCGGATGTCCGCAGGTGTTGCGCACGATGACCGCCACATCCCAGCCGGGCACGATGATCAGGATGCGATGGGAATCCGCGCGCATGATCAGCTCGGGATGTAGAGCCTGGCCATGATGATCTTGCCGGCATTCGAGGTCCCGCTCGGCGAGTGGCGTGCGCCGAACGCGCGATGCTCCCCCCACATCCGGTCCCTATTTGCGCGAACTCTGCAGGCGCTGGCGGCCGCGCCGCTTGATGGCGGCGATATCGAGGTCCTCAGTGGGCCCGCTGGTGATCCCTTCCTCCCAAAGTTTGCGCATCTCGGCCAGGGCTTCGGCACGCGTCGCTCGGCGAGTCTTCCATTCACGCAGAGCTTCGCGGATGACCTCGCTACTGGAGGCATAGTCCCCGGTATCGACCGCGCGCCGCACGAGGTTGGCCATGTCGGTCGGGAGCGCAACGCTGATCTTTTCGATGTTGCCGGCCATGAAGTGCCTCCAGTCTGGTAGGCAATAGTAGCAAGAATTCTCACCGATGGCATGTTCGCCGGCATGGCGGCTCTGTGGTCGATCCCTTCCGTCATCGCCAAATCGGACTACGAACCGGCGAGCATCCGCTTCAGGTTCTTCATGATCAGCAGCAGCCGGTGTTCATGGCGCATCCGCCTCTGATCCTGTCTCGTATCGACTTTGATGTCTGGCTCGACGGGCGCGATTGCGCTTTCGGGTCGGGCTGCCCCGTGGCTCGGGGCATCCCCGGTGTTACCTTCATACACCGAGACTGCCACGGGACAGCCCACCTGGTGGGTCAGAAGCCCGTAGTTGAGCTGCGACTTGTGCTTCTTCTCGTCCCCCGATCATGACCGAGCGCCGCCCGAGGGCAATGCGTGCCCCCGAAGCGCGACTTCGCCGCTCGCCGCGCCGAGCGGTGCCTCGAGCGCAGGGTCGAGCGGAAGAGGAGCTGAAGATCCGCAGCGAATGACCGGTCGCGTTGCATGTAACGCGCTGCCGTGATACGTTGCATGTAACCTGTGGCTCCTGCGGAATGCCATGACCCGCAAATCCACCAATGCCCGCGTTCGCAAGCACCGAGAGGCGCTGCGCCGGGCGGGACTGCGACCGGTGCAGATCTGGGTGCCGGACACCCGCCGCGCTGATTTTGCGCGGCAGTGCCGCAGCCAGTCGCGGCGGGTCGCGGCCGCTGACCGGGCCGACCCGGAGCTGTCACATTTCCTGGAGGAGGCATTGGCCGAGGTCGATGGCTGGAGCGCGTGAGTTCCGGCCCGAACGTCATCTCCGACTCGACGGCCCCTCGTCGTCCACGACCCGTCAGGCGCGGCGACCTCGTCACCGTTGCCCTCTCCGGGGACTTCGGCAAGCCGCGTCCTGCGCTCATCCTCCAGGCCGATCAGTTTGCCGGCACGGCTACCGGGACCGTCCTGCTCATTTCCAGCACCCTTCTCGAGGCACCCCTGTTGAGGGTCACAGTGCAACCCAATGCCGAGAATGGCTTGCAGAAGCCCTCGCAAGTCATGGTGGACAAGGCCATGACGGTGACGCGCGCGAAGCTCGGGCCGGCGTTCGGGCACATTGATTCCGCGGCGCTGCTTAAGATCGAGCGCTGTCTTGCCGTATTCCTCGGCATCGCCAAGTGAGAATCATCCCGCCCGCTCGAAATCACGGCCGGGCGAGTGCGCCCCTACACTCGAAAGGCATGGCCTTCGCCGTAAGTCCGGCTAAGGCAACTTGAGCCTGCTCCCGCCCGCCGCCGGACCCGGCCCGACGGCGGCGCCGACATCCGGCACCACGATGCGCGATGCGGCTTCCCGGCGCATCTCCCGCGCCTCGTCGATGGCCTGCTCGATCGCCGCGTGCACGCCCTCGGAGAAGTGCGCGAGAGCCTCGGCCAGCGTCGTGCCCGGCAGCTCGAACGACAGCGGCAGAATGCCCGCCGGTGTCAGCAGCTGCGTCTGACCCGAGAACAACACCGGACGCGAGGGATCGGGCTCGCCCGTCCGGGTGACCGGCGTCAGACGCCGGATCGTGCCGGCCCGGCGGTCCGTGAACAGCTCTTCGCGGTACAGGTTGGCCGAATCGAACTCGACCTCTGGAACCTCATTCGTCTCGGCCATCGTTGCTCTCGCGTGGTGATCGCATCGACAGCCATTCTACCAGTCCGACGACGAAGGGGCGGTCCGCCTCCAGGAGGTCCGCCTCGGCAAGCCGGCCGGACTCGACCCACTGCAGCGCCTGGCCCTCGAGGCCGCGGGGCTCGCCCTGGTATCGGTCGATCACCCACAGCGACAGCTCCACGGTGCGCTCGGAATAGGCGTGAGTGAGGCGCATCATGGGACGGCCCTCGATCCGCTCGACCCCGATCTCCTCGCGCAGCTCGCGGGCGAGGGCCTCGAGCTCGCTCTCGCCCGGCTCCCGCTTGCCGCCGGGGAACTCCCAACGGCCCGCCTGGGGCTTGCCGGGCGCGCGCTCGGCGATCAGGACCCGGCCGTCGGCGCCGATCAGTGCCGCGGCGACCACCTGAACGGCGCGCACGACCCCCTCAGCCGACGTTCGACAGCGTGCCGTGGCAGTGCTTGTATTTCTTTCCCGAGCCGCAGGGACACGGCTCGTTGCGCCCCACCTTGCGCTCCGCGCGCACGAACGGCGTGTGCGGCTCCAGCGGCAGCGCACCCTCGGGCATGCCCGCACCCAGTTGTCCCGCGGCAACCTCCTCGCCGCCGACGAACACCGAAGCTTCGGCATGCTGGGCCTGCAGCGCGCGCATCAGCCGGGCGCGGCGCTCCTCCTCCTCGCGGTCGACCTCTTCCTGGGTTCGCACCTCGATCTTCATCAGGGTCGAGACGGTCTCGAACTTCACCCGATCGAGCATGGCGCTGAACATCGCGAACGCCTCGCGCTTGTACTCGGTGCGGTAGTCCTGCTGGGCGTAGCCGCGCAAGTGAATACCCTGGCGCAGGTAATCCATCGCCGCCAGGTGGTCGCGCCAGTGCATATCGAGCGTGCGCAGCATGACGTCCTTCTCGATATGGCGCATCAGCTGCACATCGAGCCGCTCCGCCTTGGCGGCGTAGGCGTCGTCCACGGTGCGCACCAGGCGCTCGCGCAGCGCCGCTTCCTCCAGCTCCGGCTCGGCCGCGAGCCACGCCTTCGGATCGACCACCACGCCGAAATCGCGCTGGAGCGCCTGCGCGAGACCCTCCAGATCCCAATCGCTGGCGAGGGCGTGCTGGGGCAGGAACTGATCGATCAGCGTGCCGATCGCCTCGGCGAGGATGCCGCGAATGGCCGCCGACACGTCGTCGGTCGCCATGATCTCGGTGCGTTGCTGATAGACGACCTTGCGCTGGTCGTTGGCCACGTCATCGAACAGCAGCAGCTGTTTGCGGATGTCGAAGTTGTGCGCCTCGACCTTGCGCTGCGCCTTCTCGATCTGCTTGCTCAGCATCCCGCTCTCGATGACCTCGCCCTCGCGCATGCCGGCCATCTTCAGCAGCCGCTGCGTGCGCGTCGGGTCGCCGAAGATGCGCATCAGATTGTCTTCCATGGACAGATAGAACCGGCTCGAGCCCGGATCGCCCTGGCGCCCGGAGCGGCCGCGCAGCTGATTGTCGATGCGGCGGGACTCGTGCCGCTCGGTGCCGATGATGTGCAGGCCGCCCGCGGCCAGGGTCTGGTCGTGACGCGTCTGCCAGGCCGCGCGCGCCGCCTCGCGAACGGCCGTGTCGTGCGGGTCGAGCCCGGCGAGCTCCGCCTCGAGGTTGCCGCCGAGCACGATATCGGTGCCGCGGCCGGCCATGTTGGTGGCGATGGTGACCGCCCCGGGGCGCCCGGCCTGCGCCACGACGTGCGCCTCGTGCTCGTGCTGCTTGGCGTTGAGCACCTGGTGGGCGACGCCGTCCTTGTGCAGCAGCCCCGAGAGGTATTCGGAGGTCTCGATCGAGGTGGTGCCGACCAGGGCCGGCTGGCCGCGCTGCACGCAGTCGCGGATGTCCTCGATGATCGCCTTGAACTTGTCGGCCTGCGTCAGGTAGACCAGATCGGGCGCGTCCTTGCGGATCATCGGCTTGTGGGTCGGAATGACCACCACCTCGAGCCCGTAGATCTGCAGGAACTCCGGCGCCTCGGTATCGGCCGTGCCCGTCATGCCCGAGAGCTTCTTGTACAGGCGGAAGTAGTTCTGGAACGTGATCGAGGCGACCGTCTGGTTCTCCTCGCGCACCTGCACGCCTTCCTTGGCCTCCACCGCCTGGTGCAGGCCGTCGGCCCAGCGCCGGCCGGGCATGGTGCGACCGGTGAACTCATCGACGATGATGACCTCGCCGCCGCGCACGATGTACTCCACGTCGCGCCGGTACAGCGCGTGGGCGCGCAGCGCCGCGTTCAGGTGGTGCATCAGGCGGATGTTGGCCGCATCGTAGAGGCTCTCGCCCTCGGTCAGCAGCCCGCTTTCCAGCATCAGCTGCTCGACGTGCTCGTGACCCTCCTCGGTCAGGTGCACCTGCTTGTCTTTTTCTTCCACCGAGTAGTCCCCGGGGCCGTCCTCGACCTCCTGGCGCTTCAGGCGCGGCACCAGCTCATTGATGCGCGCGTACAGCTCGGTGCTCTCCTCGGCCGGGCCGGAGATGATGAGCGGCGTGCGCGCCTCGTCGATCAGGATCGAATCGACCTCATCGACGATGGCATACGCCAGGGTGCGCTGCACGCGCTCCTCCAGGCTGAAGGCCAGATTGTCGCGCAGATAGTCGAAGCCGAACTCGTTGTTGGTGCCGTAGGTGATGTCACAGGCGTAGGCGGCGCGCTTCTCCTCGGGCGTCTGGGAGTTCTTGATCACCCCGACGGTCAGGCCCAGGAACCGGAAGACCGGGCCCATCCAGTCCGCGTCGCGCTGCGCCAGGTATTCGTTGACGGTGACGACGTGCACGCCCTCGCCGGGCAGGGCATTCAGGTAGGCCGGAAGGGTCGCCACCAGCGTCTTGCCCTCGCCGGTGCGCATCTCGGCGATCCGCCCCTCGTGCAGCGCGATGCCGCCGATCAGCTGCACGTCGAAATGGCGCATCTTCAGCGTGCGCCAAGCCGCCTCGCGCACCACGGCGAAGGCCTCCGGCAGCAGCGTGTTCAGCGCGGCGCCCTCGTGCAAGCGGGCGCGGAATTCCTCGGTCTTCGCCCGCAGTTGCTCGTCGCCGAGGGCCTGCAACGCCGCCTCGAACTCTTTGGCGGCGCGCACGTAGCGCGTATAGCTGCGCAGGAGCCGGTCATTGCGGCTGCCGAAGACACGTTTCAGGGTATTGAGCAAGTACAGAATCCCGCTTCGCCGTTCATGTATCGCGCCTCAGGCGGCGCGATGGAGCCGCGTATTGTACGCACACGGCCCCGATCAATCCTAATGGGTGGCCGCGCCTCGAAAATCAAGCGGCTGCGCGGCGAAAAACAGCCCCGGCGCGGCCGGGGGCGCCGCCCGGAACCTACCCGCCCTTGATCACTTGCGCCACGGTCAGCGCATGCTGGCCGATGAAGGCGCTCGGGTTGATCGGGTGGCCGTACCGGAGCACCTCGAAATGCACGTGTGGCCCGGTCGAGTAGCCGGTCGAGCCCACCAGCGCGATGACCTCGCCGCGCGCCACGGTGTCGCCGACGTGCACGAGAATCCGCTGCGCGTGCGCGTACAGCGTGGAGAAGCCGTCGCCATCCTCGATTTGCACCACGTTGCCGAACCCGTCCTCGGGGCCGGCCCACACGACCACGCCCGCGGCCACCGCGTGAATGGACGTGCCGCGGGGCGCGGCGAAATCGATGCCCTCGTGAAATTCCGGCGCCCCCGTGAAGGGATCGAGACGCCAACCGAAAGGCGAGGAAATCCAACCGACCCGCACCGGACGGCCCTCGGGATGGATCGCATGATTGAGCTTGCGCGAGAGAATGACGTTCTCCAGCGCCGCGAGCTGCGAGGTGCGCAGGTCGATCTCACGCTGCAGCTTGCCGAGCAGCAGCGCGATGCTCGGCATGCCGGGCTGCGCGCCCGGCGCGTCGGTATCCGGGCCCCCGAGCCCCGGGGCGCGGCCGAAATCGAACGTCCGGCGGCTGAGCCCGGCCATGGCCGTGAGGCGCTGGCCGAGCGCATCGAGCCGGATCATGTCGGCCTGCAGGCCGCCCACCTGTATGGCCAGGGCTTGCGCGCGCGCCTGCATCCGGGCGCGGATGTCATCGAGCTGAGCGCGTTGCGCGGCCAGGACATTCATCCAGTGCCGGGTCCGCGCCAGCGCCGTATCCGTGTTGCGGCCGAGGGAAAGCCCGAGCGCGAATGCCCCGCCGGCGAGCGCCAGCACCGCGGCGAGCAGCGCGCCGGCGGCGAGCGGATGCCGCAGGTTCAGCGTGAGCAGGCGCGGGCGGGCGGGCGGCCGTCGCGCGGCCAGCGTCAGCGCGCGCAATGGCGCCCAGCGGGCGAGCCACGCGAGCGCGCCTGCCCGGGGCCGGCGCGTCGCATCGAAATCCTCGCCCCGTTCGCTCATGACCTGTGACCCCTCGACCCGCACGTCACGTGTAGACTGCCCTTGGTCCGGGTCTTCTGCGTGACCGGGTGGGACTATGCCGAAATTCACCAGGGGGCACAAGCGAGGCGCGCGCGCCGTCCTCGGGCAATCATCGGCGCCGCGCGCGATCGGCGACCTCCTGGCGCGCAAGACACCGGCGCTGTCGCAGATCGACGACCAGGCGGCGCGCCAGGCGTTCTGGCGCAGTTGGTTGGCCGCTCACCTGCCTGACACCCTCGGCGCGCATCTGACCGGCGCGGTCGAGCGCGACGGCGCCCTGACGTTGTTTGTCGACTCGAGCGCCTGGGCCGCGCGATTGCGCTATGCGCTGCGTGAACTGGAGCCCGGCATCCGGGCCGCGCGCGCGGGCGTGGCGAGCGTGGCGGTGCGCGTGCTGCCGCGAGCCTGACCTCAGGCGCCGAGCGCCGGCGCCTCCACGTAGGACACGGGCGCCTCGTCGTACGAATCGAACGCGACCGTTTCCCACGCTGCCGTGTCGGCGATCAACGCGCGCAGCAGCTTGTTGTTGAGTTCGTGGCCGGACTTGTAGCCGCTGAACTCGCCGATCAGTCCGTGGCCGAGCAGGTACAGATCCCCGATCGCATCGAGGATCTTGTGCTTGACGAACTCGTCCTCGTAACGCAGGCCGTCCTCGTTCAGCACGCGGAAATCATCGAGCACGATGGCGTTGTCGAGATTGCCGCCGAGGGCGAGATTGCGCCGGCGCAATGACTCCAGATCGCGCAGAAACCCGAAGGTGCGCGCGCGGCTGACTTCCTTCAGAAACGAGGTGCTCGAGAAGTCCATCGATGCGCGCTGCGCACGCCGCTTGAACAGCGGATGATTGAACTCGATCTCGAAATTGACCTTGAAGCCGTCGAACGGGGTGAACTCGGCCCACTTGTCGCCGTCGGTGACCCGCAGGCTCTTCTTGATGCGGATGAAGCGCTTGGGCGCGGCCTGCTCCTCGATGCCCGCCGATTGCAGCAGAAACACGAACGGGCCGGCGCTGCCGTCCATGATCGGCACCTCCGGCGCCGAGAGCTCCACCACTGCATTGTCGATCCCGAGCCCGGCGAACGCCGAGAGCAGATGCTCGACCGTGGAGACGCGGGCCTCGCCTTTGCACAGGGTCGTGCCGAGCATGGTGTCGCTGACGTTCTCGGCGTGGGCGCGCACCTCCGCGGGCGAGGGCAGATCCGTCCTGCGGAAGACGACGCCGGAGTCCGCGGGCGCCGGCCGCAGCGTCATCAGCACCTTTTTGCCGGTATGCAGACCCACGCCGGTCGCGCGAATCGCATTCTTCAGGGTTCGTTGTCCAATCATGTCTCGTTTTTCTGCAAGTCGCGCGGGCGGCCTGCCGCAGCGGGCGGCCCGCTGCGGCGGGAATGGCCCGCTACCGTACCATAGCGGCCCCTTTTACTCCATGTCGCCAGGGCGCGCCACGAACGCCGGCACAGTATGGCCGCGCCCGCCCGGCCCCGTGGCGAACAGGCGGCTCAGTCGGCCTGCCGGCGCAGGAACGCCGGAATGTCGAGCAGGTCATCCGGGGCGATGCCCTGACGCAATCCGTCGCCCACGGCCCGCTGGCGCTGCACCGTCGGCCGGTCGAGCTGGGCATAATCGCTGCTCGAGGGCGCAGTGCGACGCACCACACGCATCGGGGCCTCGGCACGCGCATCGCGCGCCGGGGCCGCTTCCCGCTCGCGGCTCGCGCCGATCGTGGGCCGGGCGGTGCTCGGAATGGCCGGGCGGCCGAGCCCGGTCGCCACCACCGTGACGCGCACCTGATTGGACATATCCGGATCGATCACCGTGCCGACCACCACCGTGGCGTCCTCAGAGGCAAACTCCTTGACGATCTGACCGACCTCCTGGAACTCCCCGATCGACAGGTCCATGCCCGCGGTAACGTTGACCAGGATGCCGTGGGCCCCGGCGAGGTTGATCTCCTCCAACAGCGGCGAGGAGACCGCGGCCTCGGCCGCGGCGCGCGAGCGGCCCTCGCCGCTCGCCGTGCCGGTGCCCATCATGGCCATGCCGGTCTCGGACATCACGGTCCGCACGTCGGCGAAATCCACGTTGATCAGGCCCGGCCGGGTGATCAGCTCGGCGATGCCCTGCACCGCGCCCTGCAACACCTGATTGGCCGACTTGAACGCATCGAGCAGCGTCGTCTGCGCCCCGAGCACGGTGAGCAGCTTCTGGTTGGGAATGGTGATGAGGGAGTCGCAGTACTTGCCGAGCTCGGCGATGCCGTGATCGGCCACGTGCGAGCGCTTTCCACCCTCCATCTCGAAGGGCTTGGTCACCACCGCCACGGTGAGAATTCCCATCTCCTTGGCGACCTGGGCCACCACCGGCGCCCCGCCGGTGCCGGTGCCGCCGCCCATGCCGGCGGTGATGAACAGCATGTCGCAGCCCTTGATCAGCTCGACGATGCGGTCGCGATCCTCCATGGCGGCCTGCCGGCCGACCTCCGGGTCGGCGCCCGCGCCGAGACCCTTGGTTATGTTGCTGCCGATCTGCAGCGCGGTTTTCACCTTCGCGTGCTTCAGCGCCTGCGCGTCGGTGTTGACACACATGAATTCCACGCCCTCGATTCCGGTCGTCAGCATGTGCGCGACGGCGTTGCCGCCCCCGCCGCCGACACCGATGACCTTTATCACGGCGCTCTGGTTGTAGCCATCCATCAGTTCAAACATTGCGCGCTCCTCGATGTTGAGCAATTCGAATTGATTCAGTCACGATTAGAAATTCCCCTGAAACCACGCCCGCATGCGGTTGATCGTCGCCTTGGCGTTGCCGCCGCGCGAACGCGCCCGCCGCGCGGGCAAGAGATTGTCCCGGGCATACAGCAGCAGCCCCACGCCGGTGGCATAGATCGGGTTGCGCACCACGTCGGCGAGCCCCTGGATCTGCTGCGGCAGCCCGAGGCGCACCGGCAGATGAAACACCTCCTCGGCGAGCTCGATGACGCCCTCCATGCGGGCGCTGCCGCCGGTGAGCACCAAGCCGGCGACCACCAGCTCCTCGAAGCCGCTCCTGCGCAGCTCCTCGCGCACCAGGCCGAACAGCTCCTCGTAGCGCGGCTCGACGACCTCCGCGAGCGTCTGGCGGGCGAGCCGGCGCGCCGGACGGTCCCCGACGCTCGGCACCTCGATGGTCTCGTCGGGATTGGCCAGCTGCGAGAGCGCGCACGCGTAGCGGATCTTGATGTCCTCGGCATGCTGCGTGGGGGTGCGCATCGACACTGCGATGTCGTTGGTGACCTGGTCGCCGGCGATCGGAATCACCGCGGTGTGGCGGATCGCCCCCTGGGCGAACACCGCGATGTCGGTGGTGCCGCCGCCGATGTCGACCATGCACACCCCGAGGTCCTTCTCATCCTCGGTGAGCACCGCGAAGCTCGAGGCGAGCTGCTCGAGCACCACGTCCTCGACCTCGAGCCCGCAGCGCTTGATGCACTTCTCGATGTTCTGCGCGGCGCTTTCGGCGCCGGTGACGATGTGCACTTTCGCCTCGAGGCGCACCCCGGACATGCCGATCGGATCGTGGATGCCCTCCTGCCCGTCGACCACGAACTCCTGCGGCAGCACGTGCAGGATCTTCTGGTCGGCCGGAATGGCCACGGCGCGGGCCGCGTCGATCACGTGCTCGACGTCCCCCGGAGTGACCTCGCGGTCGCGGATCGCCACCACCCCGTGCGAGTTCAGGCTCCGCACGTGGCTGCCGGCGATGCCGGCGAACACCGCATGGATCTCGCAGCCGGCCATCAGCTCGGCTTCCTCCACGGCGCGCTGAATGGACTGCACGGTCGACTCGATGTTGACCACCACGCCCTTCTTCAATCCGCGCGAGGGTTGCGAGCCGACGCCCAGCACCTCGATGGCGCCGTTCGGCCCGACCTCCCCGACCAGGGCGAGAACCTTCGAAGTACCGATGTCGAGGCCGACAATCAGGTCGCGGTCGGTTCGCTTTCGCATCGCGGCCTCCTATACCGCCGGCGCATGCTGGCGCCAGCCGATGGCAAAACCGTTCATGTAACGCATGTCGACGTACGCAATCGCGTGCGCGCGCCGCTTGACGATCGCCAGCGCCACGTCGACGAACTTGTCGAATCGCGAGTCCAGGTCGGACCGTCCCAACCTGACGCGGATCCCGTCGTTCAGGGTGAACTTCCACGTGCCCCGCGCGCTCAGCGCCAGCGAGGCGATCGCAAAGCCGCTCGAGGCGAGCTCACCGCGCATGGCCAGATAGCGGCGCATCACCTTGGCGGAGGTGCCGGGCGGCCCCGACAGGCGCGGGAGCGCCGCCGGCGGATCGGCCAGGCCGGTCACGAACACCTTGCCGGCGCGGTTGACCAGGCCATCGCCGTTCCAACAGGCCGCCGCGACCTGTTCGCTGATGCGCACCGCGAGCGCATCGGGCCACATGCGCCGCACGCTCACCGCCGCGACCCAGGGGAGCGCCGCGACGGCCGCGCGCACCCGGTGCAGATTCACCGTCAAGAGCCCCGAGCCGAGCGCGACATCGGCGACGGCCCGCTCGACCGTCAGGGGCGAGACGTGGCGGAATGGGCCGGTCACCCGGACCGCCCGGATCGGGCGATCGAGCGCCCACAACACCCCGAGCAGGGCCGCGAGCACGGCCGCGGCGCGCAGCAGCCGGCGCATCCGGCGCCGCGGCCGCGCCGGGCCGGCCGCTTGCACGCGTCGATTGCCGCCCCGGTGTCTCATGATTTGGCCGCACCCTCGGCCGCGCGGCGCGTGAAGCTCGTCTCGAGCACGCGCCAGACGAGCTCGTCGAAATCGATGCCGACGGCGCGGGCGGCCTTCGGCACCAGCGAATGGCCGGTCATGCCGGGCACGGTGTTGATCTCGAGCAGCAGCGGCCGGCCCGTGGCATCGGTCATGAAATCCGCCCGTCCCCAACCCTCGGCGCCCGCGGCGGCGAAGGCCGCGCGCGCGAGGCTGGCCAGATGCCGCTCGGCCGGCTCGGACAGGCCCGAGGGACAGAGGTAGCGGGTGTCCTCGCGCACGTACTTCGCCTCGTAATCGTAGAAGTTGCGCGGTGTCTCGATCCGGATCGACGGCAGCGCCTCGCCCTGCAGCAGCGCCACGGTGTACTCCGCGCCGCTCACCCACGACTCGGCGAACACGCAGCGCTCCACGGCGCGCGCGGCGGCGTAGGCGGCCGGCAGGTCTTGGGCGCGCTCGACCTTGCTCATGCCGACGCTCGATCCCTGACTGCAGGGCTTGACGATCATCGGCAGGCGCAGCCGCTCGAGCGCATGCTCGAAGTCCTGCGGGCCGTTGAGCTCGAGCGCCGCCGGGGTGGGCACCCCGCACGCGTGGGCCAGACGCTTGGTGCGCAGCTTGTCCATGGTGATCGCCGAGCCCATGACGCCCGAGCCGGTGTACGGCATGCCCAGATACTCCAGCGCCCCCTGCACCGTTCCGTCCTCCCCACCCGGCCCGTGCAGGGCGATCCACACCCGCTCGAAGCGCAGCCCGGGGAGTTCCAGCAGCGAGCGCTCGCGCGGATCGAACAGCTCGGCGGCCACGCCGCGGCGCCGCAGCGCCGCCAGCACCGCCGTGCCGGACAGCAGCGAAATCTCCCGCTCGCTGGAATCGCCCCCGGCGAGCACCGCGACCCGGCCGAACTCGGCGCTCGATGCGGCGCGGCGCAGCCAGGCCGGGTCGTAATTCAAACGCATCAGCGTGCCTCCCCCACGATCCGCACCTCCGGTTGGAGCGTCAGGCCGTGCGCGCGCTCGACGGTTTCCTGTACGCGCCGGATCAGGGATTCGATGTCGTTGGCGCTCGCCGTGCCGTCGTTGATGATGAAGTTCGCGTGCTTGCTCGAGACCGACGCGCCGCCGACCGCCGCCCCCTTCAGGCCGCTCGCCTCGATCAGACGCGCAGCGTGCTCTCCCGGGGGGTTGGTGAACACCGAGCCGCAGCTCCACTCGCCGATCGGCTGGGTTGCGCGGCGCCGCTCGAGCAGCTCCCGCACCGCCGTCTCGCTTGCCGCCGGCCCCGTCTCGAAGCGCAGCGTCGCGGCGAGGAACCCTTCCTCGGGCGCCGGGGAGTCGACCTGCCGATAGCCCACGCGGTACTCGGCGGCCGGCCGCCGGTGCTCGCGGCCGCGGCGATCGATGGTCTCGACCTCGATCACGTGACGCCAGGTCTCCTCGCCGAACGCTCCGGCATTCATGGCCAGGGCGCCGCCGAGCGTGCCCGGAATGCCCGCGAAGAACGCCGCCGGACCGAGGCCCCACTTGATGCACTGGCGCGCGATACGCGCGCAGGCCACGCCGCACTCGCCATACACCGAGGTCTCACTGCGCCGCTCGAGCCGATCGAGCGTCCCCTGGGTGCTGATCACCACGCCGCGAATGCCGCCATCGCGCACCAGCAGGTTGCTGCCGAGGCCGAGCCAGAACAGCGGCACCTCCGCCGGCAGGCCGCGCAGAAACGCCGCCAGATCGGCCCGGCCCTCGGGCGTGAAGAACACCTCGGCCGGGCCGCCGACGTGCCACGAGGTATGGCGGCTCATCGGCTCCTCGCGCCGGATCCGCGCCAGGAATTTCTCGGGCACCGTGCAGCTCATGCGCCACTCCGGGGCGCGAGCAAGGCGGGCAGCGTCTTGACCAGCCCGTGTGCGACCGCGCTGATGTTGCCCGCGCCCATGGTCACGACCAGATCGCCGTCGCGGATCACGTCGCGCAGCGCCTCGGCCAGCTCCTCCACGCGCTCGACGAACAGCGGCTCGACCTGGCCGCGGCTGCGCACCGCGCGGCAGATGGCGCGCCCGTCCGCACCGGCGATCGGCTCCTCGCCGGCCGCATAGACCTCCGTGACCAGCAACACCTCCACGCTCGAGAGCACCTTGCCGAAATCGTCGATCAGATCGCGCGTGCGGGTATAGCGGTGCGGCTGGAAGGCGAGCACGATGCGCCGGCGCGGATACCCCTGGCGCAACGCCTCGAGCGTCGCGCTCACCTCGGTCGGGTGATGGCCGTAATCGTCGACGAGGACGATCGTCCCGGCGCCGGTGACGATGTCGGCCACGTGCTGCAGCCTGCGGTCGATGCCCTGGAATTGCGCCAGCGCCGCGCAGATCGCCGCATCCTCGAGGCCCAGGTCCGTGGCCACCGCGATCGCCGCCAGCGCATTGAGCACGTTGTGGGTGCCGGGCAGGTTGACCAGCACCTCCAGCGGCGCCCCCGAGGGGCGGCTCACCGTGAAGCGGGTCTGCAAGCCCAGACGGCGCACATCGACGGCGCGCACGTCGGCATCGGCGCTCAGCCCGTAGGTGAGCACGTGGCGGCCGACTCGCGGCAGGATCTCGCGCACGTGCGCGCAGTCCAGGCACAGCACCGCCAGGCCGTAGAACGGCAGGTTGTGCAGAAAATCGACGAAGCTCTGCTCGAGCCGGGCGAAGTCCCCGCCGTGGGTGGCCAGATGATCGTTGTCGATGTTGGTGACGACCGCCACCAGCGGCTGCAGATGCATGAACGACGCGTCGCTCTCGTCGGCCTCGGCGACGAGGTAGCGTCCCGAGCCGAGCCGCGCGTGGCTGCCGGCGCTCTTCAGCCGCCCGCCGATCACGAACGTCGGATCCTCGCCGGCTTCGGCGAGGATGCTGGCGATGAGGCTGGTGGTGGTCGTCTTGCCGTGCGTGCCGGCAACCGCGATCGCATCGCGGAAGCGCATCAGCTCCCCGAGCATCTCGGCGCGCGAGACCACCGGAATGCGCTGCGCCAGCGCGGCGGCGACCTCCGGGTTGCACTTGGGGATCGCTCCCGAGACCACCAGCACGTCGGCCCCGCTGATGTGGTGCGCGGCGTGACCGATGGCGACATGCGCGCCAAGCGCCGCCAGGCGCTCGATCACCGCGCTGTTGCGCACATCCGAGCCCTGCACGCGGTACCCGAGGTTCAGCAGGACCTCCGCGATGCCGCTCATGCCGCTGCCACCGATGCCGACCAGGTGGATCGTCTCGATGCGCCGCATGCGGTCGAAGCCGCTCGGGAGGCCGGTCCGGCTCATGCGGCCCTCCCCAGCAGTTGCACACAGCGCTCGGCAAACGCCTCGGCGGCCTCGGGACGGGCAAGCGAGCGAGCCCGCACGGCCATCTCGATCAGCCGGCTCCGATCGGTGCACAAGCGCTCGAGCTCCCCGGCCAGCCGCTCGGCCGTCAACTCCCGCTCGGCAATCAGCACGGCCGCGCCCTGGCGCACCAGCAGCCGCGCGTTGCATGTCTGGTGATCGTCCACGGCGGCCGGAAACGGCACCAGCACCGCGCCGATCCCGGCGGCCGCCAGCTCCGAGACCGTGAGCGCACCGGCCCGGCAGATCACCAGATCCGCCCAACCGTACGCCTCGGCCATGTCGGCGATGAACGGCTGCACGTCGGCGGCCACGCCGGCCTGCGCATAACTCTCGCGGCACGCATCGCGCCAGCGCTCGCCGGCCTGGTGGCGCACCTGGAAGCGCGCGCCCGCGCGCGCCAGCGCGTACGGCACCACGGTATTGAGCCGCACCGCGCCCTGACTGCCGCCGATGACCAGCAGGCGCACCGCGGCGGCACGCCGGGCCAGCCGCACGCCGGGCTCGGGCAGCGCGCTGATCTCGCGCCGCACCGGATTGCCGATGGCCCGCGCGTGCACGTGGGCGGCGAAGGTGCCGGGGAACGCCTCGAGCACCTCGCGGGCGAGCGGCGCAAGGGCGCGGTTGGTGAAGCCGGCGACGGCATTCTGCTCGTGGATCAGCAGCGGCCGCCGGGTGAGCCACGCCGCGATCCCGCCCGGTCCGGTGACGAAGCCGCCGAGTCCCACGACCACGCGCGGGCGGCGCCGCCGCATCACTCCGAGGGCCTGCCACAGCGCCACGGTGAGCCGCCACGGCGCGGCGAGCCGCGTGCGCCAGCCCTTGCCGCGCAGTCCGCCGACCGACAGCCACTCGATGGCGATACCCTCGGCCGGGACCAGATGCGCCTCGATGCCGCGCCGGGTACCGAGCCAGATGACCTCCACGGAGCGCTCGCGCAGGCGGCGCGCCAGCGCCAGCCCCGGGAACACGTGCCCGCCGGTGCCGCCCGCCATGATGAGTATCGGCCCCTTCATGCCGCGCTCTCGATGTTGGCCCGGGTCGCGCCGCGGGTCTCGATCAGCGTCTCGTGGTGGATGCGCAGCACGATCCCGACCCACACCAGCGTCGTGATCATGTTCGATCGCCCGTAGCTCATCATCGGCAGCGGCAACCCCTTGGTCGGCAGCACCCCCATGTTCACGCCGATGTTGATGAACGCCTGCATGCCGAGCCACAGGCCGAACCCGGCGGCCAGCAGCTGATGAAAGACGAGGCCGGCGCGCCCGGCGCGCGCGGCGATCTGGAACGACCGCCAGATGAGCGCGACGAACAGCGCGATCGTGAGCAGCGCGCCGGCGAGGCCGAGCTCCTCGCACAGCACCGCGAACAGAAAGTCGGTGTACGCCTCCGGCAGATAAAAGAGCTTCTGCACGCTGTTGCCGAGTCCGACACCGAACAATTTGCCGCGGCCGATCGCGATCAGCGACTGGGTCAGCTGAAAGCCGCTGCCGTAGGGCTGGGCCCACGGGTCGAGGAACCCGGTGAGGCGCCGCAGGCGGTATGGGGAGGTGATCGCGAGCACGGTGAAGGCGAGCGTGGCGAGCAGCGTGATCGCCACGACGTGACGGGCGCGCGCGCCGGCGAGGAACAGCATGCCGAAACCGGTGGCGAACAGCACGAGCGCGCCCCCGAAGTTCGGCTCCCCGAGCATCAGGGCCGCGAACAGCGCCAGCATCCCCAGCGGCTTGGCGAGACCGCCGAACGAATCGGCCAGCTCGTCCTGGCGCCGCGCGGCGTAGCTCGCCACGTAGATCAGCACCAGGATGCGCGCCAGGTCCGAGATCTGGAAGCTGAAACCGGCCAGGTGCAACCAGCGCCGCCCGCCGTTGACCCGCTCGCCGAGCCCCGGAACCAACACCGCCAGCAGCAGCAGCGTCGCCACCACCAACAGCGCGGGCGAGAGCCGCTCGAGCCGCTCGCATTTGAAGCAGAACGCGGCGACGCCGCCGGCCACGCCGATCAGCACGGCGATGAGCTGCCGCTCGATGAAGTAGAACGGGTTGCCGGTGTCGTGCCCGGCGACGGAAATCGACGCCGAAGTGAGCATGATCAGCCCGAACAGCAGGATCGCCAGCACCAGCGCGAGGGTCACCGGGTCGACGAACACGGCGCGGCCCCGCATGCTCGAGCGCGCGAACGACATCGGTGTCCGCTGGGCACTCATGCCGGCAGCTCCCGCACCGCCTGCGCGAACGACTCGCCGCGGTGCGCGTAGTCGCGGAACATGTCGAGACTGGCGCACGCCGGCGAGAGCAGCACGGTGTCCCCGGGCTCGGCGGCGCGCGCGGCCGCCCCCACCGCCGCGGGCATCGAGGCGCAGACCTCGCTCGTGCAGACACCGTCGATCGCCCGCGCGATACGCTCGGCATCGCGGCCGATCAGCACCACGTGCCGCGCCTTGCCGCGCAGCGCCGCCGCAAGCGGCGTGAAGTCCTGATTCTTGCCCTCGCCGCCGGCGATCAGCACCAGCGGGCCGTCCATGCCACGGATCGCCGCGAGCGTCGCGCCCACGTTCGTACCCTTGGAGTCATCGATGTAGGCGACGCCCCGCACCTCGGCCACCCACTGGGTCCGGTGGGGCAGGCCGGTAAACTCCCGCAGCTCCGCCAGCATCGCCGCCCGCGGCAGCGCGAGCGCCTCGCCGAGGGCGAGCGCCGCGAGCGCGTTCGCCGCGTTGTGCAGGCCGCGCAGGCGCATCGCCCCCACGGGCAACAGCGGCTCGCCGTGCCGCGCCAGCCATGGACCCTCGCGCTGCAGCACGGTGTAGGCGGCTCCCGCGGCGCCCCGGACCGAGAACCCGAGCACGCGCTGTCCGCGGCGGGTCATGCGGGCGACGAGCGCATCGTCGAGGTTGACCACCGCCGTATCGCAGCGCGCGAACACCCGCGCCTTGGACAGGGCGTAGTCCTCCACCGACGCGTAGCGATCGAGATGATCGGCGGTGACGTTCAGCACTGCCGCGGCCTTCAGATCGAGCGACTCGGTGGTATCGAGCTGGAAGCTCGACAGCTCGAGCACGTACAGATCGGTCGGGCGCACGGAGCGCTCGGCGGCGGCCAGCAGATCGAGCGCCGGCTCGCCGAGATTGCCGCCGACGCGCACCAGCAGGCCGGCGCGCGCCGCCATGCGCCCGAGCAGGGTGGTCACGGTGCTCTTGCCGTTGGTGCCGGTGATCGCCGCCACCGGAGCACTCGCGGCCCGCGCGAACAGCTCGATGTCGCCGAAGATCTCCAGGCCGCGGCGGCGGGCTTCGGCGAAGAACGGCAGATCGAGCGGCAGTCCCGGGGACGCCAGCACGCACACCGCCTCATCGAGCAGTTGCGGATCGAGCCCACCGGAGCGCACCACGATGTCCGGATCGAGCGCGCGCAGCGGCTCGAGCTGCGGCGGATCGGCGCGCGTGTCGGTCACGGCGACGCGCCAGCCGTGCTCGCGCAGATAGCGCGCGCACGCAAGTCCCGTTCGCCCGAGGCCGGCGATCACGGCCGTGGAGGGTTTGTGCGCAACCGTGCTCATCTGAGTTTCAGGGTCGCAAGCCCCGCGAGCACCAGGATCAGCGAGATGATCCAGAAGCGCACGATGACCTTCGGCTCGGCCCAGCCCTTGAGCTCGAAATGATGATGGAGCGGGGCCATGCGGAAGATGCGCCGGCCCGTGAGCTTGAAGGACGCCACCTGCAGGATCACCGAGGCGGTCTCGAGCACGAACACCCCGCCCATCAGCAGCGCCACCAGCTCCTGGCGCACCATGACGGCGATGACCCCGAGAGCCCCGCCGATCGCGAGCGCGCCGACATCGCCCATGAACACCTGCGCCGGATAGGCGTTGAACCAGAGAAATCCCAGACCGGCCCCGGAGAGCGCCGAGCAGAAGATCAACAGCTCGCCGGTGCCCGGGATCGAGGGAATCTCCAGGTAGTGGGCGAACACCGCATTGCCGCTGGCGTAGGCGAAGATGCCGAGAGCGAACGACACCAGCGCCGCCGGCATGATGGCCAGCCCGTCGAGCCCGTCGGTCAGATTGACCGCGTTGCTCATGCCGACGGTCATGAGGTAGGCGATGAGGATGTACGCCGGCGCGGACAGTGGCTCGGCGAACGACTTGAAGAACGGCAGAAATAGGATCGTCTGGGCCGGCACCCGCGCCGTGTAGAACAGGACCGCGGCCACCGCCAGTCCCACCACGGACTGACACAGATATTTCCAGCGCGCCGGCAAGCCGCGCGCATTGCGCACCACCAGCTTCAGGTAGTCGTCGATGAAGCCGATCAGGCCGAAGGCGAGCGTCACGATCACCACCAGCCAGATCCGGCGGTTGGTCAGCTGCGCCCACAGCAGAGTGCTCACCAGCGTCGCCACCAGAATCAGCGTGCCGCCCATGGTGGGCGTGCCCGCCTTGGGCAGATGGCTCTGCGGGCCGTCGGCGCGCACCACCTGGCCGATCTGATAGCGCGAGAGACGCTGGATCATCGCCGGGCCGATCAGCAGCGAGACCACCAGGGAGGAGCCCATGGCGAGGATCGCGCGGAAGGTCAGGTAGGAAAAGACGTTGAACCCGGAGTGCCAGGCGACCAGCCGGTGTGCGAGCCAGTAGAGCATTCAGTGCGCCTCCGGCCCTTCGGCGCCGCCGACCAGCGCCTGCACGACCCGCTCGAGCCGATTGATGCGCGAGCCCTTCACCAGGATGCAGACCTCGGGGCCGGCCTCGCCGAGCGCCGCGCGCACCGCCTCGGCGAGCACCTCGGCCTCGGGGAACCAGCGCGCGCCGGCGCCGAAGCGCTCGACCGCGAGCGCCGCGAGCGGCCCGGTGGCATAGAGCCGCTCGATCCCGTGCTCGCGCGCGAACTCCCCGATCTGCACGTGCGAGTCCTCGGCAGAGGCGCCGAGTTCGGCCATGTCCCCGAGCACCAGCCAGCGCCGCTGCGCCAGCGAGGCCAACACCTCGATCCCGCTGCGGACCGAGCTGGGATTGGCGTTGTAGGAGTCATCGAGAATCCAGGCGCCCCCTGCGGCGTGCTTCGGTTGCAGCCGGCCGCTCACCGGGCGCACCGAGGCGAGGCCGGCGCTGATCTGCGCCAGGCTGGCGCCAGCGGCGGCAGCGGCCGCGGCCGCCGCCAGCGCGTTGAGGACGTTGTGCCGCCCGCCGAAATGCAACTCGATCGGCGCGGCGCCGAGCTCGCAGGTGAGGATGAAGCGGGTCCGGAACCCCGCGCCGGTGAGACTCGATTGCGGCTCCCCGGCGCGGAAGTCCGCCGCCGGCGAGAAGCCGAACGTGACCCGCCGCGCGGCGGTCATCTCGCCCCAGAGCTGCAGAAACGGATCGTCGGCGTTCAGTACCGCGGTGGCGGCAGGCTCCAGGCCCGCGACCGCCTCGCCCTCGGCGCGCGCCACGCCCGCCAAGGTACCGAAGCCCTCGAGGTGCTCGGCGCCCGCGTTGGTGATCAGGCCGACCGTCGGACGGGCGATGCGCACCAGCTCGGCGACTTCCCCGGCGCGATTGGCGCCCATCTCGATCACCGCGCCGCGATGCTCGGGCTCGAGCCGCAGCAGCGTCAGCGGCACGCCGATGTGATTGTTGAGGTTGCCGCGGGTCGCGAGGCACTCGCCGCGCTGGCCGAGGATGGCCGCGGTCATCTCCTTGGTCGTCGTCTTGCCGTTGCTGCCGGCGACACCGATCACGGGAATGGGCAGCGCGGCGCGGCGCGCCTGCGCGGCACGCTGCAGGGCCTGCAGCGTGTCGGACACCACGATCTGCGCCGCCGCCAGCGGCTGCTCGCGCTCGAGCACCACCCCGGCGGCGCCGCGCTCGAGCGCCGCGGCGAGGAATTGCGCGCCATCGAAACGCGGCCCGCGCAACGCGACGAACAGCTCGCCGCCGCGCAGCGTGCGGGTGTCGATCGAGACACCCGTGAACGGGCGATCCTCGCCGCGCAGCACGCCGCCGCAGTCGCGCGCGAACTGAGCCAACGTACGAGTCAGGCTCATGGGTACGCCGCCTCGAGCCCGAGCGCCGCGCGCACCACGGCCTGGTCGCTGAATGGGCGCCGCTCGGCGCCATAGGTCTGGTACGTCTCGTGGCCCTTGCCGGCGATGAGCACGACGTCGGCGGCGGTGCTGCCGGCGAGCGCTTCGCGGATGGCGCGGCCCCGATCATGCTCGATGTGCGCGCCGTGCCCGGCGATGCCGGCCAGGATGTCCGCGGTAATGCGCTCGGGCGGCTCGTTGCGCGGATTGTCGTCCGTCAGAATGATCTCGTCGGCGAGCTCGGCGGCGATGCGCCCCATCAGCGGCCGCTTGCCGCGGTCGCGGTCTCCGCCGCAGCCGAACACCACACGCAGCCGACCGCGGCAGTGGTGCCGGGCGTTGCGCAGCGCCTTGGCGAGCGCATCCGGCGTATGCGCGTAATCGACGATGGCCAGCGGCCGGCCGGCGTGCCCGCCGAATGCCTCCATGCGTCCCGGCGCGGCGCGGCACTCCCGCAGCGCAGCGCACGCCGCCGCGAGCGGCACGTCGGCCCCGAGCAGGATGCCGAGCACCGTCAGAGCGTTGTCGGCGTTGAAATCCCCGATCAGCGGCACGGTGAGCTCCGCCTCCCCCCAGCTCGAGGCCACGCGCATCTGCACTGCGGCCCCCTGCGGCCGCGTCTGCACGCCCCGCACCCAGTGCCCCTGCGCGGGCGGCCGCGCGCTCGCGCGGCGGGTCGTGGCGATCAGGCGGCCGTGGTCGGCGCGCGCGGCGAGCGCCGCGCCGAATTCATCGTCGATGTTGATCACGCGGCTGACCAGAGCCTCGCTCTCGAACAGCCGGGCCTTGGCACGCCCGTAGGCCGCCATGGTGCCGTGATAGTCGAGATGGTCGCGGGTGAGATTGGTGAAGGCGGCGGTGTGCACGCGCACCCCCGCGATGCGCCCCTGATCGAGCGCGTGGGAAGAGACCTCCATGCCCACCCAGCCGGCCCCGAGCCGGCGCAGCTCGGCGAGCTGGCGATGCACCGTGACCGTATCCGAGGTCGTGTGAGCGGTCGCGGCGAGCGCGCCGGGAATGCCGGCGCCGAGCGTGCCGATGTAGCCGGCCGGCCGGCCGCAGCGCGCGAGCGCCTGCGCGCACAACCAGGCACAGGTCGTCTTGCCGTTGGTTCCCGTCACCGCCATGACCGCGAGGTGCTGCGACGGGCGGCCGAAAAACCGGTCGGCGATCAGGCCGGCGCGCGCGCCGAGCTGCGGCACGGCCGCGACGAACACCGTTGGATCGAGCGCCTCGAGCTGCTCGGCGGACTCGGCCGGCGGCTCGTACAGCACCGCGCGCGCGCCGCGCGCGGTCGCATCGGCGGCGAACGCCAGACCGTGGTGCGAGCGGCCGCGGCAGGCGAGAAACAAGGTTCCCGGCCTCGCCGCGCGGCTGTCGAGCGTGACGTCGCGGATCTCGAGCGGCGGCGGCGGCGGCTCGAGCAGCCCCTCGGTCAGTGCGCTCAGCGCCCGGCCGGGAAACCCGATGTGCGCGGCGGCGCTCATTGCAGCACCGGACCTTGCAGCGTGTTTCCCGGCCCGAGCGGCTGATCCGGCGCCACCGCCAGCAGGCGCAGCGCCCGGCCGATCACCGTGTGGAATACCGGCGCGGAGACGTCTCCGCCGTAGTACAGGCCGGCGCTCGGCTCCTTGATCACCACCACGGCCGCAAGCCGCGGACGATTCACCGGCGCGACGCCGGCAAATACCGCCGTGTAGAGGTGGTGGCGGTAGCGGCCCCCGACGTCGATCCAGGAGGTGCCGGTCTTGCCGGCCACGATGTAGCCCGGAATGGCCGCCGCCGGCGCCGTGCCATGCGGGCTCGCCACGCCGAGCATCATATGCAACAGCTCGCGAGCGAGCGCCGCCGGCATGACGCGCCGGCCGGGCGGCGGGGCGTTCTCGCGCAGGAACGAGATCGGCCGCTCGAGGCCGAACGCCCCGAGCGTCGCGTAGGCGTGGGCCAACTGCAGGGCCGTCACCGTCAAGCCGTAGCCGTGCGACATGGTGGCGATGCGGATCGGCCGCCAGTCCTTGTACGGCAACAGCGCGCCGGTGGGCTCGCCGGGATAGCCGGGGGCCGCGAGACGCCCGAAGCCGAAATCATGCAGGGTCTTCCAGATGAGCGAGCGCGGGAGCGACAGCGCGACATGCGCCATGCCGACATTGGAGCTCACCGCGAGGATGGTGGCGATGTCGATGGGGCCGAGATCCGTCTCGTCGCGGAATATGTGGCCCTGCACATCGATGTATCCGGGCGAGGTGTTGACGATGCTGTGGTCGTTGTAGCGCCCGCTCATCAGCGCGGCGGCGATGAAGAAGGGCTTGATGGAGGAGCCGGGCGCGAACGTATAGTCGACCGCGCGGTTCAGATACAGCTGCGGCAGCAGCTGCGCGCGATCGTTGGGATTGAACGCCGGCTGGTCGACCATGGCGAGCACCTCGCCGGTGTCGACGTCGATGATGACCATGCAGCCCGAGCGCGCGCGCTGCGCCACGATCGCGGCCTTAAGCGCCCGGTAGGCCAGGTACTGGATGCGCATGTCGATCGAGAGCACCAGATTGTGCCCCGGACGGGCGGGCCGGATGCTGTCGACCTGCTGGACGATCTGGCCGTAGCGGTCCTCGATCACGCGCTTCTCGCCGTCGATGCCGGTCAGCCACGAGTTGTATTCGAGCTCCAGGCCGGACGCGCCCTGGTCCTTCATGTTGGTGAAGCCGATCAGCTGCCCGGTCACCTCCCCGGCCGGGTAGTAGCGCCGGTAGGCGCGCCGCAGGTAGACCCCCGGAATGCCGAGCGCCTTGATGGCGTGCGCGCGCGGCGGGGGAAGCTGGCGCGCGACGTAGAGAAATTGCAGATTGGCGTTGCTGCTGATGTCGCTCCAGAGCGTCGCGGGATCGAAGCGGAGGGCCTGGGCGAGCTCGGCGACGCCGCCGTTGGCCTGCAGGATCTGTTTGGGATTGACCCAGATCGAATCGACCGGGGCGCTGACCGCGAGCGGCTGACCGTGCCGGTCGGTGATGACGCCCCGATGCGCCGCAACCGAGACCACGCGCAGAAAGCGCTCGTCCCCCTGGCGCGAGAGAAAGGTGTAATCGACCAGCTGCAGATCGACGGCGCGGCCCACCAGCACGAGCGAGATGAGCACGAGCGCCCCGAGCAGCAGTTGGGCCCGCCAGCGCAAGGCGGGCGGACGCGCTCGGGCGCGACGCGACTTCATGGGCGCACGACCACGATGTGCGCGGGCGATGGCATGCGCATGTGCAGCCGGCGCTCGGCCACGCTCTCGATCAGCGCATGGGTCGACCAGGCGCTCTCCTCGAGCTGCAGCTGGCCCCACTGCACATCCAGGGCGTCGCGCCGGCGCCTGAGCTGCTCCAGATGGATGAACAGCTCCCGCGAGCGATAGCGGCAGTACACTGCCCCCATCCCGGAGGCGAGCACCGCCAGCCACAGCGCAGCCACCGCCAGCCCGAATGTCGCCCGCGTCTTCTTCACGCGATCTTCTCCGCGACCCGCAGCAGCGCGCTGCGCGCCCGGGGGTTGCGCGCAACCTCGGCTTGGCCGGCACGGAGCTTGCGCCCGATCCGCCGCAGCCGCGGCGCGAGCTGAGGGGGCACCGCAGGCAGATCCGCCAGAGCCGGATCGAGCTGCGCATGACGCGCGATGAATTGCTTGACCAGGCGGTCCTCAAGGGAATGAAAGCCGATCACCACGAGCCGTCCGCCCGGGGCGAGCACCTCGAGCGCCGCGGCCAGTCCCCGCTCGAGCTGTCCCAACTCATCGTTGATGTACATCCGCAATGCTTGGAACGTACGGGTGGCGGGATGTTTCCCGGGCTCGCGCGTGCGCACCGCCCGCGCCACGAGCTCGGCCAGCTGGACGGTGCGCTCGATGGGCGCATGCTCACGGGCGGCGACGATCGCCTGGGCCACCCGGCGCGCGAACCGTTCCTCGCCGTAGGTCGCGATCACTTGCCGAATCTCCTCAACGCCGGCGCGCGCGAGCCACGCGGACACGGCCTCCCCGCGCGTCGGATCCATGCGCATATCGAGCGGGCCGTCGGCCCGAAAGCTGAACCCGCGCGCCGGCTGATCGAGCTGCGGCGAGGACACGCCGAGATCGAACAGCACGCCGCGGCACGGGCGGCCGCCCGCATGGACCGGCACCAGCTCGGCGAGTTGCGCGAACGGCGCGTGCACCAGTGCGAGCCGCGTCTCGAGCGCAAAGCGCGTCCGCCCGGCCGCGATGGCCTCGGGATCCCGGTCGATCGCGAGCACACGGCCTTCTCGACCCAGGGCCTGGAGTATGAGTGCCGTATGACCGCCTCGCCCGAACGTCGCATCGACATAGAAGCCATTCGCCTCGAGGACCAATGCCGCGAGAGCTTCGGCGCCGAGCACCGCAATATGCTCAGCCACGCCGGAAGCGGTCGCGAGCGACCCCCCGCAGTGCTCGATTCATGGGCCGTGCCCGCTCAAACATTGCGAACCACCTCGCCCGCCTCACCCTCTCGCCGCGCGCGTGCGGCGCGGCGCACCGCCCGCGCCTCGGAGCATTGCGCCGCACCGACCGCCCACATCCCGTCGTTCCCTGTCATCACGCGCCCCGAAACACCGGCGATCCTCGCGGGCGCCGCGGGGCGCCTCAAAGCGCCAGCGTTTCCAGCTCCGAGGGCAGATCCGTGGCCGCCTGTTCCGCCTTGCGCCACTCCTCCAGCCGCTCGCCCCAAATCAACTCGTCCCACAGCTCGAATCGATTGCCCTGTCCGATCAACATGCCGTGATGCCCGAGGCCGGCATACGCGCGCAGCTCCGGCGGCAGCAGCATCCGGCCGTGGCCGTCGAGCTCCAGATCCGTCGCATGGCCGACCATGAGCCGCTGCAGCCGGCGCGCCTGCATATGCAGGCTCGGCAGGCTCATCAGCTTCGACTCGATCAGATCCCATTCGGGCAGCGGGTAGATGAGCAGGCAGCGATCCCGGTCCACGGTCACCACGAGCTTTCCCTGGGCGCGTTCGGTGATCTGCTCCCGATAGCGGGTCGGCATGACCATCCGGCCTTTGTCATCCAGGGTGATTTTGGTGGCGCCGCGAAACATGGATCTCGAGCGAGGATGAATCCCATCCCCTCCCACTCTTTCCCACTTCGTCCCACTATAGGAATCGCGGGCGCGCTATGTCAATTGAATTAACGTGAAAAGGTCATATGCGCGTTGAGTTATGTCGCACGTGTCGCCGGTCATCAACAGCGCTGATTTTAGCATTCATCTTCTGAATCAGCGGGTTGTGACCTTAACCTTATCCAATGCATTAGATGCCGCCGGCGCCACCGTCGGCCGAGAACGCATGTTTGATCCACTCGATGCGCGGTCGTGCCGTCCCGGGCGCCTCGACCGTTACCACGTCGAAGCGCAGCCGCCAGTGCGCCCACTGGGGCCGTGTCTGCAGCAGTCTCGAGGCCGCCCGCAGCAGGCGGGTCCGCTTGCGTCCATCGACGCTGGCGGCCGCGCCGCCAAAGGCCTGAGAGGCCCGCGAGCGGACCTCGACCACGGCAAGCTCCTCACCGCAGCGCGCGACGATATCCAGCTCACCGCAGCGACAACGGAAGTTGCACAAGAGAACCTCGGCGCCCTGCGCCCGCAGGAATTGCGCCGCCGCGCGCTCCGCGGCGCAACCGGTGCGCCGGGCGGCGGCGGCCCGGCGCCCCCGCTCAGTGGCGGGGCAGAATCCGGATCTGCCCATTTTCCAGCTTCGCCCAGATCAGACCGCGATGAATGTGGCCGCCCGGCCCCAGCCGCAACCGTCCCGTCAGGCCGTTCGGATCGATGAGTCCGCCAGGGCCGACATGTCCCTCGAGCAGCGCCACCGTGAGGTGATAGGCATCGAACCCGAACGCGAACAGCCGGCCGAGATGCGGGCCGCCGGCCGGCCAGGCCTCTCGGGCGGCGGCCCGCACGGCATCGGGAAGCGGGCCGCCGAGCATCCACGGCATGTCGAGAAACCGCAGGCCGTCGAGATTCTCGTTGGCCGTCGGATCGGGCACGAACGCGTCGGAGGTGGAATAAGTGGGCACACCGTTGGCGTAAAAAAAGCGCAGCTCCGGCTCGATCTGCCGCTCGGCGCTCGCCGGCGCCGGGGCGAAGATGAACTGGATGTCCTGGCGCCGGCGCGGAACGAACTTCAGCGGCATCCCGAACAGCGACTCCAGGTCCCGCAGCCGCTGGTAGCTCTGGTTGATCAGCAGCACGTGCGTGATCGGCCCGGCATAGTCGTTGCGGCTCAGATCGATGCGCGTGGTGGCGAGCAGCCGTCCCCCGCCGGCCTGGAACTGCCGCCTGAACGCATCGAGCACCCGCGTGCCCCATTGTCCCGAGGGCACGATGGCGATCCCGACCCGATGGCCATCGGCCAACACGCGCCGCGCCACCATCCGCGCTTCGGCGGTGGGCGAGAGGGCGAACTGGTAGAAGCGCTGCGGGGCACGCGCGCCGTGCGGGAGGAAATTCAGCGCAAGCATCGGCGGATGCGCCGCACCCTCGGCTGCGGCGGCGGCGGCGGCCACGTTGGGACGGGTGAGCGGACCGACGATGAAATCCGCGCCATGGCGCGCGGCGCGCTCGATCAGGCCCTGCATGGAGCCTGCCGTAGCCGTGTTGTAAATGCGCACGTGCGGCCGTTGCGCCGGCGGCAACTGATAATACGCGGTGAGGAAGCCGTCCCGCACGCTCTGTCCCGCGCCGGAGAGCGGACCGCTCTCCGGCAGCAGCAGCGCGATGCGGACCTTGGGCAGAGGAATCCGGACCGCCCGCACGCGCGGCCGGGAAACAGGAGGGCGCCTCGACACCGCGGCGCGGGGGACGCTCCTCGAGGGCGCATACGGGCGCACCGCGGTGGCGCACCCGGCGATCAGCGCTGCGGCCGCGCACAGCGCGGCCAGCCGGAACATTCGCTGCATGATGGGCAAGCCTTTCACTGCCGGTTCCTTTAGGGTCAAGATTACCTCTCATCGGGCTTAGCGCGAGAATTAAATTGACCAGGATCCAGGGCCGGTTGCAGGTCGTGGCGACGCCGATCGGCAACCTCGGCGACCTCGGCGCGCGGGCGCGCGAGGCGCTGTCGCGCGCCGACGCCGTCGTGGCCGAAGACACCCGGCGCACGCGTACGCTGTTGAGCGCGCTCGGCCTTTCCCGGCCGCTGATCTCGCTGCACACGCACAACGAATCGCAGCGCGTGCCGCAGCTGCTCGCCCGTCTCGGCGCCGGAGAGACGCTCGCACTGGTGAGTGATGCCGGCACTCCGCTGTTGTCGGATCCGGGCTACGAGTTGGTGCGCGCGGCCGCGGCGGCGGACATCCCGGTCGAGGCCATTCCCGGACCGAGCGCCCTCACCGCGGCCCTCGCCTGCGCGGGGCTGCCGGTCAACCGCTTCTGCTTCGAAGGGTTCGTGGCGGCCAAGGAGCGCGAGCGGCGCGCGCAGCTTGCACGTCTGGCCGGCGAGCCGCGCACGCTGGTGTTCTTCGAGGCGCCCCATCGCATCGCGGCGATGCTGGCCGACCTCGCCGCCGCGCTCGGCCCCGAGCGGCACGCCGCCGTCGCACGCGAACTCACCAAAACGCACGAGACCGTCTATCGCGGCACGCTCGGGGAGCTCGCCGCACGCGCCGCGCAGGAGGAGAGCTTCCGGCGCGGCGAGTTGACCGTGGTCGTCGCCGGGGCGCCCCAGCGGGACTCGGCTGTTGACGAGGCGCTGTTGCGCCGCACGGTTCAGCTGCTGGCCCGGGAGCTTCCGCCCGGACGAGCCGCCGCGCTCGCCGCCCAGCTGACGGGGGCAAGCCGCGCCGACGCCTACGCGCTCGTGCTGCAGCACGTGAAAGAACCGTGACGCCTCCGCGGCCGGATCCGGCCCGCCTCGCAAATCCCGATCGCCGGCGCTTGGGTCGGCGCGGGCCGGGGCACAACCCATAACGCAAAAAAGGGGAGCCGGCCTGTAAGCCGGGTTCTGTCACGCGGTGAGCGCCCCCGCAAGGAGGCGGCCGCGCGAGGCAATCATTCCTCTGCGATCCACGTCGCCGTGAACCTGTAGCAGCCTACCCGGAAGCGCGCGCGGATCGGCGCTGCGAGCCCGTTGCCGGAACCCGCTGCTCCCCTATTTGGCCTTGCTCCAGGTGGGGTTTGCCGTGCCGGCCTTGTTACCAAAGCCGCGGTGCGCTCTTACCGCACCGTTTCACCCTTGCCGTCCCCCGCCCGTGCCGCGTGAGCGACTCGAGCGAAGGCTTGGGCGGTCTACTCTCTGTTGCACTTTCCGTGAACGTACGCCGCACACGAAGCTGACGCTGCGCGCACCACGCCGTCCCCCAGGCGTTACCTGGCACCCTGATCCGCCGGAGCCCGGACTTTCCTCCCCCCCGTCCCAATGGGACGGGGCAGCGATTGCCCGGCCGGCTCCCCGGCACCTGAATACCAGAACCGGCCCGCCGGCGCAAAGCGCCCGATCATTTCACCACGCGCAGCTGCGGACGCTTGGCGCCCGCGCCGCCCTCCTCGCCTTGCCGGGGTCCCGGGCGGGATCCCGGCGGCTCGGGTGATTCCGGTCCGCCGTCCTGATCGGGGAACATCATCCCCTCGCCCGTCTCGCGCGCGTAGACGCCCATCACGGCCGCGACCGGGAAGCGCACGTGATGGATCACGCCGGCGAAGCGGGCGTCGAACTCCACCATGTCATTATCGATCTTCAGTCTCTGGGTGGCCGAGTAGCTCAAATTCAGGACCAGCTTGCCCTCCTGCACGTAGGAGTGCGGAATGTCCTCGCCGGCGCGCCCGGCGTCCACGATCACGTGCGGCGTATGACCGCTGTCGGTGATCCACTGGTGCATGGCGCGCAGCAAATACGGTCGTTTGGACGGTGACTTGAGCATCGCGGCGCTCTAGCGGTGCATCGCCCGCTCGGCATCCGAGAGTGCGCGCGCGAAGGCCGGCCGCGCGAAAATCCGGCTCTGATACCTGACGATGGGCTGCGCCTTCGGCGGCAGCTCGATCTGATAGTACGGCAACCGCCACAGCACCGGCGCGACAGTGGCATCAACCAGGGAAAACTCGTCCGAGAGAAAGAATGGCTTCAATTGGAACAGCTCGACTCCTTGCACGATCGTATCGAGGAGGATTTTTCTCAACCTCGGTAGTTGCCTGCGGTCCTCCTCCCGCCCGATCTGGACGAGCAGACTGTACCAGTCGCGCTCGATGCGATAAAGCGCCAGGCGAAACTGCGCGCGCGTGACCGGGTCGGCGGGCATCAGGGGCGGATGCGGGAAGCGCTCATCGAGATACTCGATGATCACTCGCGAGTCGTACAGCACCAGATCGCGGTCGACCAACGTGGGCAGGGAATGATCGGGGTTCAGATCGAGAAGATCCTCCGGGAGGCTGCCCGGCGCCACACTGACCACCTCCAAATCGATGTTCTTCTCGGCCAGGACGATGCGCGTCCGATGGCTCCATGCGTCCGCCGGCGCCGAGAACAGCGTCATGATGGCTCGTCTGCTCGACACTGTACCGCTCCCACCGCCCAGCCGGCTCAACCTGCCCGATCTTACCGCTTCGGGCACCCGCGCCGAGTTGCTTCGTTCGCAGCTCGGGCACATCGACGCGCCGAGTCCGCTCAGCGGACGTCCTGGCAGTATTCGCGCTTCAGCAGCCGGGCGGGCACAGCGGAGATGGCCGCGGACGGACAGACCAGGTTGTTTACCCCGATGGCGCGCCCCCGCGGGCGAGGACTCGGGCCATCGGCAGCGCCGGCGCACTCGGTCATCGGAAGAGCCTCCCAATTTCCGCCCCAATTTCCGCGCGATTTCGCCCAACGCCGGGCCGGACCCGTCTTCTTGCGCCACGAGAAGCGCCGCGCGCGGTTTCCGGCTCGTCGGAGGTAGGTGCATTATACACACTCGCCCTCCCGCCGCGGACCGCCCCCCGGCACGCCGCGCCGCGGCGAGCGGCCCGGACAGCCTGTGCCCGGGTTGCCCCGGCGGGCCAACGCCGTTGGCGGTGCTCTACAATCGCCGCGACCAGCGCCGCGTGCCGATGCGCACCGGGGGGACGGGCGGCAGCGAATAGGAGGATCCACGACATGGCACAACGTTTGAGCCGAGCCCTGACCTTCATCGCCGGATCCGTGGTCGGCGGCCTGGCACTGGCATTCGTGATCGTGGCGCTGCATCCGAGCCTGATCACCCAGCCGCGACGCTCCGCGGCGCGCGCGCACGCCGCCCCGACAGCGGCGGCGCGCGGGGCGCAGCGGCGCGAGCCGCCGGTGGTGAGCTACGCCTCGGCCGTCGAGCGGGCCGCCCCGGCGGTGGTCAACATCTACACGGCGCGGCTGGTCACCGAGCAAGTCAATCCCTTTCCACCCTTCGCGCCGTTTTCCGGTCTGTTCGGCAACCTTCTGCCCGAGTACCGCCAGCGCATCGAGCGCACCCTGGGCTCGGGCGTCATCATCGACAAGCAGGGACACATCGTCACCAACTACCACGTCATCGCCAACGCCGAGGCGATCCGCGTGCAGCTCGCCGACGGCCGCATCGCCAAGCCGCGCATCGTCGGGGTGGATCCGGACACCGATCTGGCGGTGCTGCAGATCAGCCTGCCGCACCTGCCGGTCATCACGTTCGGCCATTCCAGACAGGTGCGCGTCGGCGACGTGGTGCTCGCCATCGGCGATCCGCTCGGGCTGTCGCAGACGGTGACCAACGGCATCGTCAGCGCCACGGGCCGCGAGAATTTCGGCATCTCCGCCTTCGACAATTTCATCCAGACCGACGCGCCGATCAATTTCGGCAACTCCGGCGGCGCCCTGGTCAATTCCAACGGCCAGCTGATCGGCATCAACACGGCGATCGTCGCCAAGAGCCTCGGGGTGGAGGGCATCGGCTTCGCCATCCCGGTCGACATCGTGCGCGGGGTGGTGCACGACATCATCAAATACGGCAAGGTCATCCGCGGCTGGATCGGCATCGTTCCCGAGGACATCTCCAACACCGAGGCGCACCAGGTCGGGCTCGCTCGCGGCGGAGTGGTCATCGCCAACATGTACGTGGACAGCCCCGCGCAGCAGGCGGGACTGAAGGCCGGCGACCTGCTGCTCGACCTCGACGGCAAGCCGGTGCACTCGGCCGAGCAGGCGCGCGTGGAGATCGCCAGTCGCAAGCCGGGCTCGAGGCTCGCCGTGCGCGTGCTGCGCGGCACACGCACGCTCAACGTGACGGTACAGGTGAAGCAGCAGCCCAAGTGAGCACACCGGACATTGCGCTACCATTGGCACGCACCCCGATCACGCAGGACCCGGCATGCAGAAGATTCACATCCGCAGATTCGCGACCCGCGCCGAACTCGACAGTGCGCTCGCCGCGCGGCTCGAGCAGGCGATCCTGGCCGCCGCGCAGTCCCCCGCGGCCATCATGCTCTCCGGCGGCCATACGCCGCTGCCGGCGTACCGGCAGCTCGCCGCACGCCTCCGGCCCCTCGACGCCCGCCAGCGCGCGCACCTGCACGTGCTGTTCTCCGACGATCGCTACGTCCCGCGGGATTCCGAGGCGAGCAACTACCACGCCTCGCGGCCGCTGCTCGATGCCCTCGCCCTGCCCGAGGCACAGGTACTGCGGGTGCGCACCGAGCTGCCGCTCGAGCAGGCCGCGCTCGATTACCAGACGCGGCTGGGCGCGCTGTTGGATCAGAGCGTGCCGGTCACGCTCGGCATGCTCGGTGTCGGGGCCGATGGCCACACCGCCTCGCTGTTCCGGCCCGATGATCTGGCCCGTGCGCGCGGTCGGCTCGCCATTGCGGTGAGCCGACCGGACGGCCTCTCGGGCATCAGCGTGACGCCGGAGTTCCTGGCGCACGTTCCCGAGCCGTTCTTCGTCGTGGCCGGCACGGGCAAGGAAGCCGCGCTCGCGGGACTCGAGCACGAAGACCCCGGCGTGGTCGCGGTCCAAGCCGTGCAGGGCTGCGCGCGTGCCGAGCTCTGGGTGGAACGAGCGGCCGAGGGCGGTAGCTGAACCCGGGCCCCGCGAGCGCCGCACGCACGCCCGCCAGCGAAATTCCTTGCCGCCGCGCGGCGCGGCGGGCGTCACTGTGCCAACCACGACGATCGAGATCACGCCGGGACGGTAGAGCGGCACGCAAGATGACCCGCGGGGCCGCGCGGATCGATTACAATCGCGCCGGCGCCGCTGGACGGCCCGACCGCAGAGCAAGCGCGCATCGAAGCATGGTCCATGCCGCGCATGCGGCCCGCGGGCGCGCAGCGGCCGATGCGCGCCATGCGTTCCCATCAAACAGGAGACGGACGATGGCATTGACCCGACAAGTTGTCTCGACGCTCAACAACGACGGCACGGACGTGATGGGGCCGAACGTCCTGGCGTTCCACTACCCCGACGAGAACCTGGTATCCGGGAGTCTCCTCACCGTCGAGGCCAATCACTTCGCGGTGCTGAAGTCGCGCGGTGCGGTGCTCGGGGTGTATGACACCGGCCAGTACCCCATCCAGACCCCCGACAAGCCGCTGCTCGGCAGCATCGTGACGGGATTCTTCGGCGGCCAGTCCCCGTGGCAGTACGAGGTTCTGTACGTCAATCGCGCCAAGCTCCTGGTGCGCAACACCGGCATCGGCACCTCGGCGGAAATGGCCGAGATGGCCTATCAGGTCGAGTACTACGTGCACGTCGACAGCAAGGACGATGCGCTGAAGCTGATCACGCACATGCCGTTCGCGAAGCACTTCATCGGCACCGACGAGGTGGCGAGCTACGCCGGTCCCGTGGTCGAGCAGGCGATCAATCAGGTCATCCAGGTCACGCCGATGGAAAAGATCAACGAGCACATCCACGAGATCGTGGAGCTCGTCAAGGAGCATCTCGGCAGCTTCCTCGGTGTGTACGGCGTCACGCTCAACGACGCCAAGGTGCTGATCCTGCCCAAGGACGAGCGCATGCGCGAGCTGATCTCGCTGCGCGCCTTCGGCCTCTCCGGCCTCGACGCCGTGCGCTACTACGTCGCGCTGAAGATGGCGGAAAAGGGCCTGGTGTCGGCGCCGAACGCGGCCGTCGGCGAGCCGTTCTTCATCGGCGGCGCGACCATGGGCACCTTCCCCGTCACCAACGCCCTGCAGCCGGCCGGCCCCGGGCCGGCAACCGGCAAGTAGCCACTGCGGGCGCGGCCGCCGGGCGTGCCGGCCGCCGCGCCCGCGGGAGATGCCCCGTGGAACTGAAAACCGTCCCCAACCCGATCGACTCGGCCGGCCCGGTCAAACAGGTTCTTTCCAACCTGTTCTATGGCTGGGGATACAACTTCTACCGGCGCGAGAATCAGCTGCGCGCCGACGACCTGCTGATCCGCAGCAAGCTGAGCGCCCTGCTCGGGGAGTGCCGCCAGCACGCCAAAGAACTCGAGGCGAGCTTCCGGCGCGAGCGCCTGCCCGCCCCGACCCGGGAGCATCCCTTCGCCGATCCGGCCGCGCTCGCCATCGCCCAGTCGCTGCAGCGGGCCGCGCAGCAGATCGAGTCCCTCGAGACCACGATCCGCACCGCGCCGGTGCCCGAGATGGACCGCATCCATCAACGGCATCGCATCGAAGGCGCGACGCTCGAGCAGTTGATCGACGTCGACGGCAAGCTGGTGCTGGCGGTGGTGGCGCTGCGCGACGCGGTGGTGGCGCTGCAGGACGGCGCCACGGCCGCCACCGAGCTCACCCGCCTGCTCGCCCCGGGCGCGATCCGCGCTTTGTGGGAGCATCGCGAACAGATCCTCTCGGCCCTCGGATAACAGCCGATCCGGCCGCTGCGCGGCCGACAAGCCGCACTGGCCATCCATGGCGGCAGGGCACCCGGCCCTCGCGTCCCGCTCGGGCGTTCGCCGCTGCGCGGCTCACCCCTTGCGCTCGCCTTGTCCGCCGAAGCCGAGCCGCATCGCCCCGAACGCCTTGTCGGCGAATTCCCCGTTGCCGCGCGAGGCGAAACGGACATATAGCGCCGCGCTCAACACATGCGCCGGCACTCCCATTTCGATGGCGGCCTGCACGGCCCAGCGCTCCTCGCCCGAATCGGGCACTTGACCGCTGTAGCCCGACAGCGAGGGATCGTCGGCCAACGCCCGGGCCATCAGATCCAACAGTTTCGATGAGACGATGCTGCCGTGCCGCCACACCTCGGTGATGGCGGCGATGTCGAGCCGATACTGGAACAGCCGCGGATGCTCGAGCGGCTCGCTCTTGGCGTCGGCGGACTTGCGCGGCTCGCACAGGCCGGCGTCGGCGTTTTGCAGCACGCTGAGACCTTCGGCGTACGCGGCCATCACGCCGTACTCGATGCCGTTGAGTATCATCTTGACGAAGTGGCCGGCGCCGCTCGGGCCGCAGTACAGATATCCCATGGACGCCATCGCCAGGGCATCCTCATTCGCAGCGCCGTGCCGCTGCCCCGCCTTGGGCGCCGATCCTGCGGCCCGCGCGGGTCGCAGCGCCGCGCGCCGCTCCGCGATTCGCCCACCGGGGGAGAGCGTGCCGAAGATCGGCTCGAGCGCCTCGAAGGTATCCGGGTCACCGCCGACCATCAGGCAGTACCCCTGCACGAGCCCGAGGACGCCGCGGCTGGTGCCGACATCGAGATAGTGGACACCGTCGGCGCGCAGCGCATCGGCGCGGCGGATGTCGTCGGAATAATGCGAGTTGCCGCCATCGACGAGGATGTCGCCCGCTACGAGCTGCGCGCGCAAATGACCGATCACCTCGTCCACCGCGCTGGCCGGCACCATGATCCAGATGGTGCGCGGCGCCGGCAAGCGCTCGACCAGATCCGCGGTGGAGGAAGCGCCGATTGCGCCCACCGCCGCGGCGGCGCGCACGGCCTTGACGGATTTGTCATACGCCACGCACTCATGACCGTCTTCGATCAGACGGCGCACCATGTACGCGCCCATGCCCCCGAGCCCAATCATGCCGATCCGCATCGTACCCCCCTCGAGTCTTCAGTCTACGCTCAGCCGCCGGCGCGACGGCCCCGGGAGCCCCCGCCGGCCCCCTGCCGGCCGCCGCCGGGACACGCCCCTGCGAACAGCCGGTCGCGCTCGATTCGGGCGCATCGCGCCGTCTGTGCCGCGGCAACGGCCGCGGACGGATACCGGTGCGGGACCGACCGCGCTGGGCACATCATGCGCGCGACGGGCTCCCCATGTCAGTTTGGCACCCGCTTGATCTGGGCGCCGAGCTGCGAGAGCTTCTCCTCGATGGCCTCGTAGCCCCGGTCGATGTGATAGATGCGCTCGACCTCGGTGCGGCCCTCGGCCACCAGTCCGGCGAGCACCAGGCTCGCCGAGGCACGCAAGTCCGTCGCCATCACCGGCGCGGCGGTCAGGCGCGCCACGCCGTGAATGATCGCCGTATTGCCCTCGAGCCGGATCTCCGCGCCCAGCCGCCGCATCTCCAACATGTGCATGAACCGGTTCTCGAAGATCGTCTCGATGATGGTGCCGACGCCGCTCGCCACGGTATTGAGCGCCGCAAACTGCGCCTGCATGTCGGTCGGGAACGCCGGATAGGGCGCGGTGCGCACATCCACCGCGCGCGGCCGGCGGCCACGCATGTCGACCTCCACCCAGGTGTCCCCGACAGCGATCTCGGCACCCGCCTCCTGCAGCTTCACCAGCACCGCATCGAGGTGATCCGGCCGAGTGTTCTTGATGCGCACGTGGCCGCCGGTGATCGCCCCGGCCACCAGATAGGTGCCGCTCTCGATGCGGTCCGGCAGCACTTCGTAGTGGGTGCCGCTCAGGCGCTCGACACCCTGGACCACGATCTTGTCGCCGCCGGCGCCCTCGATCTTCGCGCCCATGCTGATCAGGAAATTCGCCAGGTCGACGACCTCGGGCTCGCGCGCGGCGTTCTCGATGAGCGTCTCGCCCTTGGCCAGCACCGCGGCCATCATCAGGTTCTCGGTACCGGTGACGGTGACGGTGTCCAGCACCAGCCGGGCACCGCGCAGGCGGTCAGCCCGCGCGCGAATATAGCCGCCGTCGATGGTGATGTCGGCCCCGAGGGCCTGCAGTCCGGCCACGTGGATATTGACCGGCCGGGCGCCGATGGCGCAGCCGCCGGGCAGCGACACGTCCGCTCGCCCGAAGCGCGCCACGAGCGGGCCGAGCACCAGGATCGAGGCGCGCATGGTCTTGACCAGCTCGTACGGGGCCGAGTAGTCGCGCACCGTGCTCGCATCCACCTCGATGCGCATGCGCTCGTCGACTGTGACGGTCGCGCCCATGCCGCCGAGCAGCTCGACGGTGGTGGTCACATCCTTCAGGTGCGGCACGTTGCCGACCACCACCGGACCGTCCGAGAGCAACGCGCCGGCCAGGATCGGCAGCGTCGCGTTCTTGGCCCCGGAGATGCGCACCTCGCCCTCGAGCGGCACGCCGCCTTGGATCTGCAGCTTGTCCACGTCAGGCACCCGCCTCGGCCGGGGTCAGCGCTTCGATCGTCAGGGCGTGAATCTCCCGTCCGACGCGCTCGCCGAGCGCGCGGTATATCAACTGGTGGCGGGCGACGCGCCCGAGGCCTGCAAACTGCTCGGCCACGATGCGCGCCTCGAAGTGGGTCTGGTCTTGCGACTGCACCCGGACCTCGGCTCCGGGCAGGCCGGCGCGGATCAACCGCGCGACTTCCTCTGGGTTCATTGCAGCATATTACCCTGAACGACTCGCCGGACGCGGCATGGCCACCGCAGACCCGGCCCTGCGGGGCGGCGGGCCGCGTCACGCACGCCGACCTGCGGCTGTGCCACCGGTCCTTGCACGGTGGCGGACACGCCCCGCCAGCGCGCGGCGCGGCCCGCCCGTCCCCGTTCACCACATGCGCAGGTTCTTTGGGCAGGAGCCCGGCCTGCGCGAGCGCCGCGCGAACGTGTTCCAAGAGCGCCGGGAGAGCGCCATGAAATTGCTACAATTCCCAGAATGAATGCCACCGCCGCTCCCGCCGACGCCGCCGACCAGGGCCTGCTCTCGGCTGCGCGGCGCGCCCTCGCGATCGAAGCACGCGCGGTCGAGGCATTGCTCGCGCGTCTCGACGGCCGCTTCGCGGCCGCCTGCCGGCTGTGCCTCGACTGCCAGGGACGCGTCGTGGTCACGGGCATCGGCAAGTCCGGGCATGTGGCGCGTAAAATTGCCGCGACGTTCGCCAGCACGGGCAGCCCGGCGTTCTTTCTGCACCCGGCCGAGGCCAGTCACGGCGACCTCGGCATGATCACCCGCACCGACCTCGTGCTGGCCCTGTCCAATTCCGGCGAGACGCCCGAGGTCCTGCTGCTTCTACCCCATCTGACGCGCCTGGCCGTGCCACTCATCGCCATGGTGGGCAAGTCCGACTCGACCCTCGGCCGCTCGGCCACCGTCGTGCTCGACGTCAGCGTGCCGGAGGAGGCCTGCCCATTGAATCTCGCGCCGACGGCCAGCACCACCGCGGCACTGGCGATGGGCGACGCGCTCGCCGTGGCCGTGCTCGAGGCGCGCGGCTTCACCGAGCTCGACTTCGCGCGCTCGCACCCCGGCGGCATGCTCGGCCGACAGCTGCTGCTGCGCGTCGAGCAGCTGATGCGCACCGGGCAGGCGGCGCCGGTGGTTCGCCCCGAGGCGACGCTCGCCGAGGGGCTGCTCGAGATGTCGCGCAAAGGCCTCGGCATGACGGTGATCACCAGCGCCGATGACGTTGTGATCGGGGTCTTCACCGACGGCGATCTGCGCCGTGCGCTCGATCGCCAGATCGACGTCCACCGTGTCACCATGCGCGAGGTCATGACGACACCGTGCAAAACGATCGGCCCGCAGGAGCTGGCCGCCGAGGCGGTGCACCGCATGGAGCTGTACCGCATCACGGCTCTGCCGGTCGCCGATGCCGCGGGGCGCCTGGTCGGCGCGCTGAACGTACACGATCTGTTCCGGGCCGGGGTCGTGTGAGCACCGATATTGCGCGCATTCGGCTGTTGGTGCTCGATGTCGATGGAGTTCTGACGGACGGCCGCCTGTACTACGGTCTGCGGGGCGAGGCGTTGAAGGTATTTCACGCCCGCGATGGCGCGGGGCTGCAGCAGCTGTGCGCCGCGGGCCTGGTGGTAGCGGTGATCTCCGGGAGACGCTCGCCGATGACGCGCCGGCGCTGCCGCGAGCTTGGCATACGGCATGTGATCCAGGGCGTGGCGGACAAGCAGGCTGCATTGCAGCGGCTGTGCACACGCCTGGCCATCGAGCCCGCCGAATGCGCCTGCATCGGCGATGACACGCCCGACGTGCCGATGATGCGCGCGGCGGGCTTGGCCTTTGCGGTCGCCGACGCGCACGAAGCGGCCCGGCGCGCCGCCCACGTCGTGACGGTTCTGCCGGGTGGATGCGGAGCGGTGCGCGAGGTCTGCGACCGGCTGCTCGCGGCCCGGCACCCGACTTGAGACGGCGTCACCTGCGTGATCTACCGGATATTCGCGTTCCTGACGGTGGTGGCGGTGGTCATCGGCTCGCTGCTGCTGTCGCGCCAGGAGGGCGCGCCCCAAACCACGACCGTCGCGCGCAGCGATGCAAGCGAGGGATATTCGGCGCGCGATGCGCAGCTGTGGGAAACCGGCGCGAACGGCCGGCCGCTCTACACCGTCGATGCCGCCCTGATCCGCGAGCTGCCGCGCCACGACACCGTGCAGCTGACCCGGGTGAACCTGACCTTCCTCGATCCGAGCGGCGACAAATGGCGCGCGACCGCCGAGCGGGGCGATATCGTGCGCGGCAGCGGCCAGGTGCAGCTGGCGGGCCACGTCCACGTCACCGCCGCGGTGCAGAAGGGGCGCGCCCCCATCCTGATCCGCACCGACGCGCTGACCTTCGACAGCCACACCGACCGGGTGAGCACCTCCGACCCGGTGACCCTGCTGTGGGCGGGGCAGCAGCTCGATGCCAAAGGTCTGATCGTGAGCTTGAAGACACATCGCCTCCAGTTAGAATCCCAGATCCATGCCATCGTCACGCCGTCGCACTAGATTCGCGCTGCTCGCCGCGGCACTGGCGGGGCTCGGCGCCGCGCGGCCGCCGACTCTGCCGCGCCGGACGTACACGTTCGATGCGGCCTCCTCGGAGATCAACTACAAGGCGCAGACGGGCGTGTTCCAGAACATCGAGATCTCGCAAGGCAAGGTCACAGTGTTCGCCGACCGGGCACATGCAATCGGCATTGGCAGGCCCAACGGCCAGTGGACTCTCATCGGCAAGGTACGCGTACACGCGCCTCCGCATGGCAACTTGAGCTCTGAGCGAGCTGTCGTGCAGGTGCGCAATCAGCGGGTCACGAAGGTCACCGTCACCGGAAGTCCGGCGCATTTCAGCCAGCGGGGCAAGGCTCCGCGCAAGCTCACCGAAGGTCACGCCGACCAGATCGTCTACAACGTGACGGCCGGTACCGTGGAGCTGAATCGCGACGCATGGCTCAGCGACGGCCGCAACCAGATCAGCGGGCCGCAGATCCGATACAACATCGTCGAGGACCGCATCGAGGCGACCTCCGAGGGGCCAGGCAAGCGCGTCCATATCTCCATCGGACCGCGGACCGTCTCGGGGAACAAGCAGGCGCACGCCCCGGGGAACAAGGCGCACGCGCCGGGGAAACCCGGCCCGAAGCCGCCCGGACGGTCGCCCTGATGTCGCTCAAGGCCGCCGGCCTGGAAAAGCGCTACCGATCCCGGAAAGTCGTCCGTGGCATGAGCCTCGAGGTGGCCCCCGGAGAGGTCGTCGGACTGCTCGGGCCGAATGGTGCCGGCAAGACCACCGCCTTTTACATGATGGTGGGGCTGGTACGGTGCGACGCCGGGCGGATCCATCTCGGGGAGCGGGACATCACCGCGCTGCCGATGCATCGGCGGGCCGAGCTCGGCCTGGGATACTTGCCTCAGGAAGCGTCCGTCTTCCGCCGCCTGTCGGTGGAAAACAACGTGCTCGCGATCCTCGAGAGACGGGCCGATCTGGACCGGGCGGCGCGCGAGCAGCGCCTGGAGGAGCTGCTCGAGGAGCTGCGCATCGGGCACGTACGGCGCAGCCTCGGTCTGTCACTCTCCGGCGGCGAGCGCCGGCGCGTGGAAATCGCCCGCGCGCTCGCGGCCGAGCCGCGCTTCATGCTCCTCGATGAGCCCTTCGCCGGGGTCGATCCGCTGTCGGTGCTCGACATCCAGCGCATCATCGGCGAGCTCACCAGCCGCGGGATCGGCGTGCTCATCACCGATCACAATGTGCGCGAGACCCTGGGGGTCTGCAGCCGCGCGTATATCGTCAATCAGGGAACTGTGATCGCCGCCGGGAACGCCGAAGAAATTCTTGCCAATCCCCACGTCCGTGAGGTGTACTTGGGCGAGTCGTTCCGTCTTTAGAGGGGCCTGAGGGCGCTCGGGCCGGGCGACCACGCAAGCGATCGAGCAACCGTTTTTGCCGCCGGGACAAGAGCGCCGCGACCCTCACCGATGCCACCATGCTGAAACCCTCTCTGCAGCTCAAGCTGGGTCAGCAACTGACCATGACCCCGCAGCTGCAGCAGGCGATCCGGCTTCTGCAGCTGCCTGCGCTGGAGCTGCAGGCGCACATCCGCGAGCTGCTCGAAACCAACGTCATGCTCGAGCCGGTCGAAGACGGCGAGAGCGACTCCGGCGAGGCGCTCGAGGCGGGTGAATCGAGCGCACCGGCCGAGGAGCGGGCCGAGGCCGCCGAGAGTCGCGAGAGCGTCGAAGTCCTCGAGGACGACTGGGGCGGACAGAGCACCGGGCCGGCCGAGTCCCCCTGGAGCGGGGACGATCTGGATCGGGTCCAGGAGTTCGCGGACGCCTCGGGGCAATCCCTGCAAGACTATCTGCTCTGGCAGCTCGAACTCGCGAGGCTCGAGCCTCGCGAACTCGCCATCGCGCGCGCCATCGTCGATGCCATCAATGACGACGGCTACGTGACCGAGTCGATGGAGGAGATCGCCGAGACGCTCAAACCGGAAGTGCACTGCACGGCGAGCGAGGTCGCATCGGTCCTCGGCGGCGTGCAGGCCCTCGATCCGCCGGGTATCGGCGCACGCGGCATCGGCGAGTGCATCGAGCTGCAATTGCGCCAGCTCGACCCGGACACCCCGGGCCTGGCCACCGCGCTCGAGATCGCCCGGCGGCATCTCGAGCGTCTGGCGTGCCGGGAACTGTCCGCGCTGAAGCGCGAGCTGCACGCAAGCGACGAGGAACTCACCGAGGCCCTGGCGCTGGTGCGCTCATGCCACCCGCGGCCGGGCTCCACCGTGAGCACTGGCGCCCCCGAGTACGTCGTACCGGACGTATTCGTGCGGCGCACCGAGCACGGCTGGAGCGTGGAGATCAATTCGGCCACGCTGCCGCGAATTCGCCTCAATCACAGCTATGCAAGCATGCTCGGCCGCAGCGCCAGCCACGCCACGCTGCGTGCGCAGTTGCAGGAGGCGCGCTGGCTGCTGAAGAGCCTGGAGATCCGCCACGAGACGCTGATCAAGGTCGCCCGCTCGATCGTCGAGCGGCAGGTCGCGTTCCTCGAGCATGGCGAGGAGCACATGCGTCCGATGATCCTCAAGGACATTGCCGAGGCGATCGGCATGCACGAGTCGACCATCTCGCGGGTGACCTCCGGCAAGTACATGCACACCCCTCGCGGGGTATTCGAACTTCGCTACTTCTTCTCGAGTCAGATTGAAGGCGCCGATGGTTCGGGCACCTCCTCGACGGCAATACGCGCCAAGATCAGGAAGCTGGTCAAGGACGAGGATCCGCTCGCGCCGCTCAGCGACGGGCGCATCGCCGCGCTGCTCTCCGCCGAGGGCATCCCGGTGGCGCGCCGCACCGTCGCGAAGTACCGAGAGGCGATGAGCATCCCCGCCTCGAGCGAGCGCAAGCGCTCGGGATCGGCGCAGATGTGAGCGCTCTCTGATCGACAACCGGTCTCGCACGCGATAGGAGATGATCATGCAGCTGAATGTCACCGGCCAGAACATCGAGATCACCCCGGCCCTGCGCGGATACGTGGAAAAGAAGCTCGAGCGCATCGAGCGGCACTTCGAGCAAGTCATCAACGTGCACTGCGTGCTGAGCGTGGAGAAGCTGCGACAGAAGGCCGAGGCCACGGTGCTGGTGAGCGGCAATTCCATTCACGCCGATTCAATCGAGGAGGACATGTACGCGGCCATCGATCTGCTCGCCGACAAGCTCGACCGGTGCGTCAAGAAACACAAGGAGAAGCTGACCGACCACCACGCGCTCGAGGGACGAGCGCTGCGCGCCTGAGCGCGCCGGCAGCGGACGGCCCGTGCGCATCATCGTCTTGAGCGGGTTGTCCGGCTCGGGCAAGAGCGTGGCGCTGCGCATGCTCGAGGATCTCGATTTCTACTGTATCGACAACATCCCGGCGGCGCTGCTGACACCCTTCATCGCCCACGCCGTGCGCAATCCCGGGGAGACGTATGGGCGTGCGGCGGTGGGGGTCGATGCGCGCAACACGGCCGCGGAGATCGCCACCGTGCCGCGGCTCATTGACGAGCTGCGCCGCAGCGGTATCGATTGCGAGCTGATCTTCCTCACCGCGACCGACGAGGTGCTGCTGCGGCGCTTCGCCGAAACGCGGCGTACGCACCCCATGGGCCGCGGCAGTCTCGATCTGCGCACGGCGCTGTCGCTCGAGCGCGACCTGCTCGAGCCGATTGCCCATGCGGCGGATCTGCTCATCGATACCTCGCACCTGGGCATGCACGCGCTGCGCGATGTGATCGCCGAGCGGGTCGGCGTGCCGCGCACCGACCGGCTCTCGATCACGTTCGAGTCGTTCGGCTTCAAGCACGGGATCCCGGGTGACGCGGATTTCGTGTTCGACGCCCGGTCACTGCCTAACCCGTACTGGGAGCCTCGCCTTCGGCCGCTGAGCGGGCGCGATCCGCAAGTCATCGCCTTTCTCGAGACCCATGCCGGCACAGCCCGACTCAGCGAGGACATCGAGCGATTCGTGCGCGCGCGCATCCCTGAATTCGAGGCCAGCCATCGCGGCTACTTGACCGTCGCGGTGGGCTGCACCGGGGGTCAACACCGCTCGGTGTACATCGTCGAGCGGCTGGCCGGGCGGCTGCAGCGGACACACCCGCAGGTCAGGGTGCGCCACACGGCGCTCGCGCCAGCGGCCGGCGCGCCGGCCGCTGCGCTCAGGTGAGCTGGGTCATGCCCGGCGCGTCGGGTGCCGACTGCAGGCGCTCACCGGCGACAAAAGCGCGCAGGGTTGTGCGCGAGCGCATCGCATCCTGATAGCCGAGTTCGATCAGCGCGCGGGTGTACGGCGCCTCGAAGGCCAGATAGCTGGTCAGCTGATGGCCGGGCACTTCGGGCCGGCCGCCGAGCACCCGCAGCAGCGCGCGCAAGCCGGCCGGAATGTCGGCGGCGTGGCGGGCCGCGATCTCGCTCGGATCGACGCTCGGGGCGATCATGAGCGTCTCGATGGCGCGCAGCCCGCGCGCCTGCGGCGCGGCGCGCACCAGCTGATTCATCCGGTCGATATGCTCGAGATCGCCGTAGATCTGATCGGTGAACAGAGTATCGAGCATGAAGCCGAGCACCTCCCCCGGGCTCGGCATCGTGGCCGGCCGGGCGGCGTCGACTCCGGAGCTGTGCGGCGAGCGCACGCCGAGGATGAGCAGCCGGTCCGCGCCGAGATGAACGGCCGGGCTCAACGGGTTCAACTGGCGCATCGAGCCGTCGCCGAAGTACTCATCGCCGAGCTTCACCGGTGTGAACAGCAACGGGATGGCGATGCTCGCCCGGATGGTCTCCTGCGACAGCTCGCTGCGGCGGCCCATGTGCTGCGCGCGGGTCCACTCGGACACCTCCGGCACGCCGTCGAAGAATGCCACCGACTGGCCAGTGGCGTAGCTCGTGGCGCACAGCGCGCAGGCGCGCAGATGGCCGCGCGCAATGCTGCGACGGATGCCGTTGCAATCGATCTCCCTTGCCAGCAGCGCCTTCAGCGGCCCGGTCTCGAGCAGCGATTTCGGCGGCGAGAGGATCAGGCCGCCGGAGATCAGCGACAGCACCCAGTGCAGGCCCGAGCGCACCACGTGCGGCGCATCGACGTGGAAAACCTGGCCGGTGCGGAAGTTCGACCACACCCGCAGCAGACCCGCGACGCCCTCGCGCCACACGTGCGCCTCGGCGGCGAGCACGCTCGCGGCCACCGCCCCGGCGGAAGTCCCGACGATGATCTGGAAGGGGTTGCGCGCGCGCGGCAGTATCTCCGCCAGCGCGCGCAGCACGCCCACCTGATATGCGGACCGCGCTCCGCCGCCCGTCAGCACCAGGGCCACGACCGGACGGCGCCGCGGGCCGAGCGGCCCGCGGGATGCGATATCGGTTGCTGGCTCCATAATCTCGGACGGAGCCGGCCGCTACGCGGACCGCCGCCGGCGCCTCATCGCTCCGACAGCCTCCTAGGCCACCTCGAGGATCTGCAGGGAGTTCGTGCCGCCCTGCACGCCCGACTGCTCGCCCTTGGTGAGAATCACCAGATCCTTGCGCTCGACCAACTTCAGCTCCAGAAGCCGGGTGAACAGCGTGTCGTAGAGCTGTCCGGTGGACTTCGCGTCGGTCACGTCGAAGATGACCGGATATACACCGCGAAACAGCGTCACCCGGCGGCGCGTCGACTCGTGGCGGGTGAAGGCGTAGATCGGTATGTCCGAGCGGATGCGCGACATCCACAGCGGCGTCGAGCCCGACTCGGTCAACGCGACGATGGCGCGCACCTTCATGTGATTGGCGGCATACATCACCGCCATGGCGATGGCCTCCTCGCTGTCGCTGAACAGCCCCTCGGTACGATGCTGCTGGAAGCCGAGCGACAGCTCGTATTTCTCGGCGCCCTCGATGACCCGCGCCATCGCCTCCACGGCGCGCACCGGGTAGCGTCCGGTGGCCGATTCCGCCGACAGCATGACCGCATCGGTCCCATCCATCACGGCATTGGCGACGTCGCTGACCTCGGCACGCGTGGGAATCGGGTTCTGGATCATCGATTCCATCATTTGCGTCGCGGTGATCACCACCCGGTTCTTCAGCCGCGACTGGCGAATGATGGTCTTCTGCAAGCCCGCGAGTTCGGCATAGCCCATCTCGACACCGAGGTCGCCGCGCGCCACCATCACGACGTCGGAGGCCTCGACGAGGGACGGTAGATTGGTGATCGCCTCCTGACGCTCGACCTTGGCGACGATGCGCGCGTCGCGCCCGGCGCGACGCGCCAGGGTTCGGGCCTGCTCGATGTCGGCCGCGTCGCGGGCGAAGGACACGGCGATGTAATCGATGTTCTCCTCGGCGGCGAATCGGATGTCTTCCTTGTCCTTGTCGGACAGAGCCGGAGCGGATATTCCCCCGCCCTGCCGATTGAGGCCTTTACGATCGGAAAGCTCACCGCCGATGCGCACGTGCGTGTGAATGCGTGTGCCCTCGACCCGCTCGACGTCGAGGACGATCTGCCCGTCGGCCAGCAGCAGCGCGTCACCGGCCTGCACGTCCTTCGGCAGATCCTTGTAGGCGACGCCCACGCCCTCCACGGTGCCGGCCTTGGGATCGAGCGCGGTGTCGAGCATGAACGGCCGGCCCTCCTCCAGCAGCACCTTGCCGGCGCGGAACCCCTCGATGCGGATCTTCGGTCCCGCCAGGTCGAGCAGCACCCCGACGCACTTGTTGGCGCGATTCGCCGCCTCACGCACCAGCGCCAGCCGCCGCCGCCGGTCCTCGACGGTGCCGTGCGAGGCGTTCAGCCGCGCCACATCGAGACCGGCGCGCACCATGTCGGTCAGCACCCCCACATCGTCCGTGGCCGGCCCGAGCGTCGCCACGATTTTTGTTCGTCTGTGCATGATGTCAGTCGCCTGCGCGCTCCTCGAGGGCTGCCACAGCGGGCAGCTTCTTGCCTTCTACGAATTCCAGAAATGCTCCACCGCCGGTCGAGATATACGAAATGCCGTCCTCGACCCGGTACTTCTCGATCGCGGCCAGCGTATCGCCACCGCCGGCCAGAGAGAACGCCTTGCTGCGGGCGATCGCCTGGGCGATGGCGCGCGTGCCCTCGCCGAACTGCTCGAACTCGAACACACCCACCGGACCGTTCCAGATGATGGTCCCGGCCGACTGCAGCAGTGCGCTCAGCCGGTCGGCGGTGTCCGGTCCGATGTCCAGGATCATCTCATCGGCACCAACATCGTGAATGGAGCGCACATCGGCGTGGGCCGTCGCCGCGAATTCCTTGGCCACCACGACGTCGGTCGGCAGCGGAATCTCCGCCCCCCGCGCGCGCGCCTGTTCCATCAGCCGCCGCGCCACCTCGAGCAGTTCCGCCTCGTGGAGCGACTTGCCGACCGGCAGGCCGGTCGCGGCCAGGAAGGTGTTGGCGATCCCGCCGCCGACGATGAGCTTGTCGACCTTGGCGAGCAGGGACTCGAGCACGGTCAGCTTGGTCGAGACCTTCGAGCCGGCGACGATCGCCACCAGAGGCCGCGCCGGGCGCTCGAGCGCCCGTTCCAGCGCCTCGAGTTCCCCGACCAGCAGCGGACCGGCGCAGGCGACCTTGGCGTGGCGCACGATGCCGTGGGTGCTGGCTTCGGCGCGGTGCGCGGTCCCGAACGCGTCCATGACGAACACGTCGCACAGCGCCGCCATCCTGCGCGACAGCGCCTCGTCATCCTTCTTCTCGCCCTTGTTGAAGCGCACGTTCTCGCACAGCACCGCGCTGCCCGGGGCGCATTCCAGTCCATCCAGCCAGTCGCCTCGCAAGGGCACGGGCTTGCCCAGCAGCTCCGAGAGGCGCGCGGCCACCGGCTGCAACGACAGCTTCGCGTCGAACTCGCCCTCCTTGGGGCGGCCGAGGTGCGAGAGGATGAACACCTGCGCATGCTGATCGAGCGCGTAACGGATGGTGGGCAGCGCGGCGCGGATGCGCGCATCGCTCGAGATCACCCCGTCCTTGACCGGCACATTGAGGTCTTCACGGATCAGGACCCGCTTGCCGCGCAGGTCCGTGTCCGTCATGCGCCGGATCTTCATGATACCTTCGACCAGGCAAGCGCGGTGTCGATCATCCGGTTGGAGAATCCCCACTCGTTGTCGTACCAGGCGCACACCTTGACCAGCGTGCCGGCGATCACCTTGGTGAGGGTTGCATCGAAGGTGGAGGAATGCGCGTCGTGGTTGAAGTCGATCGACACCAGCGGCG
>JAKBWB010000067.1 GCA_021843755.1 Pseudomonadota bacterium
TCACCCTGCCGCACCTCGGTGCGCTCACCGGCGAGGCGGCCGACAACTGTGCGATCATGGCCGCCGATCAGCTGCGTGATTTTCTGGAGAACGGTAACATCAGCAACAGCGTCAATTTCCCGCAGGCTCATCTGGCGCGTTTGCCCGGCAGTACGCGCCTGGCAGTGGCCAACCGCAACGTACCCAACGTGGTCGGGCAGATCTGCACCCGCCTCGCCGGAGCAGGGCTGAACGTCGCGGGGCTGCTCAATGCCTCACGCGGCGATTACGCCTATACGCTGCTCGATCTGGAAGGAACCTGCGGGGAGGATCTGCTGGCGGCCGTCCGAGCCATTCACGGCGTGCTCAGCGCCTACCGGGTTTGAGAGTTTCGCCCCATGCCCCGCAAGTCTTCCCGCTCCCGCTCCCGCTCCAGTGCGCGCCCCGATGCCGCGCTGTCGGCGGTGCGCGAGCGGATCGATGCCGTCGATGAGCGTATCCAACGGCTGCTCAACGAGCGGGCGCAACTGGCCCGGCGGGTCGGGGCGGCCAAGAGCCGCGCATTGGGCGCGACTGCCTTTTACCGTCCGGAGCGCGAGGCGCAGGTGCTGCGGGCGGTGCGCGCGCGCAATCGCGGGCCGCTGCGGGACGAGGATGTGGTGCGGCTGTTCCGCGAGATCATGTCGGCCTGTCTGGCGCAGCAGGAGCCGTTGAAGGTCGCGTATCTTGGCCCGGAGGCGACTTTCAGCCAGACGGCGGTACTGACGCATTTTGGGCACTCGGTGCGCGCATTGCCGCTCGCTTCCATCGACGAGGTGTTTCATGAGGTCGAATCCGGCGCGGCGGACTTCGGCGTGGTGCCCATCGAGAACTCGACCGAAGGCACGGTCAATCACACGCTCGATCGGTTCCTTGCCTCGTCGCTGAAGATCTGCGGGGAGGTGGAGCTGCGCATTCACCATCACTTGATGGGCAGCATGAACGCCGTCGGGCGTATCTTGCGCGTGTGCGCGCATCCGCAGTCCCTCGCCCAGTGCCGCATCTGGCTGCAGGAGCATCTGCCGCAGATCGAATTGATTCCCGTCGCGAGCAACGCCGAGGGGGCGCGCCGCGCGCGCGATGAGCGCGGCACGGCGGCGATCGCCGGGCAGACCGCCGCCGAAGTGTACGGACTGAAGGTGCTCGCCGCGCAGATCGAGGATCGCGCCGACAACACCACGCGTTTTCTCGTGCTCGGACGGTCGCTGCTCGCTCCGAGCGGCCAGGACCGCACGACGCTGCTGGTGTCGGTCGGACACACCGACGCGCCCGGGGCCCTGTACCGGTTGCTCGAGCCGCTGGCGCGCCATCGCGTCAGCATGACGCGCATCGAATCGCGTCCTTCGCACCGGCGAAAATGGGACTACGTTTTTTTCATCGACGTCGACGGTCACGCCGAGGAGCCGCACGTCGCCCGGGCGCTCGCGTCATTGAAACGGCGCGCCTCGCTGTTCCGCCTGCTCGGGTCCTATCCTCGAGCAGTGCTGTAGCGTTAAGGATGTCCATGACCTCGACAACGGGTGAAGCGTGCTTTCGAGTCGCCCCGGGCGGACGTATCGCCGGGGAACTCACCGTGCCCGGCGATAAATCCATCTCCCATCGGGCGCTGATGTTCGGTGCGCTCGCCGAGGGCGACACCGAGATCAGCGGCTTTCTCGCCGGCGAGGATTGTCTGTCCACCCTGCGCGCGCTTGCGGCCCTCGGGGTCGGCATCGAGCGGCCCGAGCGCTCATCGGTGCGGGTCCACGGGGTCGGCATGGAGGGGTTGCGCGGCTCGAGCGCGCCGCTCGATATGGGCAATGCCGGCACGGCCATGCGGCTGTTCATGGGGCTGCTCGCCCCGCAGCAGTTCGATTCGCAGCTGATCGGGGATGCCTCGCTGATGCGCCGGCCCATGGAGCGGGTCGCCGCTCCCCTGCGGCAGATGGGGGCGCGCATCGAGACGCTCGAGGGGCGCCCTCCGGTGCGCATCCGCGGGGGAGCGTCGCTCGCGGGCATCGAGTTCCCGATGCCGGTGGCGAGCGCGCAGGTCAAATCGGCGGTGCTGCTTGCGGGGCTTCGTGCCGGCGGCCGCACCCGGGTCATCGAGCCGGCGCCTTCGCGTGATCACACGGAGCGGATGCTCGCGGGCTTCGGCGTGCGCCTGACCCGCGAGGGATCGAGCGTGGCCCTCGAGGGGGGCCAGCGCCTGCGGGCGGCGTCGGTGCGGGTGCCGGGGGATTTCTCGTCCGCGGCGTTCTTCATCGTGGCCGGATGTCTGGCGGCCGAGCAGGGACTGCTGCTGCGCAACGTCGGGGTCAATCCCACGCGCACCGGATTGCTCGAGATGCTGCGCTCGATGGGTGCCGATATCGGCCTGCACCGTCACGCCAGCGATACGCCCGATGGGGAGCCGACAGCGGACATCGAAGTGCACAAGAGCCACCTGCGCGGCATCCGGGTACCCGAGTCACTGGTTGCGCTTTCGATCGACGAGTTCCCGATTTTCTTCGTTGCGGCGGCGCTCGCCGAGGGTGAGACGCTGGTGCGCGGGGCGCAGGAGCTGCGGGTCAAAGAAAGCGACCGTCTTGCGGCGATGGCCGAGGGGCTGAGCCGCCTCGGCGTCGAGAACCGGCTGCTCGAGGACGGTTTGTGGATTCGCGGGGGGCAGGGCTTCGAGGGTGGATGCATCGAGAGCCGTGGCGACCATCGTATCGCCATGGCCTTTGCCATCGCCGCACTCGCAGCGCGCGCGCCGATCGAGATTCGCGATGTCGCCAACGTTGCGACGTCGTTTCCGGGTTTCCTGGAATTGGCCCGCGCGGCGGGTTTGGGGGTGGAGGCGGCGTGAATCCCCCGGTGCACGTGGTGACCCTCGACGGCCCGAGTGGATCGGGCAAAGGTACGATCAGTCGAGCGGTCGCGCGGCGACTGGGCTGGCATCTGCTCGATAGCGGAGCCCTGTATCGCCTCGTCGCGCTCGCCGGGATCGAGCGGGGGCTTGAACCTGGCAATGTTCAAGCTCACGCCCGGCTCGCAGGCACGATGGCGGTGCGGTTCGAAGCGGCAAGGGATGTGGAGCATGTCCTGCTCGAGGGACGTGAGGTCACGGACGCCATTCGAACCGAGGAAGTGGGGCAGAGCGCCTCGCGGGTTGCCGCCTGGCCTGCCGTGCGAGAGGCGCTGCTCGAGCGCCAGCGGGCGTTTGCCGTGCCGCCGGGCCTGGTCGCGGATGGACGGGATATGGGTACGGTCGTGTTCCCGCAGGCTCCCCTGAAGATCTTTCTGACGGCGAGTCCCGAAGAGCGGGCCCGCCGCCGCTATAACCAGTTGAAACAAAAGGGTTCCGGTGCTAGCCTCTCGGCCCTTTCGCGTGAGATCGCCGAGCGTGATGCGAGGGACTCGAGCCGGGCCACAGCGCCGCTCGTCCCGGCACCTGACGCGGTGGTGATCGATTCGACCCGGCTCGACGTCGAGGCGGTGCTCGCGCAAGTGATCGAATTGGGCCGGCAGCGCGCACTATGGGCGTAATGCGGTCCTGCTGAAGGTTTTCATGGTCGGCGTGCGCACCGGATGCGCAGGTCGTGTTTCGCATCTGCCTGGGCCCGAAGGACGCACGGGGCGCCAGATTCTGAGCACGGGGATCGAAACTCCGTGCGAGTGAAGGTATGACAGAAAGTTTTGCGGAGCTTTTCGAGCAGAGTCTCGCCAATCAACGCATCCGTCCGGGAATGATTTTGACGGGGCTCGTCGTCGAGGTGACCTCCGATGTGGTGGTGGTCAACGTCGGTCTGAAGTCCGAAGCGGTCATTCCGGTCGAGCAGTTCAAGGACGAGCAGGGTGAAATCGAGGTCAAGGCCGGAGACGAGGTGGAGGTGGCCCTCGATTCGGTCGAGGACGGCACCGGGGAGACTCGCCTCTCACGCGAGAAGGCCAAGCGTGCCCGCACGTGGACACGTCTCGAGGAGGCGTTCAACAAGTCCGAGATCGTCAGCGGCGTGATCACCGGCCGGGTCAAGGGCGGCTTCACCGTGGAGATCGACAACGTGCGGGCGTTTCTGCCCGGCTCGCTGGTCGATGTGCGCCCGGTGCGCGACACGGCCTATCTCGAGGGCAAACCCCTGGAATTCAAAGTCATCAAGCTCGACCAGAAGCGCAACAACGTGGTGGTCTCGCGCCGCGCGGTGGTCGAGCAGGAATTCTCGGCCGAGCGCAGTGCGCTGCTGGAGAACCTGCAGGAAGGCGCGGTGGTGCGCGGCACGGTCAAGAACCTCACCGACTACGGCGCCTTCGTCGACCTCGGCGGCATCGATGGGTTGCTGCACATCACCGACATGGCCTGGAAGCGTGTCAAGCATCCCTCCGAAGTGGTCAAGGTCGGCGAGGAGATCGAGGTACGGATACTGAAGTTCGACCGCGAGCGCTCGCGGGTGAGCCTGGGACTGAAACAGCTCGGGGCCGATCCGTGGGAGAACATCTCCCGGCGCTATCCGGCGCACACCCGGGTGTTCGGCAAGGTAACGAACATCGCCGACTACGGCGCATTCGTCGAGATCGAGGACGGCGTCGAGGGCCTGGTGCACGTTTCGGAGATGGACTGGACGAACAAGAACGTCAATCCCGCCAAGGTCGTGCATACCGGCCAGGAAGTCGAGGTGATGGTGCTCGACGTCGACGAGGAGCGCCGGCGCATTTCCCTTGGCCTGAAACAGTGTCAGGCCAACCCGTGGAAGGAGTTCGCCGAGAATTACAACCGCGGCGATCACGTCAGCGGGCAGATCAAATCGATCACCGATTTCGGCATCTTCATCGGGCTGACGGGCAACATCGACGGTCTCGTGCACTTGTCGGACATCTCCTGGGACATGCCCGGCGAGGAAGCGGTACGCAGCTTCCAGAAGGGCCAGCAGGTCGAGGCCATGGTGCTGTCGATCGATCCGGAGCGCGAGCGTATCAGCCTCGGTATCAAGCAACTCGCCAAGGATCCGTTCTCGAGTTACATCGCCGAGAATCCCAAGGGCACGATCGTCAAGGGCGTGGTCAAGGACGTGGATGCCCGCGGCGCGGTCATCGACCTCGGCAACGGGATCGAGGGTCAGCTGCGCGCTTCCGAACTCGGCCGGGATCGAGTCGAGGATGCCCGCACGGTGCTCAAGGTCGGCGAGGAGATCGAGGCGAAGTTCATCGGCGTGGACCGCAAGACCCGCACCATTTCCCTTTCCATCAAGGCCAGGGAGGCGCACGAGGAGGCCGAGGCGGTACAGAACTACCGGTCCTCGGAGGCTGCAACGACAGGCACCAGCCTGGGCGAGCTGCTCAAGGAGCACATTGGAGATCGTGGCTAGCTGAGAAGGCGCCGCTCCCGGAACCGGGGGCGGCGCCGGTTTGCCCGTGTCATGACCAAATCCGAGCTCATCGAAATCATCGCTGCGAAGCAGAAGCATCTGCCGGCCAAGGATGTCGAACTCGCTCTGAAACAGATGCTCGAGGTGATGAGCGATGCGCTGGCGCGCGGCGACCGCATCGAGATCCGCGGTTTCGGCAGCTTTTCGCTGCATTTTCGTCCGCCGCGGCAGGGCCGCAATCCCAAGACCGGCGAGGCGGTGGCGCTCTCGGGCAAGCACGTGCCGCACTTCAAGGCGGGCAAGGACCTGCGCGAGCGGGTCAACAACGGCGCCGGCGAGCCGATCCGGGGGTGAGCCCCGCGCGGAGCACGGGACGAGTGCGGCGCGAGCGCAACGGCGCGAGCCGATCGCGGTCCGGCAACGCGGCGGCCCCGACGGCGGAGCCGTGAAACGGCACGCTGGCCCCGGGCGCGACGGCTTCTGGATCTCCTCGCCCCGGGTGAGCGACTGACCCGCTGAGCTGCGGTCGTAATCGACGCGGCATGCTACATTGCAGACGTGATCGCGCTGCCCGCCTATCTGCTCGCGCTGGCGTTCGCGGCCATCGGCGTCGCGGCCTGGCTGCTTGGACGGCTTACCGGTGATCGGCGCACCGTGCGGCTGCCGCGCGACTATTACGTCGGCCTCGATCATCTCATCAACGACCGATTCGACCACGCCGTGGAAGTGTTTGCGCGCATGGCCGAGGCGGGCGATGCCGCCGAAATTCAATTCGCGCTCGGCAGTCTCTTTCGGCGGCGCGGTGAGGTCGATCGGGCGATCGCCGTGCACACGCGGCTGCGCGAGCAGGGGGATTCGGGCCTGCGCGGCAAGGCGACGTTCGCGTTGGCGTTGGATTACTTGAGCGCCGGGCTGATGGATCGGGCCGAGCTGCTGTTCCAGGAGCTGACGGCCTCGGCCGAGTATCGCCACACGGCGCTCGATCAACTGTTGCGCATTTATGAGTCGCAGGGCGACTGGACCAACGCGTTGCAGACTCTGCAAGCCCTGCCCTCGCACGTCCAGGCCGAGCGTGGCCGCATCGCGGCGCATTATCTGTGCGAGCTTGCCGAGCAGTCGCTGACGCAGGGGGAACGCGATCGCGCCCGCGAGCTGCTGCGCCAGGCGCGTGCCAGAGAGCGCGATCTGCCCCGTGCGCACATGCTCGCCGCGCGCATCGCCGAGTCCGATGGCGCGCGTGATGCGGCGCTCGAGGGCTATCTGCGGATTGTGCAGGCGCACCCGGCGCTCGCCCTCGAGATCATCCCGCGCGCGCTGGCGCTGGCGGAGACGGGGCAACAACCACGGGTGCTCGCCGCATTGTGGGAGCGGTTGCAACGGGCCGGTGAGACCAGTCCCCGGCAACTGGCGTGGTTGCTGGCCGGCGCGTTGCCGCCGGCCGAGCTGCAGCATCTGGCCGACGCGCAGGGACCGCAGGCCGCGCCCGCGGCCGAGGCGTACACGCTCGCGCTGCTGCTGAAGCGGCTCGGCGATGGCGCAGGCCGCTATCAGTGTGAGGAGTGTGGTCTGCACAGCGCGGGCTGGTTCTGGCGCTGCCCCAAGTGCCGCACCTGGGACAGCATGCGTCCGGCGGCATTCAAGTGGGACGTCGGTCCGGACACGGCTGGCGCGCGCACGAGTCCGGTGGGGAAACGTGCGCGGGACGAGGCTCGCAATCTGAGTGACGTCGGGCGCTAAACTACTCGAATCTGGTCCCCCGCGGGGACCGAGGAAGTTTTGGAGACATTCAGATGCGGACAGCACCAAGGTCGATCATTCGCACGGCCGTGTTCCCGGTTGCCGGAAGGGGTACGCGCTTTCTGCCGGCCACCAAAGCCAGCCCGAAAGAGATGCTGCCGGTGGTCGACAAGCCGCTCATCCAGTACGCGGTCGAAGAGGCGCTCGCCGCGGGCGCCACGCGTCTGGTGTTCATCACCGGCGCGGCCAAGCGCGCCATCGAGGATCATTTCGACTCGGATCAGGAGCTCGAGCAACTGCTCCAGCGCCAGGGCAAGAGCAGCCTGCTCAACCAGATCCGTAGCGTGCTGCCTTCGTACGCCTCCTGCATCTACATTCGCCAGCCCGCGCCGCTCGGTCTCGGCCATGCGGTGCTGTGCGCGCAGCCGGCCGTCGGCTCCGAGCCGTTCTTCGTGCATCTGGCCGACGACCTGATTCGCAGCGAGGTTGCCTGCCTGAAGCAGATGGCCGATGTGTACGAGGCCAAGCGCGCCAGTGTCCTCGGCGTACAGTCGGTGCCGCGCGCGGACACCGACAAATACGGCATCGTTGCGGTGGAGGCCGACAAGTCGGCCACCAGCCGGGTCCGCAGCATCGTCGAGAAGCCCAAGCCGGCCGTAGCGCCCTCCAACCTGGCGGTGGTCGGGCGCTACGTGCTTGCGCCGTCGATCTTCGAACACCTGGAGAAGCTCGGGCAGGGCGCGGGCGGGGAAATCCAGCTGACCGACGGGATCGCGGCACTGATGCGCGAGGAGGCGGTCTACGCCTACCGCTTTGCGGGCACACGCTACGATTGCGGCAGCAAGCTCGGGTACCTGCAGGCCACCGTCGAGTACGCCCTCGGACATCCCGAGCTGGGCAAGGAGTTTCGCCGTTACCTGCGGGACCTGCAGCTCAAGACAGTGAGGTCCGAGGGGGGAGCGCGCCACGCCAACGGCGGTGGCGCGACCCGACGGACTGCGCCACCGGTCCCGTCGGCCTGACCCGCCGGATCATTCAGGCCGGTTGGGTGATGAGCGCCGCGGACGTGGCGCGCGAGACGATGTGGGCGAGGGTGTCGATGCTGTCGACCACCCGGTCGCAGCTGCCGATCAGCTCCGCGGCGGCCCCGCCGGCGGGCGCGGCCTCGAGCGTGCGCGCCAGATGTCGCTGCAGGGCGCGGATGGGCGGCAGCTCACCGGGCGCCCGATGTGCGCTCAAGGCATCGGCCACCTCGCGCAGAGCCGCGGCGCAGTCGAGGACCAGGGACTTTGTCACTGCGCCGCCGATCAGTCTGCCGTGGTGCGAGGTCAGCGCCTCGAGCGTCATGATCGCCCGCGCCAGGCGGTTGCCGTTGGTCAGTAACGATTGGGCGAGTTCGGCGAGCGCCGGCGGCGTGGCCGGTTCGGCGAGCAGTCGCTTGACCGATGCCTCTGCGTTGATGCGTGCGACACGCGCGCCCTGGCGCGCTTCGTGCCGCTGCGGCGCGTTGCCCGTGACGATCGCCGCCAGGTAGGTTGCATACGCCTGCAGCGATTGGGCCAGCATTTCCCGTGCGCGTCCTTTCTCCCAGGTCGGCCACAGGCCGTACGCGGCGAGCGCCACCACGCTGCCGAGCACGGTGTCGATCAGCCGGGCGATGACGGTCGGCTCCGGCCTCTCGCCCACGAATGCCAGCAGCAGCACCACCAAGCCGGTGAGACAGGCGACCGCCGCTGCGTAGTGCACGTTGCCGAGGTAGCGATACCCCGCGCACAGCGCCGCCAGCACGGCCAGGTGGATCCAGGCGTTGGCCGGCAGCACGAGCACCAGCGCCGTGGTGAGGACCAGACCGAGCACGGTGCCGGCCATGCGCAACAGCCCGTAGCTGAGCGTGCCGGCGTAATCCGCCCGCAGCACGATCGCCACCGTCATCGGTAGCCAGTAACCGTGCTTGAGCGGCAGTATCCGCCCGAGCCACAGCGCCAGCGAGAAGCACACCGCGGTGCGGATGGCGTGGCGGAACGCGGCGGAGCGGGGTGTGAGACTGGCCGTGAAGATCGCGAGCGCGGACTGCGGACGCAGTGCGCTCGGCAGTTGCCGATCTTCGACCCCGGCGCCCGTGGTGCCCCGTATCCCGGCCCTGCCGGCATTACGGACCGCGGCGGCGAGCTGCCCGCAGAGCGCCTGCAAGTGCCGCCAGGGCGCGCTCGGCACGGCGGGCTCCTGCGCGGCGGCACGCCGCTCGGCGCTCTGCAAGGCCTGCAGCGCCTCGCTCATGGCGTGGGCCGGATCGCCTCCGGCCATGATGGCTGCGGCGATGGCATCGAGCAGCGCGGCCGCCTCGTGTTGCACGAGCGGACCGATCCGCGTGTCGAGGGCTTGCGCGCCGAGCGCAATCAGCTCCAAGCGGATCCGCTCGGCCAGCTCCAACATGACACCGAAGTAATCCATGACAGGCCCGCGCGCGCGGTGCGGCCCGAGCAAAGTATGTTGCAGGTCGGTCATGCCGTTGGTGAGCTCGAGTGCGCCGCCGGCGTCATGGGTTCCGCCGCGGGCCATGGCGGCCAATCCCCGATACACCGTCGCGAGCGCCGCGCGCTCCGGGCCATAGCGCTGCAGCGGCCAGGCGGCGATCGAGAGCAACGTCAGCAGCACTCCGCCGGCGGTGACCTCGAGCGTCAATTGCAGCGCCGCCGACAGAGTCGGCGCCGGCAGATCCGTGGCGATGACGAGCAGGATCATCGAGGTCATCCCTACCCGGGCGACGGCATCGCCGAATGCCACCAGCAGCGCGCCGAAGAAGCCGATCACGAGACTGGCGAGCAGCAGCGCCGCAAGATGATGGTTCAGCGTCAGGCCGAGGAAGGTCGCCAGTCCCCCGGCGGCCGACACGGCCAGCAGGAGTGTCAACCGCTCGCGGTACGGGCCGGGCTGATCGGAGTACATCGTGACCAGCGCCCCGATGCTGACCGCGATGCCGGCGAGCACGTTGCCGCTGCCAATGCCCCACACCAGCGGTAGCACCACCGCGGCGGTGTTGCGCACCAGGACCGTCCAGGGCAGCTGCGCCGGCCCGGTTGCCAGCAGCGTCGAGAGAAGCCTGGGGCGCGTGCTCTCAGGGGGATATCGCATCATGGTCCTCGGCGTTTCGGCGGATGAACGGGTTGCGCGTCGGATTGTAATGACCGGACCGTGGCGCGCCGAGTCAAGGCCGGGCCGATGTCGCGCGCTGCGGCCGCAACCGCGCCCTCAGGGCAGATATATCGAGACTCTCGCGCCGCCGCCGGGGCGATTGGCGATGCCGAGCCGCCCGGCATGAGCCTCGATGATCTCGCGGCACAGCGTGAGCCCGAGACCCGTGCCGGAGGGCTTGGTGGAGAAGAACGGCAGCAGCGCATCGCGCAGCGCCGCTTCGGTGAGCCCTGCGCCGCGGTCGGCGACCTCGATCTGAAATCCCGGCGCGCGCTCACGCACGCTCACGGTGATTTCCCCGGGATCCGAGCCGGATTCGGCAGCGTTTTTCACCAGATTGATCATGACCTGCTCGAGCTGCGCGGCATCGAAATTCCCCGGGCGCTCGGGGAGTGTGCCCTCGATGCGAAATTCCAGGGTCGCGGCCAGTCGCGCGATGAACGCGGACCAGGCGACCGGTGCCGGCCGGGGACGCGGCAATTTGGCGAAGCGCGCGTACCCGTCGATGAAGACGGCCAGGTGCGCCGTGCGATCCCCGATGGTGGAGAAGATGCGCTCGAATTGCGGACCGAGAGCGGCCGGATCGGCCTGCTGGGCGAGCAACTTGCCCGAGTGCACCAGGGAGCTGATCGGGGCGAGGGAGTTATTGAGCTCATGGGCGATCACGCGGATGACTTTCTTCCACACCGCGATCTCTTGCGCGGTGAGCTCGCGGGTCAGGCGCTCGAGCAGCCAGAGCTGGTGCGGCCGGGTATTGAGCAGAAAGGCGCGCCGGGAGAAGCGGTAGACCTCGTTTTCCGGGCCGGTGCCGAGCGTGAACAGCGTGTCGTCGCTGCCCGCAACCGCCGTACGCAACTCCCGCGGCTGCTCGCGCAGCAACACCTCGAGCTCCAGGCCCTCGAGTTTGCTTCCGCCGTTGAGCAGCGCGCGCGCGGCGACGTTGCCGTACACGATCCGGCCCGCGTCGTTGCTCAGTACCAACGCATGCGGCGTGGTCTGCAGAACGGTGTCGAGCAGCAGCTCGCGCTGATACAGATCGAATCGCTCCCGCCGCAGCACCTCTCCGAGCCCGTTATAGGCCTCGACCAGGGTGCGCAACTCCTCGATGTGGGGTGTGGCGATGTTGACGCTGAAATCCCGCTCGCGCAGGCCGCCGATCGCGCCGCCGACCGCCGCTATCGTCTTGCGCCAGGGGTGCGCGGCGCGCTGCGCGAGCCATGCGAGCACCGGCACGCACACGAGCAGCGCCAGCGCGAGCCCGAGCATGGGCGAGGCGAGCCAATGCAGGGCCGCGGCGGTCAATCCCGCGGCGATCAGCGCCTGTGCGGCGAGCGCGAGGCCCATACGAGCGGCGATCGACCCGCGCAGCCTACCGGCCATCGTTGGCCTTCAGACCCAGCTTCTCCATGCGGCGGTACAGCGCCTGTCGGGACAGGCCCAGCTCGCGCGCCGCGCGCGATACGTTGCCGCCGTTGCGCTCGAGGGTCTTTTCGAGCCCGAGGCGATCGAGGGACCCACCCTCGGCCTCGCCCGCCGGCTCCACTTGCGGGAGGTTGAGCGCCCCGACGCCGATCAGCGGCACCTCGGACAGCAGGCAGGCGCGCCGGATGACGTTGCGCAGCTCGCGCACGTTGCCTGGCCATGGATAACGGGCCAGCGCGTACTCGGCCTCGCTCGAGAGCGCGCGGTGCGGCTCGAGAAAGTGGCGCGCCAGCGGCACGATGTCCTCGGGACGGCGCGCGAGCGGCGGCACTTCCAGCTCGATCACGTTCAAGCGGTAATACAGATCTTCGCGAAAGGCTCCGGCGCGGATCGCCGCGCGCAGATCTGTATTGGTGGCCGCCACCAGCCGCACCGGCGCGCGCCGCGTAATGCTCGATCCCAAGCGCTCGAATTCTCCGGTCTGCAGCACCCGCAGCAGCTTGGCTTGGCCGGGCGGCTCGAGGTTGGCGAGTTCGTCGAGGAACAGCGTTCCGCCGCTCGCGGCCTCGAAGCGTCCGATGCGCGAGCGCGCACCGGTGAACGCACCGGCCTCGGTGCCGAACAGCTCCGCTTCCATCAGGTCATGGGGGAGGGCGCCGAGATTGACTTTCACGTAGGGGCCGGTGCGGACGGAAGAATTCGCCTGGATGATGTCGGCGAGCACTTCCTTGCCGGTGCCGTTCGGCCCGGTGATCAGCACCGGCACGTCCGCGTGAGCGATCTGGGCCGCCACCGAGACCAGCGTGTGCATCGCGTCGCTCTCGTAGATCGCCCCGCGCAGATCGAAGCGGCCGGCGAGCGACTCGCGCGCCCTGCGCCGCCGCGAGCGCAGCGTGGCGGCTTCGAGGCGCGCACGGCGCAGCTCGAGGAGATTGCGCGCGGTGGT
>JAKBWB010000027.1 GCA_021843755.1 Pseudomonadota bacterium
TCAGTCGAGCAGCGCTCTCACGGCGCGGGCGATCCCGGCCGGATCGAGGCCCTGATGCCCCATTTGCTGCCACAGTCCGCCGCAGCCTTCGCGATGCGTGCCGAGGTGCTCGTAGCGTCCTTTGAATCCCGCCCGCAGCAGCTCGCTCCCGAAGCGGCTGCCCAGACCCGTGCGCACGTTCCACCCCTCGGTGACGAGCACGAAGGGGGCGCTCGCCAGCCGGGCCATCATCTCCCGGTCGATGACGTTCAGCGTCGACTTGTTCACCAGGCCCACTCCGACACCCTGCTCGGCCAGCGTGATGAGCGCGTCGAGAGCCCGGTACACGGTCTCCCCGACCGCCACGATGTAACCGCCACCGGACGGCGCGGCGCGCACGATGGAGTCCTTGCCGGGCTCGAATGGCTTGTCTTCATAGAGCGGCTTGCCGTCCGCATCCAGGATGTCGGGTACGGGGGAGCGGGTGGTGAACAGGAACCGCAGCCCTGGATCGTTGAAGATGCGCTTGACGCATGCGGCGAACTGATGGCGATCGACCGGAAAGTACAGCCGCGTCGTATCCTCGCCGTGCACCGGCGTTACACCGCCGTCGGCGAACATGCTGTTGATGCCGAAATGGCAGGTGTTGTCCGCCATGTCGTCGACGCCGCTGTGACTGAAGTGGGCGAGGACGTTGGCGAAGTTCAAGCGCGCCATCGTGATCTCGCTCACGCACATCTCCAGGAAGGCGCTGAAGGTGGCGAAGATGCCCTGCCTGCCGGGCTCGGAGCCAAAGCCCGCCGCGGCCGAATAATTGCCGCGCTCCATGATGCCGCCGCGGACGAACACCTCCGGATGGTGCTTGCGAACGTGATGCAGCCCGCACGAGCCCTCGAGATCGTTGTCGAACACCCGGACGCTGGCGATACGCTGCGCGGGGCTCATCTGATCGAGAATCCCGTTGAGGATCTTGCCGAAATCATCACGGTTCTTGCCCACGCCGGCCGAGCCGCGATAGGTGAGCGGACATTTCTCGGGCTGCGCCGCCTTGAGCAGGGCGATCGCCTCCTCATGAACGCCCTGCGCCTCGAGATAGGCGATCGCGATCTCGGGTTTGAGCACCTCGTGAGCGCTCGGACTGCCTTCGGCCCCGGGGATGCCCGGCGCCATGGGGCGTTTGATCACGACGGCCTGCGGCCGCGTGTCGGAGAATGCCCGCGCCAGATCGGTGTACAGCGCATCGAGATCCTCGCCCAGGGTGGTGGCGAGCGTCAGGCCATAGCCGGCCAGGGTACGGCTGAGGTCATAGCCCGGCATGTATTGCTGGGGATGTCCGGCGATCGTGACGTTGTTGTCGTCCACCAGAACCTTGATGTTGAGCTGGTGCGCCACGGCCAGTCGTGCCGCCTCGGCGTTGTCGCCTTCCATCTGACTTCCATCGGACCCGAGCAGGACCACGGTTTTGTCGGGATTGGCCATGGCGACGCCATTGCAGAACGCCCACAGGTGGCCGAGCCGGCCGGAGCTGAACTGCACGCCCGGTGTCAGGTGCTTCTCGGGGTGTCCGGGCAGGCCGCTGTCGAATTCGCGATAATGCAGCAGTCGCTCCGCCGGCATCGCCCCGTCGAGCACGGCGAGCAGGTATTGCGTGGCGACCCGGTGGCCGGCCTCGTCATAGATGACCGGCACGATGGGCGCGCCGTTGGCGATGAAGCCCCGAATGATCATCACTTCCGGCACGGTGTCGTACGCGCCGCCGGTGTGCCCGGACAGTCCCTTGGCGCCCGCCAGGGCCGTGAAGAAGACGATTGCATTGCGGCACAGCTGGATGTTGTGGCGGAGGTCCGCTTTTTGCGTCTCGGTCATCGCGCCGAGCTTTGGATCGAGCTTCAGGGGCCGCAACTGCTTCAGATCAATCGGAAAGTGTTCTTTCGCCATGTGACGTCTAGCCTCCAGCAGGGTGTGGTCCGAACGGCCATCATATCGCATCCGGCTGTCGCATCAGTCCGGCATCACGGCTCGCGCAGTCAGTACCGCAGCTGATAGGCGAGGCCGATGCTGCTGCCGGGATCGTTCTGCGGGGTCGTCCCTTGCGTGGTCGCAGTGCCGTTGCCCAGGCGTGTCTCGAGCTTCAGGTGTCGGCTCAGGTCGATATCGACGCGAATCTGGCTGGTGCCTTGGGTCGTGTGCATCGCCGCGACGTATATGTTGTTCGAGAGATACTTGCCGGCGATGACGCTCGCGCCGCCGGTGTGCGTGCCCGGAGCGGCGCCGAGGCCCACGTTCGGCTGGGCGCTTGCGAGCGACAGGGTGTTGAGATGCAGGTGGCGCCGGATCCAGGTCAGGGGATTGAGGCTGCTCGCGCCCGATCCGCCGAGTCCGTCCAGGGTGGCAAGGGCGGCGCCGGTCTCGCCGAGCTGATAGGGCGACAGTCGGGAGGCGGGCTCGCCGAACAGCAGCAACGCGAGCAGATCGTCCTGCGGCAGGCGCGGGGTGCTCGAGAGCGATATGCGCGGGTCGTCCGCGAAACCCGTGATACGCAGCGTGACCGTCGTCGCGGAGGTGTACATCACGCTGCTCTGCGCGACGAAATCGAGCGTGGGATCGATCCGGTGCCTCAGGCCCTCGCCGTTGAAGCTGACTCGGCCGCGGGTGAACTCGAGTCTCGTGCCCGCCAGCGAGAACGTACCGCGGGTCATCGCGAAGCCGCCGCTCACGCGAGGATGGGCCGAAGTGCCGGTGATCTCGAGCTTGCCTCCGAGCTGGGCGTCGAGGCCTCTTCCCTGGACGAAGATGGATTGCGGCGCGTCCAGGGTCAGTCCGAGGCCGATCACCAGCCGGTGCGCTGCGCGCAGCGGCCGTGCCGCCTGTCCGGGGCGGATCACATCCAGTGTCGCGACATTCGGCGGCAGTGCGTTCGGGATGCTGATCGCGGCGTGGTGCAGCTCGATGGTGCCGGTGATCTGCAGGCGATCGCGCAGCGTGCCCCGCACGTGGATGTCGGCGCCGAGATTGGCGGTCAGGATGTCATTGGTGATCGGCTGGATTCGATGGGCGATCAGCGCGACATCGATCGGCATGCGCGGCTGGAGGATTCCGATCGTGCCGCTCGCGGACAGGTGGCCCGTCCCGGCCCGCGCCGTCAGGCTCGAGATCCTCAAGACGCCCTGGTCGCCGACGAGGCGCGCGTTGATATCGTCGACGTGGACGCCTGCGGCGTAGTCGCGCAGATCCCCGTTGGCGAGAGTGACGACGCCACGGATCCGTGGGGCTTGTACCCTGCCACTGACGCGGGCATCGACGGTGAGCGTGCCCGCGGCGCGCTCGCCTCTGGCCTCGAGAATGGCGTTCACCAGCGCCACGTCCATCCTGCCGGTGAGTTTCAGGGCAAGGTGTCCGCTGCGGCTGAGCGACGTGTGACCGCTCAGCGACAGGCGCGAGGCCGGACCGGCCAGGAGCCGGGCGGAAACCGTGGCCATCCCGGCGCGCAGGCGTGCGCGACCGCGCAGGTTGACCGGCGGCAGTCCCTGCGTCTGCGAGCCGGCGAATCTCAGGCCAGCGATCTGCAGCGACACGTGGCCGGCCGGGGCCGCGCGGCGGCCAATGAGGCGTGCCTCGGCGTCCAGGGTGCCCGCGGAGAGCAGGTGCGGTGCGAACGCATCGATGACTGCGGCATCGAGCCGATGAATCGATGCACGGATATCGAGCGTGGGGGAGAGTTTCCCGTCGAGCGCGATGACGGTGTGCTGGATTCCCAGCCGCAGATTGCGCACCGCGAGACCGCCGGCCCACCCCACTTGCGACGGCGAGAGCAGCCGCAGCGTCTGACCGCGATAGTGCGCATTGAAGTCCGTCAGATCGAGCGACCGGGACCGGCGCTCGAGCCGTGCGGTGGCCATCAGGCTTGCGGGCGCGCCGTGGATGTCGGGTGACTCGGCGGTGAGCCGTATGCGCAGCGCATCGAGGGGGCCTGCGGCCGAGAGCCCGACATCGCCCTGCAGCCCGTGCATCCGCAGGTCGTGGAAGAGTAACTGTATGCGGGCGCCCGCGAGGCCCGCCACCGGGGCCAGTGCGAGGGTCCCCTCGAGTCGGCCGGCGAGCGTCGTTGCGAGCACGGGCTGCAGATCCGCCAGGTGCGCGATGCTCAGGCGCAGCCGGCCCTGTGTGGATGCGAGGCTCGAGCCCGAACGCGCCCATCCCGTGAGGCTCAGGCTCCTCCAGGTCATGCGTCGAACCTCGAGGTGATAGATGCCAAGCGTCGAGCGCAGCAGCGAGGCGTCGAGCGCGAGCGGCGCGCCGGCCACCGTGCCGCGGACCCGCAGTACGGCATTCGTGGCGGACGGCCACCCGCGGGCCCGCAGGGTGGCCTGCAGCACTCCGGGCGGTCCCCCACGCAGGGAGAGGCGCGAGTGTGCCCGCGCGCGCAGCGTCAGGGCGTGCCAGGGTCCATCTGCCGAGCCTGTGAGCACCAGCGATCCGCCAGCCGCGGGTGCAACCCGGGTCAGATCGGGCACGGCGAGCCGCCAACGGGCATGCAGTGTGCGCAACCCGCCGGCCGGATCGCCCGGCGGGTTGCGTTGCGCCCGGGCGCTCGCGGACACCGTGAGCGCGCGTCCCGAGAGCGTAAAGCGCTGCACGCGTACCGTCGTTGGCGTCAGGCTCGCCTGGAGTCGAAGGCGCGTGCGGGGCCCGAGCATTCGGGCGGCAATGCCCGCGCCGCGCACGGCGCCAGCGCCGCGGACGGCGAGGCGTGTGCGCGTGCCTCGCTGCGCGATCGTGCCCAAAAGGCGCAGGCTCCCGTGCATGCGCGCGTGATAGAGCGCCGCCAGGAGTGACAGTCGGGGCAGCCGCAGATCGAACGTGGCCGCGCGCGCGCCGGCTGTCAGTAGCCGTGCGCGCAGGTTGAACAGACGATCCGTCGCGACGAGCTGCAGCGGGCGGCGCGCCGCATGCAGCTGCAGGGTCGCCCGCAGGCTCAGCGGTGAGCCGCGCAGCAGCCGCGGGTGGCCCGCCAGCCTGATATGCCGGAGCAGGGCGCGCACCGTGAGGATGCGACCGTTGGCCGTCAGGGTGGCCGTGAGGGTACCCAGCCGCGAGCCGTCGGGGAGCCTCAGGCCCTGCAGATCCAGCGTCCCGTTTGCCCGTGCCGTGGCCAGCGGCCCGCGCCAGCGGCCCACGAGGGCGATGTGCCGCCAGCCCAGACCCGGGCGAGGATGCATCGCCGCAGAGGTGATTGCGTAGGTCAGATCGGCCGAGCGCCGGCCGAGGTCGATCGTTCCATGGGCTTCGGCGAGGAGCTTGCCTGCGTGCGCGCTCAGGCGCAGCGTTTCCGCGTGGGGTGGACCTTCGATGCGCGCCTCGAGCGCCAGGGGGCCGAGCCCCGGGAGTTTGAGCCAATGTTGCAAGGGCCCGTCCGCCGGCTCCTTGAGCTTGACGCGGGCATCCACTGTCGAGGATGTCGTCCGCAACCGCAGCGTGTACAGCCCCATGCCGTTGGTGCGCCGTGCGAGCAGGGTCGCGCGCGCATCGGTCATCGATCGATAGTGGAGCGATCCGCGGACACTGAGGCGCGCCAGGGTGCCGGCGGCGGCCGGTTCGAGCTGCAGCGTGTGGATCCGGAAGTGATCGATATCGATGGCCGGCATGCGCACCGGACTGTGCGCGCGGCTCGAGCGGGAGCGCACCGGTCGGCGCAGCACATCGACCTCACCGATCGCAAACCGATCGACGTGCAGGTCCCACGCGAGCAGCGCCAGGGGCGACCAGCGCAGCGAGACGTGCGCGGCGCGCAGCCAGGCGCCCTTGGAGTCGCTCAATTGCACCGTGACGATCTCGATGTGGTCGGGGAAGCGGCCGCCGAGGCCCGCGATGCGCACACGTCCCGAGGAGAGCTGTAGGGTCTCGCGTTCGATCAGATGGCGCCCGGCGCGGGTATTGCCCGCGACAATCACTGCCCCGACGCCGAGCACGGCCAGCAGCAGCATTGCGCCGAAGCTCCAGGCCGCGATGTGCAACGCCCGGCGCATCAGAACGCCTGCCCGAGGCCGATGTAGACCTGGAAACTGCCGCCATTGCGCAGCGGGCGCGTCGGTACGGCGACGTCGAGGCGGATCGGACCGATGGAGGTGTAATAGAGAACACCTATTCCCACACCGACACGGTATACGCTTTCCGAGCCGGCGGCGACACCGCCGCCATCGGCGAACAGGACGGCGCCCCATGTCGTACCGATGCGCTGGCGCAGCTCGAGATTGACCGCCTGCATGCTCGTGCCGCCTTCGGGATAGCCATTGGCAAACTGCGGGCCGACGGACTGATAGGCATAGCCGCGCACCGTGCCGCTGCCGCCGGCGTAGAAGCGTTGATCGGGTGGCAGGCTGAACTGGCTGGCCCCTTCGGCCACGCCGGCGAGCAGCCGAGCGGCGAGCACCGTGCGTCCGGGAGGATCGCTCGGCAAGAGCCGATGCAGGTCGAAGTACGTGGCAATACTGCCCTGCAGAATGACGAACCACTGCTGGCCGGAGACGCTCGAGGAGAGCGTCGGGGCCGCCCTCAGCGAGATCTTGAAGCCGTGGGTCGGATCGAGCAGCGGCGAGGACAGATCGGTGGAATTGAAGCGCGCCGCGAGCGGTATCGACAGCAGGTTGTAGGTGTAGTTCCGGTCCTGCTGGATGATGAACTCGTGCTCGTAGCCGGCCCCGGCGCTTGCGGTCCAGTCGCGCGAGAGCCTGCGAGTGAGCCTCGCGCGCGCCATCTCACCGTTTTGCGTATAGGCCTCCAGCGTCTGTCGCAGCGCGGTGACCGAGAACCCGAGCGTCTGATCGCGGCGATGGAAATCCGGGATTGCATAGCCGACGCGCGCATCGTAGCCGACGCCGGTGCTGACCGTGCCCCCAAGATCGATGGCCGTCGCCGAGACATCGAGCCGCTGTCCGGCGCCGAGCACGTTGCGGTCGCTCCAGTGCACGCCGCTGCTGCCGCCGAGGTCGCTCGAGTAGGCAGCGCTGACGCCGACGGCGAAGCGCTTGCTTTCCTTGAGGTGAAACGTGAGCGGCACGCGCCCCCGCCGATCGGGGGCGCCCCGCCGGACCGTGACGTTCGAGAACAGCGCAAGGCGCAGCAGATCCTGCCGGGCCTTCTCGACGCTGGCGGTATCGTAAAGCTCACCGGTATGCAGCGGCAGTTGCCGGATGACGAGCGCTTTTCGAACGTGGCGCAGGCCCTGGATGCGAATCGATCCGATCCGGACACGCGGGCCGCTGTGGACGCGAAAGGTCAGATTGAGCACGTGCTGCGCGGGCTCTTCGTAGGCGACGGGCTTGGCGACCGTTGCGAGCGCGTACCCGGCATCCTGCAATCGCCGCTGCAGCCGCGCGCCGGCCGCCAGGACATCGGATGCGACCGCCGGGGCCCCCGTGGCCAGTCCGAGTGCCCCTTTCATCCCCTTCGGAAGCGTCCCCTCGATCTCGATGCGGCCGATGTGAAACAACGGCCCGAGTACCGGCGTGATCCGTACGTGCGCACGTTTGCCTTTTGGCAGGGCGGTCAGGGCCTTGCCGAGGCCGGCGCTGCCGAGGCTCACGCCGTCGATCGTGATCGTGATCTTGCCGTCGTAGTAGCCGAAGCTGTCCAGCACGGTCTGCAAGCGCTTCAGATCGCCGCGCGCGCGGGCGATCAGCCCAAATGGGCCGACCGGTGCGCTGGTGCGCAGCGCCGCCAGCTGCGAGGTCATCTTCAGCGTTGAGTTGATCGTGCCTTTGCCGGTGGATGTCCACTTGATCGTGTAAGGCACGCGCGCGGCCGCCTCGGCGAGGCGCAGGGCGCTCGCCGAGCACAGCAGCAGCGCGAGCACGCACACGGTGCTCGATCGACCGGGGCGCTGGCCGCAGGCCCCCTGGGGTGCCGAGCCGGTGGCGCGGCCGTTCCACTTGCCGTTGGCCAGCACGCGAAGTATTCGGTTCCTCATTCCTAGTACCCGAGGCGGGGGCTGGCTTGCCCACCTCATCAGCCCGACCCTGCGCGTCGCGGACGAGGGCTCGGCGCAGGATCGGGCTGCTTGCTTAGGGAATGTGCCCGCTGACCGGGCCCATCGTGCCCGCAGCGCGGGCCTCTCCCACCTACAGGAACGCATCTTAAATGGTAATGCAAGCAGCGTTTTCCTGTTGACCTGATGGTCGCTCGGGCACCCCCCGGCATGTCTTGCCAATAGCGGGTACGAATAGTGGTCTGAGCTGGGGTAGCAGGGCTGCTCGCCGCCGATGCCGTCCGCCAAGCGTGGCCGACACGGTCACGCGTGCCCGCAGGCCGCGCCGCCAAGGGGGGGCGGGCTCGCGTGGGCGCACGGAGGCAATGGCAGGTGCGCTCGGGGGGGGGGGCGCAGCACGCTTGTAAGCCATTGAAGTCATCGAGCAATTTCGAGGGCTGTCTTCGGCGCGGCACCCGGATCCAAAAAAGCCCGCGCTCGCTACCGTCCGGTGCTCCCCGCGCTTGGCGTCAAGTAAGTGCCATTGCAGCTAGGCCGGCTTGGCCGCCTCCTTCTCGATTTCCCGAGCGAGTCTGACCGCGTCTTGCGCGACGCTGGTTATCTGAGCGCTCTTTTGGGCGACAACCTCGCTCAGCGGCCTACCGGCGACGATGCCCGCCGCGATGCGGGACGCTATCTCGATGAGTATTTCTTTGGACATATGTGTTCCCCACTGCGGTTTGATCATGCGCTGCGCTCGGGCGGGTGTGCAGACCGCCGGACCATAGCGCCGGGATGTGGGGCGCGCAATCTGCAAGGGTGTTACTCCGCGCTCCTCGCGATCCTTTGACACGAGCGCCGCAAAGATTTCCCGGTCTGCGGCGCTCGGCAAAATGAGCCCAGGTAGGCCCGGCAAGATCCGTCCGCTTCGGCGACAGGATTTGGCGCAAGATTCCGGGGATAGGGCGCTTGGCTGAGATTTAGGCGCGCTGGGACCGGGTTTTCCATCCTCCCGGACGATGCCGAATGACTATTTCCGGCGATTGGCGGGGCGGCCCGCAGGCCGTACGGGAGCGTCCCTTGCAAGTGCCGTGTTCGCGGCGTTGGCCAACGTCTTGACCGTCTCGACTATACGAGCGAGCGCGGACCGATACACGAGGTTGTCTTCGCGACGCGCGACCGCCATCACCCTCACAATCAGTGCATCGTCTTCGACGCGGTGGACGAGGCGGACGCCTTCCTTGTTGAGTTTGATCTTGTGGCAGCCAATCGGATCGTTGTGCAAGGCGCCGCCCGGCACGTGCGGGCTGTCGAGGCGCTTGGCAAGCAACTTTTTCAGCGGCGTCTTGCTTGAACCATCTAGAGCGTTCCACTCCTTCAGAGCCTCAGGGTGAAACAGCAGGCGATACTTGTGCTTGTGTCGCTTTTCAGAGCTCGTCAATATCGACCTCGATCGGCGAAGCGCCATCGCTCATCCGGGTGCGCACCAGATCGAGCAGTTCGCGATCACCGAGCGCCTCGAGCATGGCTTCCATGAGTGTTGGGACCACCATATAAAACGCCGGTCTATTGTGTGAGCGCCGCCACTGGGCGGTTTCCGGCCTCACGAAGCACCGCCGCAGGGTTTTTTTTGAACTCCGACATGCTGATGATGGCATGCATAATTCAGCTCCTAATTCGGAGCTGATTATAGATGCGACCATCGCGCTCTTCGAGGATTCGCCTCTGGTGCGAATAACCCAATGAAACTCCTATAGAACCGATCCTCCGGCGCCCTCAAAGGGGGCTCATTCTCGATGGCGCCTCAGTCCCGGGCCGGCCCCAGAGTGGGCGAGTGCGTAGCAACACCCATCTGAAACGAAAACCTCGGCGCAGGACCGGGGCTTCGTGGTTCCGTTTCAGGGCGGCAAGCCCAGTCCCGGGAGCCTGCGGTGGCGAGCGATGACCGGTTGAGCAAATCGCACAGCTCGGGAGCGGCCGTGCAGATTCGGCTCGCAGTCGCGGGCCGGATGACAAGGCGCCCGGAGTCTCGGCGGATCGCAAGCCCCGCTGTCGCAAGTGCCTCGGCCAACCTGGCAGCGGGCACGCCCGGCGCGATCAGCACCGTCAGGCCGGCACTCACGGGCTCACCGTCATGATGCCGCAACGGCTCAGGGCATCCCCAAGGCTTCGTTTCATGGGCAAGGGCAAAGGACCGTTACAAACCTCGTCGCGATGCAAGCGTACCGCCTTGAGTTGCTCGGCCCGGATCAATGTCATGCACGCAAAAGAAAAGCCGTTGCCTCCGCCCAGCTCCAGATATGGGGCGCCGCTGTTGTCCGGGCGCCCGGCTGCCCCTGCCCGCCGCCCCGGCGACGCTTGCAACTTAAGTGAAGCTTGATCGCCGGGTTATTGGTGCGGCGCGCCACTCGCAAGTCATTGATTTATTGGCGCTCCCTACGGGATTCGAACCCGTGTTACAGCCTTGAGAGGGCTATGTCCTGGGCCTCTAGACGAAGGGAGCGTGACCGGCCTGGCTGCAGGAGCGCGGTATTATAGGTATCCTGGTTCATTGCTCAAGCAGAAAGCGCCGAATTGAATTCCCCAGAAGCGCACCCCGATGCGCCCCCCGCAGTGCCCCGGATCATTCCGCGGGCGCAGCACACGATATCCCGTTCTCACATCTCGCCCAACGCGCTGCGCGTGCTGTACCGTCTGCGCGATGGCGGGTTTCAGGCCTTCCTCGTTGGCGGCTGTGTCCGCGACCTGCTCGTGGGCCTGGAGCCGAAGGACTTCGACGTCGCCACCGATGCGCTGCCCGAGCAGGTCAAGCGGCTGTTCCGCAACTGCCGCCTGGTCGGGCGGCGCTTCCGTCTGGCGCATGTGTTCTTCGGCCAGGAGACCATCGAGGTGGCCACGTTCCGGGCCGCAAGCGCCCCGATCCAGGACGAGGAGGTCCCCGAGAGCGAGTTCGCCGACGAGGAGGTGGCGGCCGAGGACGAGTTGCTCGATCAGGGCGGCCCGGTCACCGAGGCGGGCGCGGCACGGCTCGAAGCCGAGCATGCCGGTCGCGAGGCGCCGGCCCCGGTGACCGAGCGGATGTTCGACGACACGGGGCGCATCCTGCGCGACAACGTTTACGGCACCATCGAGGCGGACGTCTGGCGGCGCGATTTCACGGCCAACGCCCTGTATTACAACATCGCCGATTTCTCCATCTGGGATTACGTGGGCGGCGTCGAGGACATCGCCGCGCGGCAGTTGCGCATGATCGGCGATCCCGAGACGCGCTATCGCGAGGATCCGGTGCGCATGCTGCGGGCGGCGCGCTTCGAGGCGAAGCTCGGCTTCACTCTCGAGCCGGCCAGCGCCGCGCCGATCGGACCGCTGCGCGAGCTGCTCGGGGGCGTGCCGCCGGCACGGCTGTTCGATGAGACGCTGAAATTGTTTCTCACCGGCCACGGCGAGCGCAGCCTGCCGGTATTGCGCCGCCGCGGGCTGCTCGAGGCGCTGCTGCCGAACGTCGAGGCATACCTGGCGGCGCATCCGGACAGCCTGGTCGAGAAGCTGATGAACACGGGTCTGGCCAATACCGATGCACGCGTGATCGCCGGCCGGTCCGTCACCCCGACCTTTCTGCTCGCGCTGCTGCTCTACGGGCCCATCGCCGCGATCATCGAGTCCCTGCCGCCCTCGCGCTGGCACGAGATCGCCGCGATCCTCGAGGCCTGTGATCAGGCGGTGCGTGATGCGCAGCGCCACATCGCGATACCGAAACGTTTTACGCTCGGCCTGCGCGAGATGTTCGCGCTGCAGCCGCGGCTGGAGCATCCCCGGGGCCGGCGCGCGCTGCGGCTGATCGGTCATCCGCGATTTCGGGCCGCCTATGATCTGCTGCTGCTGCGCGCGCAGTTCGGCATGGCCTCGGCCGAGATCGCGACCTGGTGGACCGATCTGCAGCGCGTCTCGGAAGACGAGCAGGGCCGCATGGCCGATGCGCTCGCGGCCGCACCCGAGCGCCCCGGCGGTCAGACGGGCCGCCGGCGGCGGCGCCGAGGCGGGCGGCGCCGTTCGAGCAATGGTGGCTCCTGAGCGGGTTGCGGGCCGATGCAGCATTGGCAGCCGGCCTATGTCGGCATCGGCAGCAATCTCCAGGAACCGCGCCGGCAGGTGCTGCGCGCCTGGGAGCGCCTGGCCGACCTGCCCGAGACGCTCGCGGTGTGCCGCTCGGGGCTGTATGGCTCGCGTCCGTTCGGGCCGGTGGCGCAGCCGGACTTCGTCAACGCCGTGGCCGGTCTGCTCACGCGGCTCGATGCCGATGCCCTGTTCGCGGCACTGGCGGCGCTCGAGAGCGCTCTCGGGCGCACGCCGGGCGGACCGCGGTGGGGCCCACGCCTGATCGACCTCGATCTGCTGGTCTTCGGCCGCGAGCGGCGCGAAGGACCCCAGTTGCGCCTGCCGCATCCCGGTATAGTGGAGCGCAACTTCGTTCTGTATCCTCTGGCCGATATCGCCCCGGATCTCGATGTGCCCGGGCTCGGCCGGGTCTGCGAGTTCAGAGCCCGGCTGACGCCGGAGGGTCTTTGGCCGCTTGATCCGCAATCCTTCAGGCCCGACGTGCGCTCCCTGTAGTCATGACCGACGCTGAGCATCAGTTCATCGTGGTGGAAGGCCCGATCGGGGTCGGCAAGAGCACTCTGGCGCGACTGCTGGCCGAGAGCCTCTCGGCGCAGCCGGTGCTCGAGGAGCCGGGCACGAACCCCTTTCTCGAGCGCTTCTACAAGAGCCCGCGGTCCGGGGCGCTGCCGGCGCAGCTGTACTTCCTCTTCCAACGCTGCCAGCAGCTCGCCGCGCTCAATCAGCAGGATCTGTTCGCGCCGGTGCGTGTTGCCGATTACCTGTGGGAGAAAGACCGGTTGTTCGCGCGCCTGACGCTCGATGAGGCCGAATTCGCGCTGTACGAGCAGGTCAGCCGCGGCCTCGACGTGCAGCCGCCCAAACCCGATCTCGTGATCTATCTGCAGGCGCCGGTGGACGTGTTGCTCGAGCGCATCACACGGCGGGCGGCCGGCTACGAGCACTACATCGAGCGGGAGTATCTGTTGCGGTTGAACGAGGCGTATGCGCGTTTCTTCCATGACTACGAGGCGGCGCCGCTGCTGATCGTCAACGCCGCGGCCATCGATCCGGTCAACAACGCGGCCGATTACGAGGAGTTGCTCGCGGCGATCCGCCGCATGCGGCGCGGGCGGCTCTACTACAATCCGATGAGCGCCCGGTCAATCTAGCCATTCGGATCGAGCCATTCGGATCGAGTAGACTAGGGGGATGTATACGCAACTGCAGCTGAGGGACTCGGACCGTCCTCCCGTCACCCTCGGGACGCTCGCGCGCATGAAGGCGCAGCACGAGAAGATCGCCTGTCTGACCTGCTATGACGCCAGCTTCGCCGTCCTGCTGGATGCGGCGGACGTCGATGTCGTGCTCGTCGGCGACTCCCTCGGCATGGTGATCCAGGGACGCGAGACCACCGTTCCGGTGACGATGGATCACATGGTCTATCACTGCGCCGCGGTGGCGCGCGGCCTGCATCGTCCGTTTCTCATCGGCGATCTGCCCTTCATGAGCTATCCGACCAAGGAGCGGGCGCTGGAGAACGCGGTGCGGCTGATGCAGGAGGGCGGGGCGCAGATGGTCAAGCTCGAAAGCGGCGGCGGGCAGATCGAGATCGTGGAATTCCTGGCCGGCCACGACATCGCCGTGTGCGCGCATTTGGGCTTGAAGCCTCAGTCGGTCCACAAGACCGGCGGGTTTCGCGTGCAGGGCCGGCAGGAGGAGGCGGCGCGGCGGATGATCGTCGATGCCAAGCGGCTCGAGGCCGCCGGGGCCGACCTGGTGCTGCTCGAGTGCATTCCCGCCGAGCTCGGCCGGCGCGTCGCCGCGGAGCTGACCGTGCCGGTGATCGGTATCGGCGCCGGTCCCGACACCGACGGCCAGATCCTCGTGTTGTACGACATTCTCGACATCACCAGCGGCCGCAAGCCGCGCTTCGTACGCAACTTCATCAGCGGCGCCGGCGATAATCTCGAGGCCGTCAAGCGCTACGTCGCGGCCGTGCGCGAGCGCAGCTATCCGGCGCCGGAGCACTGCTTCTGAGGCCGATGCGCCGAGCGACGACCATCGCCGAGGTGCGCGCGACGGTGCGCGCGTGGCGCCGGGCCGGCGAGCGGGTGGTGTTCGTGCCCACGATGGGCAACCTGCACGAGGGACACATGAGCCTGATCGCGGCGGCCCGCGAGCACGGCGAGCGCTTCGTCGCCAGCATCTTCGTCAATCCCATGCAATTCGGCCCGAACGAGGACTTCGCCCATTATCCGCGCACGCCGCAGCGCGACGCGCACATGCTGCGCGCGGCCGGCTGCGACCTGATGTTCACGCCGGAAGTCGAGCAGATGTATCCGAACGGCATGGGGCACGCCACCCGCGTCGAAGTGCCGGGACTGTCGGACATCCTCTGCGGGGAGTTCCGGCCCGGACATTTCCAGGGCGTCACCACGGTGGTCGCCAAGCTGCTGCACATCTGCGAGCCCGACGCCGCCGTGTTTGGCGAGAAAGACTTCCAACAGCTGACGCTGATCCGGCGCATGGTGAGCGACCTTTGCATGCCCGTGCGGATCATTGCCGCGCCGACGGTGCGCGCCGCCGACGGACTCGCCATGAGCTCGCGCAATCAGTACCTGACGGATCCCGAGCGGGCGCGGGCGCCGGCGCTGTATCGGGCATTGCGCGCGGCGGCGAGCCGCATCGAGGCCGGTGAGCGCGCGTACGAGGGCATCGAGAGCGAGGGACTGCGCGCCCTGGAGTCCGAGGGGTTGCGGGTGGATTATTTCGCGGTCAGGCGCGCCGAGGATCTCGGTCCGCCCACGCCCGAGTGCCGTCATCTGGTGGTACTGACCGCGGCGCACCTCGGCAAGGCGCGCCTGATCGACAACGTGCAGGTGCGGCTCTAGTTCCGCTGCGCCCGTCGCCGGCGATCGAGCGACCAGTCGATGTGCTCGCGCAGCAGCGCGGAAGCGCCCTCGCGGCGCCGCCACAGCGCCGCGGTGAGCTGCGGGTCGGGCGGCGCATTGCCCAGTGCCACGGCGATGTTGCGCGACCAGCGCTCGTAGCCGATGCGGTAGATCGCCGAGCCGCGCATGCGCGCATCGAACTGCGCTTCGCTCCAGGCGAACAGCTCGGCCAGGCGGGGCGCATCGAGGCCGTGGCGAACCTTGAAGTCGGGGTGCGCGGCGCCGCGTGCGAACTTGTTCCACGGGCAGACCAACTGACAGTCGTCGCAGCCGTAGATCCGGTTGCCGATGGCCGCGCGCAGCGGCGGGGGGATGGGGCCGTCGAGCTCGATGGTCAGGTACGAGATGCAGCGGCGCGCATCGAGCCGGTAGGGCGCAACGATCGCCCCCGTCGGACAGGCCGGCATGCACGCCGTGCACGTGCCGCAGTGGGCGCTTGCGGGCGCATCCAGGGGCAGCTGCAGGTCGGTCAGGATCTCGCCAAGGAAGAACCACGAGCCCGCCTCGCGCGCGATCAGGTTGGTGTGTTTGCCGATCCAGCCGAGGCCGGCGTTGCGGGCGAGCGCCTTCTCGAGCACCGGTGCGCTGTCGACGCACACGCGGTAGCCGAACGGGCCGATGCGCTCGGCAAGCTCGCGCGCGAGCCGCGCCAGCGCCGTACGCATCACCTTGTGATAGTCGCGTCCCAGAGCGTACCGGGACACGTATCCGGCGGTGGGATCGGCGAGGGTCATCTCGGCGGGATGCGCCTCGAGCGGCCAGTAGTCCATGCGTACGCTCACGACCCGTACCGCTGCGGGCAGGAGCTGTGCCGGCCGGCTGCGCAGCGTGCCGTGCCGCGCCATGTAGTGCATCCGGCCGTGCAGGCCCGCTTCCAGCCAGCGCAGCAGGTGCTGCTCGTCCTCGCGCAGGTCTACGCCCGCGATGCCGAGGGCCGAGAAGCCGAGCGCGCGCGCGCGCTCGGCAAGCTCGTGCCTCAGCGCCTGCAGATCCGGTGTCGCTGGCATCATGCGCACCCCATCCAGCCAGTATAATCAACTTGATGAGACTGCCGGCCGCACTCTACAGCTCCGCTCAGGTCAGGGCGATCGATCGCCTGGCGATCGAGACGCTCGGCATCCCCGGCTATGCCCTGATGTGTCGCGCGGGGGAGGCGGCGGTGCGCTGCCTGCGGTCACGATGGCCGGCTGCCCGAGGCATCGCAGTCGTGTGCGGCGCGGGAAACAACGGGGGCGACGGTTACGTGACGGCGCGTCTGGCGCGAGACGCCGGATTCGAGGTTCGCGTGCTCGCGGTGAGCGCGCCGGAGCGATTGCGGGGGGACGCGCTCAGGGCTTGCGAGGACTGGCGCGCCGGCGGCGGACCCATACAGTCCTTCTCGGCGCAGGTGCTCGAGGCTTGCGAGGTCATCGTCGATGGGCTCCTGGGGACGGGCCTTACCGGCGAAGTGCGTGCGGACGCTGCACAGGTCATCGCCGCAATCAATGCCAGTGGGCGCGCTGTTCTTGCGCTCGATGTGCCGTCGGGGCTCGATGCGGATACCGGCGTCCCTTTGGGTGCGGCCGTGCGGGCCGAGTGTACCGTCACCTTCGTCGCACTGAAGGCCGGGCTGTTTCTGGGCGAGGGGCCGTCCCACGGCGGTGTGTTGTATTTCGATGATCTGGCGCTCACGGACGCGTTGCCGCAGATGCCGGTGCCGCAGCTCGAGCGCCTGCTGCCCGGGGAAATCAAACAGGCACTGCCGCCGCGCGCGCGCGACGCGAACAAGGGGGATTTTGGGCACGTGCTGATCGTGGGCGGCGGCCGCGGCATGCCCGGAGCGGCGCGTCTGGCGGGCGAGGCGTGTTTGCGCGTCGGAGCGGGCCGAGTGACGGTCGCGGTCGAGCCGCGGAACGTCGCGGCCGTCAGCGCGGGACGGCCGGAGCTGATGTGTCGCGCCGTGCAAGAGCCGGCAGAGGTGCGCGACGCGGCGGCCCGCTGTGATCTGATCGCCGTTGGGCCGGGTTTGGGGCAGGATGCGTGGGCGCGTGGCGTGTTGGATGCGGTGCTGGGCTGCGGCAAGCCGCTGGTCGTCGATGCGGATGCGCTCAATCTGCTTGCCGCGCAGCCGGTGGCGGCGCGCCCGGATTGGGTGTTGACGCCGCATCCGGGGGAGGCGGGCCGCCTGCTCGGCTGCCCGAGCGCGGCGGTGCAGAGCGATCGTCCGGGGGCGCTCGGTGCGCTGCTCGCGCGCTACGGCGGGACGGTCGTGCTGAAGGGCGCCGGCTCGCTCATCGGACACGCCGGCGAGGTCCCGGCGCTGTGCGAGCACGGGAATCCCGGCATGGCCAGCCCCGGCATGGGCGATGTGCTGACGGGGGTCATCGCCGGCATCTGGGCCCAGTGCCGCGACCCGTGGCGGGCCGCCCGCGCCGGGGTGTTGGTGCATGCCCTGGCCGGTGATGCGGCGGCTCGCAGGGAGGGCGAGCGCGGCGTGCTGGCGGGCGATGTGATTCGGGAGTTGCGGCGCTGCGTCAACGTCTGAATGCCGCAGTCGATACCGAGGCGCTGGGCGCAAGGCTGGCGGGCACGCGGCCCGCTGCGCGCGCGCCGCTGGCGACGGTGCATCTGCACGGGGAACTCGGAGCCGGAAAGACCACGCTGGCGCGGGGATTTCTGCGCGCCTGCGGTGTTACGGGACCGGTGCGCAGTCCAACCTACACGTTGGTCCATGTGTATGCGCTCACGGCGCTGACCGTGGTGCATCTGGATCTTTACCGCCTGCGCGGCGCCGAGGAGCTCGACCATCTGGGGCTCACCGAGTGGGCGCTGCCGGGCACCGTGTGGCTGATCGAGTGGCCGCAACGGGGTGCGGGGGCGCTGCCGCCGGCGGACCTGCGGGTCACGCTGTCCCTGCAGACCGACGCTCACGAGGCGCAACTGGATGCCGAAACCCCCGCCGGCGGCGCCTGGCTGAAACGCCTGACGGATCTGCGGCGCGCAGAATCGAGTTGAAATTCCGGCCGGACTCGTAGAGTATACATGAACGAGTGCTGGGAAACCAATGATCAGGAAGGCGTTTTACCTGCTTTCCCTGGGGCTGTGCGGAGTCGTGATGATGCGGCCCGCGCTGGCGGCGGGGCTGCGGGCCGATCATTTGAGGGGGCTCAACGTCGCCACCTGGGGTCAGCAGGCTCAAGCCAAGCTCGACCTGGCCCGATACACGCCCTATCGCTATTTCACACTGACGGATCCCGATCGCGCCGTGGTGGATCTGCGCGGGACGCGGGCCGGCCCGGCGTTGCAATTGCCGCGCGTGCACGGGTGGCTCGAGGACGTGCGCATGGGACTGCAGCCGAACGGGGCACTGCGCCTGGTCTTTACGACCCGCTCGGCCGCCGCGATGCACTTTTCGTGGCGGCGCTCCGCGGCCGGACAGCGGCTCCTGGTGCGGCTGAGCGCGCTCGGCGCGCCCTGGCATGCGAAAAAGACTGTCGCGACGCTGCAGGGGCGGGACATCATCATCACCGTCGATCCCGGCCATGGCGGCATCGATCCGGGTACGATCGGCATCGACGGCATTGAAGAGAAGAACATCACGCTCGCCATCGGCAGGCGCCTGGCGCGGCTGATCGATGCGCAGCGCGGCATGCTCGCCACGATGACTCGTGATGCCGATGTCTATGTGCCGTTGCGCGAGCGGATGCACATTGCGGCGCGCGATCACGCCAATCTGTTCGTGTCCATCCACGTCAACGATTGCTCGGACCCGCACATCAAGGGCGCCGAGGTGTACATCCTGTCGCTGCATGGCGCCTCGAACGAGGCGGCCCGCCTGGTGGCCGAGCGGGAGAATGCCGCCGATCGGTTCGGCGGAATGAATCTGCGCGGAACGTCCCACACGCTGGCTTCGGTCCTGGTCGGGCTGTCTCAGGCCGCGACCATCAGCCGCAGCATGGTGGCGGCGCGCAGTGTACTGACCGCGCTGGAGCAGGCGCCGTACGTGCCGGTGTGGACCCGCTCGGTGTTGCAGGCCCCGTTCGTCGTGCTCAAGTCGCCCACCATTCCCTCGATGCTGATCGAGACCGACTTCATGTCCGACCCCTCCCAGGCATTGAGGCTCACCCAGCCTTGGTTTCAGCAGAGCATCGCCGCGGCCATCTTCCGCGGGATCCTGGCCTACTTCCGCAGCCATCCGCCCGCCGGCACGCTGTTTGCCGCGGAGCGCGCCGCGCGGTTGCGGCAGATGGTGGCAAGCAACGCCGGTTAGAGCCGTCGCTGCTGCGATCCGCCGAACCCTGGTACGCTCGCTGCAGCGGCGCCGCCGGCGCGCCCCATCCGCACGGATCTCATGCCCATTCGCATCCTGCCCAGCGAACTCGTCGATCAGATCGCCGCCGGCGAAGTGATCGAGCGGCCGGCCTCCGTCGTGAAGGAACTGATCGAGAACAGCCTCGATGCCGGCGCGCGCCGCATCGAAGTCGACATCGAGCAGGGCGGCGCGGGGCTGATCCGCGTGCGCGACGACGGCTGCGGCATCGAAGCGGCGTCGCTCCCGGTGGCCCTGCAGCGTCATGCCACGAGCAAGATCGCCACTCTCGAGGACCTCGCGGCGATCGGCACGCTGGGCTTTCGCGGCGAGGCGCTGCCCTCGATCGGCTCGGTGGCTCGGCTGCGGCTGGTGTCGCATCCGGCCGAGGCGCCCCATGCGGCCGAAGTCATCCTCGAGGGCGGCGCGATGGGCGAGGTGCGGCCCGCGGCGCACCCCCGCGGGACCACCGTCGAGGTGCGCGATCTCTTCTTCAATGTGCCCGCGCGGCGCAAGTTCCTGCGCTCCGCGCCGACGGAGCTCGGACACATCGCGCGGCTGCTCGAGCGTCTGGCGCTCGCTCGGCCCGAGGTCTCGTTCCGGCTGCGCAGCGCCGAGCGCGTGCTGCTCGATGCGCCGGCGGCCGAGGACGGCACCCGCGTCGCGCAAGTGCTCGGTCAGGCTTTCATCGAGCGGGCGCTGGCGGTCGACCACGCCGCCGGTCCGGTGCGGCTCGGGGGTTGGATCGCGCTGCCGACGGCCGCGCGCGCCCAGCCCGACCAGCAGCATTGGTTCGTGAACGGGCGGCCGGTCCGCGACAAGCTGTTGATGAGCGCCGCGCGCCAGGGGTATCGCGACGTTCTCTATCACGGGCGTCATCCGGCCTATGTTCTGCATCTGACGCTCGATCCGGCGCTCGTGGACGTCAATGCCCACCCCGCCAAGCTCGAGGTACGCTTCCGCGACAGCCGGCAGATTCATCAGTTCGTGCTGCGGGTGATCGAGCGCGCCCTGGCTGCGACGCAGCCGAGTCCCGCATCGGCCCCTGCGGCGGGCAGTGCGCCGCTGCTCGGCGAGGCATCCCCGCCGTGGCGGGCTGAAGCGGGCCGCTTCGACTTCGCCGGCGAAGCCGAGCGGCAAGCGCGCAGCCCCTGGGCGGTGGCCGCCGCGGTGCGCGAGCCGGAGCCGCCCGCCGCGGCGCAGGCCGAGACGGAGCGTCCACTGGGAGAGGCGCTGGCGCAGCTGCACGGCATTTACATCCTCGCGCAGACGCGCGAGGGGCTGATCCTCGTCGACATGCATGCCGCGCACGAGCGGGTGCTCTACGAGCGGCTCAAGACCGAGCGGGACGGCGCGGCGGCGGTGTCGCAGCAGTTGCTCGAGCCGCTCGTGGTGGAGCTGAAGCCCTACGAGCTCGATGCGCTGCTCGCCGAGCGCGCGGCCTGGGAGCGTGCCGGTTTCGAGCTCGATGCGCTCGGTCCGGCTCGACTCGCGCTGCGGCGAATCCCGCCGCTGCTGGCCGGCGGCGAGATCGTAAAGATCGTGCAATCGGTGGCCGAGGCGCTCGGGCGTGAGGCGCCCGATCATCACCTCGAGGCGGCGGCGGATCGGTTTCTCGGCACGTTGGCCTGCCGTGCCGCGATCCACGCCCGGCGCAGACTCACGCTGCCGGAGATGGACGCGCTGTTGCGCCAGATGGAGCGCACCGACCGCGCGAATCAGTGCAACCACGGCCGCCCGACCTGGACCCGGCTGACCTTGCGCGAGCTCGATCAACTCTTCCTGCGCGGCCGCTGAATGCGCGCCGAGCGCACACCGCTCCCGGTGCTGGTGCTCACCGGGCCGACCGGCAGCGGCAAGAGCGCATGGGCCGAGCGCTTGGCCGAGCAGGCACCGGTCGAGATCGTGAGTGTGGATTCGGCGCAGGTGTATCGGGGTCTTGATATCGGCACGGCCAAGCCCTCGCAGGCCGTGCGGGCCCGGATCCCGCACCACTTGATCGACGTGTGCGATCCGGCCGAGGGGTATTCGGCGGGACGGTTCGTCGCCGAGGCACTCGAGTGCATCGGCGCCATCCATGGGCGCGGCCGGGTGCCGCTGCTGGTCGGCGGCACGATGCTGTATCTGCGCGCCCTGATTGACGGTCTGGCCCCTCTGCCGCAGGCGTCCCCGACACTGCGCCGCAGCCTCGATGCCCAGGCCGCGCAGGAGGGCTGGCCCGCCTTGCATGCCGAGTTGGAGCGCATCGATCCGCACGCTGCCGCCCGTATCGCGCCCACCGATGCGCAGCGCATCCAGCGGGCGCTCGAGGTGTGCCGGCTCACCGGCGAGCGCTTCTCCGAGCTGCAGCGCCGCGGCACGCGTCCGCTTGCGGGGGTGCCGCTGTGGGCCTGGGCGCTGGTCCCGCGCGAGCGCGCCGAGCTGCACCGGCACATTGCCGCGCGTTTCCACGCCATGATGGCGGCCGGATGGCTCGAGGAGGTGAAGGCGCTGTATGCGCGCGGCGATCTGTCAGCCGGCCACGCCTCGATGCGTGCGGTCGGCTACCGCCAGCTCTGGGCGCATCTGGCGGGCGAGTGCACACTCGCCGAAGCGATCGAGCAGGGTATCGCGGCCACCCGGCAGCTGGCCAAGCGCCAGCTGACCTGGATGCGCGCCGAGCGTTGGGCCGAGTGGCTCGATCCGGCCCGTCAGGCCCTGTCGTGGAACCGCGACGTTCGGCGCCGTCTCGCCGAGCTCCAGCTTTGAATCCGGTCGCCTGTGTTAAACTGTCCTCCGGTAGCGCTGAGTCCGCGCCCCATGGTGGTTTGCTTGCATCACCCCCCCCGTCGGAACGTGGACACGACCCCCAACCTGCCGAACAATTACAATCCGTTGAGAATAAGGAGAACCCGATGGCCAAAGGCCAGTCGCTCCAAGATCCGTTTCTGAACGCCCTGCGCAAAGAGCGGGTACCTGTGTCGATCTACCTCGTCAACGGCATCAAGTTGCAGGGGCAGATCGATTCATTCGACCAATTCGTCGTGCTGTTGAAAAACAGTGTCAGTCAGATGGTCTACAAACACGCCATCTCCACGGTCGTGCCGGCTCGCAATGTCAGGCTGAGCACCGAGGAGGAAGGCGCTGTGGAGACCGCCGCCGAGTGAGCCGCGCAGCCCCGCGCCCCCCCAGGGAATCGCTTCGTGTTCGAACGCCCGCGTTCCGGTGAGCGCGCCCTGCTGGTGCGCATCGGGCTCGGGAGCCACGCGGATCCGCTGGATCTCGAGGAATTTCACGAGCTGGCCCGCTCCGCGGGCGCCGAGCCGGTCGCCACGGTCACCGGTCGGCGCGAGCGGCCGGAGCCGCGGTTCTTCGTCGGCAGCGGCAAAGCCGAGGAGCTGCGCCAGAGAGCCGAGGACTGCGGCGCCGAGGTGATTCTCGTCGATCACGCGCTCTCGCCCAGCCAGGAGCGCAACCTCGAGCAGCTCACCGGCCGGCGGGTCCTGGACCGCAACAGCCTGATTCTCGATATCTTCGCGCAGCGCGCGCGCAGCTTCGAGGGCAAGCTGGAGGTGGAACTGGCGCAGTTGCGCCACATCGCCACGCGGCTGGTGCGCGGCTGGACGCACCTGGAGCGCCAGAAGGGCGGTATCGGCCTGCGCGGACCGGGCGAAACGCAGCTCGAGACCGACCGGCGGCTGATCGCGCAGCGCGTGCGGCTGTTGACGCGCCGGCTCCTGAAGCTGCGACAGCAGCGCGAAACGGGCCGGCAGGTGCGCGCGCAGATTCCGGTGCCGTCGCTGGCATTGGTCGGTTATACCAACGCCGGCAAGTCGACGTTGTTCCGGGCCCTGACGGGGGCGGACGCTTATGTGGCCGACCAGCTGTTTGCGACGCTCGATCCGACGGTGCGCCGCGTCACGCTGCCGGGCGGCACGCACGTGGTGGCTGCCGACACCGTCGGGTTCATCCGCGAGCTGCCCCACGAGCTGGTGGCGGCGTTCCAGTCGACGCTCACGGAGGCGCGCGAAGCGACCCTGCTGCTGCACGTCGTCGATGCAAGCGATCCGCGGCGAGATGAACGCATCGCCCAGGTCAACGACGTGCTGGCGCAGATCGGCGCGCAGTCGATTCCGCAGATCCTGGTGTACAACAAGATCGATCGGCTGGGCCGGGAGCCCGGCATCGAGCGCGGCAGCGAGGGTGAGCTGAGCGCGGTATGGATCTCGGCCGCCCGGGGGCTGGGACTCGAGCGGCTCGCCGATGCGCTGGCCGAGCGCTTGGCGCGCTGCGCGCGCGCGGCCCGCGTCCGCTTGCCGCCCGGGGCCGGGGCGCTGCGCTCACGGCTGTACGCCGCGAAAGTGGTGCGCGGGGAGCGCTCCGCCGAGGACGGCTCGATCGAGCTCGCGGTGCAGTTGCCGGATGCGGAGGTGTTGGCGCTCGCGCGCACGCCCGGGGTGGAGATTCTCGAGCCGCAGTCCATCGAGGTTTGATTCCGAGGAGCGCAAGCGAAGTGGGCAGATTCGTCGTGGTGATCGGCACGCAGTGGGGCGATGAGGGCAAGGGCAAGGTCGTCGACCTGCTCACCGAGCGCGTCAACGCCGTGGTGCGCTTCCAGGGCGGGCACAATGCCGGACACACGCTGGTCATCGGCGGCGTGAAGACCATTCTGTCGTTGATTCCCGCCGGCATCCTGCGCGAGCAGGTGCGCTGCCTGATCGGCAACGGCGTCGTGCTCTCGCTCGAGGCACTCATGAAGGAGAGCCGCATGCTCATGGATCAGGGCGTGCCGGTGTTCGAGCGGCTCGCGATCTCGCCGCTGTGCCCGTTGATTCTGCCCTCGCACATCCTGCTCGATCAGGCGCGCGAGCGGGCGCGCGGCGCCAATGCGATCGGTACGACGGGCCGTGGCATCGGGCCGGCGTACGAGGACAAGGTGGCGCGGCGCGCGGTGCGCGTCGCGGATCTGTTCCAGCGCGACCGCTTCGCCGCCAAGCTCGGCGAAGTGCTCGATTTCCACAACTTCGTCCTGCAGCACTACTTCCGCCAGGGACCGGTGGATTTCCAGAAGACGCTCGATGAGCAGCTCGCCTATGCCGAGACGATCGCCCCGCTGGTCACCGACGTGACGCTCGCGCTCGATCGGCTGCGGCGCGAGGGTGCCAGCGCACTGTTCGAGGGGGCGCAGGGGGCGATGCTCGATGTGGACCTCGGTACGTATCCGTTCGTCACCTCATCCAACACCACCGCCGGCTTCGCCGCCACCGGCACGGGAGTCGGCCCGCGGGTCTTCGATTACGTGCTCGGCATCGTCAAGGCTTACACGACACGTGTCGGCGCCGGACCGTTTCCCACCGAGCTGTTCGACGGCTACGGCGAGCATCTCTCACGCGTCGGCCACGAATTCGGGTCCGTCACCGGACGGCGCCGGCGCTGTGGCTGGTTCGATTCGGTGGCGCTGCGGCGCGCCATCGTGCACTCGAGCGTCTCGGGGTTGTGCATCACCAAACTCGATGTGCTCGACGGTCTGGATATCATCCGCGTGTGCGTCGGCTACCGTGTCGGGGGCAGGATGGTGGCCGAGCCGCCGCTCAGTCTCGAGGGTTATGCGGGACTCGAGCCGGTGTACGAGGAGCTGCCGGGCTGGCCCGACTCGACGGTGGGCATCACCGAGTATGCGCGTCTGCCGGCCAACGCGCGCAAGTACCTCGAGCGGCTCGAGTCGCTCGTCGAGGTGCCCATCGACATCATCTCGACGGGCGCGGATCGGGCCGAGACGATCGTGCTGCGGCATCCGTTCGACTGAATGACGTTGGGGCGGGCGGATCGCGGCGCGCGCAGCTTACGGTCCCGCCACAGGAGCCAGGGGTCGGCTTCGAGACTGGATCTATCGGCGGCTTGTGCGGTCTAATCTCGGCGCAAGGCACAGCGCAATTTCGAGGTGACCGCCATGCGCTCTTCCATCTCGTCTCGATTGGTCGCGGCGGCTCTGCTCGCCGTCCTCTGGTACGCGCCCGCTTCGGCGGCGCAGCCCCCGCAGGCCGTTCATGCGGTCTGGGTGTCGCGCAAGCTGCGCTTTACCTATCAAGGACTCACCTCGCGGTATAACTGCCATGGTCTGCAGGTCGCGATCTCCCATCTGCTCACGCGGCTCGGCGCCCGAAAATTGCGGGTGGGTGGGTGTCCGCTCGAAAACCAGATCATTCCGTTCCCGTCGGTGCGGGTGACGATGCAGGTCCTGGTCCCGGCCACGCGGGGCAAGGGCGGGTCATTCGTGAGCGCGCATTGGCGCAAGGTAAGGCTCTTCCCGAGCACGTACCTGAGCGGCAATTGCGATCTCATGACGGAGTTCCGCCATACGTTCCTGCCCTTGTTCGCGGCGCGCAACATCGAGATGGACGCCACCTGCGTCCCAAACCAGCACATCATCGGCAACCGTCTGTACGCCGACGTGCTGGTCCCGGATTCACCGGTGGCGGAAGGTGCGGCGGACCACCGCTGAGGGCGAGGGGCCGCAGCAGCCGCGCACGCCCCCGCAGCGAGGGGGCGCTAGCGCAGCCGAGCGATCCGCTCGATGGCCGGCGGGTGCGAATAATGAACCGCCGCATACAGCCGATCGGGTGTGAGCGTGCTGGCGTTGCTGCGGTAGAGCTTCACCAGGGCCGAGACCAGCTGGCGCGCCTCGGCGTGGCGGGCGGCGAAGCGGTCGGCCTGGAATTCGTGCCGGCGTGACCACATCGCGCCGAGCGGCGTGGCGAACTGCAACACCACGGGCGCGGCGAGGGCGAACAGCAGCAGCGCCGCGTGCGGCGAGGGATGCGGGACCCCGAGGGCGGTGTAGAAGGCGCTGCGGCGCGCGAGCCAACCGAGCAGCGCGAAGCCTACGAACAGCGTCGCAATCGACACCGCCATCATCGAGCGCACATGATGCAGGCGGAAATGCCCGAGTTCGTGCGCCAGGACGGCTTCGATCTCCGGCGGCTCGAGGTCCTGGAGCAGAGTGTCGAAGAACACGATGCGCTTGTGCCGTCCGAATCCGGTGAAATAGGCGTTGCCGTGGGCGGATCGGCGCGAGCCGTCGATCACGAACACCCCGCTCGAGTGAAAGCCGCAGCGCGCGAGCAGCGCATCGATGCGGGCGCGCAGCGCCGGGTCGGCAAGCGGTGCGAAGCGGTTGAACAGCGGCGCGATCAGTACCGGCCAGGCCCAGCCGAGCGCGAGCATCAGCGCCACGCAGCCACCGAAGGCCCACAGCCACCACCTCGCCGCGGCGCGCATCATCAGCCACAGCACGCCGAGCACCAGCGGTCCCCCGAGCAGCCCGGCCAGCGTGATCTGCTTGGCGAGGTCGGTCAGGAACACCGGCACCGTCGTGCGGTTGAACCCGAAGCGCGCCTCGAGCTTGAACGTGCGCCAGAGCGATAGCGGCAGACTGACCGCCATGGCCACCGCGGCCACGGAAGCGATCACCGCCAGTCCGCGCCACGGCTCGCCCCAGCCCGTGCGCCGCCACAGCGCCTCCAGCGCGGCGATGCCGCCGCCGACGGTCAGACCGAGCACGACCAGCGCATCGATGACCGTGGCGATACGAGCGAGGCGCGCCTTGGCAACGGTGTAATCGGCCGCCTTGCGGTGCGCCTCGAGGGTGATCTCGCCGGCGAAGGGCTCGGGGACGTGCTCGCGGTGCGCGCGCACGGCGGTGATCTGCCGGCCGGCGAGCCACCACTCGAGCGCCGTGCCCAGGGCGAGGAGCGCGACGAACAAGACCGTGAAGAGGCTCATCGCCGGCGTGCCGGGCGCGCTCAGAGACTCGCCGGCAACAGCCGGTACAGCACGCGCGCGATGCACTGCACGAGGCGCGGCCGGGCCAACCGCGCATCGTAATGTCCCATGCGCCGGTCGTTCTCCCGCAGACAGATTCCGAGCAGTCCGTGCAGCGTCACCGGCGCGCCGATGTCCTGGTGGGCCGTGAGCGTGAAGTTCTCGCTCGACTCGCGCGTTCCGCCGCCGAGGCTGCGCGCCGTCTTCGCCCGCGAGGCAACCTGCTTGAGAATGATCCAGCCGCAGCGCAGGCGGAACGCCGGACGGCGCCACCAGGGCAGCTCGGCACGGCGCGCCTTGACCCAGTTGACGAAGAACAGGATGTGGCGCACCTCTTCCTCCAGCACCGGCTCGAACACCTCGACCAGCGCGGCGGGAAAGACGCCCGAATCGCGCGCCAAGGCGAACAAGCCGAAGGCGAAGAACGAATCGAAGCACTCGCCGAAGCCGGCGAAGAGAAAATCGTCCTCCAGGTCGCGCGGCGCGTAGGGCGCGGGAAACTCGATCGGAATCCGGTAATGCGCGGTCAGCGCCGCGAGCAGGCGCGCATGGCGCTGCTCCTCGAAGCCCTGCAGTGCGATGGCGCGCTTCAGCTGCGGGTCGCTCTCCAGGGCCGCCGCGGCCGTGACGGTGTTGGAGGTCACGTTCTCGGTCGCGACCGCCTCCTGCCAGAACGGCAGCCCCGTCAGGCGCCGCCGCTCCTCACCCGAGAGCGGTGGCCAGTCGATCCGTTCCGGGTCGTAGTCGCGGTGAGTGTCGATGAAGAACTGCGCCAGCAGCCGTTTGTGCTGCGGTGATCCCAGGCGTACGGCGGTGGTCTCAAAGTCGGCTCGAACCGCGGACATGCTGTAATTCCCTTCTTCCCTCACTCCAGTACCAGGATAGCAGCGCCGGTACGCCAAAGAGAATCTCCCGCATGCGCTTGGTGAGCGAGAGGGCGAGGGCCATCTGGGGATCGATCCCGAGGAGGCTCCCGATCCCGACCAGCGTGACTTCCTGCACGCCGATGCCGGCGGGCACCACGAAGATGAAATTGCGCGCCGCCTGGGTGAGGCTTTCCAGCACGATCGCCGTCTCGAAGCCCACCGGATGTCCGAGCCAGCGCAGTGCCAGCCAGGTCTCCACCGCGCCGGCGGCGAGCCCGGCAACCTGCCACTGCAGCGTGAGCACCCAACGCGTCCAATCGCTGATCAGCGCGCGGATCGCCGCATCGAGCGCGGCCCACTTGCCGTTGAGCAAGCGCAGCATCTCCTCGCCGAGCATGCGCACCGCGACGTGCTCCAGGCGCTCGAACAGCGAGCCGTAGTGCAGCAGGACCGCCAGCGTCACGATCACCGGCAGGCACGCCGCCAGACCGATCAGCACGGCGCTGCGCGAATGCACCGTCCCCGAGAGGCTCAGCAGACAGGTGACACCGATCAGTACGAACAGGTACTGGCTGAAGAGCGTCAACAAAATCTCCGCCGTGACACTGGCGGCGGCGGTCACACCGTTGACACCGCTCGCGGCGAGCAGCCGGATGCCCACGAGTTCTCCACCGATGTTGGCCACCGGCAGGAGACGATTGATCGCCTCGCGCACCGAGGCGATCCAGAACAGCCGTCCCGCCTTGACCCGCTCGGGAATCAGCGCCCGCCATCCGCGCGAGTCGAGCAGGATCGGCACGGCATGGAGCGGTGCGAGCCACAGCAGCACCCAGCCGGCGTGTTCGATCGGTGTGAGGATGGCGGCGCCTTCGTGCGCGATCAGCCCGATCAGCACGATCAGGCCCACCAGCAGCGCGATGCGAAACGTGTTTCTCATGCGGCACGCCGTGACCCGCCGCTCGAGCGCAGCGCGTCGGTCAAGGCCCGGAAGCCGCCGGTGCGGGCCCCCGAGGCGCGCACGGCGGCGCGCACGCGCGCGCTGAGCAGCGCGTCGAGCTCGTCACGATGGCGGTAGGCGCTCATCCCGGGCGTCAGCCCATCGCGCGTCGCGGGGTGTAAATAGATCTCGGTGAGGCCCTCGGGCAGGTGCGCGAGGATCTCGAGCAGTCGCGCCTCGTCCATCGCCCCGGTGGTCGAGATTCCGAAGAGCGTCTCGTTGCACTTGACGCCGGCGGCTCTGAGGCGCCGGCGCATCAGCGCGAGCCACGGGCTGAGCAGTGCGCCGGCGAGCCCGGCGCCGGCGCGGCGCGCAGCCCAGAGCGGCTCGCGCGGCCAGCGCATCGGTGGGGAGCCGTATTCGGCGCCGATCGCGAGCAGCATGCCGAGCACGGTCGGATGCAGGTGAAAGTGCTTGTGAGCGTTCACGTGATCGAATGCGAGCCCGGTGGCGGCGAAGGCCGCGAACTGCGCGCGGATTTCCGCTTCGAGCTGCCGCCTGACGCGCGGCAGCGCGAAGAAGCGTGCGCCCTCGCGCGCCATCCGATCCGGGAAGCGTCCCGTACCGTCGACCAGCGCCGGAATGCGCCGGGGGGGCAGGAGCGCGTGGCCGTCGGCCAGGACAACGTGCAGCCCCACGGCCAGCTCCGGCAGCGCGCGCGCGCGCCGCACCGCATCGTCGGCGGCAGCCTCGGCCACCATCAGGCTCGTCGCGGACAGTACGCCCTGGAGTGCGGCCCGCTCGATGGCTTCGTTGACCGCCTCGTGCAGACCGAAATCGTCCGCGGTGACGACCAGGGCCTTCAAATGGGTGGGCTCAAGCCTCGTGCGCGTTGAGGAAGCGGAAGAACTCGACGCCCTCGCGCAGCCGCCGCTTGGTCATCTCCCAGCTGTGCAGCATCTCGCCGGTCAGCTCCGCGATCTTGCGCGGGCGGAAATAGAACCGCTTGTAGAAGGTCTCGACCGCGTGATAGATCTCCCGGGCCGACAGATGCGGGTAGCTGATCGGTGAGAGCTGAATGCCGCGGTCGTTGACCAGGTTGAGGTTCTCGTACGCGGCGAGCCAGCCGTTCTCGACCGCCTCCTGGTACAGCTGCGTGCCCGGATAGGGGGCGGCGAGGGACACCTGGATGGTGTGCGGGTTGATGTCGAGGGCGAACTGGATGGTTTCGCGGATCGTCTCGGCCGTCTCCCCGGGCAGCCCCAGGATGAAGGTGCCGTGGATGGTCACGCCGAGCTTGCGGCAGTCGCTGGTGAAGCGGCGCGCGATGTCGGTCCGCAGGCCCTTCCTGATGTTGTGCAGGATCTGATCGTTGCCGGACTCGTAGCCGACCAGCAGCAGCCGCAGGCCGTTGTCCTTCATGATCTTGAGCGTCTCGTACGGGACGTTCGCCTTGGCATTGCACGACCAGGTGACCCCGAGCTTGCCCAGGCCGCGGGCAATCTCCTCGACGCGCGGGCGAAAGTCGGTGAAGGTGTCGTCGTCGAAGAAGATCTCCTTCACCTGCGGCATGTTCTCCTTGATCCAGCGTACCTCGTCGATGACGCTGGCGGGGCTGCGCACGCGGTAGCGGTGGCCGCCGACGGTCTGCGGCCAGAGGCAGAAGGTGCACTTGGAGCGGCAGCCGCGCCCCGTATAGAAAGAGACGTAGGGGTGCTGCAGATAGCCGATGAAATAATTCTCGACGGTCAGATCGCGCTTGTAGACCGGCGTCACCCACGGCAGATCGTCCATGTTCTCGATCATCGCGCGCGGCGCGTTGTGCTCGATCGTGCCATCCGGCCGGCGGAAGGACAGGCCGGTGATGTCCTTGAACGGGCGGCCCTCGGCCACCTCCTTGCAGGTGTAGTCGAATTCCTCGCGGGCCACGAAGTCGATGGCGTTCGAGGCACCGAGCGAGCCGGACGGATCGACCGCCACCTTGGCGCCGACCATGCCGACGAGCAATCGGGGGTTTTCCTGTTTCAGCAGTTCCGCCACCTTCGCATCGGTCGGAAAGGACGGCGAGCTGGTGTGCATGACCACCAGATCGTATTGGCGGGCCAGGGGCAGCACATCGGCCATCGACAGCCCGTCGGCGGGCGCATCGAGCAGGCGGCTGTCCGGCACCAGCGCGGCCGGCTGCGCGAGCCAGGTGGGGTACCAGAACGAGCGAATCTCCCGCTTGGCCTGATAACGCGCGCCCGCCCCGCCATCGAAACCGTCGAAGGAAGGGGGATGCAGAAATAAGGTTCTCATCATGACTTCTCGTCCTCACGTAACGGGGCGGGCGGAGCCATCGCGGGCCACCCGGTATCGCGCATGGCGCCATTGAACTTCGCGCGTTGCGAAGCCCCAGCACCACAGCGCAAAGCCCAATACATCACTCACCGGCAGCAGCCAGAGGCGGCGCCAGGATTCGATCCGGCCAGGCCCTGGGGCGCCGGCTGCGAAATGTAGCATCACGCGGGCCGTCGCGGTGGCGATCAGTATGGCGAGCGCGGCCGGCCCGCCGCCCGCCAGCGCATAGCCCAGTACTGCTACGGGTAAGCTAAAGGTTACCCACAGGGTGGCGTAGCCAGCCGGCCGCACGGCCCGGATCGTGCGCAGCCAGCGGGTCTCGTGCTGCATCAGCGCGCGCCATCCCGGCTCGTCGAGCGTCGTCTCCACCACGACGCTGGAGAGCACCGTGCGCAGCCCGCGGCGGCGCGTGAGTTCGCCCAGGCGGTAATCGTCCGCAAGCTGATCGGCGATGGCGGCGAACCCGCCGATATCCTTGAGCACCGCGCGGCGCAACGCAATGGTCGCGCCGAAGGCGAACGCCCGGGAGCCGAGCCAGGAGGCCACCCGGACCGAGGGCATGAACCAGTCGTTGACGAACAGCGCGGCGAGTTCGGAGCACACGCCCGCCGCACCCGAAGATCGGCCCGGCCGGCCGCGGTACAGGCACGTGACGATACCGACGGTGGGATCCGCGAGGGGCCCGCACACCCCCGCCAGATACCCGGCCGGCACGTGTACGTCGCTATCGGCGAGCACCAGATACTCGTGGCGCGCCGCGCGCATCATATTGATCAAATTACTGACCTTGGCGCTGTGCCCATGGCGGCTCGAATCGACGACGATGGCGATATCGAGCGCCGGATAGCGGGCGGCGAGGGCACGCGCGATCGGGAGCGCCGGATCGGCCGGATCCTGCACGCCGAAGACGATCTGCACGCTCGAGTCGCACTGTCCGCACAGGCTCTCGAGGGCCTGCTCGAGCCCCGGCTCCGCCCCGCAGAGCGGCTTCAGAACGGTCACCGGCGCGAGCCGTTGCGGGGGCTGGGGCACCTTGTCATTGCGCGCCCGCTGCACGGCCAGATAGGCTGTCAGCAGGTAGCCGAATGCGAGGATGCCAAGGAATAGGCCCAGAGCGAGCATCATGCCGTCAAGGAGTGATAGTGAACGTGGAGCCGGTTATCATGTCCATAGGAATCCCTACGGTGCGGACTGCCAATGAGCGACAGAGCCAGAGGGTTTCAAATCCCTGAAAGATGCATAGCGTACACGCTCGAGCCTGCGCCGGGGGGAAACGACATGATGGATCAGAGCGGTGCTTCCGCTGAGCTGTTGCCACTTGGCGACAGCGTGGCCGGAGGCGAGTCCCTTATTCTGGTGGACGAGAACGATCGGGAAGTCGGTTACGCGAGCCGGGCCCGCTGTCACGAGGGCTCGGGGCTGCTGCACCGGGCGTTCTCGCTCTTTATCTTCAATGGCCGCGGCGAGGTCTTGATCCAGCAGCGCGCAGCGGGCAAGCGGCTCTGGCCGCTATACTGGTCCAATAGCTGCTGCAGCCACCCGCACCGAGCGGAGAGCTTGGACGTGGCTATTCATCGGCGGCTGGACGAGGAGCTGGGGCTCAAGTGCCCCTTGCAGTTTCTATTCAAATTCAAGTATCAAGCACAATTCGACGGAGCAGGTGCCGAGCATGAGCTGTGCTCGGTATTCATCGGGCGCTCGGTCGCGCCGGTGCGCGCCAATGGTGCGGAGGTCACGGCCTGGCGCTGGATCGGACCCGAGGCGCTCGATGCCGAGATGCGCGATGCGGGCGCCGCGCGCTTTACGCCCTGGTTCACCCAGGAGTGGGAGCGGATCAGGCGGGATCACCAGGCGGCCGTGCGTGCGCTGGTGCACGGCTAGACAGGAAACAGGCAACAGCCCCGGTGGCGGGGCTGGCTGGCGGCCCGGGCGCCGGTACAACACTGGGAGACGGATTTGGGTATTCCACTGATTCAAAAGTACCGGGTCGCCCGATACATCCTCGGCCGCAAGCTGCGCGGGCAGAAGCGCTATCCGCTGGTGCTGATGCTCGAGCCGCTCTTTCAGTGCAATCTGGCCTGTGCCGGATGCGGCAAGATCGATTACCCGAAGGAGATCCTGCAGCAGCGCCTCTCGGTGGACAAGGCGCTCGCCGCCGTGGAGGAATGCGGCGCTCCCATGGTGTCGATTCCCGGCGGCGAGCCGCTGATCCACAAGGACATGCCGCAGATCGTGGCCGGCATCGTGCAGCGCAAGCGTTTCGTGTATCTGTGCACCAACGCGATCCTGCTCGCCAAGCACATCGACGAGTACCGCCCATCCCCGTACCTCACCTTTTCGGTCCACCTGGACGGCAACCGCGCGCGCCACGACGAGTCGGTCTGTCAGGAGGGGGTGTTCGACAAGGCAGTCGCGGCGATCCGCCTGGCCCGCTCCAAGGGCTTCCGCGTGACGGTCAACTGCACGCTGTTTCAGAACGAAGATCCCGATGACGTGGCCGATTTCTTCGACACCGCGATGCAGCTCGGGGTCGAAGGGATCATGGTCTCGCCGGGGTACAGCTATCAGCACGCCCCCCGTCAGGACGTGTTCCTCGGGCGCAGCGCGAGCAAGAACCTGTTCCGGGCGATCTTCGCCCGCGGCCGCGCGCGCCGGGCGCGCTGGTCGTTCAACCATTCGGCGCTGTTCCTCGATTTCCTCGCCGGCAATCAGGCCTACCAGTGCACGCCCTGGAGCACCCCGACGTACAACATTTTCGGCTGGCAGCGGCCCTGCTATCTGCTGACCGGAGAGGGGTACGCCGACAGCTTCCGCGCGCTGATGGCCGATACCGAGTGGGAGCGCTACGGCGTCGGACGCAACCCGCTGTGCAACAACTGCATGGCGCACTGCGGCTACGAGGGCACCGCGGTCGATGACGCGTTCGCCCATCCGCTGAAGGCGCTGTGGCGCGCGCTGCGCGGACCGCGCCTGACCGGCCCGATGGCCCCCGAGCTGCCCTTGCTTTACGAGGAGCCGCCGCTGAAGACGCAGGTGCCCGCCGAAGTGCGGATCCCGCTCGCTGAGGTTGGCCAGGCCGCGAACCGGGAAGGACGCCGTGTCAGCGGCGCCTGAACGCTTCCCGGCGCAGCTCGAGCAATGGCGCGCGCGCATGGAGGATGCCCTGGCGCGCCGCCTGCCGCGCGTGGACCGCACTCCCGAGCGGCTGCACGCGGCCATGCACTACAGCGTACTCGGCGGCGGCAAGCGCGTGCGGCCGATCCTGCTGCTCGCCACCGCGCGTACGCTGGGGTTGCCCGAGGAGCGCGTGGAGGCGGCGGCCTGCGCGCTCGAGCTGGTGCACGTCTACTCGCTGGTGCACGATGATCTGCCCGCGATGGATGACGACGATCTGCGCCGTGGCCGCCCGACCTGTCACAAGGCCTACGATGAGGCCACCGCGCTGCTGGTCGGCGATGCGCTGCAATCGCTCGCTTTCGAGCTGCTCGCGCGCGATCCGGGATTGCCCGACTCGGGCGCGGTGCGCGCGTGCCTCGTCGGCCTGTTGGCCGAGGCGATCGGCAGTCTCGGCATGGCCGGCGGACAGGCGCTCGATCTGCAGTCCGAGGGACGCCGCCTCGAGATCGAGCAGGTCGAGCGCATGCATGCGCTGAAGACCGGGGCGCTGATCCGCGCCAGCGTCATGATGGGCGCGGCGTGTGTGCCCGATCTCGAGCCGCATCGGGAGCGCGCCCTGGCCGGATTCGCCGCGCCGATCGGGCTGGCGTTTCAGATCCAGGACGATCTGCTCGATGAGCTCGGTGACACGGCCACGCTCGGCAAGGCGGCCCAATCGGACCGCCGGCGCGGCAAGTCGACGTATCCGGCGATCCTCGGCATTGCCGCCTCTCAGGAGCGTGTCCGGCGCCTGAGCGAGCAGGCGCTCGAATCGCTCGCGCCCTTCGGCGCGGCCGCCGAGCCGCTGCGGGCGGTGGCCGAGTGGCTGCTGACGCGCCGCAACTGATTCCTGCCGGGATGCTCATGCCAGATCTGCCCGAGTCCGACGCGGCTTTCCAGGACCAGATCCTGCCGCTGGTGTCGCGTACCTTCGCGCTGACCATTCCGCAGCTGCCCGCGGCGCTGTGCACGCCGGTCACCAGCGCTTATCTGCTGTGCCGCATCGCCGACACGATCGAGGACGAGCCGGGGCTCTCGGCCGCCGATACCCATCGTTTCCTGCGGCGTTTCACGGCCGTGGTGCAGGGCCGGGAGGATGCGCAGCGCTTCGCCGCCGAGGTCGTGCCGCACCTCGGCGACAGCACGCTCGCGGCCGAGCGCGAGCTGGTGGCCAACACCGCGCGCGTGATGCGCGTGGTTGCGCGCTTCGAGCCGCGCCAGCGCGCCGCCATCTGCCGCTGCATCGAGGTGATGGGCCACGGCATGCATCAATTCCAGCGGACCGCGAGCCTGCGGGGCCTGGAGCGGGCGAGCGATCTTGACGCCTACTGCTACTACGTCGCCGGGATCGTCGGCGAGACGCTCACGGAGCTGTTCTGCGCCTACTCGAGTCAGATCGAGCGCCACCATCGGCGGCTCTACGCGCTCGCGCCGTCCTTCGGCCAAGGTCTGCAGATGACCAACATCCTGAAGGATGTCTGGGAGGATCGCGCGCGCGGGGCGTGCTGGCTGCCGCAGGAGGTGTTCAGCCGCCATGGCGTCGACCTCGCCACGCTCACACCCGAGCGCAGCGATGCGCGCTTTCACGCCGGCATGATGGAGCTCGCCGGGGTCGCGCACCGCCACCTGCGCAACGCGCTCGCCTTTACTCTGCTGATCCCCGCCGAAGAGACCGGCATCCGCAAGTTCTGCCTGTGGGCGATCGGGCTCGCGGCGCTCTCGCTGCGCAAGATCCAGGACAATCCGGGCTTCACCGCCGGCAGCCAGGTGAAGGTGTCGCGCTCGGCCGTGGCGATGACTCAGACGCTGACCAACCTGTCGGTGCGCAACGATTCGATGTTGCGGCGGCTGTTCGAGCGCGCCGCGCGCGGGCTGCCGCTCGCGGCGCACGAAGTGCCGCTGCGTCCGGCGGACGTGCCGGCCTTCGACGGTGCGGACGGGGACACCGCTCAGGATGCGTACGGCGAGGGTATGCCGTGCCAAGGCGCCGCGCCTTGAGCTGCTGCGCCAGCCCCGAAGGAACGGGCGCACCGGAACCGGCAGACCGAGGCCATAGGCCAAGAACAACCATGCATCCTTGTCCAAGCAACAGCCGAAATGGCAGCTCCCGCGCCGATGTGCCGGCGGTGTGCGCGCCGGGAATCGTATGAACGAGCCGCTTGACTTCGGGGCCCGCGCTGCCGAGCCGGTGGCGCCCGCCTGGCCGCTCGGCGAGACGCTCCAGCGCGCCGCGCGCCCCGATGCGCTGGAGCAGGCCATTCGCGCCGCGCGCGATGCATTGCTCGGTCTGCAGCAGCCGGACGGCCATTGGGTGTTCGAGCTCGAAGCCGACTGCACCATCCCGGCCGAGTACATCATGATGATGCACTACCTGGATGAGATCGATGCGCCGTTGCAGCAGCGCCTGGCCGTCTATCTGCGCGAGCATCAGCAGCCCGAGGGGGGCTGGCCGCTCTACCAGGGAGGGGAGCTGGATCTGTCGTGCACCGTCAAGGCATATTTTGCCCTGAAGCTCGTCGGCGATGATCCGCAGTCCGAGCACATGCGCCGGGCGCGCGAGGTGGTGCTCGCGCGCGGTGGCGCGGCGCACGCCAATGTATTCACGCGCATCGCGCTGGCCCTGTTCGGCCAAGTCCCGTGGCGGGCCGTGCCGTACATCCCCGTGGAGATCATGCTCCTGCCGCGATGGTTCCCGTTCCATGTGGAGAAGGTCTCGTACTGGTCGCGCACCGTGATGGTGCCGCTGTTCGTGCTGTGCACGCTCAAGCCCGTGGCGCGCAATCCCCGGCGGGTGAACATCCGGGAACTGTTCATCGTGGCGCCGCAGGACGAGCGTCACTATTTCCGCCTGCCCGAGCGGGGCCGGTGGCTCGCCCGGATGTTCTTCACGCTCGATCGAGTGTTTCGCGTGCTCGACCCGCTGATTCCGCGTGCGATGCGCGCGCGCGCGCTGCGCCGTGCCGAACGCTGGACGATCGAGCGGCTCAACGGCGAGGACGGCCTGGGGGCGATCTTTCCGGCCATGGTCAATGCGCTGGAGATGATGGTGCTGCTCGGTTACGGGCCCGACGATCCGCGCCGCGTTACGGCCAAGCGCGCTCTGGAGAAGCTCGTGGTCGAGCAGGGTGATCGCGCCTACTGCCAGCCGTGCGTTTCCCCCGTCTGGGATACGGGTCTGGCCTGCCTCACGCTCCAGGCGCTGGGTGACCCTGAGAGTCTCGCCGGCGCATCCCGGGGCTTGGACTGGCTGAAGCCCCGCCAGATCCTCGAGCCGGTCGGGGATTGGCGCGCCCGCCGGCCCGCGGTGCGCAGCGGAGGCTGGCCGTTCCAGTACGGCAACGCCCATTATCCGGATCTCGACGATACCGCGGTGGTGGCCTGGTCGATGCATGCGGCGCAGGGACGCGAGCGCTATGCGCACAGCATCGCGCGCGCGCTCGATTGGCTGGTCGGCATGCAGAGCGAGGGCGGCGGCTTTGCGGCCTTCGATGCCGACAACACGCACTACAACCTCAATTACATTCCCTTTGCCGATCATGGCGCGCTGCTCGATCCCCCGACGAGCGACGTGACCGCGCGCGTGGTCACGGTGTTGGCCCGCGCCGAGCGGCCGCAAGATCGTCCGGCGCTCGAGCGGGCGCTCGCGTTCCTGCGGCGCGAGCAGGAACCGGACGGCTCGTGGTTTGGCCGCTGGGGAACCAACTACATCTACGGTACCTGGTCGGTGCTGATCGCGCTCGAGGCCGCCGGCGTCGCGCCCGAGGATCCGATGGTGGTGCGCGCCGTCGAGTGGCTGCGCGCGCGCCAGAACGCTGACGGCGGGTGGGGCGAGAGCAACGACAGTTACGATCGGCTGCGCTACGGCGATCGGCCCTTCGTCAGTACCCCCTATCAGACGGCCTGGGCCGTGCTGGGGTTGATCGCCGCCGGCGAGCGCGCCGCGCCGGCGGTGCACCGCGGCGTGGAGTTTCTGCTGCGTACGCAGCAGCACGGCCTGTGGAGCCACCCGAGCTTCACCGCGCCGGGCTTTCCTCGAGTGTTCTACCTCAAGTATCACGGCTACAGCGCCTACTTTCCGCTCTGGGCGCTCGCGGCCTATCGCCAGGGGAGCTAGAGATCTCTTGAGCTGCGTCGGCATCGTCGCGGCGCTCGCATCCGAGGCTCGGGCGTTCGCCCCCGCTGCCCCGACAGCCGGCGCAGGCGAGGTCGTGCGACTCGAGGACGATGCGCTGCTCACCGTCAGTGGAATGGGGTGGGACGGCGCGCACGCCGCAGCGCAGCGGCTGGCGCGCGCCGGGGCAAGCGCGCTCGCCAGTGTCGGGACGGCCGGTGGCCTCGATCCGGCGCTGCGCTGCGGCACGGTGCTCGTGCCGCGGGAGGTCCATGCGCTCGAAGGGCAACCGCTTGCCGCGCATGCGCCGTGGCGGGCGGCCGTGCTTGCGGCGGTGCCGCGCGACTGTCAGGTGAGCGAAGGGGCGCTGCTCACCAGCGGCGTCCCCGTCGGCTCGCGGCTCGACAAGGCGATCGCGTGGCGCGAGAGCGGCTGTGTGGCGATTGACATGGAAAGCGCCGCCGTGGCGCGTTTCGCCGCCGCCGCGGCCGTGCCGTTCATGGTGCTGCGGGTGATCGTGGATACCGCCGGTGATGAGCTGCCCGAGCCGGTGATGGCGGCGAGCCGCGGCGGGCAGCTCGCACTGGGTCGGCTCTTGTGGGGCCTAGCGCTGACACCCTGGAACATTGCGGCGCTCTACCGGCTCTCTCGGCGCTTTCGCACGGCGTGCGGCGTGCTGGCGCGCCTGGGGGAATCGGATCTGCCGGCCCGGCGGGCGCTCACGGCGGGGCAGTGGAGGGCGAGTCTGTGAAGGCGCTGGTTACGGGAGCCAGTGGGTTCGTCGGGGCGGCGCTCGCGCGCACGTTGCTCGCGGCGGGCTGGCAGGTGCGCGCGCTGGTGCGCGCGGGCTCGGATCGACGCAATCTGCAGGCGCTGTCGCTCGAGACAGTGGTCGGCGACCTCACCGACGAGCCCTCGCTGCGGCGGGCCGTGGAGCGGTGCGATGCGGTGTTTCATGCCGCGGCGGACTACCGCCTGTGGGTGCCGGATCCACAGTCGATGTACCAGGCCAATGTCGAGGGGACGCGCAACCTGCTCGCGGCGGCGCACCGGGCCGGTGTGACGCGCATCGTCTACACCAGCAGCGTCGCATGCGTCGGCTTGCCCGCAGACGGCGGTCTCGGCACCGAGCAGACCCCCGTGTCGCTCGCGGACATGGTCGGTCACTACAAGCGCTCGAAATTTCTCGCCGAGCAGGTCGCGCTGGAGGCGGCTGCGCGCGGGGTGCCCGTGGTGATCGTCAATCCGGCCGCTCCGGTCGGGCCCCGGGATGTGAAGCCCACGCCCACCGGGCAGATCGTGCTCGATGCGGCGCTCGGGCGCATGCCGGCCTACGTGGATACCGGACTGAACATCGTGCACGTCGATGACGTCGCCGCCGGCCACGTGCTGGCGTTTCATCACGGGCGGGTCGGGGAACGCTACATCCTCGGCGGGGAGAATCTGCCGCTGCGCACGATTCTCATCGAGATCACCCGCCTCGCCGGGCGCGCCCCACCGCGCCTGAAGCTGCCGCATGGCCTGGTGCTGCCGATCGCGTACGTCGCCGAGGGTATCGCCCGCCTGAGCGGCAAGCCCACGCGAGTGACCGTCGAGAGCGTGCGCATGGCCCGCAAGCGCATGTACTTCTCGAGTGAGAAAGCCGAGCGCGAACTCGGGTATCGATTCCGTCCGGCCCACCTGGCTTTCCAGGATGCCCTGGCGTGGTTTCGCGAAGCGGGATATCTGCAGGGGAGCCGGCCGCGCGGCCGGCCGGCTCAGAACGGGTAGCCGATGCCGGTGAATACCGCCAGACCCTGACTGCTGGGCCCGAGGCCCTCCCCGATGTCGACATAGCCGACCACCGAGGGCGCGGCGATGGCGCGAAAGCCGAGGCCGACCACCGTATGTAATTGGCTGATCGGCCATTGGCCGTAGCTCCGAAAGACCCGCCCGGCGTCGACGAAGGGGGTTGCCTGGATGTCGATGTGAGTCGAGAAGGCGTTGAACTCGAGCACTGTCTTGCGCAGCTCGAGATTGAAGTCGAATGCGTTGCGGTCGTAGAAGCGCGAGGTGCCGTAGCCGCGCAGCGGCTGTGAGCCGCCGATGGTCTCGTGATCGCCGCCGAGGCTGCTGAGGGCCCAGAACGGGACGTGATGGACCGTCGGCTCGTAGCGCAGGTCGAAGTGGGTCGCCACGGTGAGGCTGCGCATCGGCGACCAGTAGAAGCGGGCATCGACCCCCGCCTCGGTGAACAGCGAGCTGCTGATGTCGACGTTGCGGCTGGCGAGGCCGCCGTAGACGATGACGTACGCTCCGCTCGTCGGGATGACGATGTTGTTGCGCGTGTCGTAGATCAGCGCAACGCGCTGCAGCAGCTCGTGAGTGACGCCGAGCCCGAGGATGTTCCGGAAGCGGGAAGTGATCGAGGGCACGCCCGGAAGGTGCCCGGCGGTGATCTTCACCTTGCGGGCGATGAAAGTGTAGGCGAGCTGCCAGGTGTGCGTGATGTTCCAGCCGATCTGAGTTCGCGCCAGCATCTCCTGGTCGGTGTACACGGTCTGGTTGATCCGCTCCGAGTCGTTGCCGATGCCGTAGAAGCGCGGCGTGCCGCTGCGGCTGTACTTGATCTGCACGCTCCACGACCAGCGGCTCTCGCGCAGCAGACCGTTCTCGAGTTTCGCGTCGAACCAGCTCTGGACGCGCTGGCTCAGTCCGCCCTCGACGTACCACTGCGTGTTCGGCGAGGGATAGTCGAAGATCCGCCCGTCGATGCCCACGCCGAAGTAGGGGTTGTAGTTGATGTCCGGGGCGATGATGCGGGTGATCTGGCCGGCTGAATTGGTGTGCAGCACCGTCGGGATGACCCCGAGGGTGAGGCCGCTCAGCGGATCGACGGCGGTCAGGGGCACCGGCAACACCGGCCAGGTGGTCGGATTGAGCCAGTTGATCGGGTGCGCGCGCGGCGGCGGCGCCTGGGCGGCGGCGCGGACCGTGGCATGGATCGCCGCGGCAGTGGAGCCCGGCCGAAGTCGGGGCGCCACGGGCGGCGGCTTGCGGGCGGCGGCCGGGTGGGACACCGCAAACATCCCGAGCCCCAGCGCGGCTGCTGCCACGAGTGGTCGTGCTGGGCTATGCTTGCGAGGCATGCAGTTCCGTTTCATCGACTCAATCAGCGTACGTTCCGCGTCCTGTGTACGCGGCCTCGGGCTTGTGACATTGGGGCCAACGCCATCGGCCCTCCAGGCACGCCTCGGGTGGCGCGGGAGCGGCAGGCAGCGATCTGAACCGTCGATTATATCGATGAATCATGATTCCCACAGGCTGGCATAGCCGAAGGTCTGGGCGGGCCCATGCCGCCGGGGTTTGAGCCGTGCCTGGCGGCCGCGGTGCCGCTGCTGATCTGGCTGTACCTGGCGCTGTTTCGCGGTGGGTTCTGGCGTCCGTGCACGCTGCCGCCGGCGGGAAGCCCCGCGCATGCGCGCGTCGTGGCCATCGTGCCGGCACGCAATGAAGCCGAAAACATCGGTCGCGCGGTGCAGTCTCTTCTGCGGCAGCGCTTCCAGGGCGAGCTGCGCGTGTTCGTGGTCGATGACGGCAGCACGGATGCAACGGCAGAGGCGGCGCGTGCCGCCGCCGAAGCGGCCGGGGCCAGTGAGCGGCTGACGGTGCTCGCGGGCGCGCCGCTGCCGCCGGGCTGGACGGGCAAGCTCTGGGCGATGTCGCAAGGTGTGCAGGCCGCAGCGGCGTTCCGACCGGATTATCTGCTGTTCACCGACGCGGATATCGAGCATGCGCCGGACGGCGTCGCGGCACTGGTGTCCCAGGCGGTGCGCGCCGGGCGCGATCTGGTCTCGGTCATGGTCCGACTTTCGTGCGTCACATGGGCCGAGCGCTGCCTGATTCCGGCATTCGTATTCTTTTTCTTCAAGCTCTATCCCCCGCGCTGGATCGCCGCGGCGCACGCGCGCACCGCCGGCGCCGCGGGCGGCTGCATGCTGGTGCGGCCCGCCGCGCTCGAGCGTGCCGGGGGGCTGGCGGCCATCCGGGGGCGCATCATTGATGACTGCGCGCTCGCGGCCCTGCTGAAGCGTGCCGGCGGCTCGCTCTGGCTCGGCCTGTCCGATACGACGCGCAGTCTGCGCGTCTATGGCCGCTTCGCCGAGATCGGCGCGATGATATCGCGCACCGCATTTCATCAGTTGCGCCACAGCTGGGTGCTGCTCGCCGGCTCGCTCGCCGGGCTGCTCGTGACCTACGTCGTCCCGCCGCTGCTGCTGCTGACCGGCGAGCCTGTGTGCATGGCGCTCGGGGCGGCGGCCTGGGCCGTGATGACCCTGTGTTATCTGCCCCTGGTGCGCTTCTACCGGCTCCCGGGCGCGTACGCGCTGCTGCTGCCGTGCGTCGCACTGTTCTACGCGGCGGCGACGCTGCACTCGGCGATCCGCTACGCACGCGGCCGAGGGGGGCAGTGGAAGGGCCGGGCGCAGGATGTGCGCCAGAGCGAAACGGGGTGATCCGCCGGGCGCAGCCCATTCGAGTGCGGCCGCTCGAGCCGGGGCGCATCGAGCTGTGGTGCGCGTTCCTCCCCGACCTCGATGCTGAAAGGCTGGAGGAAGTGTACGCGGCGCTGCTCACCGAGGCCGAGCGCGCCCGCCAGCGGCGGTTGCGCTTTGCCGAGGATCGCCGGCGGGACCTGGCGGCCCGGGTCCTCGTGCGCACGGTGCTGTCGCGCTACGCGTCCGTGCCGCCCGAAACATGGGTGTTCGGGGTCGATGCGCGCGGCCGTCCGCGGATCGTCGCGCCGCAGCCTGCGACGCCGCTGCAATTCAATATCGCGCACAGCGGCGATCTGGTCGTGGTGGGTGTCGCGCCCGGAAATCCGCTCGGCGTCGATGTGGAGCAGTTGGCGCGCCGGACGGATACCACGCGGCTCGAGCGGTATTTCGCACCGCTGGAGATCAGACAGATGCGGGCACTGCCGGCGCGCGCGCGGCGGCTACGGTTCTTCGAACTCTGGACGCTCAAGGAGTCATATCTCAAGGCCCGGGGCGTGGGTCTGCGCATGCCGCTGCATTCGTTGGCGTTCGAGTTTCCCGGGCCCGGCGCGGTACGCATGTCGCTGGCGGCCGCAGTCCCCGACCGCGCCTCCCGCTGGGCGTTCGCGCAGTTCACGCTGCGGGACGAGTACATGCTTGCCGTGTGCGCCGAGCGCGCGGGCCTGCAGCCGTTGCAGCTTGCCGTGCACGAGGTGGTCCCCCTCGGCTCGCAGCGACGGCTCGCGCCACGGCTCGCGCGCGCCAACGGAATCGAGGCGGCCTCGCCGGCCGGCATGGCCGAGTCAGGGAGTTGACGGGGAGGTCGCCTCCGGCGCCCGCCGCTGTGCCCGCAACGCGGCGCGCCGCGCCCGATAGGGACTGCCTGCGGCCCAGTTCGGCCACTGAGTGCCATCGGCCAAGGTGCGCCCCAGCAGGTAGAGCGTCTCAATATCCTCCAGGGTGCCGCTGAGGTCCCAGTGCGGATTGAATCTGTCCCGCGGCGTGAGGAAGCGGTGCATGAGGTAGTCCCGCCAATCCGCCTGGCCCGCCGCCCGGCCCCCGCTGACCAGATCGAGACCCGGGGCGGGGAAGATCGCCGGCACCCCGACGCGGGCGAAACTGTACTGATCGGAACGATAGAACCAGCCGATCTGCGGCTCCGGATCGCTCGCCAGGGTGCGGCCCTGCAATGCCAGCACGTGCCTGAGATCGGTGTCGAGCGCCGATTCCCCGGTGGCGCCGAAGACGGTCATGTCGCGCGCCCGACCGATAACCGGCCAGGTATCGATGTTGATGTCGGCGACCGTACGATCGAGCGCGAAGACCGGATGGGCCACGTAGTAGCGCGAGCCGAGCTGGCCGGCGTCGCCGAGGGTCGGCAGCAGGAAGAGGATGCTGCGCGCGGGAGCGCGCTTGCGATGGGCGAATGTGTCGGCGATTTCCAGCAGCGCGCCCACGCCCACGGCGTTGTCGATCGCGCCGGGGAACAGCTCGGCGCGCCCACGCGGGCCGCGCGCGATGCCGAGGCCATCCCAGTGCGCGGTGTAGATGACGGCCTGATCGGGATGGACGGCGCCGCGGATCAGGGCCAGCACGTTGTCCGACCACGAGTAGCGGATTGCGCTGTGCAGTGTGATTGAAGCGGCGGCCTCGAGCGGCACCGGCTGGAAGCCCGGCCGGGCCGCCGCGCGCATCAACGCCCGCAGGCTCGCGCCCGCGGCGCGTACGAGTTCCTCGGCGGCCGCCTGATCGATCCACCCGGCAACCGCCAGGCGCGGTCCGGGCGCGATGCGTGCCGGCAGCGCCTGCGCGGCGCCGGCCAGCTCGTCACGCCGCACGGACCACGGCAATGTCGAGTTCGGCGCGACGTGAATGATGAAGCAGGCGGCCGCGCCGTGACGCGCGGCCGCGGCGAACTTGTCGCGCGCGCGGCCGTAGGCGCTCATCGCTCGGCCGTTGAACAGCTGCGGGTCGCCGGTCGCATGGCCCGGGTCGTTGTCGAGGACGAGCACCGTCTTGCCGCGCACGTCGACGCCGCGATAATCGTTCCAGTGCCGTCCCGGCGCATCGATGCCGTAGCCGGCGAACACGATCGGGGAGTTTCGCAGCGCAACGCGGGCGCGCGCCTGTTGTGTGCCGGCCAGCATTTCGCTGCCGTAGGCGAAGCTGCGCACACCCGCCGGCGTGCGCACGCGCAGGCGCACGCCGGTGTTGAGCAGGCGCGTCGAGACCATGGGCACCGGCTGCCGCCAGCGCCCGCGATAGCCGGGCGCGAGGTGCATGCGCCGCAACTGCGCGATCAGGTAATCGGTGGTGAGTAGCTCGCCCCGCGTACCGGGCTTGCGGCCGGCCAGCGCCCGCGACGTGAGCCTCTGCCCGTAACGCACCAGATCCGCCGGGTTGATCTGCGGGGCGAGCGTGATCGCCATCGGCGGGGGGGTCGCGGAGGTCGCCGTGGCAAGCCCGCCCACCGCAGCGCGCCGATCGGGCCGGGTGTGGCACGCGGCGAGTGCGATGGACAGCAGCAGGATGGCGGCGGCGCGGAACATGCGATCGGGCCAATGATAAGGGCCGGGCGTTCTCGGGCGAGATTACGAATTATTCATTTGTGCCGCGCCGGGCCCGGTACGCCGGGCGGTCCTTGGCGAGGGCGGGGCGCCTGGCCGGCCCCTGCGGGGGATGGCGCTGCGCTCGCTGCGGCCGGCGCGGGGCTATCATGGCGTTGCTCGCGTTGCCGGCCGTTGCGTGCGGCGCAGCGCCGAAGGAGTTCCAGTGGATCTTGTGATCGTGCGGCATGCCGGCGCCTTCGCGCGCGATCCTCGGCGATGGCCGGATGATCGCGAGCGTCCGCTCACCCCGAAGGGGGCGTTGCGCGCGAGGCGGGTCGCCGCGGGGCTCGGGCGCATCCTCGAGCCTCCGCAGCGGGTGTTGACGAGCCCGTTTGTCCGGGCGGTCGAGACGGCCGCGATCCTTACCGCCCACGCCGGCTGGGCGCAAGCGAGTCTGTGTACGGCGC
>JAKBWB010000010.1 GCA_021843755.1 Pseudomonadota bacterium
CCCACGATACCACCGAGGTTTACCCCCAGGCGCCCCATGCGTAGAATTAGCTATGCGAATCCTCGAAGAAGCTCTGACGTTCGACGACGTCCTGCTCGTGCCCGCCTATTCCGAGGTTCTGCCCCGCGAGGTGGACCTCTCCACGCAACTGACCCGGCGCATCCGCCTGAACGTGCCGCTGCTCTCGGCCGCCATGGACACCGTCACCGAGGCGCGGCTGGCGATCACCATCGCCCAGGAGGGCGGCATCGGGATCGTTCACAAGAGCATGAGCATCGAAGCCCAGGCGCGCGAGGTGGGGCGCGTCAAGAAGTTCGAGAGCGGCCTGATCAAGGATCCGATCACGGTGCCGCCGACCATGACCATCCGCGAAGTCCTCGACCTGACGCGCTCGCGGGGCATCTCCGGCGTTCCGGTCGTGCTCGGTAAAAAGGTCGTGGGCATCGTCACACACCGCGATCTGCGCTTCGAAGAGAAGCTCGACGCCCCGGTCTCCTCGGTCATGACCCCGAGGGAGCGACTGATCACCGTGCGCGAGACGACCCCCAAGGAAGAGGTGCTGGCTCTGCTGCACAAGCACCGCATCGAGAAGGTGCTCGTGGTCAATGACGCGCAGGAGCTGGCCGGGATGATCACGGTCAAGGACATTCAGAAGGCGCGGGAATTCCCGCGCGCCTGCAAGGATGAAAGCGGCCGGCTGCGCGTCGGGGCCGCCGTCGGCACCACCGCCGACACCCTGGATCGCGTGGCCGCCTTGCGCGAATCCGGCGTGGACGTGGTGGTGGTCGACACCGCTCACGGCCACTCCCGCGGAGTGATCGGCACGATCGAGCGCATCAAGAAGCGCTGGCCCGACCAACAGGTGATCGCCGGCAATATCGCCACTGCCGAGGCGGCGCGGGCATTGGTCGCTGCCGGGACCGACGCGGTCAAGGTCGGCATCGGTCCGGGATCGATCTGCACGACGCGCATCGTCGCCGGTGTGGGCGTCCCGCAGATCTCGGCGGTGGCCAACATAGCCGAAGCGCTGCGTGACAGCGATGTGACGCTGATTTCCGACGGCGGGATCCGCTTCTCGGGCGACGTCGCCAAGGCGATCGTCGCCGGCGCGCACGCGGTGATGATCGGCAGCCTGTTTGCCGGCACCGAGGAGTCTCCCGGGGATGTGGAGCTCTACCAGGGCGCCTCCTACAAGTCATATCGCGGCATGGGCTCGCTCGGCGCCATGGCCGAGCGCCACGGTTCCGCGGACCGTTACTTCCAGGATGCCGCCACGGAACTCGAGAAGCTCGTGCCGGAGGGCGTCGAGGGGCGCGTGCCGTACAAAGGCAGCCTGGTGGCGATCCTGCAGCAGCTGGCGGGCGGGCTGCGCGCGGCCATGGGCTATACCGGCAGTCACAACATCACGGAAATGCGCACCCGGCCGGTATTCGTGCGCGTCACCGCGGCCGGCATCCGCGAGAGCCACGTGCACGACGTCAGCATCACGAAGGAGGCGCCCAACTACCGGGTGTCCTGATCGAGCGCGCATGACCAGCCCGACTCCGGCCCAGGCGCCGCACGCGGACATCCACGCCGACCGCGTCCTCGTACTGGACTTCGGCGCCCAGTACACCCAGCTCATCGCGCGCCGCGTGCGCGAGTTCGGTGTCTATTGCGAAATCCATCCCTGGGACATCACGGATGAGAGCGTGCGGCGGTTCGAGCCGCGGGGCGTGATCCTCTCCGGCGGCCCCGAATCGGTCACCGGCGCCGGCGCCCCCGCAGCCCCGGCCGCGGTCTTCCAGCTCGGCGTGCCCGTGCTCGGCATCTGTTACGGCATGCAGACCATGGCCCAGCAGCTCGGTGGCCGGGTGATCGGGTCCGCCGAACGGGAGTTCGGCTACGCGGAAGTGACGCTCACCGCTCCGTGCCGGCTGCTCGATGAGCTCCAGGACCGGCGCGACCCGCGCGGCCGCGCGGTGCTCGAGGTGTGGATGAGTCATGGTGATCGCGTCGCAACGCTGCCGGCCGGATTCATCGGCTGCGCGAGCACGGACTCGATCCCGTATGCGGCAATGTGCGACGAGGAGCGGCGTTTCTACGGGGTTCAGTTTCATCCCGAGGTGACGCACACGAGGCAGGGGGCGCGCCTGCTCGAGCGCTTCGTGCGGGAGATCTGCGGCTGCGCGGCCTTGTGGAGCACGGACAACATCATCGAGGCGGCGATCGCGCGCATACGCGCGCGGGTCGGGGCGCGCAAGGTGCTGCTCGGCCTCTCCGGCGGCGTCGACTCCTCGGTGGTCGCCGCACTGGTGCAGCGCGCCATAGGCGAGCAGCTGGTGTGCGTCTTCGTCGATCACGGCCTGCTGCGCCTCGGCGAGGGCGATCAGGTCATGAGCACCTTCGCCGAGCACCTCGGCGTGCGGGTAATCCGCGTGGACGCCGAGCAGCGCTTCCTCGCCGCGCTCGCCGGCCTCACCGACCCGGAAGCAAAGCGCAAGATCATCGGCCGCACCTTCGTCGAAGTCTTCGACGAGCAGGCGCGTGCGCTGCAGGGCGTGCACTTCCTCGCCCAGGGGACGATCTACCCCGACGTCATTGAATCGGCCGGTGCGCGCACCGGCAAAGCCCACGTGATCAAGTCGCATCACAACGTCGGCGGTTTGCCCGAGATGATGCACCTGGAGTTGCTCGAGCCGCTGCGCGAGCTGTTCAAGGACGAGGTGCGCCGGCTCGGCATCGAGCTCGGGCTGCCGCGCGAGATGGTCCATCGCCACCCGTTCCCCGGTCCCGGCCTCGGCGTACGCATCCTCGGGGAAGTGCGCAAGGCATACGCCGACCTGCTGCGCCGGGCGGACGCGATCTTCATCGAGGAGCTGCGCCGTCACGATCTGTACGATCGCACCAGCCAGGCCTTTGCGGTATTCCTGCCCGTGCGCTCGGTCGGCGTCATGGGCGATGGCCGCCGTTATGACTATGTCATCGCGCTGCGCGCCGTGGAGACCACCGACTTCATGACCGCGCACTGGGCGCGCCTGCCGTATGACTTCCTCGACGTCGTCTCCCGCCGGATCGTCAACGAGGTTGACGGTATCTCGCGCGTGGTCTACGACATCAGCGGCAAACCGCCTGCCACGATCGAGTGGGAGTGACCGCCGGCCTGACGGCCTGGCTCGCACGATCCGGCAGCCCGCATGCACACGGTAGCGTAACGTTGGAACCGCTTACTCGAGCGACGATCTTCTCCGCAGCATCAGCGCGCCCCATGCTGATGCGCGCCGCCGGCCGTGCGGCCGTGGGCGGCGCGAACCGCCACCACGGCGGGTATTCGCCCCGGACACGCGGGCGACCCGTCCTCATTGCGCGCCCGATCGCCGCGGCGGCGGGCATGAGCATCCGACCCGGCAGGACCGTGCAATCAACATGCATGCCAATGTCATCGTACTGATCCTCGTCGCGGCACTGATCGGCGTGCGGATCTACCTGCGCGTGCGGCGCACGTTCGGCCGCCAGCGCGTACAGCCGCGCCGCCTGACGGTGCGCATCGCGCTCTTTGCCGTCTTCGGCGTCCTGGCCATCCTGCTCGCGAGCGCCGAGGTGCGCACGCTGGCCGCCCTGCTCGCCGGCGGCGCCTGCGGCGCCGTGCTCGCTCGCCTCGGCATGCGGCATACGCGCTTCGAGTCCACCCCCGAGGGCCGCTTCTATACGCCGCACACGTATGTCGGCTTGATCGTCACGGTGTCGTTTCTCCTCTGGATGGTCTACGACTTTCTGGACGTATACCACCAGCTTGCCGTCGCTACGGCGGTCAATCCGCACGGCGCGCCATTGCCGCCCGAGAGTCCGCTGACGTTCGCGATTTCCGGCACGTTCATCGCCTATTACTTCGCATACTCCCTCGGCGTGCTGCGCCGCAGCCGCCAGCCGGCGATCACCCCGCCGGCAAGGGAAACCCGCTCGGACTGAGCCCGGGCAACGCGCTCGCTCCTGCTGCGCGTACGGCCCCTGCGCGGCGCGCCTACGGCACCGCGCCGGTCGATGCCTCGCGTCGGGCGCGCGCCCGGCCCCGCGCCAGCGTCCATGCCGCCGCGGAGAACACCAGCGCATTGGCGGCAATCACGGGCAGCGCGCCGATGCGGATTCCGTACAAGATCCAAAGCGCCGCCCCGGCCATCTGCAGGCCGCGCAACAGCGACGGCCGGGAAAAGAAGTACGACGCCACGAACACCGCGGTGGCAGTCCAACCAAGCACATCCGCCGGGGAAACGGTCATGGGCCTGACACCACCGCCGGGGAGTTCGGCGTCTCCCGGATCAGCACCCGGTCGGTACGCGCCCGCTCCCACTCCTCCAGGCGCAGGCCGTTGTCCTCGAACACGCGCCGAATCTCGGGCATGCGCATGCCGAGCAGCTGATCGAACACCGGAACGAGCACGCTGCACGCGTTGTCGCTGAGCACGGTGCAGCGGGCGATGCGCGCAAGCTGGCGATTCTCCGACACCGCGATGGTGAAGCCCTCGCCGTTGTTGACATGCAGCATGACATGCACGTCGGAGCTGCCGTCCCCGACGTAGATGATACGGTCCGGGTGAATGTCATGCTCCCGGCTCAACTCGTCGATCACCGCCACCTTGCCGTAACCGGCCACCACGCGCTTGATGCTGCTCACCTCGCCCGACACCGGGTCGTATTCGAACTCGGTGCCGTAGATGTGCTCCGCCGGCACGACATCGGCGAGCGCCGATACCACCACCTCGCGCGGCGCCGCGGAAACGACGAAGAATGAGAATCGGCTCTCCCCGACTCCGGTACGCAGAACGCTCACCAGCGTCGGCAACGCGGCCTTCAAGCGCACGCGCCGCCCCGCCTCGATCAGATGTTCGCGACGCACGCCGCGGAAATCCGGATCGTGTCGGATCAGGTAGGCGAGTTCGCCGCCCTGCTGCACCAGGTTGCTGCGCGCCAGGCCGGCGACCTTCTGTTGGAAATCACCGACACCGAGCAGCTCCGCGAGCACGTGCCCGGAATCGTTGAAACTGAGCGTCTGGTCGAAGTCGGACGCCAGCATGTAGTGTTTCGTCGTCATGGCTCGCTTGCTCCTGCGCGCAGCGCTCTACGGCAAACATGGCAGCGCTGATGTCGGTAAGCACCTTAGCAAAACCGGCCGCGCAATCAAGCGAGCGGGGCTCGCGCATCATCGAGGATTCTTCACGCGGGCGTCATGGAATCGTCATCGCATCGTGCCACGCCGCACGGCGGTCGGCGCCGCATTCAGCCGTCGTTCAGCCGCGTTTGCGCGCCACCGCAACACGCCCGCCACGTTCCGTCGAGTCCGTGGCAACGGCCGATCGGTTTGGTGGGCAATAGCGCTCCGGATCCGCGGTGGTCACGGCGCCGGCGCGCAATTGCTCGCGCCGACTGATCACGCCCTGAGTCATCATACACACCCGGCCCGTGCCGCGGCATCCCTCTTCAGGGAGAACGGCGCGCCGAGCGAAAGCCCGCCGCCTCACGGCCGGCACGCCTCTGTTGAAATCGGCGTGCCTGCCACGACACCAACGGGTGGCGCGCGGGTGACGGGGCAACGCTGTGCGGCGATGACCCGGAGCGCGTAATCGTTCGCGGTGCGCGCCCCCCGCTCGAGTCGTGCAACCGAGCCGCCTCGCGCCGCTCACGGCGGTGCGAGGCGGCCGCCGAGGGTGACCAAGCTCTCGCTCGAGTCCCGTTCCAACGCGCCCCGCATGCCGCGGCCTAGAGGCCTGGCCGAGTGAATCGGCGTCGGGCCCGTTCGGCTTGCGCCCGGACCACGCAGGCTTCGGCGTGATCATTGATCAAGCCCATGGCCTGCATGAAGGCGTACGCCGTCGTCGGGCCCACGAACCGCCACCCGAGTTTCTTCAGGGCCTGCGACAACGCGATCGACTCGGCCGATGTGGACGCCGGCGGCGAGCGAGCGGCCCTGGCGGTGCGCGGCGCATACCGCCACACGAACGCCGCAAGCGACCCCTCCCGGCCGATGAGCTCCTCGGCCCGCCGCGCGTTGTGGATCACCGCCTCGATCTTGCCGCGGTGCCGGACGATACCGGCATCCCCGAGCAGCCGGGCGACATCCCGGGAGGTGAATCGGGCGATCCGCGCGATGTCGAACTGGTGAAAGACGGCGCGGAAGCGGTCGCGCTTCTGCAGAATGGTCCGCCAGCTCAGACCCGACTGGAAACCCTCGAGACTCAGCTTCTCGAACACCCGGCGATCATCGGCAACCGGGAAACCCCATTCCGTATCGTGATAGGCCAAGTATTGCGGGGTAGCGATGCACCAGGCGCATCGCCGCCGTCCATCCGGCCCTATGACCGTGGCAGACATGGGTGCGAACTCCCGTTCCGAGGCTCCCTTCGATCAGGCGGCGCAGCGCCCGCGGGTCGGCCGCCCGCGCCGGGTCACGGTTGAAACAATCGCGCGGCGGCGATGGGGTTGGAGGGGAAATAAGCGTGAAAATAGCTGCCCACCACCCGCCGTTGCACGTAAATGGGCTCCCCCGCGGCGCCGTCTTCCCGCCGCTCGGCGCATGCCGCCGGCGGCAGGGTCGTCTCGATGGTCGAATGGTGGAAGGTATGGCCGCGCAGCATCCCTCCGGGCATCGGCGCGGATTGATAGCCGAGACCTTTCAGGCGCGCGTGCATCAGCGCATTGCCGGGCAGGATGCCGCTCATGATGGCGCGCCGTCCGCGCATGTCGGTCACCGACTCGAGCAGATAGAGCAGTCCGCCGCACTCGGCGTAGAGGGGCTTGCCCGCCTGCGCGTGGCGCAGAAGCGAGGCGGCAAAGGCGCGGTTGGCGGTGAGCGCATCGAGATGCAGCTCCGGATAGCCGCCCGGCAGATACACGCTGTCCACGGCAGGCAACATCGGGTCCGTGAGCGGCGAGAAGAACTCCAGCCGCGCACCCAGCGCCTCCAGCAGATCGAGGTTGGCCTGATAAATGAACGAGAACGCGCGGTCGCGCGCGATACCGATGCGTACCCCTTCGAGCAGCGGCGCCAGCGCGATGGGCTCCACCGCCGGAAACTCGACCGCCGGCGGCAGGGCAGCGAGCTCTGTGGCGGCAATCAGAGTCGCAGCGCGCGCCAGCCGCTCATCGAGATCATCGACCTCCTGCGCCTGCACCAAGCCGAGGTGCCGGTCCGGCAGCTCACATGCGTCCTCGCGCGCCAGCGTGCCGAGCAAGCGCATCCCGCTCGGCATGCCCTCGCGCAAAAGCTGCGCGTGACGCTCGCTGGCCACTCGATTGCCGAGCGCCCCGTACCAGGGCAGCTGCGGGAGGTAACTCGCCAGGCCCAGGGCCACGGCGCCGAAGGTCTGAGCCATGGCCTCGGCATCGATCACCGCCGCGACCGGGACACCGAGACTGCGGGCGAACTCGGCGTTGCTCGGGGTGCCGTCGTGCAACCCCATGACACCTTCGAGCAGGATCAGATCGGCTCGCTGCGCCGCCTCGTACAGCAGCCGACGGCAATGCGCCTCGCCCCCCAACCACCCGTCGAGCTGATAGACGGCCGCGCCGGCGGAGCATGCGAGGATGGTCGGATCCAGGAAGTCCGGACCCACTTTGAAGACACGGACCCGCCGGCCGCGGGCGCGGTGCAAGCGTGCCAGCGCGGCGGTCACCATCGTCTTGCCCTGGCCCGAGGCCGGTGCGCTCACGAACAAAGCCGGACAGTGACGTACGGTCATGGCCAATACTGTCGGGGACTTTGGTCGAAACGGCAAGTCCGAGCGCGCAACGCATTGATCCTGAAAGTACCCGCTCCACCGCCGCGTCGATCGCACGGGCGAATCTACCGGCGAGTAGGGTATCATCGCGCGCTTCGCCGCGGCCTGCGCGCCGGGCCGCTCCGGCATTTTTTGGGAGTGGATTCGCGTGTCGACCCAAACGCTCGATCCTCTGGACCTCTACGATGTGCGCGCCTCGCTCACCGAAGAGGAGCGGATGGTGCAGGACTCCGTGCGCCGCCTCGTCGATGCACGCGTACTGCCCATCATCCGCGAATGCTTCGAATCGCACCGCTTTCCAATCGAACTCGTGCCCGAGTTCGCCTCGCTCGGTCTGCTCGGCCCCTCGCTGAGCGGGTACGGTTGTGCCGGCTTGAATGCGATCTGCTATGGCCTGATCTGCCAGGAGCTGGAACGTGGCGACTCGGGCATCCGCAGCTTCGTATCCGTGCAATCGTCGCTGTGCATGTATCCGATCCACGCGTATGGCTCCCCGGAACAGAAGGAGCGATATCTGCCGGCCATGGCGCGCGGGGAGCTCATCGGCTGCTTCGGCCTGACCGAGCCGCAAGGCGGCTCCGATCCGGCCAACATGAAGACCCATGCCCGCCAGCGCGGCCGCGATTGGGTTCTGAACGGTTCGAAGATGTGGATCACCAACGGCTCGATCGCAGACCTCGCCGTGGTGTGGGCGCAAACCGACGACGGTATCCGCGGATTCCTCCTCGAGAAGAACATGCCGGGGTTCACCACCCAGCTGATCGAGCGCAAGTTCTCGCTGCGCGCCTCGATCACGTCGGCGCTGTTCTTCGATGACGTGCTGGTTCCCCCGCAGAACGTGCTGCCCGGGGTGACGGGCCTGAGGGGACCGTTGTCGTGCCTGACACAAGCTCGCTACGGCATCGCCTGGGGAGTGGTTGGGGCCGCGCAGGCCTGCTTGGCGCAGACGCTGGAGTACGCCGGCGGCCGAGCGCTGTTCGGCCGTCCGCTGACCCAGAATCAGGCCGTGCAGATCCGGCTGGCCGAGATGGCCCGCCGGATCACCGGCGCGCAACTGCTGGCGCTCGAGCTCGGCCGCCTGAAGGATCGCGGCGCGCTGCAGCCCGTGCAGGTATCCCTCGCCAAGTGGAACAACTGTCGCGCGGCACTCGAGGTGGCGCGTGACAGTCGCGATCTGCTCGGCGGGGCCGGCATCAGCGCCGAGTACGTGCCGATCCGCCACATGCTGAACCTCGAGAGCGTCATCACCTACGAGGGCACGGAGACCATCCACCAGCTCTCGGTCGGTCGCGAGCTGACCGGATACAACGCGTTCTGAGGCGCTCCAGCGCAGCGCGCCTCAGCGCCGCTCGCGGCCGCGGCGCGATCGCCCGGAGCGCTTGCCTCCAGATGGTCTGTCGTATGGATTCTGATCCGTGCGGTACTCGATGACCACGGGCGTCGCGAACAGATCGAACGTCTTGCGAAACACGTTGGTGAGATAGCGTGTGTACGCGCCGGGCACCGCGGCGGTCTGATTCCCATGGATCACCACCCGCGGCGGATTGCGCCCTCCCTGGTGGGCATAGCGCAGCTTGATGCGCCGGCCCCGGACCAGGGGCGGCTGATGCATGGTGATGGCGTGCTCGAGCGCGCGGGTCAGCTCGCGGGTGGGCATCTCCCGCATCGCGGCCTCATAGGCGCGCACCGTCGCCTGCACGAGCTCCCCGACGCCGGTGCCGTGCCGTGCCGAAATGAAGTGCACCGGTGCGAACGGCACGAAATCGAGCCTCAGGGCAAGCTGGTTGCGGACCGCCTCGCGCTGCTCGGCGGCGATACCGTCCCACTTGTTGACCGCGATGATCAACGCCCGACCGCGCTCGAGGGCGATGCCGAGCACGCTCGCGTCCTGCTCGGCGACCGTCTCGTGCGCATCCAGCACCATGATGACGACGTGGGCCTCGTCGATCGCCTGCAGCGTCTTCGCGACGCTCGCCCGCTCGATCGTGTCCGCCACCCGCGCCCGGCGCCGCACGCCCGCCGTATCGATCAACGTGAACCGGCGGCCGTCGCGCTCGAAGGGCACGAGGATGCTGTCGCGCGTGGTGCCGGGCTGCTCGCTCGCGATCACGCGCTCCTCGCCGATGAGCCGATTGACCAGTGTCGACTTGCCGACGTTGGGCCGACCGATGACGGCGATGCGTACCGCATCCTCCGCCTCCCGCTCCGCCGGCGCGGCGGCCACGTCGTGCAGCACGGCCGCCATCAGTTCGTCACAGCCCTGGCTGTGGCTGGCCGAGATCCCGATCGGCTCGCCGAATCCGAGCGCGTGGAATTCCGCGGCTGCCACCTCGGTGTCCAGTCCCTCGCTCTTGTTCAGCGCCACGGTCACGGGCTTGCCGGCGCGGTGCAACGCGCGCGCGACGAACTGATCCTGCGGCGTCAGACCGGAGCGCGCATCGACCACGAACACCACACGGTCGGCTTCCTCGACCGCCCGTTCGGTCTGAGCGCGCATCTGCGCCTCCAGGCCCGTGGGATTCTCGATGAGCCCGCCGGTGTCGACCAGCACGCAGGGCATGGGACCGACCCGGCCGAAACCGTACTGACGATCGCGCGTCAGGCCCGGCACGTCGGCAACGATGGCATCGCGCGTCCCGGTCAGAACGTTGAACAGGCTCGACTTGCCGACATTGGGCCGACCCACCAGCGCGACGACGGGCAGCATCAGGCGCCGCGTCCGTTTACGGCTACTTGGGCGAGACGCGAAATGCGGTGATCTCGCCGAGGTCGTTGATCACGATCACTTCGTTGCCGACCACCACCGGCGGATTCGAGACCCGCACGCCCCCGGTCCCCCGCCGCGCCTCGAACGCTCCCGTCCGCTTGTTCATCCAACTGACATAGCCCTGATAGTCCGCCACGATCACGCCATCTTTGCTCACCGCCGGCTGGGTGACCGCGCGGTAGCGCAGCGCGGGCTGACGCCAGATGACAGCGCCGTTTTTGCGGTTCAGCGCCTCGACCGTGCCGTCCGCCGTCGAGATGTACACCGCATGCCGGCCGAGCGTCACACCCCGGAAACTCGACGCCTTGTGTGTCCACCAGGGATGGCCATTCTTGAGCGACAACATGTCGACCGTGCCGTGATAGCCCACGGCATACACATTCTTGCCGGCCACGGCCACCGGGCCGTCGAGATCGGCGAGCCGGGCGATGGCGGTGCGCCCGTTGGGGTTGGAGATGGTCGCGAGCCATCTCGTCGAGCCGTCCGCCGCATCCACCGCGAGCACCTTGCCGTTGGGGAAGCCGCTGACCACCAAGCCGTGGCTGATGACCGGCACCGCTGCGCCGCGCAACGTCAGCGACGGTATGGGTTGCGGGGTCTCCCACAGCTCCTTGCCGTTCTTGGACGACAGGGCATGCAGGATACCGTCGATCGTGCGTACGGCGACCAAATGGGCCGACACGGCGGGGGCGGAAATCACGGCCGCGGGCAGGCGTACCCCCCAGAGCCGCTTGCCATTGGCGGCATCGAAAGCGATCACTTGACCGTCGGTCGCTCCGACCACCAGCAAACTGCCGTGCACGCCCGGTCCACCGCCGAGCGGGGCGTGCGCATCCACGCTCCACAGCCGCCGGCCGGAGTGCACATTGAATGCGGCGAGCACTCCGTCGTGGCCCGCGGCAAACAGCCGGTTGCCTTGCACGGTCAGCCCGAGGCCGAGCAACAGGTAGGCGGTCTGGCCTTCCCACAAGCCGAAGGGATGGAAGCCCCCGACCGAGGCCGTCCAGATCGTGTGGACCCGCAAGGTCGACTTGATGGGGGCGAGCTTGGCGGGGTGATCGATCTGCTTGTGCGAGCAGGCGGCAAGGAGGCTGACAGCCAGAAGCGCCGCCGCGCAGGTCCGCATGGATCGCTTGATGTTCGTGTGCAAGAGTCTCATCGCGCTGCGTATCGGTTCCGGTGGCTAGTGGATGCCCGGCCGGGCGACCGGCGGGCTCGGGCGGGTCTGATGCGCGGCAGAATGCGCGCGGGGCTGGTTGGCGGCGAGCTCGGAGATCTCGAGTCCGAGCAGCTGCGAGTCGATCTCCCCCCCGGAATTGCTGGCGCGCGCCAGGCGGTATTGCGCGAGCGCCTCGCTCTTGTTGCCCATGGCATAGTATGCATCGCCGCGCACTACGTCATAGCGCGGCGCGAAGGCGCCAGGATTGACCGCGTCCAGGGTATCGAGCGCCTCCTGCGGCTGATGCAGCGCGATCTGCACGCGCGCCAGGCGCAACCGGGCGATCAGGCTCAGAAGCGGATCGTGCGCATGATTCATGACCACGGCAAGCTCGGCAGCGGCCCGCTTCAGGTGCCCGGTCTGCACGAACGCGGCCGCCGAGGCGAGCCGCGCCTGATCCGCATAGGGGGTGGCGCCGTAATCACGCTCCAAGCGCCCCGCGGCGGCGAACGCGGCCAGCTGATCCCCTCTCGAGAAGGCGCTCTCCATCCGCTCGTACAGCACGCTGGCGGCCATGTCGCGCCCGTTGAGGCGCCCGTCCCACCAGCGCAGGCCGGCATAGCCCAATGCCGCGATCGCCACGCCCGCCAGGATGGCCGGTCCGTTCGTGCGCAGCCAGCCTAGCAGCGCCTCCCATCGTTCACGTTCGTCAAGATAAGCGTCCACGTCCCCTCCTCGAGTTCAGGTCTGTGCGGCAGCCACGGCCAAGGCCGATTCGATTGCCGCAGCCAGGGCGGACAGCGGACTCTCGCTCTGACCGGCTTCACGGCGCAAAGGTTTCAAGGCCGCCACGCCCCTCTGCAGTTCATCGTCTCCCAGGATCACCGCCAGGGCCGCACCGCTGCGGTCAGCCCGGCGGAATTGGGTCTTGAGAGTGCCACCGCCGAGGTTGAGCTCGAAACGCCGGCCCGGCAGCTCGTCACGCAGCCGCTCGATCAGCCCGAGGCTGAAACTCGAGGCGCGCGGGCCGCTCACGACGATATAGACATCCGCGCTCGAGGGGGTGACGCACGGACCCCCTTGCCTCAGCAGCGCCACCAGCCGCTCGATGCCCATCGCGAATCCGATGCCCGGCGTCGGTTCACCCCCGAGCTGCGCAATCAGCCCATCGTAGCGGCCGCCGGAGCATACGGCATCCTGGGCCCCGAGCGCATCGGTGATCCACTCGAACACCGTGCGGCTGTAGTAATCGAGCCCGCGCACCAGGCGCGGATTGACCCGGAAGGGAATGCCGAGCCCCTCGAGCGCGGTGCAAACGCCCTGAAAGTGCTCCTGCGACTGCGGATCGAGGTGCTCGGTCAGCAGCGGGGCAGCGTCGATGAGCGCGCGCATCTGCGGGTTCTTGCTGTCGAGCACGCGCAGCGGATTGCCCTGCAGCCGGCGCCGGCTGTCGGCATCGAGCTGATCCTGATGGGCCTGCAGGTACTCCACCAGCCGCTCGCGGTACGCGCGCCGCGACTCGGCCGTACCCAGGGAATTGATTTCCAGGCGCACGCCCTGCAGTCCCAATCTGCGCCACAGACGCGCGCACAGCGCAATCAGCTCGACATCGACATCCGGACCGACGTAGCCCACTGCCTCGACACTGATCTGATGAAATTGCCGGTAGCGCCCCTTCTGCGGCCGCTCGTGACGGAACATCGGTCCGGCGCACCAGAGCTTGTGGCGCTGGCCGCGCAGCATGCCGTTGGAGATGATTGCGCGCATCACGCCCGCGGTGCCCTCCGGGCGCAGCGTCAGGCTCTCGCCGCCCTGATCGACAAAGGTATACATCTCCTTCTCGACCACATCGGTGTGCTCGCCGATCGCCCGCTTGAACAGCTCCGTCCGCTCGACCACCGGTACACGGATCTCCTGATATCCGTAGCCGCTCAGCAGCTCGCGCGCGGCCGTCTCGATCGCATGCCATGCGGCCATCTCCGCCGGCAACACGTCGTTCATGCCCCGAACCGGCTGAATCTGCTCTGTCAACTCAACCTCCAGCACCCGGCGGCGCGGGCAGCACCCGTCCGCCGGCGGTGATGTCGAAGGAGACGGCATGATCCCGTCCCACGTAGGAACCAATGGATGCGCGGCGGCCGTCGATCCGCACCGCGACGCCGCTGGCATAGCCGAGCACCACGTGCAGCGGCGCACGACCCTCGAACGAGCGCGTCGCTCCGGCGGCGACCATCCCGCGATAGATCGAGCGGCCACCAGCGTCGATCACCGCGACCCAGCTGGCCGCGGGGAACCGCAGCGTGATCCGGGCGGTGGCTGCGCTCGCCACGGCAGCGGCGCGCGCGCTCGCCGCCCCGTGCGCCACCGGCTCAGGGGCCGCACGCGCCGATCCTGCCCCCGCGCGAGCCGCCGGCACCGCCGGCAACCGTGTCGAAACCAGCCGGGAGACGACCGGAACCGCCACCACCTCGCGCCGATGCGACCAGCCCCACCAGGCCAGCCCCACCACCACCAGCACTGCGAGACCGCTCAGAACGCGACCCGCGAAGCCGGCCTTGGGTCGCGCGGCGCGCGGCGCGCGCGTCAGATCCGGCTGCGGCATGACGAGGCGCGAGGCGAGCCGCTCGTGCAGCGGCGCCGCCGGCTCGCCCAGCAGGTCCGCGTAGCGGCGCAGGTAGCTTTTGACGTAGATGGACGCGCCGAGCGTCTCGAATCGCTCGGTCTCGAGCGCCTCGAGCACCTGCTCGCCCACCAGCAATTTCCGCGCCGCCTGTCCGATCGTCAATCCGGCGCGCTCGCGCGCGGCGCGCAGCTGCGCACCCACGCCGCAGCCGGCCTCGCGGCGCGGCTCGCCGCCGAGTTCGTCCGCCATCGCGCTCAGCCCGACTTCAGTCCGAGCTTGGACAAGGCATGCGCCTGCGCCGAGTCCGGATAGTCCAATTGCAGCCGGCGCCCGTACAGCACCGCATCGAGCGTATCGCCCTGGGCAAGCATGACCCGCACGGCCAGCAACAGCAGATCCGCCGTCTCATGGTGGGTGGACAGATACCGAACCAGCTCCGAGTGCGCCTGCTGCAACCGGCCGTGCTTGTAATCGAGATCGGCGAGCTCCCAAACCGCGCTCGAGAATCCTGGATTGATCGCGAGCGCGGCTTTGAACATCCTGGTCGCGGCGGCGTCATGATGTTCCGCGCGCAGGCACACTCCCGCATTGTCGAAGGCGTCGGCGGGGGTCAGGTAGAGCGGATTGCGCGCAGCCTCCAGGAAGTACTTGACGCCCCGCGCGTAATGGCCGGTGCTGCACAGGTACACGGCGTAATCGTTCTGATAGTCCGGGTCATGCGGCGCAAGATCGAGCGCCCGCCGGAAGGCGCGGTCGGCGCGCGCCGGCTCGCGCAGCCGCTCGAACAGCAGCGCGCGGGCGCTCTGCACGTTCGGACTGTCCGGATTCTCCCGCTCCGCCTGATCCAGCCTCGCCTTGGCGAGGGCGAGCGCGCCGCGCTGCAGATAGGCGATGCCGAGCTCGGTGTTGTATACGGCCGCCCGATGCCGCCGCCGGATCACCTGCGGATTGGTGCAACCGTACAGGACCAGCGCACCCAGTAGCCCGAGCAACATTCCCCGCAGGATGGATCTCATACCCGCACCACCATGCCGACCGAGCGGCTGCCGAGGCGCACGGTCGTGCGATCGATGACGCGTCCGGCCAGCTGCCCGCAGGCCGCGTCGATATCATCGCCTCGCGTGCGGCGCACGGTCGCCAGAACGCCGTGCCGCAGCAGCTCGTCCCGGAACGTACGGACCACCTCGGGCCCCGAGCGCCGCAGGCGTGTGCCGGGAAACGGGTTGAACGGAATCAGGTTCACCTTGGCCGGACGGCCGGCGAGCAGCTTGGCCAGCGCCCGGGCCTGGGCGCGCGAATCGTTCACCCCTTCGAGCATCACGTACTCGAACGTGACGCTGCGGCCGTTGCGCTCGTCGATATAGTGCCAGCAGGCCGCCAGCAGCTCGGCAATCGGATGGACGCGGTTGATGGGCACCAGCTCATTGCGCAGAGCATCGTCGGGCGCATGCAGCGACACCGCCAAAGCCACATTGCTGTGCTCGGCGAGCTTGTAGATCTGCGGCACCAGTCCCGAGGTCGACAGTGTCACCCGGCGCCGCGACAGATCGAAGGCGCAATCGTCGAGAAATATATCGAGCGCCGGCACCACGTTGCGGAAATTCGCCAGCGGCTCACCCATGCCCATCAGCACGACGTTGGTGACCGCGCGCTCGCGCGCCAGATCGGCCACGGTGCCGGCCAGCAGGCGGTTCGCGAGCCAGACCTGGCCGACGATCTCCGCAGTGGTCAGATTCCGGTTGAAGCCCTGCTGCGCGGTCGAGCAGAAGGCGCAATCGAGGGCGCAACCGACCTGCGAGGAGATGCACAGCGTCGCGCGATCGGGCTCCGGAATGTAAACCATCTCGAACGCCTGGCTGCCGTCGGCCCGCAGCAGCCATTTGCGCGTGCCGTCGGCCGAGCGGTGCTCGGTGATGATCTGCGGCGCGCGCACGCATGCCTGCTCCTGCAGCTGGGCGCGGAAGGTCTTGGCGAGATCCGTCATCTGCTCGAAAGACGGCTCGGCCCGCTTGTAGACCCACTGCATCAGCTGGCGGGCCCGAAAGGGCTTGCTGCCGAGTCCCGCAACGAACCGCTCGAGTTCAGGCCGGGGCAGACCCAGCAGATTCGTGGTCGTGGCGGAGACGCTCATGGGTCTTGCTGCGGCCTCAACCGCGCGGGTGCAGCTCCGTGGCGCTGAAGAAAAAGCCGATCTCGCGCGCGGCGGTCTGCGGCGCATCCGATCCGTGCACCACGTTGCGCTCGATGCTCTCGGCCAAATCCGCCCGAATGGTGCCCGGCGCGGCCTTCTTCGGGTCGGTTGCGCCCATGATCTCGCGGTTGCGCGCGATTGCCTGCTCCCCCTCGAGCACCTGCACCATCACAGGACCCGATGTCATGTAGTGCACCAGGTCGTTGAAGAACGGGCGCTCGCGGTGCACGGCGTAGAACGCCTCGGCCTCGCGCTGGGAAAGCCTCAGCATGCGGGCGGCGATGACGGCCATGCCGGCGGTCTCGAAGCGCCGATAAACCTCGCCGATGAGATTGCGGCCGACGCCGTCGGGTTTGACGATGGACAGGGTGCGCTCGAGCGCCATGCGGTGACCTTTCGGGAACGGAATGCGATACGGATACAACCGGCCGGCGCACTGTGCCCACAAAGGGCGCACCGGGCAGTCATCAAGTCCGACAGTGTACCTTCTGTCACCGGGCCGAGGCAATTTACCACGTTCGCCGAAGTAGCGGATTGCAAACGGCTTTTTGACATCCGCCGGGGTCGGAGCCCGCGCCGTGGCGGGCGCCGCCCTCCAGCCGGCCTAGACCGAAAAGCTCTCGCCGCAGCCGCACTCGCCCTTGACGTTGGGGTTGCGGAAGCGAAAGGCCTCATTCAGGCCCTGCTTGACGAAATCCACGACGGTCCCGTCGATCAGCGGCAGACTTGCCGGATCGACGTATACCTTGATGCCCCGATCCTCGAACACCACGTCCCCAGGCTGCTGCGCTTCCGCGTAATTGACGACGTAAGCGAAACCGGAGCAGCCCGTCTTGCGCACGCCGAGCCGCAAGCCGATGCCATGCCCGCGCGCGGCGAGGAAGCTCTGGATGCGATGGGCGGCGGACTCGGTCAGGGAGATGGTCATTTCACTCGGAAGATTGCCAGGACAACAACATTCTACACCGCTGGCCACCGGCGTTGGCACTCGCGTAGCGCGTCCTCGAGCGTGAGCAAACGCCCGAGCTTCTCCACCGGGACATCCAGTGCACGCGCCCACTCGCTCGGCGCTCCCGGAATCAGTGTGTCGCGCCTTCGCCCCCGCACGTGCCCCGCAAGCCAGGCCGCCACGGCCAGGGTGTGCGGACAGCCGTAGACCCGGTATGACGCATCGTGGACGATTCCTCCCCGCACCTGCAGCCGGAAGCGGATCCACACCTCGCGGCCCGGCCCGCCCGCTTCGCCGAGGACTTGCGCGCCACTCTCACCGCCGCCGATGGGCGTATCGGACGCCGGCGACAGTGCACGCAGCCGCCGAACCTCGCGCCGGATGGCCGCCGCGGCGGCGTCGATTTCCGCTTCGCGGGTGAAGCGCCCGAGACTCAGGCGCAGCGAGCTTTGCGCCAGCTCGCGATCCCGGCCGAGTGCGCGCAACACATACGACGGCTCGGCCGAGGCCGAGTTGCACGCCGAGCCGCTCGAGAGCGCCAGCTCGGACAGGCCGTGCAGCAGGCTCTCGCCCTCCACGCCCTCGAAGGACACGTTGAGAATACCGGGGACCCGCGGGGCCCCCTCGCCGTTGAGCAGCGCCCCCTCGAGTGTGCGCAATTGCCCCCATAGTCGCTCGCGCAGGCTCATGACCCGCTGCGCCTCGCCCTCGCGCTCCAGAGCCCTGCGCGCACGGACACACGCGGCGCCGAAGCCGACGATCTGATGCGTCGGGAGGGTGCCCGGGCGCATGCCGTGCTCCTGCCCGCCCCCGAATGTCAGCGGCAGCACCCAGGGGCGTACGCCCGCGCGCACGTACAGCGCGCCGATGCCCTTCGGGCCATAGAGCTTGTGGGCCGTGAAGGACATCAGATCGATCGGCAGCGCGCGCACCTCGAGCGGGAATTTGCCGACCGCCTGTGCGGCATCGGTATGAAACAACACCCCGCGCTCACGGCATAGTGCGCCGATCGCCGCGACGTCCTGAATCACGCCGGTCTCGTTGTTGACCCACATGATCGACACCACGGTCGTATCGGCGCGTAGTGCCGCCGCGACCGCGTCCGGAGCGATCCGACCCGTACGCGCGGGCGGCACCAGTGTGACCGCGAAGCCCTCCTTCTCCAGGCGCTTGCACGGATCGAGGCCCGCCTTGTGCTCGATGCGGGAGCTGACGACGTGACGGCCGCGCTCCGCACCGGCGCGCGCCGCGCCGAGTATGGCGAGGTTGTCCGACTCCGTGGCCCCGGAAGTGAACACGATCTCCTCCGGGCGCGCACCGATCAGATCGGCGACTTCAGCTCGCGCGGTCTCGATCCGCTGCGCCGCCCGTCGGCCGTAGAGGTGCTGCGAGGAAGGATTGCCGCGCCCGCCCTCCTCCCGCAGGCAGGATGCCATGGCGTCGGCCACGGCGGGATCCACCGGGGTGGTGGCCGCATAATCGAGATAAATGGGCTGGGATGCGCTCATCGTCGTGCACCCGCCATTGTGCGCGTCGGCACCGGCTCGACTCCAGAGCATCAGTTCCGGCTGCGGCCCGAGCGCGGGCGGCACTGCGCAGTGCTCACCCCAAGGACCTCCCGAGCGGCCGCGGCGCTCGCCGCGCAATCGAGCAACGCACGGCGGTCAGCCGCCACCGGCTGCCCGGGCGCATGATCCGTTCAGCGCATTATCGCTTGCTCAACCGCGCGGCCGATCTTGAGCGCAACTCATCATTCGCCCCGGGCTTGGGGGGTTTACCTTCCCCGGCGTGCCGGCGCCGGCCCTGCACGGCCGAGAGAAAGCCACGCAAGATATTGACTTCATTGCGGTCCAACTCGGCGCGCTGAAAGAGACGACGGATGCGCGCCATCAGGTGAGTACCGCTTTGGGTTCGATCGCGGAAATCGACTTCCTCGAGCACCGTCGCGAAATGCTCGTACAGCCGCGTGAGCTCCGCGGGGTCCGCGAGCGATCCCGCCTCGGGCGTGAGTTCGGTGTCGACGCCCCGCACCCGAAAGAGCTCATAGGCCACCAGCTGCACCGCCATGGCCAGATTGAGCGAGGGATAGGCGTCGCTCGCGGGAATACGAACGAGCAGATGCGCCGCCTCGAGCTGCTCGTTGGTCAATCCGGCGCGCTCGGATCCGAACAACACCGCCGCGGGACCCCGCGCGGTCTGCCGCATCAAGCGCACGGCCGCATCGCGCACGTCCAGCACGCGAAAGTACTGGTCGCGGGCGCGTGCGGTAGTCGCCGCAACGAGGCCGCAACCCGCGAGCGCCTCCGGCAGCGACCCGACCACCCGGGCGCGCGCGAGCACATCACCGGCCCCCGAGGCGCGCGCCGTGGCCTGCGGGTGCGGGAACTGCCCGGGACTCACCAACACGAGCTGCTCCAGAGCCATGTTCTTCATGGCCCGGGCCACCGCTCCGATGTTGCCCGGATGGGTCGGCTCGACCAGGACGATGCGTATATCCGGTGAACTCATCGATCGGCTCCCGCGCCGCCCAACGGGCCACTCCCGCCCCGCGGGCCGCGCCTGCGTTACTCTGTGTGGACGGCGGCCGCGCGCGGCTCTCCTCACCCGCGACGCCCGTCGCAGGAGGCGAGCATCAGCGGCCCCGCAAGTCCTCCGGCACGAGCGGGGCAAACAACTCGATCATCGCCGCATAGACCTTCGGGGTGCCCGCGACGATGTAGCCGCCCTGGCGGTACGGCTCCCCGGTCAGCGTGCCAATGTGACCGCCGGCTTCCTGCACCAGCAGTGTGCCGGCCGCCGTGTCCCAGGGCGCAAGCCCGAGCTCCCAGAACCCGTCGGTGCGGCCAGCCGCCACGTACGCCAGATCGAGCGCCGCGGCGCCCGGCCGGCGGATTCCCGCGGTGCTCTGCGACGCGGCCCGCAACATGGCGAAATACGCATCGATATACCGGTCATTGGCGCGGAACGGGAAGCCCGTACCGATCAGCGCGCCCTCGAGCGAACGCTGCTTGCTCACCCGGATGCGGCGGTTGTCGAGGTGTGCTCCGCCGCCGCGCGAGGCGGTGAACAGTTCCTGGCGCATCGGGTCGTAGACGACGGCGTGCTCGATCCGACCCTTGATCTCACAGGCGATCGACACCGCGAACACCGGGAAGCCGTGCAGGAAATTGGTCGTGCCGTCGAGCGGATCGATGATCCACCGGGTGTCGCTCTCGCCCCTCGCCCCGCTCTCCTCGGCGAGAATCGCATGCTGCGGATAGTGCCGGCGAATGATCGCGATGATCTCCGCCTCCGCCGCCCGATCGACTTCGGAGACGAAATCGTTGCGGCTCTTGGCCGTGACCGTCAGCGCCTCGAGATTGTTCAGGCTGCGCACGATCACTTCCCCGGCGCGCCGCGCGGCGCGAACGGCGATGTTGAGCAGTGCCTGCATGGGCGTCCCTCCGGTAACGGCGCCGCGCGCGCCTCAGGGCAGATGATCGACGGCGGTCTTCCTGACGGTAGGGAAGATATGCTCGGCCGTCAACCCGCACTGCAGCGCGATGGCGCTCGAGATGTAGATCGAAGAGTAGGTTCCCGCGAGGATGCCGATCAGCAACGCCGCCGAGAAACCCCGCAGCACCGGTCCGCCGAGCACCAGCAGCGCCACCACCACGATGGAAGTCACCACCTTGGTCATGATCGTTCGCGACAGCGTCTGGTTGATCGCCTGATCGAGCACCACCTCCGGCGCCAGGCGGCGATTGCCTTCGAAGCGCTCGCGGATTCGATCGAATACCACGACGGTATCGTTCAGCGAATAGCCGATCACGGCCAGCACCGCCGCCACCACATTGAGATCGAACGAGATGTGCGACAGGGCGAAGAAGCCGAGCACCAGGATCGGATCGTGCACCACCGCGAGAATGGCGCCGAGGGAGAGCCGCCAGGTGTGGAAGCGCCAGGCGATGTACAGGAAGATGAACAGCAGCGTGAACGCGAGCGCCCACATCGCGCTGTGTTTCAGCTCCGAGCCGACCTGCGGGCCGACCACCGACAGCGAAGAGACCGTCGCACCCGGGTTGACCTTCTGCAGGGCGTGCTCGATGCGGCCGCTCAGCTCGGTGGAGGTCTGGCCCCGCTCCGGCGGCAGGCGTATGGAGACGACACGAGCGCTGCCGACATAGGTCACCACGGCATCATGGAAGCCGGCGGCCGCAAGCTGAGAACGCACCGTCGACAGATCCGCCGATCCCGGAAAGCTCGCCTGGGCGGTCACGCCGCCCGTAAAATCGACGGCCCAGTTCAAGCCCCGTGTGGCGAGCAGCGCGAGCGAGGCGATCATCAGCACGATGGACAGCGCGAACCACACCTTGCGTGTGGCCATGAACCGAAAGTTTGTTTGATGACTGAAGAATTCCACGTCCGCGCCCCTAGATGTGCAGCCGCGCGAGCTTGCGCCGGCCACCGTACATGAGCGTCACCAGGGCCCGGCTGCCCATCAGCGAGGTGAACATCGACGTGCCGATGCCGAGAGTCAACACTACCGCGAAGCCGCGGATCGCTCCGGTGCCGAAGATCCACAGGACCAGTCCGGCGATTCCGGTGGTGACGTTGGAGTCGAGGATCGCCGAGAAGGCCTTGTCGAAGCCGGCGCGGATCGCCGCCTGCGGCGAGACACCCTTGCGCAGCTCTTCGCGGATACGCTCGTAGATCAGCACGTTCGCATCCACCGCGATGCCCACCGTGAGGATGATGCCGGCGATCCCCGGCAGCGAAAGCGAGGCATGCATCATCGACAACAACGCGGTCAGCAGGACCACGTTCGACACGAGCACCGCATCGGCGACCAAGCCGAAGACCTTGTAATAAACGAACATGAAGATGAGCACGCCGGCCATACCGAGCACCAGCGCCCCGACACCCATCTTGATGTTCTCCGCGCCGAGGCTCGGGCCTATGACGCTCTGACCGACGAGACTGATGGGCGTGAGGAACGAGCCCGAACGCAGCAGGATCGCCAGATCCTGGGCACCACCGAGCGTCAGGCCGGTGATCATGAATTGGTTGCTGAAGACCCCGTCGATGGTGGCATCGTTGATCACCTTCTCCGTCGTGACCACGTGAGACACTTTTTTGCCGTCCACCTCGCGCGTCACCACGTGCTTGGTGATCAGCACGACACCCATTGCCTTGCCGACGTTCTCCTTCGTGGTGCGCAGCATGTTCTCGCCGGCGCGGCTGTCGAGCGTCACATTGACCTGCGGACCCTGCGGTCCCTCGCTCACCGTGGCGCCCGTCAGCTGATCGCCGGTGGCGATAACCTCGCGCTTCAACAGAATCGGCTGGCCGTCCGGAGTATCCGTGTACAGCTTGTCGCCGAGCGGCACGTTGCCCGTCTGCTCCGCCTGGTACGGACTGTTCTCCGTATCGTTCAGGTGGAACTCGAGCATCGCGGTCTGCCCGAGCAGATGTTTGACTTCAGCCATGTTCTCCACGCCGGGCAGCTGCACGTCGATGCGATCGTTGCCCTGGCGCTGCACGATCGGCTCGGACACGCCGAGCGCATTGACCCGGTTGCGCAGAATGGTGATGGCCTGCTCGATCGCGTAATTCTCTCGCTGGTTGATCATCGCCGACGGCACGGTCGCCGAGAGGACGGTGCCGGAGGATCCTGTCGAGGAGCTCACCGACAGCCCCTGCAGCGAATCGGCCAGCGCGGCGGCGGCCTTCTTGGCATCCGCCTTGGGGCCGAGCGTGATCCGCACGGTGTTGGGCAGATCGCTCCCCCCCGTGGCCACGTCCGTGATGCTCGTCACCGGGACATTCGCGGCGGCCAGCGCGTGCGAGGCATCCTGGGTATACATCCGCACCAGCTGCTTGACGGCGCTGCGCGTATCGACCTGGTACAGCAGCTCCAGGCCACCGCTCAAATCCAAGCCGAGCGGCATGGGCTTGAGGCCCAGATCACGCAGCCAGGCCGGCGTGCGCGGCACCAGCGTCAGCGCCGAGAGGTATTCCTTCTTGAACTTCCCGTCAATCGCGTCCTGGGCCCGAAACTGCGCCGACTCGTCGGCGAACCGCACGATCAGGCGCCCGTTCTGCAGGTACGTGCCCGTGAACGGAATCTCCTGCTTTTTGAGGTAGGCCGACACGCTCCGCGCCTCGGCGGCGGTCACCGGAGTGTGATCCGCGTGCACCAGCTGCAAGGCCGGCGCCTGGCCGAACACGTTGGGCAGCGCGAACAGCAGTGCCACGAGCAGCACCACCACGATCAGGATGTACTTCCAGCGAGCGTACTCGAGCATGGATTTTCCGGAATTTATCGAGACACGAACGGAATGCGGAAATCAGGCGCTCTTGAGGGTGCCCTTCGGCATCAGGGTATTGATCTGGCCCCGCTGCACTTTGACGCGCACGTTCTCGGCGACCTCGAGTGTCACGAAGTGCTCGCCAACCTCGGTGATGCGCCCGAGCAGCCCGCCGCTGGTGACGACCTCATCGCCGGGAGCGAGCTTGGAGATCAGGATCTGGTGCTGCTTGGCCTTCTTCTGCTGCGGGCGGATCAGCAGGAAATAGAACACGACGATGAAGCCGCCCATCACCAGCAGGGGCGCGAGCTGGCTGCCGCTCGATGCCGGGGCGGCGGTGGCCGCCCGGGCCAGGGGAATCAATGCATTCATACTTTATCCTCGGGAAGGCTCCCCGGAGGCGAGAGCGGGCCCCCGGGAGCGAAGGGCCGGCATTATGCCACAGCGTCGGGGCCGGCCCGCCGGGCGAGAAAATCGGCGCAGAAGGCCCCCAGCCGCCCGGCCGCGATCGCTGCGCGCAGTCCGTGCATCAGGCCCAGGTAGAACGCCAGGTTGTGCAACGTTGCAAGCCGGCTGCCCAGGATCTCGTTGCAGCGGTCGAGGTGGCGCAGGTAGGCGCGCGAGTAGTGGCGACAGGTGTAGCAGCCGCACTGCGGATCGATGGGGCCGAGGTCGCGCTGATGTGCCGCATTGCGGATATTGATCACCCCCGCGGCGGTGAACAGATGACCGTTGCGGGCGTGCCGCGTGGGCATCACGCAATCGAACATGTCGACGCCGCGCTGCACCGCCGCAATGATGTCCTGCGGACGCCCCACGCCCATCAGGTAGCGCGGCCGATCTGCCGGCATATGCGGCACCAGCGCCTCGAGGATGCGCAGACGCTCCGCCTCCGGCTCTCCGACTGCAAGTCCGCCGATCGCCAGGCCCGGCCAATCGAGGTGCGAAAGCGCCTCGAGCGAGGCCAGGCGCAGCGCCGGATGGGTTCCACCCTGCACGATCCCGAACAGCTGGCCCGGAGGCGGTTCGCGGTAATAGCGCCGATGTGCGCGCTCGGCCCAGCGCATCGAGCGCTCCATGGAGTGGCGCGCCTCGGCCTCGCCGGCCGGATAGGGCGTGCACTCATCGAACGCCATGGCCACATCGGATTTGAGGGCGATCTGCACCGCCATCGAGTCCTCCGGCGTCATCCGCACCTCACTGCCGTCGATGGGCGAGCGGAAGCGAACGCCCTCCTCGCTGATCTTGCGCAGACTCTTGAGGCTGAAGACCTGAAAGCCGCCGGAATCGGTCAGGATCGGATGCGGCCAGTGCATGAAGCCGTGCAGCCCGCCATGGGCGGCAATGACCTCGACGCCGGGGCGAAGCATGAGGTGGAAAGTATTGCCCAAGACGATACCGGCGCCGAGCCCCTCGAGCTCCTCAGTGGTCATCGCCTTGACAGTGCCATAGGTGCCCACCGGCATGAATGCCGGCGTCTCGACCGTGCCATGGGCCAACTGGAGCCGCCCGCGGCGGGCCGCCCCATCGGTGGCGAGCAGTTCGAACGTCGGTTTCAAGGATTCACCAGAAACTTTCGGTAGCTTCCGCGCGGGCCGGCGGCTCAGGAGGCCGCGGCGCGTGGCTCATCGGCCAGGAACATCGCGTCCCCATAGCTGAAGAAGCGATAGCCAGCCTCGACGGCGTGCCGATAGGCGCGCAGGACGGGTTCGCGGGCCGCGAAGGCGCACACGAGCATCAGCAGCGTCGATTCGGGCAAGTGAAAATTGGTCAGCAACGCGTCGACCACCCTGAAGCGAAAACCCGGACGGATGAACAGCCGGGTCTCTCCGGACCAGGGCTCGAGAGCTGCCGCGCCATGCTCGGCCGCTGCGAGCGCCGCCGATTCGAGCGCCCGCACCACAGTCGTACCGACGGCCACTACCCGGCCGCCCGCCGCGTGGACCCGGCTGATCGCCTCACACGTCGCCGCGCTCACCGTGACCCGCTCGGCGTGCATGACGTGTTCGTCCAGGCGCTCGGCGCGCACCGGCTGAAATGTACCTGCGCCGACGTGCAGTGTCACGAACGCCCGCTCGACACCTCGGGCGGCGATCGCCTGCAGGAGCGGTGCATCGAAGTGCAGGCTCGCAGTGGGTGCGGCGACGGCACCAGGTTCACGCGCAAACAGGCTTTGATACCTCTCGCGATCCGACGCATCAGCGGCGCGCTGGATATAAGGGGGCAGCGGGATCTGTCCCCACTGGTCGAAGAATTCCAGCACGGCGGCGGGCAGCCGGATACGCCACAGATCGGCCTCGCGCCCGAGCACCTCCAGCACCCCGCCGGCGCTCGTGATCCGCAGCCCCGGGCGGATCGGCTTGCTCGCCCGCAGTTGCACGAGTGCCTCGCACTCAGCGACCGCCCGCTCGAGCAGCACCTCGACCTGGCCGCCAGAGGGCTTGGCGCCGCGCAGCCGCGCGGCCACGACGCGTGTGTCGTTCAGGACCAGCAGATCACCCGGGCGTAGCAGACCCGGGAGGTCGCGCATCGTACGGTCCGCCCATGCGCCGCTCGCGCGATCGAGTGTCAGCAGGCGGCTGGCCGAGCGCTCCGCGAGCGGGTACTGGGCAATCCGATCGGCCGGAAGATCGTAGGAGAAGTCATTACGTTCCACTCGCACATGGTACACGGAGCGGCCATCCCTCCCGCACCGTGCGCCGGTATCCACATTGCCCGCGCCGCCGTATACTCGCGGCTTCGTGCCCGAGTGGCGGAATTGGTAGACGCAGCGGACTCAGACGACAACTTGAGCCCTCGCGGAGAAATCCCCGAGGTGAAGCCCGTCAAACTCGGTAGAGGCCCTGAAGCATTTCGAGCTCATGCCGAGCCAAGCCCCACGTAATGCGGGGAAGGTGTAGAGAGCAGACGGCGGGCACCTACGGCCGCAAGGCTACGGTGAAGGCGTGCTCCAGCCCACGAACCCGCACGGCCCGACCGGCGGGGCGATGAAAGTCGAAGTGGGATGAAAATCCGCCGCCCTTAAAAGCGTGTCGGTTCGACTCCGACCTCGGGCACCATTGAATCTTCAAGCGCTGCCGAACATTGGACCTCGGCGTCCCGCGCTCCAGCATGGGGCGCCAAGTTAGAGACCCGCAGCGTCGTGTTGCCGGAGCCGATCTTGCGGGACAGGCCGAATAAAGCACAGGCCTCTCCGGCCTCAAACGCGGGCGGCAGCGACCCAGGTATCTGATGTCCAGAGCATGCGCATGGCTGCCGATCAGCGTATCAAGCGGACCAATAGGTTTCCCCTGCTGCTCGAGCGATGCACGAACATCCCCATAGGCCATTGCGGCGCCTTCATCGAAACCCGCAACCTCTAGCGCCAACAGAAATTCGTTCAGCGCGTCATGCGCAGCCTTTGGACGACTACTCTTTTCCGCGCCGAACATGAGTTCGCCCAACGTAATTGACGAAATTCCGACCTGTCCGATCGACTTGCCGCGTAGCTTCTTAAGCACAACCGGATGCTTTTTGATGATGGCGATGCACGTGTCCGTATCCAGCATCCATTTCACTGCAACGGCTCCCGCCGCTCGGCTTCAAGTGGCTGCTCGCGTTCGTTCATGAAATCTGCCGGAAACTTATCCAGGCTCTGAACCAGCGTATCCCACGAATTGGCTTTGGGCAGAAGTACGACCGCACTGCCGACGCGCTTGATCAGCACCTCTGCTCCGGCAAAGCGGAACTCCTTTGGGAGCCGTACAGCTTGGCTGTCGCCGTTCTTGAAGAGCTTGGCCGTTTTCACGAATGCACCTTGGTCTTTAAACATATATATTAATAATATATATTTCGACAGATTCCGTCAAGCGCACTGTCTCTGCCCACTTGTAGTCCATTCCCCCAGCAGCCTTAGCATCCAGGTCGCGAGTAGCGGCGGGCGCGGGGAATTCATGAGGTCACCGGCTTGAGCTCTTTCAACCCCGCAGCCAGGCGCGAGAAGGTGGCATGGGCCGAGCGCAGCGCTCTGAGGCCTGCGGCAGTAACATCGAAATACGTCCGTGCCTTCCCCCCGCGTTCAGGTGTGGGGGCGCCTCGCTCGGAGCGAACCAGACCCCGCTCCTCGAGTCGCTCGAGCGCACTATAAATACTGGCCAAAGCGAACTCGCGTCCGCTGCGCTGTTCAATCTCACGTGCGAGCGACATGCCGTATGCGTTCTCCCGAATACGCAAGATTGCCAGCAGCACCATAAGCTCGAGTTGACTCAGATAGTCACGGTCGCGCATATTTTCTGTGTTACAGAACTTATGGTGGTCAGGCAACCGGGCCGGCGGAACTGGACGGCCTGAACGTCCGTAATTCGGCAAATCGGGTGGTGCCCCCAAATGACTGGAAGTGGCCGGATGGCGCCGGCCATGCTCATGCCCCAATTTCAATGATCTGATTCAATGTCTCGCAAGCGAGGGCGAAGGGCTCCGGCGGGACCTGCCCCCATGGATGCCGCTTTGCGGCGCGGGCTCGCCAATCAAATGACTTGGGCTGATGCGCAAGAATGTAGCTGACTGCTCCCCTGGGACCGACGAACTTAATGGCAAATGGGTTGGTGTCATTGTAGGACGCCGTCGTCATGGGTAGGCCGATGACAATTCCCGTGCGCTCATTGAAATCCCTGGGCGAGAGCACCAGTAACGGGTGAACGTCCTTCATCTCGCGACCAGCCTGCGGGTTGCAGTCGATCCAGATCATGTCGCGGCGGGTCGGGACCCACCGCGATCCGGCCGCCATCACATCACCTCGGATCCGACCGGGCGGGTCACCATCGCCTCACCTCCGTGACAGGCGGGATCAAACGCGGCGAGTTTCTGCGCGAGCGTCAGCCTCGGCCGACCAGCGCGCTTAACGAGCACCCCATCATCCGCGATCGAGACCTCCACGGGCTGCCCGACGGCGAAATGCGCAGAACGCGCCACCGCGGCCGGTATGCGTACGGCGAGGCTATTTCCCCACTGCTGCACGGTGAGCTTTGCGGTTTTTGACATCTAGCGTCCTCTCGTCAATGTATCAACAAGTATATACATCTCATCAGTGAGCGTCAAGGCACGCCTTCCGCGCGAATAAACTCCGACGAGCGCATCTTGGCTGACACGGGGCAACCGACCATCCATGTCATCCGAGAGCCCTCTTGTCGCGCAGCGCACTCGCCTCGCGGGTGGCGGCGACGGCCACCAAAGAGAGCGCATGCGCCTCCTGCGAAGCGCTGAAATAGGTCGTGGGCTGCCAATCGCCGCAAACCGGGCGGCGATGAAGGCTTGCATTCACCGCACCCGCCCTGCTCAGGCTGCGAAGCGAGAAGCGCACTGTACCCCCTTGGCCGTGGGGGTATGGTTGGGGGTACTTCTCCCATGTCCTTATTGGACTTGCTGTAGTTTCAAGCACTTCCGCGGAAACTTCGACTCCGACCTCGGGCAGACCCGCTCCCCAGGCGCCGCCTTGGCGCCGGCATTCGACGGCTCCTGCGCCAGTCGTACCTTGCCGCGCTGCCCGAGTCTCCACCCTCACGGTGCGGCATCCGCCGGAGAGATGCAGTGAAGTTGACAGGCCGGTTGCGACCTTTCGGAGACATTGGCGCTTCCTGGGAACAGACAGTCTGCATAGGCAAAGCGAGATCGGCGGCGTCGGGTATACTTGGCTTTGTCCTTCGCAACCACGCAGGATTCGCTGAGCACTGACGGGGGCCGGTTCGGACAGGGGGAAGCTGATGGCGACATCACTCTACGAACTCAGCGTGCCGACCTTCCTGCAAACCCTGAGGGCCGTCGGGGGTTTCCTCGACCGCGCGACCAAGCACTGCGCAGAGACCAGCGCCAACCCGGACGACTTCGTGAATGCACGGCTCTTCGACGACATGGCGCCCTTCCATTTCCAAATCGAAGCAGCGTGGCATCATTCCGTGTGGGGGCTGGAGGCGATTAAGACCGGCGTGTTCGCCCCGCCCGCACTGATCGGACCGGTTCCTTTCGCCGACCTGCAGGTCATGATCCGCAAGGCGGAAACGGCTCTGGAGGCGTTCACCCCCGAAGAGGTCAACAGCTGGGCGGGTAAGGACCTGAATCTCCAGATCGGACCGCGGAAGCTGGCCTTCACGTCGGAGACCCTAATTCTTTCGTTTTCGCTGCCCAACTTCTATTTCCACGCAGTTACCGCATACGACATCCTGCGCACGCGCGGTGTGCCGCTCGGAAAACGCGATTACGAAGGCCAACTGCGCACTCGGACTGCCTAGACTGATACCGATAGGACGCATTCGCTGAAACGCCCGCTTTTGGCCGACTTCCGCGAACCAGAAGCGGTGATGGTCAGAGTTCCTTGGGCAGACAGGGTATGCCTGTTTTCTTTGCCGCGGCGCGCAACTGTTTGTCGAGTGTAGCCAAAGGCAAACTACGGCGCATCGCGAGTTCGAGGTAGGCGCTGTCATAGAGTGTGAGTGCTTGAGCCCGCGCCAGCGTCATGCTTGCGGTGCCCGCTCGGGAAATTGTTTCCTGATCCGTTTCGATCGGCAGCGCATCAAGGATGGCCAGAAAGTGGCTCGACTCGGCGACGGTCGAACGCTTGCGCCGCTCGGCCATAAGCAGCGTATTGCCGACCTCCAATGCCCAGTGCGCGGCGACTATGGCACGCCCGTCACTGTTGAGTTGATCAAGCAAACCATCCGTCGCGGTTGTGGCTTCATCGTCGAAGAACCACGACATGGTGACCGAGGAATCCAGAACGAACTCCATGTTCAACGGCGCCCTTCGCTACGCCACTGGAGGATCTCCTCAACACTGGCACTTCTGTGCTTACGGGTAGCGCGCATCTTGACGATTGCCTCGCTGATGTCACGTCTGGGCGGACGCCCGATCGGAACAAGTCGGGCAATGTCGGTATTGTGACGGCTGATGACGATTTCCTCACCCCGACTGACCCGATCGATCAGCTCAGAGAGCCTATTCTTTGCCTCGGCAAGAGGAATGGAAGGATTGTGCATGGCGTTCAACGGTAATCTAGACTACATCTAGCTTACTGCATGAGTGCGCATCCCGCAAGGCGGGAATGGCGCGCGGCGCGGCGCAGGGCCAGCTTTGCGGGCCGGCGCCCCGAGTTCCCGCACGGTGCGCCCCGTTCTGGCGCCGCCCCGAGCGGCCGGTCGCCCAGCATCGCGAGACTCCGGGCGAGCACCCGGGCGGCGAATATGGCGGTCAGCTATCGCACAACGCTGCTCAGGCCGCGGTGGTGGCGAGGAACTCAATGTACCCCCAGGGTTGTGGGGGTATGGCCGGGGGTACTTTTTGGGTGTCCTTGTTGGAGCTGCGGCAATTTCAGGTACTTTCGCGGGCGATTCGACTCCGACCTCGGGCAGACCCCCATCTTCAGGTGCCGCCTTGGCTCCGGTCAACAATCTCCTGCTCGAGGCACGTACCAGCGGGAACTATCGGCCCAGCAGGCAGCATTCGGTATTCACCCGCCTGGATCTGGGTGGTGCTGGAGCGCCCCGACCATAGCAGGCACGACGCACGGGTCTTCCGCGCGCCCACGGCAACGACCTTCTTCCTTGCGCCTGTCGTTGCGGCCCTGCCGAGTCCTCACGGTGCGGCAGGCGCCGGGGCAGCGACGTGAAGTTGACCGGCCGGTATCGATCGACCGTAGCCGTTACTTGCCGATCGCATGTGCATCGACGGCAGGAGGAGAAGCGGAAATCGGCCCAACGAAGTATTCCAGGTCGTACGCAGGGTCAGAGGACGGTCTGATTGAAAACACCCTCACTGCGGGCCCTGGTTTGCCAAAGTGGTGCATTCCGCATTTCCCGTAACACGCCCACTCACTGCCTCCGTCGTCGACAATGTTCAGGTGGAGGTATGGCAGGTCTCGAAGCCTATACCCGACCCGAGCGCGAGCGGCCCTGCGTTTGCGGCACCAGGCGGAGCATTGAGAAAGGGTAGGCCTTTCGTCTTTCGCGCGTGGGCATTCCCCGTGAAGATGATGGGAAAGTTCCCGGGAGCGAGCCCTGCGAGTTCCTGACGAAGGCGGGCAGCCATCGCCGCGTCGCGCGCATTGAAGCCTGCGGTGCCGTTCAATCCGCGAGGAGGTTCCCAGCCGAAGGCCAGGACGCGAACTCGGGCTCCACCGGCAATCCGCCCTCGGATCCACTCGAGGAGCTGAAGCATCGCACGCGAAGTTCGCCCGTCCTATGTCGGACGGCTCCAAAACGGGCTCGCGAGAAGGTCGCGTTTCGGGTCCGCCGAGTGTGAATGCAGAAATGAATCAAGAAAATGCCGCTGGGCGCGCGGATATTCCAGCGCCAACACGACGGCGTCCCCCGAGCTCAAGAGATGACAGATGAGTGCCTTTACGAATGCAGGAGCCTGGACGGTGCCGTGCAAGTCCCCCACAAAGACCCCAGGTGCCTGCAACACGCGAGCAAGGCCAAGAGATCCGCTGGCAATGTGCGGCGGCGTGTACCGATATAGGTATTGATCCGATGCAAAGACACAGCAGGATGCTCAAGAGAGACTTGCGTCGAGCGCTGGTGGCGGTGCTCGTCGATCGAGGCGAGCAGTCGCGCTGTCTTCTCGGCAGCGTCATTTCATTAGATTAACAGATCGTCGCGTCGGAATTTCGTGGAGATGGTGAGCGTCGCCTTCTGAGCGACGCGGCCCGACAAGGCGCGAACTCGTCCTTCAGTGACTCTCTGCGACTTCCCGCATCGCCTCTTGCAGCACGTTCTCTGCAACTCCGCGACGCTTCAACGCAGCGGCGAGCCGCTGCGCCGTGTTCTGGTCGAACTGCGCCTCATCGCGACGCAGCCCCTCGCTGATGTAGCTCTTCAGTAGCGTTTGATAAGCCGAAAAGCCCCGCATCGGGGCAACGGCCTTGAGCGATTCGACAACATCGGCGGGTATCCGCATCGTAATGGTTGTACTCGGCCGATCTTTCTTCAGCCGTTTCTTTAGCCGTTCATTGATCATAGAAAGCCTCCTCGGTCGGCGAGGCGCGCCAAGCTGAAATAATCCGAATGAATTCGCCGTCGAACTCAATATGCACGACCGTCAGCAATTGACCAGTAAAGCTGAAGCCAATCGCCGCCTCTCTTTGCTCCTCATTCCGGGTTGCGTCCTGCAGGACAAAAAGGGGGTCATCGAAGACGGTCACGGCTTCCTCGAAGGAGACGCCGTGTTTGCTCTGGTTCTCGGCAGCCTTCAGCTCGTTCCAGCGAAAGGTTGTGCCAGCGTGCTCGAGGACACGGTCCATGAACTACACTGTACCACCGCGTATTTACAATGTAAATACCAAGCAGGGAGAGCCGACCTGCAAGGTGATCAGTGTACCCCCACCGCAGTGGGGGTATGACCGGGGGTATTTCGTTCCACGTGGTCAGGAACCACTGCACTTTCCAGCACTTCGCTGGTCGGTTCGACTCCGACCTCGGGCAGACCCGCCTCTTCAGGTACGGCCTTGCGACGGCGGGTTACTCACCCGCCAGCAAGTGCGGTGCCGGAGCGGAGTACCACGCACGACTCACGAGCTTTCCGCACACCCGCGGCAATCTCCGTTCTTCCTTTGCGACGCAGGTATCGAGCGGAGCGGTCACCCAGCCCACTCAGGGGAGCGGGTCCGACACGATCCAGCATGAGATCGTCCGGATCAAGGCAGAGGATGTAATTCCGTCAGCGGAAGAAGACGGGCGTCCTCGAGCGCAGCCGTTCGATGGCCGAGACCGGCGCGATAAGCGTCGCGGCTTGCGAGCGCAAGAAACGAGCTAACGCTGCTCTGACTAACCAGCATGGCCATGTCCATCTCCCGTCGTCCGGGCCGATCAGGCAGATACTGCCGCTGCACGTGTATGGCGTATCTCCACCCCCGCGCGATCCTGCGCGGACCCTCGGGTCAGCGCGGGATGCTCACGCTATGTCAATCCCCTATTTTGGTTGAGGTGTCGTCTTCTGCACTGGCGGCAGATTGCAGATCGGCCCTGATTTCCCGAATTGCCTCCAGCCAGCGTTTGAGCGTTCCGTCGTGCCACTCGAATTTGCTAAGAAGGTATGGCCTGACTTCTTGGTGATACCTGGACTCAAGAATGTCCGGGTCAATGAGTCCGGCTTGCGCGAGACCACGAACATCCTGGCTGTCACGCCGGTTGTTGCGCTCGATCTTCGAGAGCGCCAGGTCATGAGCTTCGAGGCCAAATAGCCGCAGGTTCTTCCATTGGGCTTGTGGATATACGGCCACGAGGCGCTGCTGGTAGTTGCACGGTGGCGTAGAGATGCCAACGTACTGGACATACATCTTGTGTTGCCTGTGAAATGCAGTGCCCTTTCCGGCCAAAGATTCAAGGTTGATTGGCGCAGAATGCGCAATGTCGATGGCCGATATGAAGTCGAGGTCTTCTGTCGGTGTATCTCGCTGGATGCGATAGGCGTGTTCTATCATGAAACCGCCAAGACAGTGGATCTCCACCGGCGTTCCGACCGCAGCATCAAGCGCTGCGAGGAACGACGCCCACGGCTCAGGCGGCGTGTCTTTCGCTGACATACGTTAGATCCTCCGGCGTCATGGCGCACAGCAAGTTCCAGTGAAGCGCGAGATTGCCGCGGCTTTCACGCAGCCATGCACGCTCGGACTTGGTCATGGACTCCTCGCACAAGGTGTCTTCCCCGGCCAAGCGTGAGCGCTCCAGAACGGCCAAAACCGGACGCAACTCGGAAGATGCTTCCGGATGGAAATTGCGCTGCTCGGCAAGCTCCAGCGCCATCCCGACAAGGAATCCGAGCCGATTCTGGGCATCGAACTGCTTGGCGCTGCTCACGAGCCATTTCCAATCAAGGTCGTGGTGGACGAGAAGAACCCAGGGCAGTGCGTCCGAGAGGCGAACTCCTAGATCATCCTGTAGAAGTGCCTGGAGCACGACTGCGGCCGGGTTTGCTTTGACTGGACGCAGATGGGCGTAGCCTGGATACCCAAGCCCAGATAGTTGCCGCGCCATGAAATCGGGATCGACCTTGGCGGCAAGATTGCTGGCCGGCGGGAGAGGTAAGACCGCTGGCGAGAGGCCGAAAAGCTTTGCGGCGGCCCGCGCCAGGTCATCGGTGAACGCTCGCTCGCCCTTTTCCAGCATTGAGAAATACGGCTGCGAAACGCCCATCCGTGCGGCAGCCTTGGCCTGGGTCATCCGGGCCCGAAGTCGCGCCGCCTTCAAGGCTTTTCCGTCCATCGTCTCATATTACACTGGTTGTGATATTGTTCCAAGAATAAACTCCGACGAGCGCATCTTGGCTGACACGGGGCAACCGACCATCCATGTCATCCGCGAGCCCTCTTGTCGTGCAGCGCACTCGCCTCGCGGGTAGCGGCTACGGCCACCAAGAGAGCGCATCACGGCCTCCTGCGCAGCGGTGAAAATAGGTCGTGGGCTGCCAATCGCCGCAAATCATGCGGCGAAGAAGGCGCACATTCACGATATCCACTCTGCTCAGGCTGCGGAGCGAGAAGCGCAGAGTACCCCCAGGGTCGTGGGGGTATGGTTGGGAGTACTTCTTCTACGTCCTGATTGGATTTGCTGTAGTTTCAAACACTTCTGCGGAGACTTAGACTCCGACCTCGGGCATTCCCACCTCCCTTCGCTGGCTTCCGCTGGCCTCCACGAGCCCGATCGACGCATCACATACCCTGCTTTGCTCACTCATCGGTGACGTCGTAACCAGCGTCTCGAACGGCCTTCGCCCAGCGGCGAATCGTTGCGCGTAGCGTTCGCTGCTCCTTGTCGTCGAAGGGCATGGTCGGCACCATCTTCAGCGCCCGCGCTAGAGTGACGTAGCCGTACTCAAACAGCGCCATGCAGAACTCACGGTCTTTCTCGCGTCCGGCCGCGGCTTTCGCGAGAAAGAGATCGAGCACGTCCAGGCAGTAACCCACGCGACCATTGGTGTTGCTGTTTTGGACTCGGTGCACCCGTTGCATCCAGTCCTTTGGCAATGTGGCAGTCTCCGGGCCCACTCCCTGAGCGTAGTAACCAAAACTCCGGTGAAATTGCGAGCCTTCGCCGATGGCGCCGTCGATCTTATCAGCCAGTTCGTGGGCCTGGAGCGGGTAGATGTCGGCTTCCATCGAAACCGTAAACACCTCTTCCGGGTTTGGCACGGAGCCGAGCATCGACTGGCTTCCGAGAATGACGAACTCGTACTGGTTTGTGATGTCGCCGCTGGCGCGGATGACATGTTCGAGGTCTTCTCGCGTCATGGCGTGATCCCAGGTTAGTCCTCACCCTCTGGAGTTATTGGAGTGCCGCCGATCACGATCCCCTTCTTGAGGTTACTCACTTGCTCCAGGATGCGGCAGCGCACCTCTTGCGGAAGAGCGGTGACGAGCGGCGAAGCCTGCCTGAGCTGCTGGGCATGTCGCGCGCGGCCGAGTACCTTGCGCCAGTTGCCCGCGGCCAAGATTGTTTGCCATTCACGCCACAGGCTTGCGGAGCGCGAGTCACCGCTGGCGAGCCACCGCCTGGCGGTGTCTTGGGCGCGCAGTACCAGCGCTGGGTCGGCCTTCGCCAGCCGCACCGCCTCCTCATGGAGCGCCAGACTCTGCAAGTCCTGAATCCGGTGCTGTGCGTCGTCTGCGGAGATGCGCACCTGCACAACCGGCGCCGCGCGCCGGGATCGTGCCGCCGCGGAATCCGGCGGCGACGGTCGCATGGTGTCTCCGGCTAGCAGAGCTAACTCGCCGCTGATGCCCAGAACGGACATTACTCGCAGATAGGTGCCGATCGAGGGAGCTGGATCGCCGGCTTCGACTGCCCTAAGGGTATTGCGGGTGATCCCGGTGCGCGCAGCCATCTCGACCGTGCCAACTCCCTGCGCTTTCCGCAAGCGTTTGAGCCGATCGCCCAGCTGCAGTAACAACTGGCGTTCTAGGACGGGGCTGATCTCTGAGGTGCTCATTTGGTAATATTTATTACCATACCGCCATGTTTTGGTCAATATATTGACCAAATGACCAGCCTCTCCAAACGGACTATGGCACGAGGCAAAATGTACCCCCAGGAACTGTCAGGCAACGCGCGCGGCTGGCACGTAAGAGCGAGAGATCGGAGGCTGACAAGTGCAAATCCCATGCTGCGAACGCCGGGGGCTGTGACCCAGGCGCCGGATCCGAACCGGCTGTGAACGAGGTAAAGCGGATATTCGTGCTCGGCAGGTAACGAAAGGACCCGGAGCAGCACCGCGCTGCGCAGGCCGCGAGGCGATCAGTGTACCCCGACGGCCGTGGGGGCATAACTCGGGGTACTTGCTCTGCGTGGTCAGCTGAACCGCAGGAAGTGCAAACACTTATGCGCGAGATTCGACTCCGACCTCGGGCAGACCCAGCGCATCCGGCAGTGTCGCGCACGGAGCGCTCGGCATCGCGTTCATATTCGCAACGCGCGATGAGCACTGACGGCGCGCCGAGCCTCCGGCGAGCGCCCGCCGTTTCTTCAGGCGAATCGCGAGTCTGCTCCAAAGGGCACCCCAACACTGCCCTCGCGATTCTACATTGCGCCATTGGCGGCGACGCCCAAAACCGCAGCATTCATAGTGATGCACCCGCGGGTTTGTACAGGGTCGAACTTCCGCATCCGACCCTACATGGGCTTTACGGCTATCCTGGCACACGAGACCACCTGCTTGCATTCATGCGGCCGTTCGGGTGGTCGCTCCAGATGGCATATGACAAGCTGACTCGAAGCTGCCAGCGTTCCTATGACCGCAGAGCACTGAGTAATCGATACTCGGTCCTGTGGCTCAGATTTTCGTGAAGCCATCATTGCTCCACTCTTCTGAGCCGACGCCGTGGTGGGCGAAAAAGAGCCCGTGCGGATCGTATTTGCGCTTGATCCGAGCGAGCCGGGGGTAATTCGCGCCCCAAAAGGCCTGCTGCCATCCCAGCTTGAAGTAATTGGTCTCATTTACGTACGAACCGTTCTGCCCCGCAACCGCGCGCAGCAGCTCGATGCAGTGTTCGATCGCCTTCGCACTCGCGCGCCCTCTGGCGACATGAGGCTCATACCCCGGGATTCCCGGATACGCCGGCCCCTCCCCGTTCGCGACGATCGCGAGCGCAAAGGCCGTCAGAACCGCCGGATTCATCGCCGTATCGGCCGCCGCGGTGATCGCCTCCGGTCTGGCCCCGGCGAGCCCCTTGTTGAAATGCAATTCAACCCAGGCGTGCCGCGAAGCTGCGAACAGGCCATCGACCAGGCGGGTCTGCGCGTCGCCTGCAAGCAGGGTCGCCGGCATCCAAAGTGAGTCATATCCCCATATGTACCAGCCGACCTGACCTCCATCGCCGTCCCACCAAAACTTCCACGGGGCCGCACCCGGCCGTTCGTCACGCCGGAAGAGGGGTTCGTGCACCGTATCAGCGAGAATGTCATCCAGCAGGGTGTGGAGCGGATTGCCCTTGCGCGGGAAGGCCAGCTCCGGCCAATTTTCACCGAGCCACCCGGCGTCCCACATGTGTCGTGCGGGCAGAGTGCCGATCACGACTCGACCCAACATCGAATAGCCGAGCGGGGAGTTCTTCACCCAATTGAGGAACGGCCGCCAGACATCGCGGGATTGTTCGGTATCCAGCCCCTGCGAAAGCATTTTGATCTCGAGCACGTTGTCGCTGCGTACGTGCGCCTGCTCCCCCCAATGCTCGTTGAATAAGTGCGTGGCATAGAAGCTTACGAACTCTCCGAGCAGCCTCCGGTAAGCCTCGTCCGAGGGCGCCTTGACTTTAAAGCTGACGATGCCGAAATACTGGGGCAGATCGTGGGTTCGAACGGTCAGTTTGGTCACCGTCGCGAAGGTGCCACCCCCGCCACCCTTCAACGCCCAGAAGAGGTCCGGATGACTGCAGGCGTTCACCGTGCGGATCCTGCCATCCGCGGTTACCACCTCGGCTTCCAGCAAGCCGCCTGCGGCCGTACCATAACGCTTGGAGAAGCTGCCAAAACCTCCGCCGAGGATGAGTCCGGCGACACCGACTGTGGTGCATCCTCCACCCTGGACGTACCTCCCCCCATGGGTCGTGACCGCCCGGTACGCCTCTAGCCAGTAGGTACCGGCGTCCATCGTGACGGCCGGTTGCGGCGCGATCTTACCTGTGCAACCCTGGGGGATGAACGCGTCGTGCGCCCGTAGATCGGTCATGTGACGCGTCCAGATCAGCAGCGAATCCGGGGCATTCGAGGCACCGACATAGCTGTGCCCCCGCCCCTTTACCACCAAGCGCAATTGATGATCCCGCGCGAAATTGACCGCCGCGGCAATGTGCCCCGCATTGTGCGCCACCACCGCATAGGCGCTCGGCTGCGTGGCCCATGCGTCGATCCACCCGAGTGTCTCGGTCAGTCCGGGCTGATCAGCAATATAGAACGGATTATGGATGTCCCGTTTGAGCTGCTGGGCGACAGCGCTTTGCGGTGCACTCTTGAGCACGTCGATCGGGAAGGTCACCGGAATCAGAGTCCCTTCTACCTGCTCGTTCAGCACCGCCCATTCGTCTGGCTTCGGCCAGCTGGGATCGGAGGGCCGCACACGCCGAATAGACCTCTTACGGGCAATCGGATCGGCAAACGCTCCTTGTGCTAGAAGCGGAATGGCGGAAGCGGCGGCCAGACATTTGAGGATTTCTCGTCTTCGCATGCTCGAACCCCTTCCAGTCTTTCGGGCTGTCCCCAGATTCACAGGATCACGGTATCGGCGGAACTCCGTGCGCCACTGCCTGCGGCACCCATGCGTTTGAGAACGTAACGCAAGGCGGGCACGATAAAGCGAGCATCCTAGAGAACTGTGCGCCGAGCCGCCATCGTCAAGGTGACGAGCGGAGCGGCTCGGGGCCGAACGGCTCCCTGGTGGGGACGGAATCAGCGGAGCAGGTTCTCGAGCCGGTCGCGATAGCGGCGACTGAGGTTCACACAGCTGCCGTCATGCAGCACGATGCGGTAGTCGCCGTGTTCCCACGGCTGAATCTCCCTGATCCGGTCGACGTTGACCAAGTGCCCGCGGTGTACACGCACAAACCGGTTCCGATCCAGTCTCTGCTCGAGAGCGGCGAGAGACTCCCGCTTGGGATACGCAGCGCCCCGCGGATGCACCGTCACGTAATTCCCGTTCGCGTCGATTCGGTCAATATCGGAGACGTTCAGGATGTACTCTCGATTGAGTTTGCGGACAATGAGACGTTCTGCAGGCATCTCGGCTGCGGCCACCTCCGTCGGCAGCGCCGTGCTGCCGGAGCCGGAATCCAGCCAGAGCCCGTATCACCGGAAGGCGATGATCCCGAGCAGGATCATCCATTGCGTGATGAAGTCCTTGCGATACTCATAGAGCCAATTCGGCCACCAGCTGCCGAATTCGTATTGCCGACCGAGCAGTCGGTACGCCAGATCGCGCAGGGTCACCATGCCGGCGACGTGAACGAGCGAGAACGGCAGGGTCGCAAGCAGCTGTGCCGGAAAATTGCGCTTCCAGTTTGAGGCGATTAATGGGAACTGGCTCAACCATCAGCCAACAGCCGGAACCAGCACGGCGATCATGATGGCGCTCGTCGACTCCCGGACGGCGGGCTCCCACATCGGCAGATAGCGCCCCGCTCGCTCCGAATTCGCAACCGTCGTGTACGTGTTTGAAATTACGACAACCGCTAGCCGTATGACCATGACAGCCAGACCCCAGAGGCGTGTCTTACGTACCGTGGCAGGCTTCAGTTGCGATATTGCGACCATTCTGTTCGAGCGACCTTCTTCTACGGCCATTACCGGTCTCGACGCCGGGATCACTTCAATTCCTAATGCGTCTATAGAATAGAACGCGCCCGTCCGGGACGAGCTGATTCAGGAAGTCGAAATCGCCGATATTGGCCGTCACCACCGGCCAACCATTCCTGCGGGCCTGCAAGAAGATAAGCGCATCATTGAGGCACTTACGTTCCGCGCCTGCCGCATGGCAGCCGAGCCGAAACAGTAAGCCGCCGAGGACTCCCGCCTCCGCCCATGTCGCCGCATCAGGCGCCACAAGGCGATGAGCCGGAATGTCCCGGACTGTTCCACCGATTGCCTTGAGCGCCTGTCCCGTTCGGGGATCATCCGGCTTTAGCCGCCCGAAAGCGTGCATCAGCTCGGCGAGACAAACCGAAGAGTGATTGCATGTCCGCACACTCACGAAGGCGTCAAGCGATTCCGGTGTCCGTCCCTGAAGGACATCGACGTAAACCGTCGTATCCAGCAGAACCGGCGCGCCTACCAGTGGGACCTCTCCGACCCAATCCAGCCTCTCCTCCGGCCTGCGCCGCAGCAGACGCGTCTTTCGGGTCGGTTTGAGCCAGCGCAGAGTGGCATCGAGATCAAAACTCAATGCCGACGTCTCGAGGCAGCACTCCCTTGTTCCGTACCAGCTTTGCGCCGAAGTCATCCTCCAGAGCCAGCCTCGCCAGCGCGATCTCGATGAGATCCGTATCCGATGAGATCCCCGCACTCTTCTTCGCCGCCGCAACCAGCTCGGCGGGTACTCGGCCAGCCACGCGGGCACTCCTTGCCCCACCGAGCAGTCCCGCGGCCTGCGCGGTCTCCAGGGTCACTCGAACCCGCATTTCCGCCAACGACATCTTGCGTCGGCCGATCGATTCCGAAGCACTCATGACTTCACCTCAACGTCCGTTATACAAATTCTCTCATTTGTTGCACAGCAGATCAAGGTGACGGCAATGCGCGGCTGTGCCCAATACACCAGCGCCGCACTCGCAGGCCGAGCTGGGGGTATCTGGATCACGCCATGGAGAGCCGCGGGGATATCGCCTCGGGGTATTTTCGCCTGCCAACCTGCCGCACTACCATGCCATTCACTGACTTACGTCAACGTTTCGAATCCGACCTCGGGCAGATCCAGCACATCCGGGAGTGCCGCAGATGGGGTGCGCCGCGGTTCGCGCTGCATCGCAAAACGCGAAGCACCACCGGGACTTTGTCGAATCGGTGGATGCCCGCGACGTGAGGTGAGACGCCGATCTGATGCAAGTGACACAGCGGAGCCGGCGTCTCCTTGATGTTGCTCCTTTGCGGTTTTGCCTACGACTCCACACTCGTAGAGACACATCTGCGAACTCGAATGATGTCGACTTCCGCTGCGGATACCCAAAGCAGTTTTTTTCTGCCTCACCTGACCAGAGCAGCTTGACAGAGATGGTCTGCGCGGAGACCGCGAATGTCGTGCCCCGAAGTAGGGAGCCCGAGGAATCAGTGAAATTTCTCGCCGCGCCCGAGCATCTCGATAATCAGTCTTATGCGCCTGAACTTCGTCTCTGGGCGCTTTGCTGTTTGCAACCGGTAGGCGATCGCGTACCGATTGGCCTTGTTGAGTGTCGCATAGAATTGCTTTGCCTTTGCGTTGCGTGCGAGCTCCTTCACGAACTCGGGAGGCACCGTTGCGGTTGCAGAAGAATCGTACGCCGCGGCCCAGCGCCCGTCGGCCTTGGCTGCTTCGACCTCTTTGAGGCCAGCAGGTGTCATTTGGCCCGCACGGATCAGGCGATCCACACGCGCAACATTCATTTTGGACCAGCCGCTTTTTGCCCTTCGGGGAGTCAATTTTTGCACCCAGGAGTGTGCGTCAAACGGCAGCTTTTGCCCATCTATCCAACCGAAACACAGCGCCTGATCAAGCGCCTCGGCATACGTGACCGATGTAACACCTGAGTCCTTCTTGTAAATTCGCAGGAGTAGACCAGGAGCTTGAGCATGCTTCTTCGCCAGCCATGCACGCAATTCTTCCGATGACTGAAAGCTCCGCGGCCGCGTCATGGCGCGGGAGGGTGATTTGCCCATGTGTGGCTCAGCCACGCGTCATCCAGGTCAATCATCGTACTGCATCAGTCCGCAGTCGCACTCCGGCACGCAGTATGACCGCGTCCGGCCGTGCACAGACGCCCGGCGCGCGCGGCACACCGTTGCACATGCTCCATTACTGCGCGATCCAGTCCTCGAGTCGCAGGCCATCAATCCGCGAGAACTCTCGCGTGTTGTGCGTAACTAAAACCATGTCCAGCGCATGCGCATGACTGCCGATGAGCGTATCGAGCGGCCCAATCGGTCTCCCCTGCCGTTCGAGCGATGCACGGACATCTCCGTAGATCATTGCGGTGCCCTCATCGAATCCCGCGACCTCGAGCGCCAACAGAAATTCATTCAGTGCGTCATGCGCAACTTTTGGACGACTGGTCTTTGCCGCGCCGAACATGAGTTCACCCAATGTAATCGACGAGATTCCAACCTGTCCGACCGATTTGCCGCGTATTTTCTTAAGTGCAGCAGGGTGCTTTTTTATGATGGCGATGCACGTGTCCGTATCAAGCATCCATTTCACAGTAGCGACTCCCGCCGCTCTGCTTCACGTGGCTGCCCGCGTTCGTTCATGAAATCCGCCGGAAATTTATCCAGGCTCTGAACCAGCGTATCCCACGATTTGGCTTTGGGCAAAAGTACGACCGCACTGCCGACGCGCTTGATCAACACCTCTGCTCCCGCGAAGCGGAACTCCTTGGGAAGCCGTACAGCCTGGCTGTCACCGTTCTTGAAGAGCTTGGCCGTTTTCACGACATCACCTTGATCTCTACTAGATATATATTGACTATATATATATAAAGAGATTTCGTCAAGCGCACCGCTGCTGCATGCGCGTCGCCCATGCCCCCCGCAACCTTCGCCCAGGTGACAGCAAGCGCGGCGCACAGCGGTTCCGCCCCCGCAAGACACGCCTCGCGATCATGCGCGATGATGATGTCACCGCAACATTCCGTGCCACCGCTCCCCTTGCGGCCCTGCCTGAGTCCCCGTCCTCGCAGTGCGCCAGCCGCCGGAGCGACCGTGCGAAGTTGACGGGCCGGTATCGACCCGTTTTGAGAAATCCGCCGACGGCTCGGCCACGAGTTCACTCCCGGGCAGAGCGGACGAACGTCCGTCGGCGTTCGCCCGGCATGCGGGGACTGCATCAGGGCGATTTCGTCCTACTCCCAAGCCGCTGAGGGATAAAGGGCCCTTTCCTCGGACTGGACAGCCCCGCTTCACTGCGGTATAACGAGCCCCGTCGGACCGCCCGGTCCGCGCGGGAGGGGCATGCTCAAAGAGATCGAGGTGCGGCGGGTTCAGCGCGCCGAGGAGGGGCGCTACCAAGCCTTGATGCAGGCGCATCACTACCTTGGAGCGTTGCCGAAGATCGGTGAGACGCTCTGGTACGTGGCGAGCTGGTGCGAGCAATGGGTCGCACTGCTTTCCTTTTCAGCGGCGGCCCTGAAGTGCGCGGTGCGCGATCGGTGGATCGGCTGGAGCTATCGGCAGCAGTACGCGCGCCTTTCGCTGCTGGCCAACAACACGCGGTTTTGTATTCTGCCCGAGTGGCACCGGCCGAACGTGGCCTCGCGCGTACTCGCCTTGTGCGAGCGACGGCTCGCGCAGGATTGGAGCGAAGCGTTCGGCCATCCGATCCTGTTGCTGGAGACCTTTGTCGATCCGCAACGCCACCGCGGCACCCTCTATCAAGCCTCCAACTGGCTGTACGTCGGGGACACGCGCGGCTACCGGCGTCGCCAGGGCGGGTACACCGACACCCCGCAATCGCCGAAGAAAGTCTTCCTGCGCTGCCTCAGCGGCAAGGCGCGCACCCTCCTGTGCCAGCCGCATCTGCCACCCCCGTATGTGCGGGAAGGACCGAAACTGATGCTCACCGCTGCGCAAATGCAGGCCTTGCCCGCCTTCTTCGAGAACATCCCCGATCCGCGCCGCGGCCAGGGACGGCGCCATCGGCTCTCGGTGGTGCTGGCGATTGCCGCCGCCGCGACGCTCTGCGGGGCGCGCGGCTACAAGCATATCGCCGAGTGGGCCGAGCATCTCTCCCAGAGCGCCCGGGCACGCTTTCGCTGCCGTCGGGTGCGTGGGGAGTACTTGGTCCCGAGCCTCTCGATCATCCGTGACGTGCTGATGCGGGTCGAGCCTGAGCACCTCGATCAGGCCCTGCAACGCTGGAATGGGCAGTTCGCCCCGCAGGACTCAAGCCTCGCGATCGATGGCAAGACAATGTGCAACGCGATCGATGCGCACGGGGAGCGCACGCACCTCATGAGCGTGATCGGCCATGAAACCGGCGCCTGCTACAGTCAAAAAAAGTCGGCACTCTGCCCGTAGCGGGCGATCCGGACACGCTCAAGCAGACCAATGAGATCAAAACCGCAATCCCGCTGCTCGAGGAGCTGGACCTGAAGGATAAGGACATCAGCGCCGATGCACTGCTAACCCAACGCCCCATCGCCGAGTTCATCCGTCGCCGCGGCGCTTACTACCACTTCAGCGTCAAGGGCAATCGCCCCGCGCTCCTGGCTGACCTCGAGCGCTACTTCCAAGACCGCTCCGCTCCCCAGTTCACCCAGACCTCCTGCGGCCACGGGCGCATCGAAACCCGCTGCATCTGGGTCACCGCAGCCCTCAACGACTACCTCGACTTCCCCGAGGTCGCCCAGGCCTTCCTCATCGAGCGGCGGGTGCTGAAGAAGAAAACCGGGGAGCGCTCCTGCGAGCTCGCCTACGGCATCACCAGCCGCCCCGCCTCTGAGGCTTCCCCTGAGCGGCTCCTGCAGATCAACCGTGGCCACTGGGTCATAGAGAACCGCTGCCATTACCTCATCGACTGGAACTTCGACGAGGACCGCGGCCGCATCCGCAGCGGCTACGGTCCGGAGAACGTCTCGCGTCTGCGCCGCTTCGCCGTCGCACTCATCCAATCAAAGCCCGGCCGCAGGGTCGCCGAAACGCTGCGCCGCCTCAATCGCAACGTGCGCACCGTCTTCGATTACCTGCTCATGAGCGAGAACTCTCGCCACCCTCCTCGGGCATCCGCTGCGCCCCGTCCTGCCGCCCCGGCTCCGGCCTGATGCTCCCCTCAGCCGCAAAGGGGGGGTGACGCCAGAACGAATTCACCGTGGGG
>JAKBWB010000059.1 GCA_021843755.1 Pseudomonadota bacterium
CATTTTCATGGCGCCCCCCCCCCCCCCCCGCCCGGTCGATCTGCCGCCGCGCACCTCGGCCACCGGGAGTCTCACGACCACGCTCGCGAGCGCGGCGAGCACCGCGGCGACGCGCCCCTGCCCGATTATCCCCGAACACCGCGCCGCCCGCAGCGACTCATCGCAGCCTCGCCACGGATCGCAGGCAGGCTGTCAGTCGAGCTTCAGCCGCGCCAAGAGCAGTCTTTTGACCAGATCGAGAGCCAGCGTAAACAGCGCGGTTGCCGTGAACAACAGGCCGATGACCGGCCAGGAGAGCCGGTGCAGGGGAAAGCCGTAGGCGGCCATCAGCACGATGCTCAGCACATTGACCACGGAAGAGGCGACGACCCAGGCGCTCGGCCGCGAACTCCAGAGCCAGCGGTGGTCACGCACCACGTAGTAGGTGGCCTGGATGACGAACACCAGGGTCACGGTGGCGAGGGTGCGCAGCCCGTGATCGGCGACCCAACCAAAACGGAAGTGGGCGACACCGACGACGCCGCTGCAGAACACCGCGGCAACGACCCCGAGAACGATGCCCGCCAGCGTGATCCGCCCGATTCGCCAGGCATTCGGCAGCGCCGAGGCGCGCACGTTGTCGGTGGTCGCGGACATGGCGAGGAAGTCCCCGCCGATCATGACCAGGACGATCATCATCGGTGTCAGGATGGCGCGCGCGGTGAGCAACAGCCCCACGGTGAGCAGCAGCATCTGCGTCACCTTCGCGGTCACGGACCGCAGCGTGTATGTGAGAATCCGCTGATAGGCCACGCGCCCGACCTTGACCGTCGCGACGATTCCACCGAGACCCGGCCGGGTGAGCACGATGCCGGCGGCGGACTTGGCCACGTCGGTGGCCGTCGCGACCGCGATGCCCATCTGTGCCTGGCGCAGCGCCGGCGCGTCGTTGGCGCCGTCGCCGCACATGCCGACGGTGCGTCCGTCCCGCTGCAAGGCCTGGACGATCTTGAACTTGTCCTCGGGGAAGACTCCGGCGAACACCCCGAAATCCCGTGGCCGGGCACCCGGCGGCGGCGCGCCGGACGGGCAGACGGCTCCCTCGATCCCCACGGCGCGCGCGACCACGGCGGCGGTTGGCGCGGCATCTCCGGTCACCATGACCGTTTCCACCCCGAGGGACTTCAATTCCGCGATGAGCTGGCGGGCATCGGCCCGGGGCTCGTCGCTCAAGCCGATCAGCCCGACCCAGGCCAGCGCCTGGGCGGGTCCGGCGGCCACCGCGAGCACACGGTCGCCCCGGTTCGCCATCGCTTGCGCCGACGCGCCGATGTCCGCCGAGGGCGGGGCGAGCGCCGCGATGCGGCTGAAGGCTCCTTTGACGATCCGCAGCGTCTCCCCCGCCGCGCCGCGGGCTTGCGCCTCTGACATCTTCTGCGCCGGATCGAAGGGCACGAAGCGCACCCGCGCCGGCAGCCCGCTCGAGGGCCGCTGCGCCGCGGCGCCGCGGATTGCCGCGTCCACCGGATCGAGTCCCGCATCGGCACTCGCGAGCGCCCCCAATCCGAGCACCTGCGGCGCATCGAACCCGGGCGCGGCGTATACGGTGGTCACGGCCAGCACATTGCGGGTCAGCGTGCCGGTCTTGTCCGAGCACAGCATGTCCATGCCCGCCGCCTCGTCGATCGCCGACAAGCGTGTTGGGAGCACGCCGCGCGCGGCGAGCGTGCGCGCGCCAATGGCCGAGGCGAGCGTGAACGTCGCCGGCAATGCCACGGGAATGGCCGCCAGCACGGCGGTGAGGATCAGTGGAATCGTCTGCGCGATCGGCATGTGCGTCGCGGCCGCGTACAGCAGCTGCACGAGAACCATCGCGGCGCTGAACAGCGCCAGATTGCGCACGATGCGCACCACCGCCTGCTGCTGCGAGCTCGGGCTCTGAGCGATGCGCACCAGCTCCGCGGTCTTGCCGAATTTCGTCGCCGCGCCGGTTGCCCCGACCTCCGCGACCGCCTCGCCACGGCGCACCAGCGCTCCGGCGTAGGTCATCGCGCCGGCACCCGCCTCGATCGGCAAGGATTCTCCGGTGAGCATGGACTGATCGAGCAGCACCTCGCCCTGGCGCAGCATGACATCCGCCGGCACGATGCCGCCGAGGGAGAGCTTCACCACATCGCCCGGAACCAGATCCGCCGCGGGCACGGTCAACCACTGCCCGTCACGCATCACCACGGCGTTCAGCGCGAGCCGTTCCCTCAGCGCTCTGAGCGTCGCGCGCGCGTGACCTTCCTTGATCAGGCCCAGGCCGCCGTTGAACAGCAGCAGCACGGCGATGACCCCCGCCCCGAGGTACTCGTGCAGCATCACTTGCAGCAGGACCGCCGCTTCGAGCATCCACGGAACCGGCGCCCAGAATTTGCCGAGCACCCGCAGCCAGGGGCTCGATTCGCTCTCCGGCACGGCGTTCGGGCCGTGTTGCACGAGCCGCCGGCGAGCCTCCTCGCGCGTCAGACCCGCAAGGCCCGCGGGTGTCGCGGCCTCGGCAGGTTGCGCGGCGCGATCGGCGCTCATCGAGTCGCAATCCGCCGATGGCGAGTCGCACTCCTGCGCTGCGCGTTGCGGGGCCGCGCATGACCCTCGCACCACCCGGCGCGGGACGCGCCAGTGGCCGTGGAGCGCCCGGCACATCCGGGGTACGCGGTTTCGGGCATGGGATCTCCCGGAGGATCGGCAGCCGCTCGAGAGGGAAATTATCGATCGGCGCGCATCGGGCGCACAAGTACGCACCTGACGGCCGCGTGTACGGGATTACCGAAATGCGCCCGCGGCTCTGGCTCTCGTCCTGTTATGTTTTTGTCATTCGACGCGCGCCGCGGAAATATGCGTGGGATCCGCCTCGTTATCGACTCGTTTCCCTACCGCCCGCCGATCTCAGCGATGCGCCCGCTTCAACGCCGCCTCTATACCGGCCTCGGCCAGGGGCGCCATGACGGCATAGCCGGCCGGCGACGGGTGCACGCCGTCGGGGCTCAGCGAGTGCTTCAATCCCCCCGCGGCATTCTTCATCGCGGCGTAGTAGTTGACGTAGACGTAGTGGTGCCTCGCGGCATAAGCCTGGATCCAACGGTTGAGCGCTGCGATCCGGTGTGCCGGATTCGGCACCTGCGGGTGCCACCAGTAATGGACGGTCGGCAGCAGCGAGCACAGCACCACTGCGATGCCGTTTGCCTTGCCCAACTGAGCCATGGATTCCAGGTTGCCTTCGACCTGGCGCAACGTCACCGGACCGGTATTGCCGGCCAGATCGTTGGTGCCACCGAGAATCACGACCACTTTGGGATGAAGGTCTATGACGTCCTGGCGGAAGCGAACCAGCATCTGCGCGGTGGTCTGCCCGCTGATGCCGCGGTTGATATACGGCTTGCCGGGGAAGGATGTGCGCAGATTCCATCCCTCCGTGATCGAATCCCCGAGAAAGACGACCCGGTCAGTGCCAGGCGCCGGCGGACCCAACCGCCGATCCGCCGCCCGGAAGTGCGCGAGGTCGGCGAAATCCACCAGCAGATTGTGATCGAAATTGGCCCAATACGTGCCCGACTGCCATGCCGGAGCGGTGAGCACGATGGGCGCGTGCGTCTTCTGCGGCCTCGGGGGAAGTTTCATGGCCATGGCCGCGAGCGAAATGCCGAGCGCCGCGAGCGCCGCCAGTACCAGTGTCAACCGTTTGCGCATTGTCATGTTCCCTCGGGTCTGTCCGGTCGCGTCACTATACAACAGTCACCCTCGGATCGAAAGCCTGTTGGTCACGCGCGATGCGCTTCCTGTCAACTTCATAGGCCGCGTCCGCACCGCGCCGAAGCGGCGTGAAATGCCGTCGGTACCACCGGCGCGCACCGGATTTTATTTTCTTCGGGCGATCCCTCGGCGGCCGCCATCGCCCGCTCGAGCACCCGACGCTCACTTGCGGGTCGCAAATAGACGCGCCGCAAACTTGATGAAGTAGGGCCAGTTCGGCGCGGGCGTATGGCCGTAAGGCTGGCGGCGGAACGCGGCGTATCTGGAGCCGACCATCGTGTCGAGCGGCGGGTACGGCGTGTGTATTCCGAGCCCCTTCTCCCCGTACATGCTCCAGGCCGGACTCGCATCGGCGAGCGCCATGAAGCTGCCGCGCGGATCTTCCCAACCATCGCCCGGGATGGCGCAGGCGGGGTGCATGATCAACGAGCCGCTGCCGACGAAGATCGCGCGCGGCGCCACGAGCGCGATCAACTCATCACTGTCGACCGGCAGGTCATTGGCCGTGTAGCCCGGCGAGGCGTAGCGCAGGAAATTTCCATCGAACCATTGAAACTCGTCCCATGAGGCGAGGCTGCCGAGGTTCTCCCCGTAATTACGCCGATAGAGCACCGCGCCGCCCTTGCCCGAGGATGAGATGTAGCCGACGGCAATGCGCGGATCGTAGGCGAGCGCCAGCAGCGCCGCCTTGCCGTTGCGGGAGTGGCCCATCACACCGATCTGATGGGGGTTGATCGCCGGATCGGTCTGCAGGAAGTCGACCGTGCGGTTGATCGCCCAGGCCCAGGCGCGCAGCACACCCCAAGTATCCATCTTGCGCGGCTTTCCCCTGTTGGTCAGGCCGATGATGCCCTTGACCAGGTCCGCACCATTATCCGGCTGCACCGCATCATAATTGACCGAGGCGAATCCCCAGCCGCGCTTGAGCAGCAGTTCCCCGGACGGCTCGGTCGGCGGACCCACCACGATGCACATGCTCGAACCGGGAAAATAGAAAATGGGACCCTTGCGCTCGGGGTGAAAATTCGCGAAGAACGGCCGCAGCGTCCCCCCGCCGATGATGATCGGCACTCTTTTCCCCCGGCTCGCCGCGGGTGTGACGACATTCACCGGAATGTTGACCGTGATGCGTGGATCGGCGGAATTGTCGACATGCCCGACGACATGCTCGACGACGGCGGGAACGCCATAGACCGTCTGCTGCCGCACACTGACGACCCGCCAGGTCACCCCGGGCACATGCCGGGGCTTGCTCCCGTAGACATATTCGGCGAACAACGCTCTGATCTGCCGGCGACGCACGCGCCACTGCGCCAGGGTCGTGACCCTGGCGCCGTCATTCAACCGCATCAGCGGCGGCAGTCGCGGATACGGGTTGGCCTTCGCCTCGATGTAATTGGCGAAATTCGCCTGGTGCGGATGTACCGCATTCTTCCCCGGACGCAATGCGCGGATACCGAGCACCCTCATCTCGCGCCGTCTCTCCGCCTGCGACCCCTGCAGTATCGCCGGCGACATCCCGAAGGTGAACACTGTCTTCTGCGCTCGAGCCCCTGCGACCGCCGCAGTGCCGATCAACATGCCGAGCGCGAGCACAGCGCCCGCGACCACGGGAGTGCGGCTCGAGGCTGTGCGCGTGCGCCCCCCGCAATCTTGATCACACCTCTTCATCCGGGTCTCTCCTGGAATGATGGCCTGCGAGATACGAGCCTCGTACGTAGACTCCGTGCCCCTGCAGCCGGGCCGCCCCCGAGTCACAAGGCGATGAGCGGGGCGCAACTCGCGCCATTGCGCGCCGCCTGAACCTCCTGCGTCCGCGGGCGCAAAGCCGCAACCCGCTGCTTGCCGCCGCGCATCGCACGGGATGCAGCCCGGGTATACCGGCGCACCCGCAGCCGCCATCGACACGGCGCAAACGACCTGACCGGTGGCCGGATTTTGCACCGCGTCCATCGCGGCACGGCGCCGCTGAAAGGTCAGAGTGCAAGGAAGGTCTCGTGAAACACCGACTGGCCAGGGTTGTCATGTACGTGACCCGTATACTCAAACAACGTTCCCTGCGCACCGATCCTGATGCCGGGATTGCGGGTATAGCCGTCCGAAATCGCCCCAGTACGTTCATGAGCGCCTTCGACATAATAGTTGCGGATACGTACTATATCGAGCTGATGCCAAGCCGGCGGCGCCGTGCCAGCAGGCTGCCCCCTCTCCACGGCACCGCCCTGGGTCGGATCAGGCGCGCCGCTGAAACACCAGCGCCGCAGCCCCGCGCAGGCGCGCAAGGTCACCGTCGGGAATCGGCACGATGGTGGGTGGAGTGCCGGCGATGGTGATGCTTTTGACCGTCTTCTCGATCGTCGGGCGGTAGCGGTGCCAGGCGGAGGTCACTTCGCCGGCGACGTAGACGATCTGCGGCGAGAGCGCCGCCACGATGAGCCGCAGGCCCGCGCCGATCTCGCGCGCCTGGCGCGCCAGCGCGGCTCCGGCATGGGTATTGCCGGCCTCGGCGAGACTCAGCAACTCCGGGAAGGTGACGGGGCGATGCTGCGGCTGCAGCTCCTTGAAGTAGCGCAGCGCCGCGCGGCAGGACGCGAACACCTCCCAGCAGCCGCGCTGCCCGCAGGCGCACTCCGGCCCCTGCGGATCGATGGCGATGTGCCCCAGCTCGCCCGCCATGCCGTCGTGACCGGTGATGATGCTGCCGTTGGCGAAAATGGCCGCGCCGAGCCCTTCGGAAGCGGTGATGAGGACGGCATCGGCGTTGCCCTCGACGTGGTGGGAAGTCAGTTGCGCGAGCAGGCAGGCGATGGCGGCGTTGGCGAGGTGCACCGGAAGCTTCATCCTCTTCTCGATCACGCTCTTGAGGTCGAAGTCGCGCCAGTGCAGGTTCGGGGCGAAGATCAGCCTATCGGTGTGCGGGTCCACGCGTCCCGGAAGACTGACGCCGATGCCTTCGACCGACATGCCCTTGAGCTCGGCATTCATGTGCGAAAGGACCTTCAGGATCGCCTCGGTCGAGGCGCCGGCGTCCCGACTCAGAGGCACCATGGACCGCGACATCAGCTTGCCGTTGAGATCGACCATGGCGACCGTTGCTTGGCGTGGATGAACGTCCACGGCCAGCGCGACCAGCCGCTCGTTGAGCCCGATGAGTGTCGGCCGCCGCCCGCGCTGCGAAACGGCTGTGTAGCCTTCGCACACCCACTTCTCCGCGAGGAGTTGCTCGATGATCTGCGAGACCGTGCTGCGCTGCAGCCCCGACTGCCGCGCGAGCTCGGCGCGCGAAATCGGCTGCCGTGTCCGGATCAGCTCGAGCACGATGTCGCGGTTGATGCGCCGGGCCGTACCGCTCGAAGCGAGCTCGACGTCCGACAGATCGACGCGGCGAATCTCCCGTGCGCGCTGCCGCTTTTTTTTCATTGTCGTTGTTCCCGCGCTGCCCGACCGCAGCGTGAGGAGTGTAGCACCCCACCCTCATGGCCCATGGAACGAGCATCTGGCTCGATCAACCCCCTCCGAGGCGACTGTCAATTGGGACCGGCTCGGTCATACCCCCGGCGTTGACGAACGCTCTCGCTACGACGCCTCCAATCGTGACGATCCTCCGCCCCGAGCGGGACTTTCAGCCCCCGATCAGCCGGGCTTGGCGTCTCTGGAGCCGGCCCGCCTCGCCACGCCGACTCGACACGGACTCGAGGATCACGGGGCCGCCCAACGGACCGCGTGCCTGCCCCAACCCCGGCGACACTCCGGCTTTCTACCGCAACACTGGATTGCGGTTTGGGCCATTCGAGGCGGTCAGCGGAATCCAGTTGACGGTCACCGCCGAGCTGTAGCCGGTGCTACGACCGCTGTTGCTGTCGAGAACGTGAAATCTCAGCCTCAACGGATCCTCGATGTCGGTGGTCAGGATTCCAGGTCCTCCGGGATTGGCGATGCCGTGTTCCGAGACTCCCGTGGCGTTGAAGTACGCATTGGTCACCCGGCCGTCGCTGCAGGTCCGGGATCCTGTGGAAACCGTGGTTGACCCCTGGTAGCTCAGCGGACTGGACGGGTCCTCGGACGGGAGCCAGCGCCGGTCCCCGGCGGGAATCGAATAGGTGTGCGCCGGCAATGCAATGGTGAGGATATACGAATAGCCGTGACGACAGACGACGTCGACCGAGATGCGGGCGCCTGCGACCAGTGACACCGTTGCCCTCCGGTGGAGCCCCCCCATCATCAACTCATAGCCGCCCTTCAGAATATCACCGGAATGGACTCGCAGATCGCGCCCGGCCGACTCCCGTGGTGAGCGGCCCCAATGCGCGCCATGCGCACTGCCCGCATCGATCCGCTCGAGGTGCTTCAATGATGCCACCACGGTTCCGCCCGTGTTCCAGTTGTCCGGAAACCGCGGATCATGAGTTCCCCACCAATCCGTCCAGCGCCTGTAGTTGATGGTCGGGAAGTAATAGGCATAGCCGCCATCACCCGCAACGATCTTACCCTTGAGAAATTGCCCCATGACGAGCGGATATCCGTAGTTCACGGTGTCGGCGGGGTTCGGATAGACATGAACATCGGTATTCACGGCGGATTTGCCGAGCAGGAATTTCTCGACGAAAGCCTTGATGACCGGCACCTCGGCCGGCCGGACCGCGCAGTGCGCGTGATCGCCGTCGAGATAAAAGCCGAAGCGGTCACCGACACCCAGCGTGTCGTACACTCTCTGCGTCGCCCGGGAGGCAATGTAATTCGACCCGTTCGACAGCCAGTAGAACTCGGTGTTTCCCGTTTCCAGCAGCGCCCTCGGCGCGACCAGGTCCATCAATTCATCCTGGTCGACCGGCAGTTTGTACACGTTGTCGCCGGCGAATTGTTTCATCTGCCCGGCCCACCAGTTGTAATTCGTATCGTTGATGTCTTCCACGGAGTTCTGGGCCTCCATCTCGTGCGAGAAGCGCCAGGACGTCGCGCCGCCACCCCCGCTCTCCTGCGCTATCGTGAGCGCAACCCGCTGGTTGAATGCGCCGGCAAACAGCGCCATCTTCCCGGCAAATGAGCATCCGGTCACCCCCAGGCGTTTCATCTGGACCGGCAGTGGATGAGTTCGCTGGTGCGCTGCGATGTCGATGCCGTCGATCAAACGGTCGATTCCCCAGGTCCAGGCGGCATATATTCCGGAGTTGCTGGTGCCCTTGCAGGCCCCGGCGCACAACCGCGGATAAAGCCGATAGAAGGGATCCTTCGTGTTGTCACACAGCCCGGAAGCGCAATACCGGGCCACCTGCGTGCTGACGTAGTTGATCGTGGCGATAGGAAGGTGCTTGAAGATGCGGGGCGGAAGACTCCCGTAGTTCGGCGACTTGGGCGGCGGAAATGCGATCGTCTTGCCATGGAAACGCAGGGCGGCGATCGTCATCGGGATCAGCGCGGGGAACGGACCCTTGCCCATCCCTTGCGGAATGTACACTCCCGAAGTCAAAGTGACCGCTTCCCCGTGCCGTACGACACGCACTGTCAGAGTGCCGCTGCCCCCCGGCGCCGCCGGCGGCAGGTAGTGCGCCGTAATGGCGCACTGCGAACAGCTCGGCACCGGCCCGATCTCGTACTTCTCGATCGCCGCCATGATCTGGCTGCGATGCTGTTCCCAACTCGAGAACGAGGTGTTTATCGACCCGTCGAAGAACTGGAACGGATCGGGCAACGGCCGAATGATGGGCAGCCGGGCGAATGACGGGAAGCGCGACCGAGGGAAATGGGCGCCGGTATCCTGCGCGGAATAGACCCGGGGAATGCCGCCGGGGAGTTGGCCCGGCTCACGCCGCGGGCCCGGTCGCGACACCCCGGCTCGTTGGTCCCGGGCGGACACCGGGGGTATCGCATTCGGCAGCACCAGCAGTGACATCGAGGCAAGGACGAGTTTGGCGAGTGCGCGACCGCCGTGGCGGAACCGGTTCATAAGCATCCTCCATCGTGCGCGGGCCGAACGCTCCACTGTCCGGCCGGCGGCGAGATCGCACTCGGCGCGCCCCGCGAGGTTGGCGCAACATCGTCGATTGAATTTCCCCAAACGGGCCAACTCGGGCCGTTGCAGTCAGACTCGGCGCCCGGATCCATTAGTTCGGTGTGACAACTATAGAAGCAGAACCTTGCTTGTCAAGCCAAAGCATGCTGCGGCAGCGCCCTGAAATCAGGCCGAATCAAACTGCTTCGAGCGCCGGTAGCGCGGCAAGCCGGGCAGCCACCGGCTCGTCAGAGCGGCTGAAATCACCGCAACCGGGATGAAGGGCAGCGCGGCGGGACGCAGCAGCGCCGGACCTCGCCAGAGCGATGCCGGGTGAACGGCCCGGGGCGCGATCCGTTCGCGCACACGGAACACGGCTTGCCGCCCGCCGAACTCGGCGTTTGCGGGCGGTTGCAAGCTCCGCCATAATCGTCACATGATCGGCAGCGCCAATCCGTCGCCATTGCGCCAAGCGGGAGCGCAGCGTGGGACGTCAATTCGGATCGAGCTCCGGGTGCGCGCATGCGGATGAGCGCGACTCGACGGAAGGTGCTCTCAGGATCGCTGATTGCATTGGCGGTCATGATGATGACCGCCGCGACAACCGCGAGGGCCGACGTCTTCGGCTCCGTGCACTACGATCCGAAGAACGATCAAATCATCGTTACCGTCATCTATCACGGCACCAATCCCAATCATCACTTCTCCATTCAGTGGGGCCGCTGCCACAGACTTCATGATCATCTGCAAGGACCGGCACGCAAGATCATCAACCTGGGCATTCTCGACAATCAGGGAAACGATGCGGCGATCAAACGTTACACCAAGATCGTGCGGGTATCTCTTGCTGGGGTGACCTGCAGGCCCGCAACCGTCACCCTCTGGATGCCGCCGCACCAGTACACCCGCCTCGATATTCCGTAACGGGAAGCGCGGGTTGCATGAGTTCGAGCGGTCCGCAGAATTGCGCGCGAGCCTCGCGCGGACCTCATGGCCACCCGCACCGACACCGATTCAGCAGCTACGGAGGAAGCGTAGTTAGCGCGGTTCGACTTGGGCCGCGGTCGATCTCGACCTCAGCGAGCTCGCAGGCAAAGCCGCGAGGATCGACATCACGGTATCGCGGCGTATCCTACGGGTAATCGATGCCTGCGCCAGAACGCACGGTGAGACCCGATCCGGGTTTATCGCCCGCGCAGCCGTGGACGCAAGGCGCGAGCCGGCATGAGCCGCTGCCGAATGCGCAAGGCGCCGACGGGCCACAGGACTGTCGCGAGGCGAATCAGAAATTGTGTTTGCGGTCGTACGACCAAGCGAGGAGCGGAGGGCAGGACTACGCATCCTCTCATGACGCGAATTCAGCGCTTGCCCTCGCCTTCGAGCAGTCGGAGCGCCGTTGCAATGGGCAGGACAAGGCGGCGCGTCTCGCCGGGAAGGAGCGGGAATCCGAAGTGCTCATAGAAGCGCTGCGCGGGATCGTCCTTCGCATCGACGATGAGCGCGAAGACCCCGAGCTCGGCACGTGCCGCGCGTTTGAGCGCATCGACCAGGAGCGTCGCACCGAGTCCTCTGCCTTGATAGGACTGCGCGATGGCGAGGCGACCGAGAAGGGCGGCGGGCACGAGGGGATAACGCGGGAGCTTGCGAGCCACGTCCTCCGAAAGCGCATCGAGCGGCACGCTGGTCCCGGCGAGCGTGTAGAAGCCGGCAATCTCCTCGGTCTCGGTGTCGAGCGCGACGAGGCATGTGGTGATGCGACGCCGGATGTCCTGCGAAGCTTGCAGGCGCAAGTACCGGTCGAGCGCGCTCGATCCGCTGAGGAAGCCTGAACGGTCGTGGGCCGAGTCAAGCGGCTCGATGCGCAAGGGGCCCAAGCGAGGGCGCCTAGCCGCGGATCATTTCGCCGTGCCGCTCGAGCGCACGCCGCAGAGCATCCGACGGTGCCGGCGGGTTGAGCAGCAACGCTGCAAACTTTTCCTGTGCTTCGCGTGAGAGACGCAGCAGCTCGGCTTCGGCCAGCGTCTTCTGGGCGGCTTCCTGCGCCGCGGCCACGACGAAATCGCTGAGGCTGCGCCCCTGGATCTGCGCCGCGCGGCGGACCGTTTCCAGGGCATCAGGGGCGATTCGCGCCTCGATACGGGCGGTGCGCTGGGGTTCAGGGGCCATCGGACGTGCGCTCATCTCCAGGATGTCCGGTGATATACCGTACATAGTGAGCTGTGGCAACCGAATGTACGGGATACAACCGTACTTCACGCCCACGGCGCCGGGCGCCGACTGGTCTGGGCCGTTCTCTGTCGGATGCAGGCATCCACCCGGGACCGGCAGGCGGAAGAATCACCGCCCCAAGTCCTGCTCGTCATCCGGCTCGAGCTCATGGTTCTGGATACGGGCTTCGTCTTCCTCGCGTTCCAGCCGCTCGAGCGGCGTCACCTCGCCGATGCGGAACTCGCGTTCACGCGGCGCAAGACGGGGAATCAGCAAGTCATCCAATTGAAATCTGGCGGAGCGGACGGGACTCGAACCCGCGACCCCCGGCGTGACAGGCCGGTATTCTAACCAGCTGAACTACCGCTCCACCGGGAGGGGGGCGCATCCTATCGGACGCCCTCCCCGATGTCCACCCGGAGCATTTTCCAAGGGGGGTGTGAGTCTGGAGAGGGGGCGTGCGCCGGCGACCGCGGGGCGCAGGGCGGCACCCCAGATGAACCGGTATGCCCAATGCGGCTCTAATTCGTTGAAGTCCTAAGAGATCCCTTCCGCTATAGTCCGGACATGAACAAAGTCCTCACCGCCGCGGCGGCCCTCGCAGCCTTCGGGAGCGCAGGGCTCATCACCGCCGCCCTCACCCCCGCCCACGCCGCCCTCGGCCAGCCTGCCGCCTCGGTCGCGGCCGACCGGGCGCGCATGAAAGCTCAGCTGCGCCAGGTCGCCGGCGTCGGCTATACGGTCGACCAGATCACCACGCCCGCCGGCACGGTGGTGAAGGAATTCATTTCCCCGGCCGGCATGGTGTTCGCCGTCAGCTGGTTCGGTCCGGCCCTGCCGAACCTCGCTCAACTGCTCGGTTCGGCCTATTTCCAGACGCTGACCACCGCGGAGAAGACGCATAGCTTCGGCCACGATCACGTCCAGCTGCGCACCCCGCACCTCGTGGTGCATGCCGGTGGACACATGCGCCAGTTCTACGGACTGGCGTACGTGCCCGCCCTGGTGCCGGCCAATCTCTCCATTTCGGACCTTCACTGACCCTGAGCGAGGCTTCCCCGTGCGCAAGGCCCTTCTCGCCGGTCTTCTGCCCATCGTGCTCTCGATCGCCGGATGCGGCGGCGGCGGCGCCTCGGCCGTCAGCACCTCGAGCGCTCACAGCAGCCAGCCCGGCACCGCCTCCGGCCCGAACGTCGTCACCATGACGGTCGATAGCGGACCGGTCAGCAGCTCCCCCGCCGTGGACACCCCATACATCACCGTCACGGTATGCGTGCCCGGCAGCACGACGCAATGCCAGACGTTCAACAACATCGAGGTCGATACCGGCTCATACGGCTTCCGCATTCTCGCGGACGCGACCGACACCTCCGGCACTACCTTCGATCTGTCGCTGCCGGCGGAAACTGCCGCCGGCGGGGCCCCCTTGGCAGAATGCGCGCAGTTCGTCGACGGTTTCAGCTGGGGTCTGGTCACAACGGCCGACCTGCAAGTCGGCGGCGAGACGGCCAGCGGCGTTCCCGTGCAGGTGATCGGCGATCCGACTGTCAGCGGCGAGTCGAGCTTTCCGGCGATTCCCGCCGCCTGCAGCGGCGTCGGCACTTCCGAGGACACCGTGACCGCATTCGGCGCGAATGGCATCCTCGGCATCGGTCCGTTCGCGCAGGACTGCGGCTCGGGTTGCGCCATAACGACCGACAATGGGGACTACTATGTCTGCCCGGCCAGCGGTTGCCAGCCGAGCACAGCTGCGCTCGCCGCGCAGGTCACCAACCCGGTGTTCGACTTCCAGATCGACAACGACGGCGTCATCGTCGAGTTGCCCTCGCTCGGGCCTTCGGGCACCGCGCCCGCGAGCACGGGGGCGCTGATTTTCGGGATCGGCACCCGAGGCAACAATCAGCTCAATGCCTCGACGATACTCACGACCAACGACTACGGCGACATCACCACCCTGTTCAACGGCCAGTCGCTGCCGTACTCCTACTTCGATACCGGCTCGAATGCCTATTACTTCAACGACAGCGCCATTCCGGACACGTGCATGAACAATGCCGGCTGGTTCTGCCCGAGCAGCACGCTGAACCTCGAGGCGACCAACGAGGGCGTCAACGGGACTGAAGCCCCGGTGACTTTCTCCATCGCCAACGCCCAGACGCTGTTCAATGAATATCAGAGCAATACGGCGTTCGACGACATCGGCGCGAGCGCCGGCAATCAATCGGCCTTCTGCCCCAACGGCGCGAGCAACTGCGCGTTCGACTTCGGCCTGCCGTTCTTCTTTGGACGCGACATCTACATCGGCTACCAGGGTGCCAACACCAGCGCCGGCCCGGGACCCTTCTACGCATATTAAGCAGCGCTCGATCGGGGCTCCCGCCCCGCCCAGCGCGGTTTTGGGCAAAACTCGGGGTCCACCGCCGGTCCGTGGGGAACGGCCGAGCGGGGGCAGGCGCGCCGCCTCCGGCGGCGCGCCCGACGAGCGTTACATCGAACGTACGGGCGGCACCCGGATCGGGGCCAGCCCCGCGCCGCGCAAGGCCCGATCGAGCTGCCCGATCTCGAGCGCCGTGCGCTGCCATTGGCGCGCCGCCGCATCGATCGAAGCGAGTGATGCGCGCAGCACCTGCTTGTCGGCAACGGTCGGCGCCAGATCCGCCGACTCGGCATTGGCCTCGAGCGAACTCACCTGGTCGTTCAACCCCCTCAGGCCGCCGGTGCCCCTGCCGGAGGTCTGGACCTCCAGGCGATGGACCTGCGCGGCGAAGCGTTTGGGCGCCTTGCCGGCCGCGATGCGCGCCGCAAGCTTCTCCAGGGCGCGATGCACCGGGTGCTGCGCATCGTACAGCGCCTTCAGACGCGCGATGCCGCGACAGGCACTGCGGCTGTATGCCAGGAGCGCGCGCAGATCGGCCATACTGACGTGCTCGCGCGGATCGAGCCGCACCACCAGCGGTGCGCGATACTTCTGTCCGTCGGCGCTCAACACCACCGTGTAAATGCCAGGCAGCACGAACGGCCCGTCGACGGCGGTCGGGGTGTTCTCGCCCCACACGGCCGCCATGCTGTACTGATAGGAGATTGCCGGCGGACGCGCATAGCGCAGGTTCCACACGAAGCGGTGCATGCCCGGCGCGGCCGACAGTCGCTGCGGCGGCTTCAGCCAGCCCTTATCGAAATAACGGAAGGCATGGATCGGCCGGGGCGCGGCATCGGAGGCGAAGCGGCGCACCAGCTTGCCTCTGAAATCGTAGATCGCGAGCGTCACGGGACCGCGGGTGCGTGGTCCGAGCCAATAATCGATCGGCACACCGTCCGGCGGGTTCTGGCCCTGTGGCGTGCCCGGCGGCAGCGGCGTGTCCTGATTGTTGTTCCAGTGCACGCGCCAGGCGACCTCGGGCGCAAACAGGTGCGCCGCGGAGGCAAGCACGGCCGAGGAGAGCTGGCGCAACGGCGTGACGTCGTCGAGCACCCAGATCGCCCGGCCCTGGGTCGCCGCGATCAGATCGTTGCCGTGCACTTCCAGGTCGTTCACGCGGGCATTCGGCAGGTTCAGTTTCAGTGACTGCCAATGCGCGCCGTCATCGAACGACACGAACACGCTGGTGGTGGTCCCGGCGTACAGGAGTCCCGCGCGTACGGGATCGGCGCAAATCGACACCACCGGCTCCCCGCGCGGCAGACCGGTGTCGATCGCCGTCCAATGCGCTCCATAGTCGCGTGTGCGCAAGACATAAGGATGGAAGTTGCCCTGGCGCTCGTCGTCGACGGCGACGTAGGCAGTGCCCGGATCGAGCGCCGAGGCCGAAATCTCGCTCACTTTCTCCCAGGGCCCGATCTGCGGCGGAGTGACATCGAGCCAATGCGCCCCATCGTCGCGGGTCAGCTCCACCATTCCACTGTCGCTGCCGACCCAGATCTCGCCGGATTTCACCGGCGAGGGCGCGATGGTGCTGATGACGCCGAAGCCGCACTCGCGCGCCATCAGGCCGCTTGCCCGGGCCGTGCAGCCGCGCATGTGCGCCACTTTGCCGGTGAGGTCCGGCGAGATCACCTTCCAGGTCTGCCCGAGATTGGTCGATTGGAACAGCACCTGCGCCCCGAGCAGCAGCGCGTACGGCCTGGTCGGGGTGAACACCAGGGGAGTCACCCAACCGTAGCGATACTTGACGGTGAGCGGCGAGGCCCCATAGCTCATGACGGGATACGGCGAAACGTCCGCCACCTGGCCGGTGCGCGCATCCCAGCGCGTCACGGTCCCGCCGAGGCCGCTGCCGAACACCAGGTTCGGATCGGCCGGGTCGGGCACCATGTAGTCGCGCTCCTGGCCGCCGACCGGATGCCAACTGCGCACCGTCAGGGCGCCGTAGTTGCTGGCGCTCGCCGCGCCCACCGAGCCGCTGTCCTGCTGGCCGCTGTAGATCCAGTAGGGGAAGCGATCGTCGGTGGCCACGTGATAGAACTGTCCGGTCGGCTGGTTGTACCAACTGCTCCAGCTGCGCCCGCCATCCACACTCACCACCGCACCCTGATCCGAGGCGGTGATCATGTGATTCGGGTGCAGGGGATTGATCCACACGAAGTGGTAGTCATCGCCCCCCGGGGCGCCCTTGAAGACGTGCCACGTGCGCCCCCCATCGCTCGAGCGGCGGATCGACTGGCCCGCCGAATACACCACATCGGGATTGACCGGATCGACCGTCAGGCGCGCGAAGTACCAGTTTCCAAACACACTCTCCTGGTCATTCACCCGCATCCAGTGCGTCCCGCCGTCGTCCGAGCGCCAGATGCCCCCCTCGGTCTTCGAATCGACCGCGGCGTAGATGCGAGTACCGTGCGCGGTGTGCGTCACCGCGAGCCCGATCCGCCCGAGCGGCCCGCTCGGGAAGCCCCCGCCGGTGAGGCGCGTCCAGGTCTTCCCGCCGTCCGTGGAGCGATAGATGCCGCTGCCGGGGCCGCGGTGGGGCTCGAAGTAATCGAGCCAGGGCCAATCGCGGGTCTGCCATGCGGCCGCGTAGATCAGCTGCGGATCGGCCGGATCGGAGGCGAGATCGACGACCCCGGTCCGCGCGTTGATGGCCAGCACGTGCGTCCAGCTCTTGCCGCCATTGGTGGTGCGGTAGATCCCGCGCGCACGGCTCGGCTGGTACGGATCGCCCATGGCTGCGACCAGCACCACGTTCGCGTCATGCGGATCGATCCAGATGCGTCCGACGGTCAGCGTGGCCCGCAGGCCCACCGAGTGCCACGTGCGACCGCCATCGGTCGACTTGAATACGCCGCAGCCGGTGGACATGTCGTAGCGCGGCGCCACCTGGCCCGTGCCGACATAGATCGTCTGCGGGTCGGACGGCGCAACGGCAATGGCGCCGATCGCCGGCGGGAGATTCTTGCCGATGGAGCGCCAGGTCCGCCCGGCGTCGCGTGTCTTCCACACCCCACCGCCGGCCGTGCCGATGTAGAACGTGTTCGGCTCGGTCGGCACCCCGGCGGCCATGGTCGCCCAACCGCCGCGGAACGGCCCGACGAGCCGCCAGCGCAGCTCGGAATAGGCGCTCGGCGGCAAGGCACCGCTCGAGGCGAGCGCCGCTTGTGGAGGGAATGGCACGTTCTGCTGCGGCCACGCGGCGGCCAGCGGCACGATCCCGATCAGCGTACCGACGAACGCGGCAAGCAGCAGCATGCGCACTCGGTGACGCGAGGCGGTAGCGTTCATGGAGTACCCCCCCCCTTAAAAGACATTGTCCAACGATAGCGCATTCCGTGCTCCAACGCCTGCCTCGGCCGCTCACGCTCCCCGAGCCCGGCGCGACGTGCGCCCGGGCGTGCCCGTGCCGTCCGCCGCTACCGGGGCCGTCCGCGCAGCAGCCGCCACATCCGCACGTACACTCCGTTGGTCCAGCCGAAGCCGATCATGTTCTGCTTGTAGCCGTAGGTGATCTTGACGTCGGCATTGCCGGTGTCCATGTTGTATTTTTCACGAATCGTGCCGTCATGCGCGAAGACGCGGTTGACCGTGGCGATGAACTTGCGGGCGATGCGCCGCGCCGCCGCCCCGTAGCCGTACGCCTCGAGCCCTCTCACCGCGAGCCAGTTGGTCGGCGCCCAGCCAAACGGCGCATCCCACTGGGCACCGCTCGCAAAATCGCTGGTCTGCAGGCCGCCCATGCGCTCGAACAGCGGCAGGTTGTCGCGCACCGCGCACGCCTGGGCCTTGGAGGCCGCGCCGGCCCAGAGCGGATAGAAGGTCGTGATGAAATCGTAGTATGAGCGCTTGTGGGTCACGAAATCATAGTCCGTGTACAACCCCAGGCGGGAATTCCACAGATACTTGTTGATGGCGCGCTTGCGCGCCGCCGCGGCCGCGGCCCAGTGCCGCGCGGCCGCGGCATAGCCGAGGCGGCGGGCGAAAGCGCGCAGATCGAGGGCATAGCGGTACAGCAGGCTGTTCAGCCCCACCGGCGCGTAGTCGATCGTCGAGCCGCTGAAGGCGCCGAAGCGAAATGTCGTGTCGAAGCCCGATTCGCGCATGGCGCGATCGCCGCGATAGTACTTGCCCGTGAGGCGATAGCCGCCGTACCACGCCCGGGCGCAGGCCCGCGAGGCGCGCACATTGCAGCTGACGCGATCCAGGCGGGCCGCCTCGGCCGCCGAGGGATGCCGCGGGGCGCGCACCAGATAGCCGCGGTTCTCGCCCGGATGGGCGATCAGGAAGCGGATGACCTCCCGATAGTACTTGGCGCTGCTCAATGCCGGCTCCGGGCCGCCGTAGTCGAAATAACGCGACAGCCCGGTGTCTCCGGCCAGCTGCTTGCGCCGCTCCCAGCTCGAGTAGTCCTTCACCACGAGCGGGTAGGCGCGCCGCAGCCAGGCCGTGGCCGCCAAGCGGCTGGCGAAGGCGGCCGGATCGGCCAGGAGGTCGCGGATCATCTCGCCGAGAAACGGCGGCTGGGAGCGCGTCAGGGAGAAGGTGGCGTTGGCGTTGAGCACCGCGCCGTAATGCCGGACCTCGAACAGGAAATTCTCGACGATGTCGCGCGCCAGGGCCGCGTGATGATCGCCGATCAGACCGAGCTCGATGAAGTAGCTGTCCCAGCCGAACATCTGGTTGAACATCCCGCCGGGCACGATGTACGGGTGCGGCAGATACAGCAGCCCCGGATATTTCAGCAGCGTGGGCTGAAAGCCGCCGAGCTTGGTGATGCGTACCGGCAGGCGCAGCACGCTGACGTCGCATTGGGCCCGCAAGGCACGCACGGCCGGGGGCATGGGCAGATCGTGCGGCAGGTAGAGCACCCACTTGCCATGGTAATAGGGGCTGCGGTACGAGGCGCAACTGGTCGCCGAGCGCGTCAGCGTGCTCCAGGTGCGGTTGATGTAGGCGAGCGTCCTGGCAGAATCCGGCACGGCTGCGCTCGATGCGGGTACCGCCGCGATCAGCGCCAGAGCACCGACCAGAAATCGCGATGTCAGGGCCATGACCGCTCACCCTCGGCTGCTGATACGTAAAGCGGTCGCATGATGGCTCGGCCGATCGGCTCGTGCAAGCAGCCTCGGGGGCGCACGCGGCGCGCCGATCCCGGCGGCTTTCGGCCGACCGCGCCGCGCATACGACGTGATCGTGATCGAGCGCGCGCGCACGCGGCTCTCCGGCCAATCCGCAGCACATTCCTCAGCCGTTGCGCGGGTGCCGCCGCGGACCGCGCCCGGTGGGCGCGGCTCGGCCGGGAAAGTCAGCTCGACGACTGCGATTGCCCGCAACCGTTCCCTACCGCACGGCTACGTCGGACCGGCGATACGAGATCGGTCCGCCGGCCGCGCTGCGGCCGCAACGGAGCGGATCCGGACTAGAACCTCAGCCCGAATCTCAGAGGCACGAAATCGAGGTTCTGCCCGTCATGGGTGAAGCGCATGTAGCGAGTGTCGACGAAGAACGAGGTCGTGCGGCTCAGCGCGAACTCGAGGCCCACGCCCGCGTTCTCCTCGAACCGCATTCCGGTCGTCTGATCGCCCACCCGCAAGCCCACCTCGGCCGGTCCTTCGAAGCAAAAGTACCATCCGCAGAAAATGCCGTTGACCAGTCCCGTCCGGTAGAAGCTGTCGCGCCGGTCGTAGTAACCGCCGCCGAGTAGAAAGTACAGGCGCACCCTGGGACTGAGCAGGGTATCGAGCTCCAGGTCGACATCACCGCCCCACATCTGCGTGCGACCCCATCCGATGGCGCCGAAGGTCGAGCCGGCCTGGGCCAACACCGCCTGCCGGTCGTCGAAGTGCTCGTACATGCCGTCGACGCGCAGCGCCAAAGGCAGCCGTGAGGTCGGTCGCCAGGTAACACCTAGACCGAGGTTGTAGCCGCCGGCGAGATCCTGCTTCGCCGTCACTCCCTGGGTGAAGGTGGGCCCGCCTTCGATCTGAAAACTGAACGGCCGGTATCGGAAGCCGCTGAAGGACGAGTGGTAGGTATGCGTGAGGTAGCGCCCGCTGCCTTGTGCCGCCAGCGCGGGCCTGGCAAGGACAAGTGCGGCCGCAGTGGCCAGCAGCCAGACAAACTTGCTCATGTCGTGTCCTCCCCCGTGCACCTCGAGGGTGGGACTACATTGACCTGTAACGGCCGGCGAGAGTTCCCGTTGTCATCGGACCGCCGCGCGGGCCAAGCGCAGACTGCACCGAGAGTTTCGGTGTTTGATTGCGCGAGCGTGACCGAAGCGGGAATTCGCGGACCAACTCTTTCGCTCCAGTCCGCGGTGATCAACCTGCGTCCCGAGGTCCTGGACACCTCGGCGCGAGCGCGCAGTCCCTGGGTCGGCGCGATTGTGCGGCCGGCGGGACTGCCGAGCCCTCCGCACGCGTCCCGACCTGCCGCTACCCGGCCCTTGTTGCCCGTGGTGATATCGCGAAACGCGCTCTCCCGCGGATGAGCAGCGGGCGGACATGCCCGGCCCCGCGTGCGCTCAGGACGCTGATGCGAACAAGGCGTCCGGCCCGCAGAGGCGCGCCGTCGCTCGCCTGAGTCAGTGATTCCCGGCGCCGACAGTTACGGAGCGGGGCGACTTCCCTGCCGGGACGTGTCCGCGCCCCGCTCAACCGCCCCGGGCAGCCCCGCTGATGAACGCGTCGATGTTGCGCGACAACTGCTGCAGCACGGCGGGATTGAGGTAGAGCATGTGCCCGACCGGATAGTAGTACTCGTGGACGTTGTGCTCGAGCACCGCCGGCAATCCCATGTGAGCGATCGTGTAGTCGGTGGCGAAGAACGGCGTGGCCATGTCGAACCAGCCGTTGTTGAGCATCAGCTGCATGGCCGGATCGTTGCTCATCGCCCGGGCCAGCGACGGCGCGACGTTCTTCACGCGCATGACGCTCTCGTTGGTGCCCACGCCCTGGTCGAGCTGGCTGAGCGGCGGCTGATAACGGTTCCAGTCCCAGTCCCTGAACGGGGTGCCGCTGCTCTGCACGTAGATGCGGTCGCTAGGGTAGTCGAGCACGTGGTGCAGGTAGCTCTCGAAGCCGGCGGTCAAAGCCCCCCAGATCGCGCTCATCGAAGCACCGGCGGCCGAGTTGCCCGGCTCCGGCATCAGCGGCTGCAGCTCCGGGGTGGTGAAGCGCCCGTCGAAGCGGGCGGTGCTCGTGCCATCGCCCAATAGGCGCCGTTGGAATACCGACAGCGGAATGCGCAGGTCGGCGCGCTCCCACAGCGCCACCGGCAGGCCGGTATAGCGCGCAAGTCGCGCCGCGATCTGCGCCTTGCGGGCCGCCGGCAACGCGGAGCCCTCGAACAGCGCATGCGCGTACGCTGCGCCGGCGAAGCGCTCGACTTTGTGCACGAAGGCCGCCAGATGCGGCGGCTGCGGGTCGAGCCGGTGGTGATACCAGGCGACGGCCGCATAGGACGGCAGATACAGCTCGTAGGGCAGATCGTTGCCCGGAGTGAAGTTCACGGTCGGAAAATCCAGCACCGTCGAGCACAGGATGACGCCGTCGAGATAGACGCCCTTGGCCACCAGATCCTGCGCCAGCACGGCCGAGCGCGTGGTGCCGTAGCTCTCGCCCAGGAGGAACTTGGGGGATTCGAACCGGCCGTTGCGCTGGATGTAGCGCTCGATGAATTGCGTGAAGGCTTTCGCATCGCCGTTGATGCCGTAGAACATGGCCGGCTTGCCCGCGCCGATGATGCGGCTGTAGCCGGTGCCCACCGCATCGATGAACACCAGGTCGGTGGATCTGAGGATGCTGTACGCGTTCGGCACCAGCCGGTACGGCGGCTGCTCGGCGTGGATCTGCCCGGGAGCCGGCCATTCGATCCGGCGCGGTCCGAAGCCGCCGATGTCGACCAGCGCCGATGCGAATCCCGGCCCACCGTTGTAGGCGAAGGTCAGGGGGCGCGCGCCCATATCGCGCACGCCGTCCTTGGTGTAGGCGACGTAGAACATGCTGGCCGTGGGCCTGCCTGTCTTGTTCCTGAGGATGATCGTGCCGGCCGTCGCCGTGTAGTCGATGCGCTTGCCGTCGACGACCACGCTGCCATGGGTGATGACGGCTCTGGCCGTGGGCTGCGCCGCCCGCATGTTGCCCTTGGCGGGCATGCCGGCGGTACAGAGCACGGGAGCGACGGCGAGCGCAGCGACGGCGAGCAGCGGAACGGGAATACGGCGCATGCGCAAAGCTCCTCCGGGATCATCCGATGTCGGCTCGGACGAGCGCAACACGGGTGCCGCTCGAGTCCGTGCGCGTCGGGCGGGCGCCCACGCACCAACGGCATCCTACCTCGCCGCGGCGCAGGCCGCTACTTGCAAGCCGCCGCGTCATACACGCGGCGGATCCGCGCCGACGAACGCGATTGCCGACCCCGCCGCAGGATCCGCGCGACCATGCCCGTCTCCCCGGAAACTCGCAAGAATCCGTGACAGGAATCTCGGCCAACGGGCTTGTATCCGTGTAGGCATTTGTTGGGCACCCGTCGAACGGGGTGATGACGCGATCGCTTCGTTCGCAGCCGCTCGCGCAGGTCGTGCAGATTGCACTGCAGCTGCCGCCCGTGTTGCCGCTTCGCGATGCCGTCCACAGCGACCGCCGCATCACCCGCCAAGGCGGTGGCAAACCCCTGCCAGCAGTGCCTCGTCGATCAGCTGGGCGAGCGGGTGCAACCGGGCCGCAGGCCGCCGTTTCGCTCTCTGCGCTACCTTCCGCAGGCCCGTTGACCTGCCCGCCGACATCGAGACGCCGCTCATTTGCCCTGCGGAAGTCACATCAGCGCCGGCCGCCTTTGCTCGCCCGGGTCCGGGAGCCTGCCGTTCCCCGAGGTCAGCGCTCTTGTTCGGTTCTCCGACTCCCTGCTTCGCTTCGCGCCCGAGCTTCTGTCCGGCCACGGGCTGGGCAGACTGCGCTGCTGCGCAACAGATCCGGGAAAGACCCGCGCCGTGGTCGCGGTCCCTAATGGACCTCGAACCCTGTCCCGCACCGAACGTGACCACAACTCCGTTCAGGCCCATCAGATACGATGGCCGGGCTCACCGAATTGCTGGGCGGTACTGCGATCGAACCAGTGCCCCCCGCGGTGTGAGGGCGGACCCGCTTACCGACAGTTCGAGATGGTAATCCGCGGTATTGCCGTTACCGGGTAAGGTCACCGCGATCGAATACACGGCTTCGGGCAAGTCGTCGAGCATATGGTGGGTGCTGAGGGACTCGAACCCCCGACATTCGCCGTGTAAAGGCGACGCTCTACCAGCTGAGCTAAGCACCCTTGTCTACTGGCGGAAATCGCCGAGGCGATTTCCGCAAGACCCTACACGATTGCCGCGCACTTGGGGCGGCCCTGCGTGCGCTGCGCCGTGCAAACCCTCAAAGGCGATTTCCGCAAGACCCTACACGATTGCCGCGCACTTGGGGCGGCCCTGCGTGCGCCGCAGGTCGAAAAGACAATGGCGCGTCGCGCGCCATCGGTCAATGCGCCGGAACGACCTGCTTGCGGCCACCGTTGCGCCGGCCCCGCCGCTCCTCCTGAACGACCGTCTCGGCCGCCACAGTCGCAGGCGCATCACGAGTCAGCGGCACCGGCTGCTGGGTCAGCGCCAACGCGAGCACCTCATCGATCCACTTGATCGGCTTGAGCTCGAGATTGCCCTTGATGTTGTCCGGGATTTCGACCAGATCCTTGCGATTCTCGTCCGGAATCAACACGGTCTTGATGCCGCCGCGATGCGCCGCCAGGAGCTTCTCCTTCAGTCCGCCAATCGGCAGAACCTCTCCGCGCAGGGTGATCTCGCCGGTCATCGCGACGTCCGAACGGACCGGAATGCGCGTCAGGGCCGACACCAGCGCGGTGCACATGCCGATACCGGCGCTCGGACCGTCCTTCGGCGTTGCGCCCTCGGGGATGTGCAGGTGCACGTCGAGCTTCTGGTAGAACTCGCTCTCCAGGCCCAGTACCTCGGCACGGCTGCGCACCACGGTCATGGCCGCCTGAATGGACTCCTGCATCACCTCGCCCAGCTGTCCGGTGTGCTGCAGCTTGCCTTTGCCGGGCACCACCGCCGCCTCGATCGTGAGCAGCTCCCCACCGACTTCCGTCCAGGCGAGCCCGGTGACCTGACCGACGCGATTCTGATCCTCCGCCTTGCCGTAGCGGAAGCGGCGCACACCGAGGAACTTGTCGAGGCTGCGCGGCGTGACGCCGACGTGCTTCTCGTCCTTCTTGTGCAGCAGCAGCTGCTTGACCGCCTTGCGGCAGATCTTGGCGATCTCGCGCTCCAGGTTGCGCACGCCGGCCTCGCGCGTGTAGTAGCGCACGATATCGAGCAGCGCGGCGTCCGAGACCTTCAGCTCGTCTTCCTTCAGCCCGTTGCCCTTGACCTGCTTCGGCAGCAGATAGCGCCGGGCGATGTTCATCTTCTCGTCCTCGGTGTACCCGGGCAGACGGATCACTTCCATGCGATCGAGCAGCGGCGGCGGAATGTTCAGGCTGTTCGCCGTGCACACGAACATGACCTCGGACAGATCGAGATCGACCTCGAGGTAGTGATCGTTGAACGTCGAGTTCTGCTCCGGATCGAGCACCTCCAGCAGTGCCGAGGAGGGATCGCCGCGGAAGTCCATCGACATCTTGTCGACTTCGTCGAGCAGGTACAGCGGGTTGTGCACCCCGGCCTTGGCCATGTTCTGCACGATCTTGCCGGGCAGCGACCCGATGTAAGTGCGGCGGTGGCCACGGATCTCGGCCTCGTCACGCACGCCGCCGAGCGACATGCGCACGAACTTGCGGTTCGTGGCCCGGGCGATGCTCTGTCCGAGCGAGGTCTTGCCCACGCCGGGCGGTCCGACCAGGCACAGGATCGGCCCCTTGAGCTTCTCGACCCGCTGTTGCACCGCCAGGTACTCGACGATGCGCTCTTTGACCTTCCCGAGCCCGTAATGGTCCTCGTCGAGCACCTGCTCGGCACGGGCGATGTCCTTGAGGATCTTGGTCCGCTTCTTCCACGGCACCTTGACCAACCAATCAATGTAGTTGCGCACCACCGTCGCTTCGGCGGACATCGGCGACATCATCTTGAGCTTGTTCAGCTCGCTGGCGGCCTTCTCGCGCGCCTCCTTGGGCATGCCGGCCCGGGCGATGCGTCCCTCGAGGTCGGCAAGCTCGTTGCCGCCCTCGTCCATCTCACCCAGCTCCTTCTGGATGGCCTTCATCTGCTCATTGAGGTAGTACTCGCGCTGACTCTTCTCCATCTGCGCCTTGACGCGACCGCGGATGCGCTTCTCGATCTGCAGGACATCGAGCTCGCCTTCGATGGCGACCAGGATGTGCTCCAGGCGCTTCTTGACGTCCAGGATCTCGAGAACCTTCTGCTTCTCGGCGAGCCGGACCGACATGTGCGCCGCGACGGTATCGGCGAGGCGGCCCGGCTGTTCGATGCCGGCGAGCGCCGTCAGCACCTCCGGCGGCACCTTTTTGTTCAGCTTGACGTACTGCTCGAACTGGGAGATGACCGAGCGCGTCATGACGTCCATCTCGCGCTCGTCGTAGGACTCGACGTCCGGCAGCAGCTCGATCTCGGCCGAATAATACGGGCCGGCGGCCAGCCGGTCGATGCGCGCGCGGTCGATGCCCTCGACGAGCACCTTCACCGTGCCGTCGGGAAGCTTCAACAGCTGCAGGATCGTCGCCACCGTGCCGATGCGGTACAGGTCGTCCGCCTTCGGATCGTCGACGTCGGCCTGCTTCTGGGCCACCAGCATGATGCGCCGGTCGGCGCGCATCGCGACATCGAGCGCCTCAATGGATTTCTCCCTCCCGACGAACAGCGGGATGACCATGTGCGGATAGACGACGACGTCCCGCAGCGGCAGTACGGGTACGCCCCGCGGCGCAGCCGCGGGCTGTGTAGAGGAGTGAGATTCAGACACGCTAGCCTCGATTGATTTGGCGGACGGACGCCGCCCGGTGCGCGATCGTCCGATCAGTGACCGGCGGCTCGCCGCGGCTCTTCGGCTCCGGCGCGGCCTTGGCCTTCCTCGGAGCGATACACGACGTACGGAGTGGTCGAGCCGTCGATGACCGCCTCATCGACCACGACCTTGGCCACCTCGTTCAGCGTCGGCAGATCATACATGGTGTCGAGCAACACGTTTTCAAGGATGGTGCGCAATCCGCGCGCCCCCGTCTTGCGCTGCATGGCTCGACGGGCCACCGCGCGCAGCGCATCGTCGCGAAACTCCAGCTCCGCCCCCTCCATCTCGAACAGGCGGCGGTACTGCTTGGTGAGCGCGTTCTTCGGCTCGGTCAGAATCGACATCAGCGCCGCCTCGTCGAGCTCATCGAGCGTGGCGACCACCGGCAGTCGGCCGACGAACTCCGGAATCAGGCCGTACTTGATGAGATCTTCCGGCTCGGCGTCGTGGAACAGATCGCTCCCGTGCGGGCGCTCGTTGATGGCGCGAACCTCGGAGGTGAAGCCGATGCCGCTCTTCTGCGTGCGGTTGAGGATGATCTTCTCGAGCCCCGCGAAGGCGCCGCCGCAGATGAACAGGATGTTGCCCGTATCGACCTGCAGAAATTCCTGCTGCGGATGCTTGCGGCCGCCCTGCGGAGGCACCGAGGCGATGGTGCCCTCGATGAGCTTCAGCAGCGCCTGCTGCACGCCCTCGCCGGACACGTCGCGCGTGATCGAGGGATTGTCGGACTTGCGCGAGATCTTGTCGATCTCGTCGATGTACACGATGCCGGTCTGCGCCTTCTCGACATCGTAATCGCATTTCTGCAGCAGCTTCTGAATGATGTTCTCGACGTCCTCGCCCACGTATCCGGCCTCGGTCAAGGTCGTGGCGTCGGCGATGGTGAACGGCACATTGAGCAGGCGCGCCAGCGTCTCCGCCAGCAACGTCTTGCCGCAACCCGTCGGGCCGATGAGCAGAATGTTGCTCTTGGCGATCTCGACCTCATCCTTGGCGCGAGCCGAAGCGGTGCGAGTCTGCAACCGCTTGTAGTGGTTGTACACGGCCACCGAGAGGACCTTCTTGGCGCGCTCCTGGCCGATCACGTACTCATCGAGGACCTTCTTGATCTCGTGCGGCTTGGGCAGCTTGTCGCGGGCCCGCTCGGCCCGGTCCTCGAGTTCCTCGCGGATGATGTCGTTGCACAGCTCGACACACTCGTCGCAGACGAACACCGAGGGACCGGCGATGAGCTTGCGCACTTCATGCTGGCTCTTCCCGCAGAACGAGCAGTACAGGAGTTTGCCGTCGTCGTGGCGGCCGCGGGAATCATCACTCATTTACAAAGCCCTCAGGAGGCATGATTTGCAATCGTCGTCCGTGCACGTCGCGAACAGCGTCCGAATACCCACGCTTCTCTGGAAAACACAGCTTTCTTATAGCATGCGGTCCGGCTGCGAAGCAAAGCGCCCACGCACGGCCAAGTCGTTGTCTCGGCGGGAATTGTTTGACGCAATTCACTTCTTGGCAAACGGGGCCCCGCCGCGGCGCCGTTCGGCCTGCCGCGGTCGGATCCGAAATCCGCATTCGGGGCGCGCTAGGCCGGCTTTTCGACCCTCGAGGCCATATCACCCCGCTTCTCCAGCACCTGATCGATCAGCCCGTAATGGGCCGCCTCTTTCCAGTCCATGAACCGGTCGCGATCGGTGTCCTGCTTGATCTGCTCGACACTCTGCCCGGTGTGCCGGGCGAGGATGTGATTCAGTCGGTCGCGGGTCTCGAGCATTTCCTTGGCATGGATCTCCATGTCCGCCGCCTGACCCTGAAAGCCGCCGAGCGGCTGATGAATCATCATGCGCGCATGGGGCAGACAATAGCGCTTTCCGGCCGCACCGCCGGCGAGCAGCACCGCGCCCATGCTTGCCGCCTGGCCGATGCAGATGGTGCTCACGTCGGGCTTGACGAACTGCATGGTGTCGTAGATCGCCAACCCCGAGCTCACCATCCCGCCCGGGGAGTTGATATAGAGGCTGATGTCCTTCTCGGGGTTCTCCGACTCGAGGAACAGCATCTGCGCCACGACGATGTTGGCGACATAATCATCGATCGGGCCGACGACGAATATCAGCCGCTCTTTCAGCAGCCGCGAGTAGATGTCGTACGAGCGCTCGCCGCGGGCGGTCTGCTCGACGACGATCGGTACCAGGTTCAATCCGCGTTCATTCATCTGTTCGGGTCTCCGTGCTTGCCGCCATTACGCTACGAGAGCCCGGTTCCGCGCAAGGGGGGAATCGTGGGAGTCGCCCTGGCGTTGAATTCGTGCGGCCGATGCCCGGCGCGGGGGCGCCCGCCGCTCAGCTCGCCTGCCCAAAGCCCGTCAGCTCCTGGAACGTCATGGGCTGGTCCCGAACGGCCGCGCGCGCGACGAACCAGTCGATCACCTGCTCCTCCAGCGCCGCGGACTCGATCTGGCGCATCGCCTCGGCGCTGCGCCGATAGGCGGCGCGAGCCTCCTCCGGGTTGGGGTAGTTCGATGCGAGCTCCTCGAGGCGCTCCTCGACGCGCTGCCGGTCCGGCTGCAGCCCCTCGCTGCGGATGATCTGGCCCAGAATCAAGCCCAGTGCCGCGCGCCGGCGCGCGGGGTCCTCGAACGGCTCCCGGGGCGGCAGCTGCGAGGCCTCGCGCACGCCCATGTTGCGGGCCGCATCGAGCTGCATCTGCTGCACCTGCTCGTCGATCAGCGTCCGGGGCACCTCGAGGGGATTCTGCGCATACAACGCATCGAGAACCTGCACGCGCAGGCGGCCGCGGACCAGATCGGCCAGCTCGCGCTCCATGCTCGCGCGCACCTCGGCTCGCAGCGTCTCGACGCTGCCGTCCTCGATGCCGAACGAGCGGCAGAAGGCCGCATCGACCGGCGGCAGCGATTGCGCCTCCACCTGCTTGACCGAAACCGAGAGCTCGGCGCTCTTGCCGGCGAGCGTGGCATTGGACATATCCGCCGGGAAGGTCACGTTGACCTGGCGCGTCTCACCTGCGCGGGCGCCCATGAGGGCGGATTCCAACTCCGGGCGGTTTTGCTTGTTGCCGAGGACGAGCGTTACGTCTGCAGCATCGCCCCCCTCGAAAGACTTGCCGTCCATCAGGCCCGTGTAGTCGACCGTCACCCGATCGGTCAGCTCGGCCGGCCGGTCCACGGGGGAGAATTGCGCGCGCTGCCGGCGCATGCTCTCGACCATGGCGTCGATGTCCGCCTCGGTCACCACGGCGCTCGGACGCGAGATCTCGGTGCCCTCGGGGGGGTTCACCCGGACTTCCGGCATGATCTCGAACACCGCCGCGAACTTCAGTTCCGCGCCCGGCGCGATCGCGATCGGCTCGATGCGCGGCCCGCCCGCGGGCGTGAGATTCTGCTCACGCAGCGCCTGGGCCAGGCAGCTGCGGATCAGGTGGTCGACCACCTCCGCATGCACCTGCTCGCCGAATTGCTTGCGCACGACGGGCAATGGCGCCTTGCCGGGGCGAAAGCCCTTCAGACGCGCCGAGCGGGCCACCCTCTTCAGGCGCTGCTCGAATTCCTGGGTCACCTCGGCGGCGGGGACGGCCACTTCGAGACGGCGCTCCAGCGCCCCGCGGGCGGACAACGAAACCTGCATTCCTGAACCTCGAGCCAATGGGACGCGCAGTCGCGTTGTACCGGGTTGCGCCCGGCGCGCACGGCCCCGTCAGGAGCTGCACGCAACCGGCGAACCGACGAGCCCGACAGCGGGCGACAACCGCGCAAGACTGCGCATTTTGCCATAGCCGCGCGTACTTGGCATCCGCGCCGCCGGATGGGCGGCGCATCAGACTGGTGCGAAAGGAGAGACTCGAACTCTCACGGGTTGCCCCACTGGATCCTAAGTCCAGCGCGTCTACCAGTTCCGCCACTTTCGCTCCAGGGCACCGCATGCAGCGTGGCCCCGGGGGACTGGGCGGCGATTATAGCGGCGCGCCCGAGACGCTCCACCGGGACCACGAACGGCTGGATGGCATACGTTATCGCGCACTGACATCATAATCGTGCACTCATCATCACAATCGTATGATATGATGGCATATTCATAAATGTCTGTTTATATTTATACTTCATGACGCTGCAGCGAATCCAAACGCGTCGCGCAAGCGGCTTCCCCGCGCGGCTGAAGCAAGCGCTGGACCCGGTGGGCGGCATCGCGGCTACCGCAAGTGCGATCGGGCGCTCCGAAGGCGCCGTGCGCAAATGGCTGCGCGGTCAGTCCGAGCCGGGCGTCACGGACCTGCGCGCGCTGAGCGAGTTCACGCAGACCCGGATCGACTGGCTGGTGGCCGGCCGTGGATCCGCCCCGAATCAACCCGCCGCGCACGATCCGCCCGCCCGCGCGCCCCTCGACAGCGCACTGCTCGAGCGGGTGTTGGGTGCCATCGAGCAGCGGCTGCGGGAGACGAGCACCACACTGAGCGTCGCCAAACACGCCATGCTGAGCGCGGCCTGTTATGACCTGGCGCACGAGAGCGGGACGGTCGATCCGAATACGATCGCCCGACTGGTCAGGCTCGCCGGATGAGCTGCCGAGCCGCTCACGGGTGGGGAAATTACGTACAGACGGGGCGGCGCAGGCGCGCCATGCTCCGCGCGGCCATGTTATGACATGGCGCACGAAAGCGGGATGGTCGATCCGAATACGATCGCCCGACGGGTCAGGCTCGCCGGATGAGCTGCCGAGCCGCTCACGGGGGGAATTACGTATGAGCGGGGCGCGCAGGCGCGCCATGCTGAGCGCGCCTGTTTTGACCTGGCGCACGAGAGCGGGATGGTCGATCCGAATACGATCGCCCGACGGGTCAGGCTCGCCGGAGGGGCTGCCGAGGCGCTCACGGGCGGAAATTACGTACAGACGGGACGGCGCATGCGCGTCACGATTTTTTTATGAATGAATCCGAGCTGCGATTCGTGGACGCCACCCGGCAGCTGCAAGACCGCCTGATGCACGTCTCGCGGCTCGCGGCGATCGGCGAGATGGCCGCCGGCCTGGCGCATGAGATCAACCAGCCGCTCGCGGCGGTCGCCAATTACGCGCAAGCCTGCGAGCGGCTGCTCGGGGCACCGCAGCCGGACCTCGAAGAGGTGCGCGACGCGCTGCGTCAGATCACCGCGCAGGCCGTGCGGGCCGGAGACATCATCAGCCGGCTGCGCGGCTTGACTCGCGAGCGCGAATCGAGCCGCGAGCTCTGCGACGTCAACGCCCTGATCCGCGAGCTCGCCGACCTGCTCGAGTCCGACGCGCGGACACACAACTCGCGCTGCCGCTTCGAGCTCGGGGACGGTTTGGCCCCGCTGCGCCTCGATCGGGCGCAGATCCAGCAGGTGATTCTTGCCCTGGTGCGCAACGCGCTCGAAGCGCTGCAGGAGCGCCCCGGCGACACCCGCGAAGTGGTGGTCAGCACCGCGCGCGCGCCGGATGGGGACGTCCTGATCGAAGTGAGCGACAACGGACCGGGCATCTCATCGGAAATCGCGTCGCGGCTGTTCGAGCCGTTCTGCACCACCAAGACGGCCGGCACGGGGCTGGGACTCGCCAGCAGCCGCACGATCGCGCGCGCACACCGCGGCACACTCGATTACCGGCCGGGGGAGCCCGGCGCCTGCTTCATGCTGCGCCTGCCGGCGGCCGCGCAGCCCTGAGCACGGCGACGCCAGGGGCCGCGGCTAGGAGCGAACGCTCGCCTGGTAGCCCGGCGGCCCGAGCACGCTCACCAGCTGCTGCGCCGAGAGTCGCGCCGGGTCGAACCGCACGTGCGCTTCGCCCGCCTCGAAACTCACGTCGGCGGATTCGACGCCCGGCTGGCGCTCGAGCAGCCGCTTGATCGACTGTGCGCACCCGCCGCAGTGCATGCCCTGAATGCTCAAGATGACCGATTGCATGGATACCTCCACTCTCCAGAGCCGACCCTACGCCCTGGACCACGGTCCAGGGTCAACGGCGCCACGCCGGGACCCGGCCCCTTACAGTACACTGTTGCGCGGCGCAGCCGGCGATCCGCCGCTGCCTGACCCGCCGTCCCCACCGCCGGAGAGCCCGAGTTGAAATCCCCCAAAAACCTGTCCCGAGCGGCAGGTCCCCTGGCTGCGGTCCTCGTTGCGCTGCTCGGGGGATGCGCGCCGGCGCATCCGGCTCAATCCCCGCGCGCCTCCTCGCTCCCGCCGCCGCCGCCGGCCCTGGCTGCGCTCATACATCTCGGCAAAGTCCGGCTGCTCACCCGCTTCCCGAGCGCGGTGCCGGGACTGACCGGCTATGTGGTGCGCTTCGAGGGCAACCGCGAGGTGGTCTACGGTTCGCACGGCTATCTGTTCACCGGAGAACTCATCTCGCCCCAGAACATCGATCTGAATGGCGTGTATCGCCAGCAATACGCGCCTGTGAACGATGCGGCGGTGATCCGCCGGCTGCAAAAGGCCGGGCACCTGATCGAGGAAGGCCGACCGCGCGCACCGCTCCTCTACGCCATCATCGATCCCAACTGCAGCTTCTGCTATCACTTCTACCACATGGCAGAGCCGTTGATTGCCGCCGGTCGGCTGCAGGTCCGGTGGGTGCTCGTGGGCTTCCTCGAGCGTACCAGCCAGGCACGCGCGACCGCGATCCTCACCGCGGCCAACCCCGCGGCGGCGCTGCGCCTCGATGAGAACCGCTTCGACCTGGCTCGCGAGCACGGCGGCATCACCCCGGCGCGCCGGATCCCGCCCGCGATCGCGAAGTTGCTGATGATTCATCTGGACGCCATGAGCGACGCGGGTGGCAACGGCACGCCGACCATTCTTTACCGCTCTCCCAGCGGCGGATGGATGACTCAGGTCGGGTTACCGTCACAACGCTGGCTGGACGCCTACGCGCGGGGCTGAGGCTGGCGCCTGGCGCTCGTGGCGAGCGGACGCCAGCGCCTCAGCAGCAGCGCATTCGACACGACGCTGACCGATGAGAGCGCCATCGCCGCCCCGGCAATCATTGGATTGAGCAATCCGAACGCCGCCGCCGGAAGACCGACGACGTTGTAGACGAACGCCCAGAACAATCCCTGACGGATCTTGCGGTACGTCGCGCGGCTTACCGCGATGGCGTCGACCACGAGCCTCGGGTCGGCGCGCATCAGCGTGATTGAAGCGGTCTGCAGCGCCACATCCGTGCCGCCACCCATGGCCATGCCGACATCGGCCGCCGCCAACGCGGGCGCATCGTTGACGCCATCGCCGATCATGGCGACACGTCGGCCGCTGCCCTGGAGCCGCCGCACCTGCTCGGCCTTCTCGGCCGGCCGGACCTCGCTCAGTACTTCCGGAATGCCTATCGCGGCGGCCACCCGCTCGGCTGCCCGCGCATGATCGCCCGTCAGCAGCACCGTCTTGACGCCGATCGCGTGCAGCGCGCGCACCGCCTCGGCGGCGGCGGGCTTGATCGGATCGGCGCAGGCGATCAGCCCGAGCAGCCGCGGCCCATCGGTCAGGTCCGCCACCCACATGATCGAGCGTCCCTCATGCTCCAGACGCTGCGCGGCGGCCTGCCCGACCTCGGGCGCTACGCCGAACTCGCGCATCAATGAGCGGTTGCCGACCGCCAGGCGGCGCCCGGCAACCTGCGCGGTGAGCCCCTGGCCCGGCCGGGCCTGCAGCGCCGCGAGCGGCGGCAGCGCGACCTGATCCGCCCGGGCCCGCGCCAGAACCGCTCGTGCGAGCGGATGCTCGCTCCCGGTCTGTGCCGCGGCGGTCAACGCCAGCAGCTCACGCTCGCCGATGCCCTCGGTGACGATCTCGGTGACTGCGGGACGCCCCTCGGTGAGGGTGCCCGTTTTGTCGAACACCACGGTATCGAGCCGGTGCGCTTGCTCGAGCGCTTCGGCATCCCGGATCAGGATCCCGGCGCGCGCGGCCGCGCCCGTGCCGACCATCAGCGCAGTGGGTGTAGCCAGGCCGAGCGCACACGGACAGGCAATGACCAGCACGGAGACCGCGGCGATGATCCCGGCGCCGAACTGGCCGGCCAGCAGCCACCACGAGAGCCACGCGGCCACCCCCACCGCGAGCACCGCGGGCACGAATACCCCCGCGACGCGGTCGACGAGGCGCTGCACGGGGGGCTTGCGGGCCTGCGCACCCTCGATGAGCGCAATGATGCGCGCCAGCACGGACTGTTCGGCGGCTGCCGTAGTCTCGATACGCAGCAGCCCGCTGCCGTTGATGGATCCGCCGGTCACCGTCTCGCCCACCGTCCGATCCACCGGAAGGCTCTCGCCCGTGAGCAGACTCTCGTCGAGTTCGCTCGCCCCGCTGCGCACGATGCCGTCGACCGGCACGCGCTCGCCCGGGCGCACGACCACGATGTCGCCAACCCCGACCGCCTCGAGCGGCACTTGGACCTCCACGCCGTCGCGCACGACGCACGCGCGCTGCGGGCGCAGCGACATCAGCTGGCGGATTGCCGCCGTGGTGGCGCGCTTGGCGCGCGCCTCGAGCCATTTGCCCGCCGTGACCAGCGCGATCACGACCGCAGCGGAGTCGAGATACAACGGCGCACCGGGCCGCGCGAACATCAGCCAGACGCTGTAGCAATACGCAGCGGAAGTGCCGAGCGCCACCAGCAGGTCCATGTTGCCGACGCCCGCGCGCAGCGCCCGCCACGCCCCGCGGTAGAAGCGCGCACCGATCACGAACTGCACGATGCTTGCCAGCGCCAGATCCAACAGGTGGGGCAGCGCCACGCCGGCGGTGGGCAACATCAGCGCAGCGCCCAGGACGGCCGCCACCACCAGCCGTGCCGTCTCGCTCCTGAAGCGCCGCGCCTGCTCGGCCTCGAGCCGCGATTCGTCGGCGGCGGTGCCGATCATCGTGGCGTCGTACCCCGCGCGTTGCACCGCCTCGAGCAGCTGCGCCGCGTGCAGCGCCGCGGCCCCTTCGACCAGGGCTCGCTCGCTGGCGAGGTTCACCGCAACGCCCGTCACTCCGGGCACCGCGCGCAGCGCCCGCTCGACCCGCTGCGCGCACGTGGCGCACGTCATGCCCGAGATCGACAGCTCGCGCGTTTCCTGCGCAACGTCGTAGCCGGCCCTGCGCACCGCGTCAGCCAGATCCTTCGCGCTGACCCGCGCGGCGTCGAAATGCACCTCGGCCCGCTCAGTGGCCAGATTCACCTCGGCCTGCACGCCCGGCAGCGCATTCAGCGCGCGCTCGACCCGGGCCACGCACGAAGCGCACGTCATGCCCTGGATGGGCAGGCTCAGGCGGTTGGGCGCGATCTGGGCGGCGGGGACGGCCACGCGGCGGACTCCTTACAATCCTTCCGGTGCGGACGCAGACCGGACTGACGGCATGCTAAGGCCTGGAGTGTGGTCCGGGGTCAAGCCGCTCGCCCCCCGAGCCCGGTGCCTGCCGCGGGATTTACATCCTGAAACAGATCAATCCGAAAGCGGATTTATGCATCAGACGACGCTTCCGTGCGCAGTGCGCCGGCACAATCCTCGATGAGCGTTCGGCCCGCCGGAGTCAACTGAACCCAGGATGCCCGGCGGTCCTCGGTGGCGGTGGTGATTGCCACCAGGCCGGCACGCTTGAGCGCGGCGCACAGCCGGCTCGCACGCGATTGACCGAGACCCAGCCGCTCGCGCAGCTCACCCATCCGTACCGGAGCGTCGGGCCGAGTCCCGAGAAAAACCAGGATCGGCTCGGCGAAGCCCGGCAGGCGGTTTCCACTGCCCGTCCTGAGACACTGCAGCGCCTCCAGCAACCGCTTCAGCTCATCGGCGGTAGCCATCATCCGCCGCGACATGTGCATTGGCCATGTGATGCCCAGTATATTCGGCGGCCCTTGCGCTTGCATGCGCGGCGTGTGCCGGTACCATGCGCCGGCCTCGCAGCATCCGCCACCGCGAGAACGGCGCGCCACTTCATCAAGATCCGTGAACCAGGAATTGCCCACCCCCGAGCCCTCCGCCGCCGCGACGTCCCCGGCCGTCCCCCGCCCCCAGGCTCCCCCCGTCTGGTGGGTCCGCCTGCTCTCCCGGGTACCGCTGGCACTGCTGTACCGCCTGGCGGACCTGCTCGGCTGGCTTGCGTTTCGGGTCTTTCCGTATCGCGATGCGGTGGTACGGGACAATCTCGCGCGCGCGTTCCCCGAGTGGGATCCCGAGCGCATGCGCGCGGTACGCCGCCGCTACTATCAGGGTTTCGCGCAGATGCTCGTCGAGGTGATCAAATCGGCCACCCTGCCGGCCGATGAGATCCGCCGACGGGTGCGCATCGTGAACCTGGAGGCGCCACGAGCCTATCTTGCCCAGGGGCAATCGGTGCTCCTGGCGGCCGCCCATCAGTGCAACTGGGAGTGGATGCTGCTCGCGCTGTCGCTCGAGCTCGGCTACCCGATCGATGCGGCCTACAAGCCCCTGGTCGACCCGTGGGCCGAGCGTGAGATGAAGAAGCTGCGCACCCGCTTCGGCTGCCGCCTGATCCCGGCCAAGCAGCTGCTGGCGGACATCATCCAACGCGGCAAAGTGACCCGGGCGATCGCGATGGTGGCCGATCAGGAGCCGACGACCAGCGAGCGCAAGCACTGGACGCGCTTTCTCAACCGCGACACGTCCTTCTACATGGGGCCGGAGGAGATCGCGCGAGTCACGCGCTTTCCGGTGTTCTTCATCACCATGCGGCGCGTGCGGCGCGGATTTTACGAAATGGCGTTCGTGCCGCTCTCGGCGCCGGGCGAGCGGCTCGCGGGCGGCGCGCTCACCGAACGCTACGCGCGCGAAGTCGAGCGGCAGATCATCGCGGCACCGTCCGACTGGCCCTGGTCGCACAAGCGCTGGAAGCTGAAGAAATCCCTGTACGCGCCGGGCCGCGCTACGCGCGCCTGAGTTCGCGCGGCAGCCCGAAGATGACTTTTTCCTCCCGCCCGGTCACCTCACGCGGCACTTCGGCGCCCCATGCGCGCAGCCGATCCAACACCGCGCGCACCAGCACCTCGGGCGCCGAGGCGCCGGCGGTGAGGCCCACACAGCGCTTGCCTTCGAACCACTCGCGCTGCAGATCCTGCGGTCCGTCGACCAGATACCCCGGGACGCCCGCCCGCTCGGCCAGCTCGCGCAGCCGGTTGGAGTTGGAGCTGGCCCGCGAGCCGACCACGATCAGGATGTCGCATTCGGCAAGCAGCTTCTTGACCGAGTCCTGGCGGTTCTGGGTGGCATAGCAGATGTCCTCCTTGCGCGGCGTGGCGAGCGCGGCGAAGCGGCGGCGCAGCGTCGCGACGATCTCCGCGGTGTCGTCCACCGAGAGCGTCGTCTGCGTCACGAAGGCGACTTTCTGCGGCTCACGTACCTCGAGCCGCTCGGCCTCCTCGGCGCTGCCGACCAGATACATCCTCCCGCCGTGGGAAGTATCGAACCGGCCCATGGTGCCTTCCACCTCCGGATGGCCGGCATGGCCGATGAGGATGACCTCGCGGCCCTCGCGGGCATAGCGCTGGACCTCCATGTGCACCTTGGTCACCAGCGGGCAGGTGGCGTCGAATACCTTCAGGCCCCGCTCTCTCGCCTCGTTCTCGACCGCGTGCGCGACGCCGTGCGCGGAGAAGATGACGGTCGCGCCTTGAGGCACTTCACGCAATTCCTCCACGAACACCGCGCCGCGCTCACGCAAGCGCTCGACGACGTGACGGTTGTGTACCACCTCGTGGCGAACGTAGATCGGCGCGCCGAACAGGTCGATGGCCCGCTCGACGATGTCGATGGCCCGGTCGACACCGGCGCAAAACCCGCGTGGATTGGCCAGCAGCACTTGCATCAGTTGTCCTCCTGTGCGGATCGCGGCGGGCGCGATCCGCGGCCCTCGCGCCACAAATCGAGCAGCAGCAGCCCGGCCCCGATCGTAATCGAGGAATCCGCGACATTAAACGCCGGGAAGTAGTGGCCACGCCAGTGAAAGCTGATGAAATCGACGACATAGCCGAGCCGGATCCGGTCGATCACGTTGCCGACCGCTCCGCCGAGAATCAGCGCCAGGGCCGCGCAGAGCAGCCCCTGGCGGCGCGCCTTCAGCCGGCCGAGATAAAAGACGATCAGCACCGCCACCGCCAGCGCGAGCCCGGTAAGCAACCAGCGCTGCCAGCCGGACTGGGTCGCCAGGAAGCTGAATGCCGCCCCGGTGTTGTAGGCCAGCGTCAGATCGAGCACCGGCAGCAGCGGATGCGCGACGTGGAAGGCCATGTGCCGCACGATCCAGGCCTTGCTCCACTGATCGAGCGCAATGACCGCCAGGGAGAGCAGCAGCCAGATGCGCCCGCCGAGCTCCCGCGTGTTCACTCCAGTGCCGCTGCTCATACGAATACTCGCCTTTCACCCGGCCCGTCCACATTGCTGATGCAGCGGCCGCAAAGCTGCGGGTGTCCGCTGTGGGCCCCGACATCGGGCCGATGCTGCCAGCAGCGTACGCATTTTGCGTCGCGCGAGGGAGCCACCGCCACCCATACCGCCCCGGTGCCGGTGTTGAGGGCCGGTGCGGCACCGGCCGGCGGCGGGCCATCGAGCCGATGCACGCGCGCCTGGGAGGTGATGAGGAAGAAGCGCAACTCCTCCCCGAGTGCGCCCAAGCGCTCGTACTGCTCGGGTCGGCAGTATACGTCCACCTCGGCATCGAGCGGCGCGCCGATCGTGCCGGCATCGCGCAGCCGCTCCAGCTCGCGCGTGACGTCGGCGCGCAGCAGCAGCAGAGCCGGCCAGTCGATCTCGCCGGCCGGGACCTGCGGCGCAACGTGCCAGGTGCTCAGAAACACCGACTCGTCGCGCTCCCCCGGCAGGAATGTCCAGATCTCCTCGGCCGTGAACGAGAGGATCGGGGCGAGCCAGCGCACCATGCACTCGGCAAGGTGGTACATGGCCGTCTGCGCCGAGCGCCTGGCGCGCGAGCCGGCGGGCAGTGTGTACATGCGGTCCTTCAGCACATCGAGGTAGAACGACCCGAGCTCGACGCTGCAGAAGTTGTGCACCTTCTGATAGATCAGATGGAATGCGTAGCGCAGGTAGGCGTCGCGGACCTCGCCCTGCAGCGCAGCGGCGCGCCCGAGCGCCCAGCGGTCCAGAGCCAGCATGTCCCGCGGGGCGAGCATATGGCGGGCCGGATCGAATCCATCGAGATTGCCGAGCAGGTAGCGCATCGTGTTACGGATCCGGCGGTAGGAATCCGCCGTGCGCTTGAGAATCTCGTCGGAGACGCTCATCTCGTTGGCGTAATCGGTAGCCGTGACCCACAGCCGCAGCACGTCCGCGCCGAGACTGTTCGCGACCTTCTGCGGCGCCACCACGTTGCCGAGCGACTTCGACTGCTTGCGCCCCTGCTCATCCACCGCGAACCCGTGGGTCAGCACGGCCCGGTACGGGGCGCGCTCGTAGAGCGCCTCGGACATCAGCAGCGAGCTGTGGAACCAGCCGCGATGTTGATCGGAGCCCTCCAGGTACAGATCGGCCGGGGCGCTCATCTCGGGCCGCTCGCTCCCCACACACTCGAAGGACAGACCCGAGTCGGCCCACACGTCCATCACGTCGGTCACCTTCTCGTATTGGCCGGCTTCGCGCCCGAGCAACTCCGCCGGATCGAGCGCGAACCAGGCCTCGATCCCCTCGCGCTCGACACGCGCGGCGATCTGCTCGATCAGCTCCCGCGTGCGCGGGTGCAGCTCGCCGCTGCCGGCGCGCACGAACAGCGCGATCGGCACGCCCCAGAGCCGCTGGCGGGAGATGCACCAGTCCGGCCGGTCTTCGATCATGCCGCTGATGCGCTGCTCGCCCCACTGCGGCGTCCAGCTGACTCGCCTGATGTCACGCAGCGCATGCTCGCGCAGCCCCTTGTTGTCCATGCTGATGAACCACTGTGGCGTGGCGCGGAAGATCACCGGCGTCTTGTGCCGCCAACAATGCGGATAGCTGTGCCGCATCGGCTGGTGCGCCAAGAGCGCGCCGCGCGCGCGCAGCGCTTCAATGAGCACCGGGTTGGCCTCATCGACCCGCAGCCCGGCCACGAGCGCCGTGTCCGGCAGGAAGCGCCCGTCGTTGCCGACAGGGTTGGCCACTGCGAGCCCGTAGCGGCGGCCCACCACGAAATCCTCGTGCCCGTGACCGGGCGCGGTGTGCACCGCGCCCGTTCCGGCATCGAGCGTGACGTGCTCGCCGAGAATCACCGGCACCCGGCGATCGTCCAAGGGGTGCTCGAGCTCGAGTCCTTCCAGCGCGCGGCCCTCGGCTTGCGCGAGCACTCGATAGTTCCCTGCGCCGTAGCGCTTCAGGCACGGCTCGAGCAGCTCGGTCGCGAGGATCAAGCGGCGCTGGACGCCGCCGATCTCGGCCTGCACGAGCGCGTAATGCAGCGAATCGCGCAGCGCCACCGCCTGATTCGCCGGCAGCGTCCACGGCGTCGTGGTCCAGATGACCAGAGCGACCGGAGTGTCATCGAGCGAGACCGCCAGCCTGCGGCTCAGCGCCTTGAGGTCCGCCACCCCGAAGGCGACGTCGATGGCCGGCGAGGTCCGCTCCGCGTACTCGACCTCCGCCTCGGCCAGCGCCGAGCGGCAATCGAGGCACCAATGCACGGGCTTGACACCCTTGTAGACGTGGCCGTTGCCGATGATGCGACCGAGCGCGCGGATCTGCTGCGCTTCGTAGTGCGGCGCCATGGTGAGATACGGCCGATCCCAGTCCCCGAGCACGCCGAGCCGCTTGAAGTCGCGGCGCTGCAGTTCGATCTGCTCGGCCGCGAAGGCGCGGCACGCGGCCCGGAATGCCGCGGCATCGAGCTTGTCGCCCGCCCGACCGTGCTTTTTCTCCACCTGCAGCTCGATCGGCAGGCCATGACAATCCCAGCCGGGGATGTAGGGCGCATCGAAACCTTCGAGCGTGCGAGCCTTGACGATGACGTCCTTCAGGATCTTGTTGACCGCGTGACCGATGTGGATCGCGCCGTTGGCATAGGGCGGCCCGTCGTGCAGCACGAACCGCGGCCGGCCGCGCCCGCGCTCGCGCAACTTCGCGTACAGGCCGCTCGCCTCCCAGGCCGTCACCCTATCCGGCTCGCGCCGAGCCAGATCGGCTTTCATCGGAAAGCGCGTCGCCGGCAGGTTGATCGTGTGTTTGTAATCGGACATGAACTCGCCGTTACCGGCCCCAGGCCGGGTCAAACCTTCAAGATCGCCCGGGCCTGCTGCGCATCCTGGTGCATCTGGCGAACGAGCGACTCGACGCCCTCGAAATGCGCCTCCTCGCGCAGCTTGGCCACGAACTCCACTTCGATCCGTCGGCCGTACAGGTCGCCGGAAAAATCAAACACGTGCACCTCGAGCAGTACCTCTCCACCGCCCACGGTCGGCCGGCGCCCGAGACTGGCCACCGCCGGCAGGGGCGCAGCGTCGATGCCGTGCACACGCACGGCGAAGATGCCCGCCAGGGGCGAGCGGCGCCGCTCGAGGCGCAGATTTGCGGTCGGGAAGCCCAGCTGCCGGCCGAGCCGCTCACCGCGGATGACTCGCCCGATCATGCTGTACGGCCGTCCGAGCAGGCGATGGGCGCGTTCGAGGTTTCCGCTGGCGAGCGCCGCGCGCACCGCGCTGCTGCTCACCCGCTCGCCGTCGAGCTGCACCGGCTCGATCACCTCGGTCGCAAAGCCGAGCCGTTCCCCTGCCGCCCGCAGCGTCTCGCCGGTCGCCTCACCATTGCGCCCGAAGCGAAAGTCGTGCCCGACCACCACCGCGGGGGCGCGCAGCGCGTTCGCGAGCAGCGTCGCGAAGGCCTCGCCCGAGAGCTGGCGCAGCGGCTCGGCAAAACGCAGCACCCACAGAACATCGACCCCCAGGTGCTCGAGGACCCGCCAGCGTTCCCGGAAGGAGGTCAGCCTCGCCGGACATTCCGGGCCCGAAAGGTACTCCCGCGGCATCGGCTCGAACGTCAAGACCATCTTCGGACGCCCGAGCCGCCGGCCATAGGCCGCCAGCGCGGCCAGCAGCGCCTGATGCCCGAGGTGAATGCCGTCGAAGGTCCCGATGGTGACGACGCAGCCCCGCCGACGATCGGTCATGCCATTGAGTCCGCGAATCAGCTCCATTGGCCGCCCGAGCCGCCACCATCACCCGAAGGAAGGGCAGAATACAGGATTTGTGCCGGCCGAGGCAGGGATGGCGCTCGCATCGGGCAGAGGCGTCCTGCCCGCCGCGGGCGCCGACACGACGTTGACAAGGCGCCTGCAGCTGAGCAGACTACCGCCCCCCCGTGCTGGGGCCAGCTGGTTGATACGGAGCATTTGTGGCCAACACCAAGTCCGCCGAAAAGGCGGCCCGCCAAGCCGAAGAACATCGCGCCCGTAATGTGGCGCTGCGCTCACGCATGCGTACGGCCATGCGCGACGTGACCGTCGCGATCGCCGGCGGTGACAAGAAGGCGGCCGAGACCACCTACCGGGCTGCGGTGCCGTTGATCGATACCCTGGTCAACAAGCGCATCATTCACCGCAACAAGGCGGCTCGACACAAAAGCCGGCTCGCGGCGCGTATTCGCGCCATGCAGTAGGGAGCGGCAGGTGGAGTTCGGTCATAAGGTACCTGCGAGCCCCGCCAGGCCCGCCATGTCGGTTTCGGTGAAGCTCAAGCCCGCTGCCCGTCGCCAGTATCTCCTCGAGCTGCTGCGCGCTCGCGCTCGGCAGCATCCTGCTCGTCCAAGAAACGCATAACCGCCTCGCATAGCGCGCGCGTCCCGGCTCCCGTCGCGCCCGAGATGAGGAACCGGGGACCGCGGTGCCGCAGCCGCCGCACGATTTCTCGCGCGCGCCGCTCGGCCTCCTCCTCGACGAGCAAATCGCACTTGTTGATCACCAGCCAGCGCGGCTTGGCGGCAAGCTCCGGACTGAACTTCTTCAGCTCCGCCCCGATGGACCGCGCGTCCGCGACCGGATCGGCTTGGGGATCGGGCGGCGCCACATCGAGCACGTGCAACAGCAGGCGCGTACGCTGCAGGTGCTTCAGGAAGCGGATACCCAGGCCGGCGCCCTCGGCGGCCCCTTCGATCAAACCGGGGATGTCGGCCATGACGAAGCTGCGGTGCTCACCGACCGCGACCACGCCGAGATTCGGATACAGCGTCGTAAAGGGATAGTCGGCCACTTTGGGCCGCGCGGCGGACACGGCCCGGATCAGTGTGGACTTGCCCGCATTGGGCTGACCCAGCAGACCCACGTCGGCCAATAGCTTCAACTCGAGCTCGAGAGTGCGCTTCTCTCCCGGCAGACCGGGCCCGAACTGGCGGGGCGCGCGATTGACGCTCGACTTGAAGCGCTGATTGCCCCAGCCTCCCTTCCCGCCGCGAGCCACAGCCAGCAGGTCGCCTTCGTGGGCCAGATCGCCCAACACCTCGCCGGTCTCGCCGTCGCGCACGACGGTACCGATGGGCACCGGGATGTACAGGTCCTCCCCGCTCCGTCCGGTGCAATCGCGGCTCGATCCGGGCTCCCCGTGCGCTGCGCGCCAGATCCGCTCGATGCGGAAGTCCACCAGGGTATTGATGCCGGCGGCGGCGCGCAGATACACGCTGCCGCCGTGGCCGCCGTCGCCGCCATCCGGCCCGCCGAGGGGCACGAACTTCTCCCGGCGAAAGCTGGTGCTGCCGCGACCGCCGTTGCCGGCCTGAACCCGGATCCTCGCCTCGTCGACGAATTTCATAGCCTTGCTGCTTCAGAGACGAAAGCCCCGGCGCAGGGCCGGGGCTTTCTTTACGGTCCGCAGATCGGCGTGCGGCGGCTCACGCCTCGCTCGGCGCCGCCTCGGGCACGACGTTGACGTAGGTACGCTGGTCGACGCCCTTGTGCCGGAACTGCACCGTGCCGGTCACCTTGGCAAAGAGCGTGTGATCCGTTCCGACGCCGACGTTCACACCGGCGCGCATGTGGGTGCCGCGCTGGCGCACGATGATGTTCCCAGCCAGCACGTGCTCGCCGCCGAAGCGCTTGACGCCCAGCCGCTTGGAATGGGATTCGCGGCCGTTCTTGGTACTGCCGCCTGCCTTTTTATGTGCCATGTGTACGGTCTTCCGATCGAATGGACGCGCTTCAACCCGCGCTGATACCCGTGACCTTCACCTCGGTGAAGGGTTGACGGTGGGTCTTCTGCCGCAGGTAATGGGCGCGCCGCTTGAACTTCACCACGGAGACCTTGCGGCCCTTGCCGTGGCGTACTACGGTGGCGGTCACCTTGCCGCCCTCGAGGAGGGGCTTGCCGAGCTTCACCTCGGCGCCCTCGCCGACCAGCAGCACCCGGTCGAACTCGACCGTGGCACCGGGCTCGGCATCCAGTTTCTCGATACGCAGCACCCCGTCCTGGGTCACGCGATACTGCTTTCCGCCGGTGGCGATCACTGCGTACATAAGGTATTGAACCGGAACGAGAGGTCTGGGAAAGGGCGGGCATTCTACTGGGCGGTCCGGGCCGGGTCAAACACCGGCTCGCGGGCGCGGCGGCGGACCGGCTGGCGGAATCTTCTTCTTGTTCTTGCGCTTTGGCGTGCGGTGCACCTCCCGGTCGGCTACGATGCGCCGCGGTATCGAAAGTCCATTGACTAATGACCCTGGAAGAAATACGCGCGCTGGTCGCGACCGATCTTGCCGCGGTGGACGATGTCATCCGCCAACGCCTCAAGAGCGCCGTGCC
>JAKBWB010000032.1 GCA_021843755.1 Pseudomonadota bacterium
GCGGGCGTTCCTGAACAGGCGCATCCAGCCGCTGAACTCGCCCGACCCCTCGGGCCGCCACGAGTTCTGCACGGAGCGGACCGAGCGCTCCGGATGCGGCATGGTGAGGGTCACGCGGCCATCGGCGCTCGCGAGCGCGGCGATGCCGAGGGGCGAGCCGTTGGGATTGTCGGGATAGGTGGTGGCGATGCGCCGATGATGATCAACATATCGGAACGCGATCAGGCCACTGCTGCGGCAGGCCTCGAGCGCCGCATCATGCTCGAACTCCGCGCGCCCCTCCCCGTGCGCCACGGCGATCGGCAAGATCGAGCCTTCCATGCCGGCGAGCAGCACCGAGGGCGAGCGCAGCACCTCCACCAGGGTGAAGCGCGATTCATACTGCTCGCTGCGGTTGCGCACGAAGCGCGGCCAGTGGGCGGTGCCCGGAATGATGCTCTTCAATGCCGCGAACATCTGACAGCCGTTGCAGATGCCCAGCGCGAACGTGTCGGGCCGCTCGAAGAACGCCTGGAACTGCTCGCGCAATGCCGGATTGAACAGGATTGATTTCGCCCAGCCCTCGCCCGCGCCGAGCACATCACCATAGGAAAACCCGCCGCAGGCCACCAGGCCCGCGAACTCGGCGAGATCGTGACGTGCGGCGATGAGGTCCGTCATGTGCACGTCGCAAGGCGCGAAGCCCGCGCGATCGAAGGACGCCGCCGTCTCCGTATGGCTGTTGACGCCCTGCTCGCGCAGCACGGCGATCCGCGGGCGCACGCCGCGGGCAATGTACGGAGCGGCGACGTCCGCCTGCGGATCGAAACTGAGCTCGACCTGCAGGCCCGGATCGTCCGCGGCGAGCTGCGCGGCATACTCCTCGTCGGCGCACTGCGGATCATCGCGCAGCCGGCGCATCTGCCAGGAGGTCTCGGACCACGCGGCGCGCAGATCCCGCCAGGACTCATCGAGCAGCGGCGCACCGCCCTGGGTGATGCGCACGCGCAGCTGCTGTTGCGGCCTCCCGAGACGCACGGCGTGCGCGGCGAGCCCGCAGCGCGCCAGAATCTCCTGCATGCGTGGCTCGTCGCGCACGGCGACCTGCACCACCACGCCCGGCTCCTCGGCGAACAACTGCGCGGCCGCCGCGCCACGCCCGACCGGCAGGTCGATCGCGAGCCCGCAGTGTCCGGCGAAGGCCATCTCGAGCACTGTGACGATCAATCCGCCATCGGAGCGATCGTGATAGGCGAGCAGCAGCGACTCGCGGCGCAGCTCGGCGAGCGCCGCGGCCAGTCCCAACAGCAGGTGCGGATCGTCGAGGTCGGCCGGCTCGGTGCCGATCTCACCGTAGACCTGCGCGAGCGCCGAGCCGCCGAGCCGTTGGCGGCCGAGATCGATCAGCCACAGCGCCGTCTCCGGCCCGCTCTGGAGCACCGGGGTGAGGGTCTTGCACACATCGCCGACGGGCGCGAACGCCGAGACGATGAGCGAGACGGGCGCGACCACGGTTTTCTCCACGCCCCCCTCGCTCCAGCGGGTGCGCATGGACAGCGAATCCTTGCCCACCGGGATGGCGATCCCGAGCGCCGGGCAGAGCTCGAGCCCGACGGCGCGCACCGTCTCGTAGAGCGCCGCGTCCTCGCCGGCTTCCCCGCAGGCGGCCATCCAGTTCGCCGACAGGCGGATCTGCGCGAGGGTGGCGACATCGGCCGCGAGGATGTTGGTGATCGCCTCGGCGACGGCGAGGCGCCCCGAGGCGGGCGCGGCGAGCAGCGCCACCGGGCTGCGCTCGCCCATGGCCATGGCCTCGCCGCGCACGCCGCGATGATCCGCCAGAGTGACCGCCACGTCGCTCACCGGAACCTGCCAGGGCCCGACCAGCGGATCGCGGCTCACCAGCCCGCCGACCGTGCGATCCCCGATGGTGACGAGAAAAGTCTTGTCCGCCACCGCCGGCAGACGCAGCACGCGATAGAGCGCCTCGCGCACATCGAGCGCGCCGGCAGCCCATGGCGCCGCGGCGCACGGGACACTGCGCACTTCGCGGGTCATGCGCGGCGGCTTGCCGAACAACACATCGAGGGGCACGTCGATCGGCGCATCCCCGAGCAGCGGATCATGCACGGTCAGCCGGCCCGTGGCATCGAGCGCGCCGATGTCGGCGAGCGGACAGCGCTCGCGCGCGGCGATGGCCCCGAGCACGGGCAGGTCCTCGGGCGCAACCACCACGACGTAGCGCTCCTGGGCCTCGTTGCACCACAGCTCGAGCGGCGAGAGACCCGACTCGGCGCTCGCAATGGCGCGCAGATCAATGCGCGCGCCGCGGTGGCTGTGCGCCGCCGCCTCGGGCACCGCATTGGACAATCCGCCCGCACCGACATCATGAATGAGCAGGATCGGGTTGGCCGCGCCGAGTGCCCAGCAGCCGTCGATCACCTCCTGGGCCCGCCGCTGCATCTCGGCATTGCCGCGCTGCACGGACGCGAAGTCCAGATCGGCGTGCGAGGCGCCGCTGCCGAGCGAGGAGGCGGCCCCGCCGCCGAGGCCGATCAACAGGGCCGGTCCGCCGAGCACGATCAGCCGGCCGCCCACCGGGACGGTGGATTTTTCAACATGAGCGCGGCGCACGTTACCCAACCCGCCGGCGATCATGATGGGCTTGTGATAACCGCGCGCGCGGTGGGGCGGATCGCCCGGACCGTGCTGCTCGAAGGTACGGAAATAGCCGCAGATCGCCGGCCGCCCGAACTCATTGTTGAAGGATGCCGCGCCGATCGGCGCCTCGAGCATGATGGTGAGCGCCGAGGCAATGCGCTCGGGCTGCCCGAACGGGCGCTCCCAGGGCCGCTCGTACCCCGGGATACGCAGATTGGACACGGTGAACCCGGTCAATCCGGCCTTGGGCTTGGCGCCGCGCCCCGTCGCGCCCTCGTCGCGGATCTCCCCGCCCGCGCCGGTCGCGGCGCCCGGGAACGGCGAGATCGCGGTGGGATGATTGTGCGTCTCGACCTTCATCAGAATGTCGATCATCTCGGCGCTCTCGACATAGGCGCCGGTGCGCGGATCGGCGAAATAGCGCCAGCCGTGCGATCCCTCCATCACCGCGGCATTGTCGCGGTAGGCTGACAGCACGCCGTGCGGATGGCGCTCGTGCGTATGACGAATCATCGCAAACAGCGACTGCGCGCGTTCCTGCCCGTCGATGATCCAGCGGGCATTGAAGATCTTGTGGCGGCAATGCTCGGAGTTCACCTGCGCGAACATCATCAGCTCGGCATCGGTCGGATCGCGGCCGAGCTGGCGGAAGCTCGCGAGCAGATAGTCGAGCTCCTCCCCCGACAGCGCGAGGCCCATCTCGCGGTTGATCCGATCGAGCGCGGCGCGCCCGCCGGCGAGCGCCACCCGACGCGCGGGCCGCGGCGGCGAGTGCGCGAACAGGCGAGCGGCCTGCGCCGTATCGAGCAGGGCCATTTCGGTCATGCGGTCGAGCAGGACCTCCGCGAGGCGCTGGAGCGCTTCAGGCGCGAGCGGGCGATCCGCCTTCACCCGATACTCGACGCCCCGTTCGACGCGCTGGACCGCCTCGAGGCCGCACACGCGGATGATGTCGGTGGCTTTACTCGACCACGGCGAGATCGTCCCTTCGCGCGGCACCACCAGCAGCATCTGTCCGCCAAGCTCGGACGGGACGTCCCGCGGACCGTACGTGAGCAGCCGCTCCAGGCGCTCCCGCTCATCGGCCGTGAGCGCCCGATCGATCGCGGCGAAATGCACGAAACGCGCGCTCAGAGCGCTCACCGCCGGATCGAGCGTCCGCAGCCGTGCGAGCAGCTTCTCGATCCGGAAGCCCGAGAGCGCCGAGCGCCCCGACAGCGCTAGGACCGGCGGCCCGTTCATGAGCGGCTATTTCGGCTCGACTGGGGGCGGGGAGTACAGCGGCATCGGAAACTGCGCCACGTTCGTCCCGCCCTCGAGCGCCGTGATCTTGCTCACCCCCTGCTTCTTCACCTCATCGATGCGCAACACCGAATGCAGCGGCAGAAACGTGCGCTTGACCCCGTTGAACTCGCCCTTGATGCGCTCCTCGGACGGATCGAGCACCACCGAGGAACGTTCGCCGAAGACCAGATCCTCGACTTCGATGAAGCCGAACAGTTCGCCGTGATGGACCTTGCGGGCGTAGACCTCGTACACCTTGCCCTGATTGACGAAGAGAATTCGGAAAATGTGACTGGCTGCCATGGATTGGCCGGAGTGCGCTGCTAATTTAGTGAGGAGGTGACCATTATAGAGGTTCAGCGTCCGACCATGATCGTGCATTGCGCCGCGTTCCCGACGGTGTCCGCAGGATCCGGTCCACGGCGCAGGCTCTCTCGGATCACGCCGGCTCGCGAGCCGCCAGCAGCCATGACGAGCCCCGGCACTGCGCCATGACCGTTCGCCTGCGCGTCATCAGCGGACAGCGCCGGCAACTGTCCGGTCGGGACAGCGCCGAGTTCGGGCCCGATGGCGGCTCCATCGGGCGCGCGGCCGACAACGACTGGGTTCTGCCCGATCCGCATCGCTACGTTTCGGCCCGGCATGCGCGCATCTCGTGCCGCGAGGGACGCTATTATCTCGAGGATCTCAGCACCAACGGCGTCTATGTGAACGACAAGCCCGAGCCGCTCGCCCAGCGCGGCTCGGAGGGCTACCGTCTGCGCGACGGCGATGTGCTGCGTCTCGGGGAATATCAGATCGGGGTCTCGCTCGAGGAGCACACCTCGGACTCCGTGGCGGTGCTGCCCTCGCGTATCATGGCGGTGCAACCGCTCGGGCCGGCGCAGACCGACATCGGGGCGGAGCTGAATCTGGAGGACCTGCTGGCCGCCGAGCCGGCGAGCACGGGCGAGCCGCAGCCCGCGAGCGTCTTCGGCCCAGGGCGCAGCCCGCCCGCCGGCCCCCCGTCCGCCGCTCCCGTGCCGGAGCGCGCTCGTGCCCGGACCGACAGCGGCGAGGACACCCTGGCCCGGCGGCTGGGGCGAGGATCGCGGGCGGGTGCCCGCGAGGAAAGCGTCAATCCCGGCTCCGACGATTCGGGATGGCGCGCGTTCTGTCGAGGCGCCGGAGTCAAGCCGGAACAGATGCCGCCGCAGGCGCAGATGATGCATCTGGCCGGCCGATTGCTGCGCGAAGCGCTCGTCGGTCTGAAGGATCTGGAGCGCTCGCGCGGTCAAGCCCGGGACCGCTTCCACATCCAACTGTCCCCACCGGACCCCGACGCCCCGCCGCTCGGGCAGCTGACGGTCGAGGAGCTGCTGCCCGCGCTGTTCGTCCAGCACGAGGCCCATGCCGTCGACGCGGTCCGCTGGCTGCGTGAGCGCCACGACGAAGTCAAAGCGCACGAGCTGGCGCTGGTGCAGGCCTTCCGGGCCGCGTTCATCGAATTCCTCGGCCGCCTCGATCCGGCCGAGCTGGAAACCCGCTTCGCGCAGGGACGGCGCGGAAAGCCCGACCCCTCACACTATTGGGGGCTGTTCACGAGCTTTTATCGGAGTCTGCTCGACCGTCCGGCCGACCACCTTCCGCCGACCTTCGTCGAAGGCTTTGCCGCTGCGTACAAGGAATCGCTGCATCCGCAAACCCTGGACATGCCGCGCAGCATGCGCCCCAGGCGCACGCACGAGGGTTAGGACGCCGCGCCGTCAAGGACGCGGCACGCGTTCCTGCGCCAGCAGGAACGCACCGACCGTGCCGGCCCGCTCGCCGAGTTCCGCCCGTGTAATCCATCGGTCAAATCCCCCGGCACGCGCGTCGATCGGCAGATAACCCGCGAGCGTTCGGCGGGCGGCCGCACGAATAGGGCCGATGAGGAATTCATCGCTCATCACCCCACCCCCGAAGACGATCCGCTCGCTCGAGAGCATCAGGGCGATCGCCGCGGCGAGCTCGCCCAGGTAACCGCCGATGAGCGCGTGTCCCGGATGCTCCGGCGGCAGCGCACTCATCGGGCTTGCCCAGCGCGCAAGCACGGCCGGCCCGCTGGCCAGCCCCTCGAGACAGTCGCCGTGGAAGGGACAGACCCCGGCAAACCCCTCATCGCGCGGATCGCGCCGGACCCGGATGTGACCCATCTCGGGGTGCAGGAATCCACTCACCGACCGATCCCCGATCACCGCCCCCCCGCCGATCCCGGTGCCCACCGTCACATAGGCCAGCGTCCGCACGCCGCGCCCGGCGCCGAGGCGCGCCTCGGCGAGCGCGGCGGCATTGACATCGGTGTCGAGCGCGATCGGACACTTGAAACGCCGCAGCGGCTCCACCAGGGAGACACCCGACCAGCCGGGCTTGGGCGTGGCGAGCACAGAGCCCCACGTGGGCGAGCCGCGCACGACGTCGATCGGACCGAATGCCGCCACACCGATGCCCGCGAAAGGCCCGGCCTCACGCTCCACGCCGGCAAAAAACGCCGTGACCGCCTCGAGCGTCGGTTGCGGCGCGGCGGTTGGAATGACCGCCCGATAGACCTCCGGCGTGCGCTGCGCATCGTACCCGGCGGCGCACACGATCTTCGTGCCGCCGGCCTCGATCGCCCCGTAGAGTCGTCGCTCGCCCATCGCCCCCTCGCCTCGCCGTGCCGCGCTCCCGTGCGGTCAGGATACCGCGCCGCGGGCCGCGGCGGCCGGACAGATGGCGTGGCGGGCGAGCGCGCCTCGCGAATCAGGCCTCGAGGGGCAGCCTCGGCGACTGTCGCGACGCCTCGCGATACAGTCCGGCCAAAACGGTCTCGAGCGGCTCGGGCGCGCCGAACGCGTAGCCCTGCGCGTAGTCCACGCCGAGTTCGCGCACCCGTTTGGCGATGGCATCACTCTCGACAAACTCGGCCACGGTGTCGATGGAGAAACCGCGCGCGAGCTCGACGATGCCGCGTACCGTCGCCTGCGAGCGTGAATTCGCGAGGATATCCTGCACGAACGTCCCATCGATCTTGACCCGCGCGATGGGCAGGGCGTTCAGATAGGCCAGGGAGTTCGAGCCGGTGCCGAAGTCATCGAGGGCGAAGCGGCAGTTCAAGGGCGCCAGACGCCGGATCATCTCTTCGGCCCGCGCCAAGCTGCTCACGGCGGCCTGCTCGGTGATCTCGAAGGTGACGCAGCCGGCCGGCAGATGCGCGGCCCGCAACATCTCACCGAGTTCGCGCGTGAATTCCTCATCGCCGATCGACTGTCCCGAAAGATTGATCGAGATGCCGAGGCGGCGCGCCGCGAGCATCTCCCGGTGCGCCCCGAGCAGCTGCAGCGCCTTGCGCACCACCCACTGATCGATCATGGGCAGCAGCTGGTAGCGGTGCGCCACCTGCACCAGCATGCCCGGCAGCACGACACCCTGGGACGGATCGTTCAGGCGCAGCAGCACCTCGTAGCCACCCGGCAGCGCCGCATTGCGCAGCGGCACGATCGGCTGGGCGTACAGCAGCAACTGATCGGACTTCAACGCCGTGCGCAACTGTCCCACGGTGACCGCATCGACGTGTCCGCGCAGCATGGTTCCATCGTCACAACTGTCGATCTTCAACCGGTCGCGGCCGCCGTGCTTGGCCGTCTTGCAGGCGAATTCCGCCGCCGCGAGCGCCCGCGACAGCCCCTGCGGCATCGCCAGCAGCGGCGCGACGCCACAGCTGGCGGAGACTCCGATCGGGCCGTCGAGCGGTCCGATGGTCAGGCCGCGAATCGACGCCTGCAGATGCTCGGCAAGCGCCGCGGCGCCGGCCGTGTCGGTATTGGGCAGCACGACCGCGAAGCGGTCCGCCGAGATGCGCGCCGCCAGCGCGCCCTCCGGCAAGCGCGGCGGGGCGAGCACATTGGCCACCTTCACCAACATCTCGTTGCCGATTTCGAAGCCGTAGAGATCGTTGACGACATGCGTCTGGTCGACGTCGAAATAGAGCACGCTCTGATCGAGGTCCGCCCGCTCGCTCTTGACACACGCTTGGCGCTGCTCCAGGGCTTCGCGCGTCAACAGCCCCGTCAGGGCATCGAACTGCGCCTCGATCGTCGCGAGTGCCAGGCGGCCGAGCTGCACGCCGAGAGCGCAATCCCGGCGGCGGTAGTCCCGCGAACCCGCGGTCCTGAAGAATGCCAACACGCCGATCAACCGGCCACTTTCGGCGCACAGGGGAACGACCAGAATCTTGCAGCGCGGCGCCGCCGCGCCGGACTTTCCGGCGCTATTGAGCACCAGCGGCTCGCGCTTCTGCAACGCCCAGACGCTCAGCCTGTCCCGCGCCCGCACCCAGAACGCGGCCAGCGGCCCGGCATCGGGGCAATCGCCCCGGTGCACCAGGCACAGGTGCTTCTCCGGTGCATAGAGCGCCCCGAGCGCACTGCGCAGGCGTGTGCTCGCCCGCGCCAGCAGCTGGTGCACGCCCGAGTGTCCGGCGGGAGGGCGCTGCGCGTCTGCGGCGAGCGCGACCAGCCATTGCAGGTCGTCCGATTGCTCGGTCAGCGCACCGCGCTCCGGCTGCGATCCCGGCCAGCCTCGATCGCCCGGCGCGAGCGGATCCGGCGGACCCCGGGCGCAGCTCGACCCGGCACCGAAGTCCGGTTCGACGTGCGGATCTGAAGATGTCGTCTGCATCTACCGGCCATCCTAGCGAACCGGTGTCCGCGGAATTGTCGATCCGGTCGCGTCCGCGCCAAGGCAGCGCGCCCGCACGGCCGGCCGCGCGTGACGCGGATCACAGAATCCTGCGCCGCTCACGCGGCGCTCGCGGCCGACTCGCGCTCAAAGACTTCGATCGGCACCGGCCGGCCGAACAGATAGCCCTGATACTGGTCGCAGCCATGCGGGATCAGCGTGTCCCATTGCCACTGCGTCTCGACACCCTCGGCGATGACTTCCAACTCCAGACTGCGGGCCATCTGCACGATGGTGTGCACCAGAGTCTCCCCGCCCGGGTGCGACATGCCGGTGACGAAACTGCGGTCGATCTTCAGCACCGTCACGGGCAACCGCCGCAGGTAGGACAGCGACGAGTAGCCGATGCCGAAGTCATCGATCGCGAAGGAGATCCCCAGCCGCCGCAGCGCCTGGAGCTTCGGGATCACCTCGTTGAAATCGTGAATCGGCAGCGCCTCGGTGATCTCGAGTTCGAGCAGGCGCGGATCGATGGACGCATGGCCGACGATGTCCGACACCAGGGCGACGAAATCCGCGGCGGCGAGCTGTTTGGGACTGATGTTCACCGCCAGTTTCAGAGCGCGCCGGCCGCCGGTGCGCGACCACTGCTGCAACTGCCGGCAGGCCTCCTCGAGCACCCAGCGGCCGATCTGGTGAATCAGGCCGATTTCCTCGGCCACCGGAACCAGCTCGAGCGGCGAGACGATGCCGCGCTGCGGATCGTGCCAGCGCAGCAAAGCCTCCGCCCCGAGGGTCTTGCCGTGCGCATCGACCCGGCGCTGGAAATACAGCTGCAGCTGCTCGGTGCTGAATTCGTGCCGCAGGCGCGACTCGAGCCGCGAGCGGCGCTCGAGCGCGAGCTGCATCCCCGGGCAGAACACCCGCACACCGTTGCGGCCGCCGTCCTTGGCCGCGTGCAACGCCACGTCGGCTTGCTTGAGCAGCTCGTTGAAACCGGCGCCGGCGGCGCCGCCCCATGGCGCGACGCCGATGCTGGCCGAGCAGGAGACCATCTGGCCGCCGATCAGGTGGGGCTGGAGGATCACCGCGAGCAGATTCTCGGCCTCCCGCCGTGCGGCCTCCTCGGCGAGGGCGCCGCGCGCACCGAGATCCTCCAGAACCACCAGGAACTCGTCGCCGCCGACGCGCCCGACCCGGTCGTCCCCGGGCACCGCGCCCCGCAGCCGCTCGGCGGTCTGCTGCAGCAGGATGTCGCCCGCCTGATGCCCGAGAATGTCATTGACGGCCTGGAACTTGTCCAGACCGATCAACAGCGCCGCGCCATGGCCGCCGGCGTGCTCGGCCCAGTGCACGGCGGAGCGCAGCCGATCGAGCATCAGGCGCCGGTTCGGCAATCCGGTGAGGGCATCGAAGTTCAGCAGCCGCGAGATACGCTGCTCGGTGTCCTTCCGGTCCGACAGATCCGTCAGGCTTGCGATGTAATGCGTCCAACGCTCGCCGTCGTTCACGCCGGTCAGGCGGATCCACAGCGGAAACTCCTCCCCGCTCCTGCGCCGACCCCACAACTCGCCCTGCCAGCGCCCGCCCTCGCGCACTTGGGCGAACAACTGCGCGACCGCCGGCAACGCGCGGTCGGATGCCAGCAGCAAAGTCAGTTCCTGACCGATCAACTCCTGCTGCGCGTACCCGCACGCGGCGCACACCGCCGGGTTGGCGCGCAATATCCTGCCCTGCGGGTCCGTCACCAGCATCGCCCCGCTCGCCTCGAAGGCGAGCGCCGCGATGCGCAGTTCCGCCGCCGCCCGCTCCTTCTCGGCCACCAGATCGAAGCGATCGAGAGCGAATTCAATGTCCGCCACCATCCGCTCGAGCAGGTCGCGGACGGC
>JAKBWB010000029.1 GCA_021843755.1 Pseudomonadota bacterium
CAGGGCGTGCCGGCGTGCGCGGCCTGCCACGGCCCGCAAGGCCTCGGCAGCAAGCAGTTCCCGCGCCTTGCCGGCCAGCACGCCAAGTACATCATGAAGCAGCTGCAGTCCTTCCAGAGCAACATGCAGCAGGTCGCGATCATGCACGGCGTGGCCACCACCCTGCACGCCCCGCAGATGCAGACCGTCGCCGATTACCTTGCGTCGCTCCCATAGTGTAGGGATGCGCAATGGGACGGATATATGGAGTCCCCTGCGTTGCAAGACCGGCTTTGCTGCTGGATCCAGGATCGAACGGCGGCCGATATATCCGGCCTCTGGTTGCCTCCATCGAGGCGGGCCCTGATGACAAGCCGCTCGCAGGAGCCTCGCGAGTTTCCCGGTGGCTGAGCCACCGTACGGCGCTCACGCTCTTGCTGCCAGGGTCCGACCTGTTCCGATCAGCATGCACGTCCTCGCAACTCCCGCCGGGCCGTGCCGCCTCGATCTCGACCGCGGATTCGCTCCCGTGCCCGGCGTACGTCAGGCCGCGGCCGCCAGGGGCCGCCCTGGAGGGGGCTGCCGTTCTCCGACGCCATCCAGCGCGAGCAGTGCACGCGCGCGGGCTACGCGTCCGTGCATCAGGGGTTCAAGCGCAAAGGGTGACCCGGCTTTTGGCGACCAGCGCAGGTCGGCTCATTCGACATGTGCCCATATTGCCGTGTCACGATACTAACTCTGGGCGCGCCGGAAAATCGCCTGAACCGCCCGGTAGCACATGCAGGAGGACGACTCGAGCCTCTTCTCGTTCACGATGCGCAGCCTACCGCGGCTGTATTCGATCACGCCCTGGCGCTTGAGGGTGCTGGCGGCCTGCGTCACCGCCTCGCGCCGCAGGCCGAGCATATGCGAGAGAAATTCCTGGGTCAGAAAGAACTCCGGTCCCCCGACCCGATCCCGCGTCATCAGCAGCCATCGCGCAAGTCTCGCCTCCGTTTCGTGGAAGCGGTTGCAGGCCGCAGTCTGCGATATCTGTGTCATCAGCGCGAAGGTGTACCGGTACAACGCGTCCTGCAGTGACGGGTTGCGGTTGAACTCCTCGAGAAAAGGCGCCGAAGACATGCGCAGTGCCGTGCCGCTGCCTTGTACGATCGCCCGAGCGCCGGACTTGCCGACCCCGAGGATGAAGGGCATTCCGGCCATGCCCTCGTTGCCGACCATGCCCACCTCGAGGCTGCGTCGCTTGTCGACCGAGGTGAGTAGCGAGATCAGACAATCGACGGGAAAGTAGACGTGGCGGATCGTCCGGCCCGGTTCGTACAGCACTTGGCGAAACTTCAGCGTAACGGGTTCGAGTCGAGCCCGCAGTCGGGCGCGATTGTTCGCCGGAACCCTTGCCAGCACTCGATTTGCAACAAACGCCTCGTCCATTGTCGATCCCTCATCGTGCCACGGCAGCCGGCCGGTCCTGGAATCACGCCGATCGTCGCCGCGCTCGCCGGCCGCTCGACGGCGGTCACGGCATCTGTTTCAGCCGGCGCAGTCCTGCCGCCGCATCGATCACGGCTCGGATCGTCCGAGGTCCGCGGTTTTTACACGCTCTTGCCCGTCGCCTCGAGGACGGGCCCCCGCCTCGCGATGACCGTCGCTCGGGGTGGGTTTCGACCCTGCCTGCTCGCCGAACGGTCCTGAGGCGTTGCTCTGCGCCGCGCGGCTCCTCTGCAGATGTTCCTGGAAACCGGGAAGCTTTTCCTCCAGATATCCGGTAGCGCGCATCACCGCCACGCCAATCAGAGCGTCTCTGATGGGAGTCAATATCTGGCGCACCACACCTTCTTCAGCACGGACGCCCGAGGGCAACGGACCGGCGGATGCCTCGGGCTCGCCTGCGGACACTGCTCGGGCTCGAGTTCTGTTGCCTCGTCCGACCAGGGTCGCAAACACGGCGCCGGCCCCAACCGCAGCGGCCAGCATCGCCCGGGGATGCCTGGCAAAATGCCGCCTCCAGTCCGTGACCGATTTCATCTTGTCCGCCAATTCCTCGAGGTTCGAGCGCAGAGCGTCACGCTTGATGCGAATGTCGGCTTCAATCCGAGAGAGTTCCTCGCTCATGCGCGCCTCTGCGGAGATTGGCCGGCCAGCTTGCGGGCGCAAGTCAGTCGCTTCAGGCGCCGCGAGCCGACCGTAACCAGCACAGCGGCGCAGACTGCCAGGGCGAACGCGATGAGCAGCGCCGCAGCCCAGGCGAGCAAAACATAGGAGAGGGCATACACGAGGGCGAGGAGGGCAAAGAAGGCGGCAAAAATCGCGCTCAAGAGCCCGATGCCGAGCAGCCGCACGCTCGACTGAGAGGCGCTGATGTCTGCGCGTAATTCCGTCGTTGCCAGCCTGAATTCCGAGCGAACAATGCCTTGGAAATTGCTGCCGACATCGCAAAGAATGTCGAACACGGACCGCTCTGCCTCAGACATGAGAATCGTCCCGCACCTCAATCGCGCGACCACAATCGGCCGAGCGCGAACCCGATGAGTGCGGCGCCGAGCAGCGCAAAGGCGGGATTGTCTTTCACCACGCGCTTCGCGTCCGCCATCATCTTCGCCGCATCGTGTTTGCGGATGTACTCCGCCGTGTGGGTCAGCGTATCCGCGGCCGCATGTGCGGCGCGAGCGATGCGCGGTCCGCCAGGGAGCGTCTCCGCCTTCGCGTGCAGGTGCGCGCCTCCGCTTTCCAAGCCATGCGCGGCCTCGGCGCGCTGTCCGTCGATCTTCTCGGCGGTGGACCGTTGCGGACTCGACTCTCTACTCTTGAGGTTGGCGGCGGCGTCCATCGGCGTCTCGCCGCCATTGGAGTGCTGATCGGGCGGCGCGTTGGGCGGCGTTGCAAATGTTTCCGAGGGCATGCTATTGACTCCTTCAAGTGGCTCCGACAAGGATCCGTTCGCGGTTAACTGAGCAGCGAAGGCCACCTTGCGCAAGGGCAAGGCCGGCTTCGCCAGAGTTCCCCGACACGGAACTTGCCCACAGGCCCAGTATGCTCGGCGCACGTGCGTGGTCTGTGCGCTAGCGGACGCAGCCGACTCGGCACGTCGGGGACTGCGCGGGGGAGTCCAGTGGGAGCGCACAGTCCTGCCCTGGTCCGCCGTTGCGCGGCTGCTGAGGGCGCGCGCGGCGTGGCTCGGCGCTGGCGGGCCCTATAGGAGCCGGTGCGCGGGTGTGCCGCCGCGTTCTCCTCGTGCTCGGGGCGTGTCCGGCCGCTCGGGCACTCCAGCACCTCATCGTCGCGTCAGGATCGCAGCATGCCGCCTACTCGCTCGAGCTGTGTGCTCAGGCCGGCGGTGGTGCGCTCGAGCTCGGCCGCGCGCGCCTGCTCCGCCTCGACGACCGCGCGCGGCGCATTGCTGAGGAAGCTCTGGCTCTGCAGTCGGGTGCGCACCTTGGCGAGATCGGCTTCGGCGCGCGTCAGCAGCTTCTGCAGACGTTCGAATTCGGCCGCGACATCGATCAGCCCGGCCATCGGCACGAGCAAGGTCAGCTCGCCGATCAGCGCCGTGGCCGATTCGGGCGCGCGCTCCCCCGGGGCAAGCACGGCGATCGTCTCGGTACCCGCCAGGCGCTCGAGATAGGGACGGTGGCGCTCGAGATGGCCGAGGTCCGCCGCGGCTGCGCCCTTGAGCAGCACCGGAATGCGCCGTCCGGGGCTGATGTTCATCTCGCCACGGATCTGACGGACCGCGAGCACGAAGGCCTGGATCCAGCCGATCTCGCGCTCGCTCGCCTCGTCGGTCGGGAACTCCTCCGGCCGCGGATAGGGCGCGAGCATGACCGTCTCGCCGCGGCGGCCGGCGAGCGGCGCGGCACGCTGCCAGATCGCCTCGGTGATGAACGGCATGATCGGATGCAATGCGCGCTGCAGCGCCTCGAGAATCTCCGCGAGCGTGCGGCGGGCGCCGCGCCGCAGGTGCGCCGGGAACAGCTCGGACTGCAGCACCGGTTTGGTGAGCTCGAGGTACCAGTCGCAGTATTCGTACCACGTGAACTCGTACAGCGCGTTGGCGGCGTAGTCGAAACGGTATTCGGCGAGGGCTTTGTCGACTGCCGCGATCGCACGCCCGAAGCGCGAGCGGATCCAGCGGTCGGCCACGGACAGCTCGACCGGGGTCCCATCGTCCTGCGGTTCGCACACCAGGGTGACGAAGCGCGCGGCATTCCACAGCTTGTTGCAGAAGTTGCGGTAGCCGGCTACGCGCGCCAGGTCGAAGCGAATGTCGCGGCTGGGAGAGGCTAGGGCCGCGAAGGTGAAGCGCAGCGCGTCGGTGCCGTGCGCGGCTATGCCGTCGGGAAAGTGCTTGCGCGTGGCCTTCTCGACCGCCGGTCGCATCTGCGGCTGCATCAGGCCGCTGGTGCGCTTGGCCAGCAGCGACTTAAGGTCGATGCCGTCGACGATGTCGAGAGGGTCGATGACGTTGCCCTTGGACTTCGACATCTTCTCGCCGTGCTCGTCGCGGATCAGGCCGTGGATGTAGACGTCGCGGAATGGCACGTCGCCCATGAACTTCAGCCCGAACATCATCATGCGCGCCACCCAGAAGAAGATGATGTCGAAGCCCGTCAGCAGCACGGTGGTCGGGTAGTAGCGCTCGAGCTCGGGTGTGCGCTGCGGCCAGCCCAGGGTCGAGAACGGCCACAGTGCCGAGGAGAACCAGGTGTCGAGTACGTCCGGATCCTGCCGCAGGGCGACTTGCGGCCCGAGTCCGTGTCTGACCCGCACGTCCTGCTCGCTGTGTCCGACGTAGACGGTACCTTGCTCGTCGTACCACGCGGGAATACGGTGTCCCCACCACAACTGGCGGCTGATGCACCAGTCGCGGATGTTGCGCATCCATTCGAAGTACGTCTTGGACCAGCCCTCGGGAATGAAACGGGTGCGCCCCGACTCCACCGCGGCGATGGCCGGCCCGGCGAGCGGCGCGACGCTCACGAACCATTGATCGGTCAGGTAGGGCTCGAGCACCGCGCCGGAGCGATCGCCGCGCGGGACCGTCATGCGGTGCTGCTCGGTGCGCTCGAGCAGGCCCGCGGCTTGCAGTTCGGCGAGCACCCGCCGGCGCGCCGCGGTGCGCTCCAGGCCGCGGAAGCGCTCGGGAACGTTGTCGTTGAGTTCGGCGCGGGGCGTGAAGATATTGATCTGCGCCAGCCCGTGGCGGCGCCCGATCTCGTAGTCGTTGAAGTCGTGCGCCGGGGTGATCTTGACGCAGCCGGAACCGAACGACGCATCCACGTGGGCATCGGCGATGATGGGGATCAGGCGCTCGGCGAGCGGCAGGCGCAGCTGCTTGCCGATCAGGTGACGGTAGCGCTCGTCATCGGGGTTGACCGCGACGGCGGTGTCGCCGAAGAGCGTCTCCGGGCGGGTGGTGGCGACGACCACTTGGCCTGTCCCGTCCTCGAGCCGATAGCGCAGATGCCAGAGATGTCCGTCCTCCTCTTCGCTTTGTACCTCGAGGTCGGACAGCGCGGTGAGCAACACCGGATCCCAGTTCACCAGGCGCTTGCCGCGATAGATCAGTCCCTCGTCGTAGAGGCGGACGAATACCTCGATGACCGCCCGCGAGAGGCCCTCGTCCAGGGTGAACCGCTCGCGTGACCAGTCGACCGAGTCGCCGAGGCGGCGCATCTGCCCGGCCATGGTGCCGCCGGATTGCGCCTTCCATTGCCAGACGCGCTCGAGGAATGCCTCACGGCCGAGATCGGTGCGGCGCATGCCTTCGGCCTCGAGCTGCCGCTCGACGACCATCTGCGTGGCGATGCCTGCGTGGTCGGTCCCGGGCTGCCAGAGCGTATCATCGCCGCGCATGCGGTGATAACGCGTCAGGGCGTCCATGAGCGTGTGATTGAACGCGTGCCCCATGTGCAGAGTGCCGGTCACGTTCGGCGGGGGGACCATGATGCAAAACGGCGCGCCACGGCCGGCCGGGGCGAACCAGCCGTGCGATTCCCAGCGTTGATAGATCCGCCGCTCGATCTCGTGCGGCGCGTAGACTTTTTCCATGCTCGTCAAGGTCGTTGCGGGACGGTCGAGTGATTATAGGTTCCTACGGCGCGCTCATATTGTGCGTCTGCAGCTCGTAGCCGAGCCCGCGGTAGATCCGGAAGCGGGCACGGCCGGCCTCGCGGCGCGCCGGCTCCCCATCGATGATTTCCGCGATCCGCTCGGCCTGCCCGGCCCACGGCGGGGGCTCGGGCGCCGTATCGAGGTTGATCAGTACGCCGATGGCGCCGCCCGGCGCCTCGCCGCAGCTGAGCCGTACGGGCGCTTCGCCCGCGCCGCCCAGCCACTCGTGCGGCACGAAGCTCGAGCCGGCAAAAGTCCACAGCAGCGCATCGAAGCGCTCAAGCTCGGCCCGATCGCGGTGCCAGACCAGCGCGCTCTGGCCGGCCAGATATGCCTTTTCGGCGACCCGGCACGCCAGTCTCAGGCGTTCCTCGGGCGCCGGCGGCGCCAGCACGTAGAAGTCCGCGCGCACCGTGCCGCTACACTCCGGCGCGGTGCAGCAGGAAGTCCGCGAGCAGCGGCGTCGGGCGGCCGGTGCTGCCTTTGTTGGCCCCGCTCTGCCAGGCGGTGCCGGCGATGTCGAGGTGCGCCCAGGACAGGCCGCGCGTGAATTTGCCGAGGAACGCCGCGGCGGTGATTGCCCCGGCGGCGCGTCCGCCGATGTTGGCGAAATCGGCGAAGTTGCTCGTCAGCTGCTCGGCGTATTCCTCGGTGAGCGGCAGTTGCCAGGCGGGGTCATCGGCGCGCGCACCGGCCTCGACCAGTTCGCGCACCAGCGCCTCGTCGTTGCCGAAGGCGCCCGAGTGATGATGGCCGAGCGCGATGACGCACGCGCCGGTCAACGTGGCCATGTCGAGCACCGCGGCCGGCTTGAATCGGCGCGCATAATGCAGCGCATCGGCGAGCACCAGGCGTCCTTCGGCGTCGGTGTTGAGGATCTCCACGGTCTGCCCCGAGGAGCTGGTGATGATGTCCCCGGGTTTGACGGCCTTGCCGTCCGGCATGTTCTCCACCGCCCCGACGATGCCGACGACGTTCAGCGGCAGGGCCACTTCGGCCGCGAACGACAGCGCGGCGATCACGGCCGCCGCGCCGCTCATGTCGTATTTCATCTCGTCCATGTCGGCCGCGGGCTTCAGCGAGATGCCGCCGGCGTCGAAGGTCACGCCCTTGCCCACCAGCACCAGCGGCGCACGGCCGGGCCTGGCTCCGCGGTGCTCGATCACGATCAGCCGCGGCGGCTCGGCGCTGCCCTGGGCCACCGCGAGCAGACAATTCATGTGCTCGCGCCGCAGCGCCGCCTCATCCAGCACGCGCACCCGCAGCGAGCGGTATTTGCGAGCCAGGACGCGGGCCTGTTGGGCCAGATATCGCGGCGTGCAGATGTTGCCCGGCAGGTTGCCGAGATTGCGCTGCACGGCGGCCGCCTGGGCGATCGCATGGCCGTGTTTCAGGCCCCGCGCCACGGTTCGCGCGCTGGCACGGGCGAGCGGTCCGGCCAGCACGCGCACCAGAGCCGGGGGCTTGGGCTTCTTGCCGGTCTTCAAGTCGTTGATCCGGTACAGGGTCGAGCCGGTGATCTCGGCCACCGCCCGCCCGTAGTAGTAGTCGTCGAGTTCCTCGGCCGGGGGGCGATCGAGGGCCAATGCGGCGCTGCGGATAGCGGTGCGGCCGAGGGCCGCGACGGCGGCGGCGAGGGCTTTGCGCCACGCTCGGCGGCCGAAGCTCTTGCGCGGGCCCAGCCCGCTCAACAGCACCCGCCGGCCCGCCAGGCGCGGCAGCGTACCGAGCAGCATCGTCTCGCCGGTCCGGCCCGGAAAGTCGCCATGCGAGGCAATCCTGCTCAGCGATCCTTCAAGCTTCCCATCCAGCTCCTTCGCGGCCGCGCCGAGCTCGCCGTCCTCGAAAACCCCGACCACCACGCAATCGGCGTTGGCCGTCTCGACACTCGTGCTCCAGGTTTCAAATCGCATTAAGCTTCTCCCGCCCGCCGGCTCGCCGGCGCGTTTTCGTGTCCGGTTGCGTCCCATTGAGCTACGCAACCCACTGCTTTATCTTGGTCACCGCTGCGCGCCGCGACGTATTGAGCGCCGGGCCTGTGCCGCGATCGCGCTCGGGCGCGGGCGTGAGCGGGCAGTGTAACTCAAGCCGGAGCGCCGGCGAGGATGGGCTGCTCGAGTGGGAAAAATCCTGGGTCGCTACGTACTGCGCGAAGTGGTCACCGCGTGGCTGCTGAGCATGCTCGTGCTCCTGATCATCCTGACCGCCTTCGAAGTATCCGCGGTGCTGGAGCGGGCGGCGGCGAGCCAGTTCCCGCAGGGCGTCATTCTGCGGCTGATCTATCTGGGACTATTGCAGTACGTGAGCCTGGTCGCCCCGATGGCGCTGCTGCTCGGCATCGTCTGGGCATTCGGCCGGCTGTATCATGACAGCGAGATGGCCGCCGCGCTCGCCTGCGGCGTGCGCCCGGCAACACTGTATGGGCCGGTGATCGGGTTCGGTGTGCTGATCGCCGCGGCGCTGGCGGCGGTGACTCTGGTGCTGGCGCCCTCGGCGACCTATCAGGCGCTCAGCCTGCGCGACCGGGCCATCCGTGCCGGGCAGTTCGCGCCGCTGCAGCCCGGGCAGTTTCGCTCCTTCGGCGGCGGCAGCGCCGTGGTCTACGCGCAGACGGTCGAGCCGGACGGCACGCTCGGGAACGTGTTCCTCGAGCGCAACCGCGGCCCGGTGGTGCAGGTCGTGGTGGCCGCTCGGGCGCGCCACACCGTCTCGCCGCACGGCAGAACTCAGAGCATCGAGCTGTATGACGGCGAGCGCTTCGATGGCATACCGGGCAGCGCGAAATTCCGCATCATGCGCTTCGCCGAGCATACCGTACCGATCCCGATGCCACCGGCGCACGATGTCGTGACCGACCTCGACGCGGCGCCCACCGCCGCGCTGTACGCCTCCAGCGCGCCGAGCCACCAGGCGAAGCTCCAGTGGCGCATCGCGCTGCCGCTGATGTGCCTGATGCTGGCCATCATCGCCCTGCCGCTCTCGCGCCTCCAGCCGCGCCAGGGCCGTTACGCGCGCATCTGGCTCGCGGTGGTGGTGTATCTGATCTACATGAACCTGCTCTCGGCCGGGGAGATCTGGCTGGCCCGGGGCAGAATTCCGCTGTACCTGGGGTTGTGGTGGGTGCACGGGGTGATGGCGCTGCTGGCGGTGGTCATTACCGGCGTCCCGGGCGCGAGGCAGCGGTTGCGCCAGCGGTGGGCGCGCGCATGAGCATCCTCGACCGCTATGTCGTGCGCGCCATTCTCGGCTCGGTGCTGTTGGTGTTGCTGGTGATGCTCGTGCTCGGCGGACTGGTCGTGTTCATCAGCCAGCAGGGCAACATCGGGATGGGGCATTACACGCTCGTCGATGCGCTGTGGTTCACGCTGCTGAACCTGCCGCAGCAGGCCTACCAGCTGCTGCCGATCACCGCCCTCATCGGCTCGCTGCTCGGGCTCGGCGCGCTGGCGCGCGGGAGCGAGATCACCGTGATTCGGGCCACCGGTGTGTCGGTGCCGCGGCTGGCCGCCTCGGCGCTGATCGCCGCGGGTATTCTGGTCGTCTTCGAGGCGGTGGTCGGGGAGTTCGTCGCGCCGCAGCTGCAGGAAGTGGCCAACGAGCAGCGCGCCTTCAGTCAGTACAATACCATCAGCTTCGGTGGCGGCACCGGCGCGTGGGTGCGCGACGGGAACCTCATCCTGAACGTCGCCCGGCAGTCCGGTTCGCGCCAGTTCGGCGGCATGCAGGTATTCCAACTCTCGGCGCGGCATCAGTTGCTGTCGATCGGGCGGGCCACCCATGCCACCGCCGCCGGCCACGATCGCTGGCTGCTCGAGAACTACACGGCCTCGCGCTTCGAGGGTGATCGGGTCACGGCACGCCTGCCGACCCGTAAAGTGCTGCACACGCACGTGTCGGCCAGTTTCCTAGGCTTCGCGGTCCAGGATCCGCAGCAGATGCCGGTGCGTTCGCTGTGGGAGCTGATCGGGTATCTGCGGGCCAACTCCCTGGCTGCCGGTCCGTATATCTTCGCGTTCTGGTCGCGTATCGCGCGCATCGTGGCCATCGTCTTCGCGGTGCTGCTGGCCGTTCCGTTCGTCCTCGGGTCGATGCGCTCGGCCGGTGCCGGCACCCGTACGCTGCTCGGGCTCGCCATCGGCATCTTTTTCTTCCTGCTGCAGCGGCTGATCGAAAGCGGCACGATCGTCTTTCATCTCAATCCGCTGATCCTCGCCTGGCTGCCGACGGCGCTGCTGGCCACCGTGACGCTGCTGCTGT
>JAKBWB010000046.1 GCA_021843755.1 Pseudomonadota bacterium
ATTCAAAGGACGCTACGAGCACCTCGGCACGCATCGCGAAGGCTGCGGCGGACTGTGGCAGCAAATGGGGCATCAGGGCCTCGATCCGGCCGGGATCGCCCGCGCCGTGAGAGCGCTGCTCGACTGATCCGCCCTTCGCCGCCGCGCGCTCCCCGCTCGCCCCGGCGACGCGCCTGCCGCTGGGGCGGGGCGCCGGCGCATGGGCGCGGCTGCCAGGACGCCCCGGCCCTGGGGGCGCAAGCGGTGCTCCCGCGAGCCGATTGCCTGCCACGCGCCGCCGCAGCGCTCGCCGCGCGTGTCCGCGCGGCACGGCCCGCAAGGACCGAGACACGCCAAGCGCTGTCAGGAACGGCGCGAAGACGGGTCAGGGCAGGACTCACAAAGTCACTTGTCCGAGTATATACTCGGCCGGGGATTTTCCACCGGGATCGCGCCCATGAGCATACCAACGAACAACCGGCGCCGCGTACTCCTCGGCGCGATGGCGGGCACTGCCGCGTGGGCGACCCGACGGTCCTGGGCGATCGTCCCGCAGCAAGCCCAGAGCGGCCTCACCGTCCGGGCCGATGCCCCGATGGCGTGCTATGCATTCGATCTGGCCGACGTGCACATGCTTCCCGGCCCCTTCCGGGACAACATGGTGCGCGATCTCGACTATCTGACCTCGTTCGACTGCGACCGGCTCCTCGCGCCGTTCCAGAAAGCCGCAGGCCTGCCCACCCGTGCGCCGAATCTCGGCGGGTGGGAGAGCGAGGGGCTCGCCAGCCACTACTGCGGGCATTTCATGTCCGCATCCGCGATGATGTATGCGCACACGCGCGACCCGCGGCTCGCGGTCAAGATCGACTATCTCTTGCCGCGGCTCGCCGCATGCCAGCAGGCCAACGGCCGCGATGACCCCGAATTCGCCGGCTACTGCGCCGGCATCCCGAACGGCAAGGCGGGGCTGAGGCGGGCGCTGACGGGAGATATCGACGTCGGCAATCCCGACGCGCTCTACAGTTTCAACTTGAATGGTCTTTGGTCGCCCTGGTACACGATTCACAAGATCATGGCCGGCCTGCGCGACGTCTACCTCCACATGGGGCGCGCGCAGGCCAAGCGCATCCTGGTCGGCATGACCGAGTGGGCCGCGCAGTTCCCGCGCCGTCTGAGCGGCGCGCAGATGCAAAAGATGCTGATCAGCGAGCAGGGCGGCATGAACGAGGTGCTCGCGGACGTCTACGCCATCACCGGCAAACAGGACTACCTCACGCTTGCCCAGCAATTCAACGAGAACTCGCAACTCGATCCGCTCATGCGCCGGCAGGACATCCTGAACGGCCTACATTCCAACCAGTACATCCCCCGGGTCATCGGTCTTGCCACCCAGTACGAACTCACCGGCAACCGCAACTACCGCACCGGCGCGGAATTCTTCTGGGAGAACGTCGCCCGCGAGCGCAGCTATGTCTTTGGGGGCAACGGCAACCACGAGGACTTCTTCCCGATCGGGGATGCCTGGCAGCAACTCTCGGTCAGTTCCGCCGAGAGCTGCTGCACGTACAACATGCTCAAGCTCACCAATCATTACTTCTGCTGGAACGCCGTCATGGATGCGGCCGACTTCTTCGAGCGCGCGGTGGTCAATCACATCCTGGGCTCCCAGGATCCCGAAACCGGCATGATGACCTACTACATGTCGATGGAGCCCGGCCATTTCAAGACCTTCTCGACGCACTGGGACTCATGCTGGTGCTGCTGCGGCACCGGCCTGGAGAATCACTCGAAGTACGCGCGCGGCGTGTACTTCCACCAAGGCGACACGCTGTGGGTGAATCTCTATATCGCCTCGGAACTGCACTGGAAGCACAAGAGCCTCACGATCCGCCAGCGAACCGCCTTTCCGAACGGCACCCGCGTGCGCATCGAAATCTCCGCAGCGCGTCCCGCGCACGCCACCCTCAGGCTGCGATATCCGTATTGGTCGACGCCCGGCATGACGCTGACGCTGAACGGCACGCCCCTCGATCCCGGTCCGCCCGGCCGGTATCTCGAGCTTACGCGTGACTGGCTGGATGGCGACGTCATTGAGATCGAGCTGCGCATGCCGCTGCGGATCGAGCGTATGCCACACCGTCCTTCGACGTTCGCCATTCTCGCCGGCCCCACCGTGCTTGCCGCGGTGTTCGGCGATGCATTGATGACCCCTCCCGTCCCCTATGCTGATGGCAATCAGCTGGAGTGGGCCGAAGTACCCAACCCCCCACCGTCCATCGTCTCGCGATCGGGGGAAGGCCCGTCGAAAGCTGGGTCATGCCAGACCCGCTGCAACCCCTCGTGTGGCATACACGCGGCGTAGGACGCCCGACGGATGTCCGGCTTGTGCCCTACTACAGCGTCGCCCACGAACGCTATGTCGTGTACTTCGACGACGTGTCTGGGGCACCGAACCTCGCGACGTAATCGCGAACGGGCGAGGGCGCGCAAGCCGCGGAGCCGGTCGGGAATTGATCACGCGACGGACCGCGGACGATGCCGAGTGCATCACTGTGCGCCACCAGCATCAGACACTTTCCAGACGTACAGCGCGCTCGTCCCTCTGTGCGTCATTCTGCGCGGCGCTGCCATACCGGTGCGCGGATGGTGCTCGGCCGCGTGTTGTTCCTCCGAAAACGCGCCGCCGTCCTCGGCGTTATCCGGACCCCGGTCCGGGAAAGCGCCCGCGCCCATGTGCTAAACTGCCTGCGCCGCCGGAGCCGCAGCTCACTGAAAGATTCTGCCGAGGAGCCCATTTTGCCATGCATGCGCAGAACCTCTTTGCCTCCACCGATGAGCGCAAACGCCCTTTGCGGCTGCACGGTACCGTCGCACGTGACATCGGCATACGGATCGTTGCCGGCCGGATCACACCAGGCCGCGTGCTCGAGGGGGAAATCGCGGCAAGCGAGCGGCTCAAGGTCTCCCGTACCGCCTATCGCGAAGCGGTGCGTATTCTGGCCGCCAAGGGACTCGTCGAGGTACGTCCGAAGCGCGGCACACGCGTGACCGAACCGCGCCGCTGGCATCTGCTCGATCCCGATGTCATCTCTTGGATCTTCACCGGGCCTCCCGACGAACGGCTTCTGCAAGGGCTATTCGAACTGCGCTCCATCGTCGAGCCCGCCGCCGCCGCGCTCGCGGCCGAGCGCCGCAGTGCACAGCAGCTCGATGCGCTGCGTGACTCGCTCGAGCGCATGACGACGCATTCGCTCGCGATCAATGACGGCCAGCAGGCCGACTGCGATTTCCATCAGACGTTGCTCGCGGCTTCCGGCAACCCTTTTCTCGTTTCCTTGACCAGCGGCGTCGCCGCCGCGGTGACCTGGACGACCATTTTCAAGCAGCGCAAAAAGCCGCTACCCCGCGACCCCCTACCCGACCACGAGCGGGTTTACCGGGCCGTCGCCTCGCGCGACGCGCCGGCCGCCCGGGACGCGATGACGGAGTTGGTGTCCCTGGCGCTGCTCGATACGACCCAAGTCTCATCGATTCGCCGCCGCAGCCGGCGCGCTTCGCAAGCCTGAGCCCCGACTCACACCCCGACTCCACATGCACGGCCGCCGCGACTTGCCGAGGCCGCCAGACTCCGCGACGCCCCGGCAGCACGCGCCGCCCGGGGCGCGCGCGCCCGATCAGAAGCGGAAACGGAATCCCGCCATTATCATCCGGTCATACTGGCGGGTATCCTGCGGGAACAGATACGCATTGCCGAAATAACTCTGGAACGTGTAATTCAGCAGATTTCTCGCCGCGAGTGTCAACACGATGTTCCGATCCAGTTTGTATGAGGCATCGAAGTCAAGATCGCCGATCGGTTTGACGAACACCGTCGGTGGTTCCAGGACCCCGGCCCCGTTGTTATAGCTGTCAACGAATGAGCTGCGCCAATTGTAGGCAAGAGTGACCGAGACCCTGTCCCGCTCGTACATCGCCACCACATTGAAGGAATTGCGCGACACGTTGACCAGCGGTTGCTGCACGGTGATTCCGGCGCTGGTTCCGCTCGGCTCCAGGGTCTTCGGGTTCAGGGGTGGCGACTGCGTGTGGGCATCTATGTACGTGTAGTTGACCTGCGCGCCCAACCCGCGCAGCCACTTCGGCACGAACTTGAAAAACTGCTGATAGGCGAACTCCGCCCCGTAGAGCGCGCCGGAACCGGTATTGCGAGGCCGGCTGATGTTGTAGCTTATACCATTGACCGTCTGGTTTTCCGCGTAGGTCTGTATATATCCGTTGATACCGCTGTAAAAGAGCGTGCCGGTGATCGATCCCACCGGAGCGAAATACCATTCCAGCGCAAGATTGTAGTTGTCAGACGTTATCGGGGTGAGATTCGGATTGCCGCCCGCTCCGGCGCCAAGCAAAGTCGGCCCCGGGGTGTTCAATGTCACCGACGGATTCTGTTCGGCGAACGCCGGCCTGGTCAGCGACCGGCTGGCGGTGAACCGCAAAAAGAGCCCGCGGGACAACGTCAACCGTGTATTCAAGCTCGGCAGAAATTGCGTGCTCACGTTGTGGATGTTCTCGAAGGTCGGCGGCCCCACGACGCCATTGATCGTCGTTTCCTCATAGGCGCCGAGTGTCTCGTCTGCATGCACGAGACGCCCGCCGAACAGACCCTCGAGTCGGTGTGACCCGATCATGGTCGAGAATTTCGCCTGACCGAAGAATGCATAGCGGTTCTCGTCGGCGCTGAAAAAATTCGTCGGATCATACGGGGCCGGTCCGGTCGGCTGATCGAACAGGGTGAGCAGGGTGTTCGTATTATTCAAGAGGAATGACGGACTTCCCTCGAACCACTGCGAGACCCCCATCCGGCCACCATAGAAATTCCCGGGCGAGAGCGATCCCAGTCCCGGCACGCTCGCGGCAGCCAGCGGCGCGGCGGTGGCGGGATAGACCATTTCATTTCCGCTGCCCGACTGCGAACTCGCCTTGCGATGATAAATGCGCAGCCCAGCCTCGACCGACCGGATGGGTCCGGACTCGAAGTCGTAGCTGTCATTGAGGCGCCAGGCGATCGCATGGCCGTAGTCGTGGTTGCGATTGTAGAAAAGGTGTGCCAGGTAATAGTTCGATCCGTCGAGCAGGTTGATGCCGGAAATGTGCACCAGCGGGGTTCCGGTCCCGCCATTGTTGAAGTTTGCGGTTATCGTCGGCGCGGTGAACTGTGTGTCGAGGATCGCATAGCGCCCATCATCGATGCTTTGCGTCAACGACAGGTCGGTGCTCAACACGTCTCTGCTGCCGATGGCGATTTTTCCCCCGAGCGCGTTCTGCCACGTCTCCGAATGATTTACGTACGCCTGGGTGCTGGTCAACGTGTAGGCATTCGCACCCGTATAGGATTGGATGACGTGCGTGCCTGGAAACACACTGTACGAGATCGGCGCACTGGCGATCGGAATGCCGATGAAGAAGTCATCGGAATATGTGTCCTCGTACTCGGAGTAAAAGCCCTCGAGGTAGAACTGCACTCCGGGTGCGGGCCGCCACTGCAGGGCATAATTTGCCGCCGGTCGTTGGCGATTGCCGGGATTGGCGATTCCGCCGACGGTCAGCGGCATCGAGTTGCCGCCGGGGCCTGGAATCTGCAGAAAGTTGAAGATGCGATCTTCCAGATACCGCGACCGCTGGTACGAAAACGCGGCAAGCGCTCCGAAATCGCCCAGCGAGGTTTTCCACCGATCGGATGCGAGGAAACTTCCGATTGGATCAATCTTGCCGGAATTGCCTTCGTAGCGCGCCTGGCCGCTGCCGGCCACCACGAGCCCCGGAAAATCGAACGGCCGGTTCAGCCGCACGTCGATCGTGCCGGCAATCCCGCCCGAGGGGAGGTTTGGGGCATTGGACTTGTACACCACGATGCGGTTCACCAGCGGCGCCGGAATATCCGCCAGGCTTTCAAACTGGCCCGTGGTCGTGAAAATGTTATGCCCGTCCATCAACGTCACGACATTCGGAAGCCCGCGCACTAGCACGGTCGTCGCTTCGTCCGCATCCCGCTTGATCTGCACTCCGGTAACGCGTTGCAGCGCCCCCGCGGTGCTGTTGTCGGGGAACTTGCCGATGTCCTGGGCGACGATCGCGTCCTCCACCATGAAGGAGTGTTCCTTGAGCGATTGCGCCGTGCGGAGACTCTTGCGTACTCCGCTGATCACCACGGCGGAGATTTTCTGGGAATTCTTCGGGGGAACCGTCTTCGCAAACGCCACCGTCGCGAATGCGGTTCCCAACGCGACCGCGCTCAAGGCGCCGTACTTCAGATGCTTGCTCATCGTTCCCCCCACAATAAAACGACGGATGATTCGGTCCCGAACGACAACCTGCTCGAAGGTCGCAGAGGACCGCGGTCGAGGACTCCTTCCGCTCGGATCAGAAACCCCCAAGTTGCGAGCCGCGCATGCCCGGCAAGGAAATCGGCGCTCTTCACGCTCGGCAAATATTATTAACTCAGACAGTTTAAAAACCCGACGGAGTGCTGTCAAGGGGGGCTCGGCCACTACTCAGACAAGATAATTTCCCCCGGGGCTCCGGCTCGATCATGCCGCGCCAGATGCTCCCCGGACCCCGATCCGGTGTTGGCGAGCCCCGGTTCCTCCGGGCAGGCGTATGCCGCGACTGCCCGTTCCGTCGGGCCTGCCAGCTAGACGTTTGCGCCGCGAACGTGGCGCGGCGGCACTCGCCGGCGGAACCACACCCTGCGGCCGATCGATGTCGTATGGGTCCGGACACGCCCCTGCGGCGCGGTTGCGCGAGCCGTTCCCGGACGGCATGCGCGCCCACATGCGGTGCGATGGTGCCGAAGGGAGGCGTTTCACTTCCGTCAACCGTCCCGACAGCGCACACCGACTCTCCGATCGGTTCGCGGTTCTCTCACTGCCGGATGGGTTGACCGGCGGATCACGTATGCAGTGCACCCCCGTGTCCGGGAACGCGCGGACAGCCTGGGTTCCGGGGTTCGCCGGTGCCGCAGAGGCGGTTGCAGCCGGGCAGCTAGGCGCCGATCGATCCGGGGATCACCCCGACCGGCCCGCCGCCGCACCCCGGCGAGCTGCCGGCGCAGTCGTTCGAGACCACAACCGCGATTCACCGGCGAGCCGCGCCGCCAGTGGCGAGATGGAGTGCGGATACGCGCCGATGCGGCCGGGGTCCCATTCGCCCCCTGCTGCGGCCGAGGGCCAAAACCTCATCTTGGGCCGGACATTGCGACTGCGTGCGACGATGACGGGGAGCGCCAGGGATGCCTCTTGCATTTTTTTTCGGGTTCTGCCAAGTTGTCCGAGTATTGATGCAGCCGGTCGCGGCCGCCTGCGCGCACTGTGAGTTATGAGGGGGCATCGTGACTGAGCACAGACTGTTGAAAGTGAGCTTTGCTGCGGCGTGCATCGCCCTGTTGGGCGCATCCGGTCAAGCCTTCGGCGCGCAGGCGCAACGGGGCGTGTTCGGCACCCTTGCCAACGGCAAGCGAATCGACTCGGTGGAGCTCACCAGCGCCCCCGGCATCCGGGTCCGGATCATCACGCTCGGCGCGCGCATCCAGTCGATCTACACCCCCGATCGCAAAGGAAAGCTCGGCGATATCGTCCTCGGGTTCTCGAACCCGCAGGCATATGTGAAGTATGGCAACTACTTCGGCGCCTCCGTGGGCCGTTACGCCAATCGCATCGCCCATGGCCGCTTCAGCCTCGACGGCCACGTTTACCACCTCTCCATCAACGACGATGGCAACAGCCTGCACGGCGGGAAGAAAGGCTTCGACAAGCGCATCTGGACGATCGACTCGGTTCACGGCGGCAAGAGCGCCTCGGCCGTGCTGTCCTACGTCAGCCCCAATGGCCAGGAGGGCTATCCCGGCACTTTGCACGTGACCGCCACGTTCACGCTGTTCAACAGCGGGGAGCTGCGCATCCAGTACCGCGCGACGACCAACCGGCCGACCATCGTCAATATCAGCAGCCACTCCTATTTCAATCTTTCCCCCGGTGATCCGGCGCATTTCTCCGTGTCGCACGATTTTCTGCAGATCAATGCCTCGCGCTACACGCCGATGAACGCCACGGAGATCCCCACCGGGGTGATCGCACCGGTTGCCGGCACCCCGTTCGACTTCCTCAAATCGACGCGAATCGGCCTGCGCATCCACGATGGCTGGGACCCGCAGATCGTCTACGGGCGCGGCTATGACATGAACTTCGTGCTGAACGGCCGGCCGGGCACGATGCGCTTCGCGGCGCGCCTTGTGGATCCGCGCTCCGGGCGGGTATTGACCATCTACACCACCGCGCCCGGACTGCAGTTCTATTCAGGCAATTTCCTAAACGGCACCATCGTCGGCCGGGGCGGCATCGCGTATCGCCAGGGGGATGCCGCCGTGTTCGAGCCGCAGGACTTTCCGGATGCGCCGAACCATCCCAATTTTCCCTCGGCCACGCTCAATCCCGGCCAGGTTTATCACAACACGATCGTCTATCGCTTTTCCGTAATCAGGTGACCGTGATGTTTTCAGCCTTCCGATGCCGGTTTGGACGCGGCGGCGCCCCGGCTCGCCTCGCCGCGCTCGCAGTTGCCGGACTTGCCGCATCGAGCGCCTGGGCCGGCCCGCAAGCGCAGCTCACCGTGCAATACGACCGGCCGGTGCACGCCGTCAGCCCAACGCTGTACGGCCTGATGACCGAGGAGATCAATCACTCCTACGATGGCGGCCTGTATGCGGAGCTGATCCGCGACCGCGTGTTCTTCAGGCGCGAGGCTCATCAGTTCGTGAAGGTCTGGTCCGTGGACCAGAACGCCGAGGACGGCATATCGATCTCGATCGACAATCGAACCGGCCCGAGCCGCGCGCTGCCGTACAGCCTGAGGCTCACCGCCGCGAAGGCCGGCCGGCACGATTCCGGCGGGATCATCAATCCCGGCTACTGGGGCGTACCGGTCTGGCCGAACACGACTTACCGTGCCTCGATCTACCTGAAGCTGCCGCCCGGCGCCCGCAATCCGGGCCCGGTGACCATGGCCATCGTCAGCGACTCGGGAAAAGTGCTGGCGAGCGCCACCTTTCCGGCGGCCAATTCGCATTGGCGGCAGTACACCGCGACACTCCGCACCGGTCGTGTCCGGGAATCGAAGGACAACTTCGTGCGCATCACGGTGCGTCACCCCGGCTCGGTGCTGCTCAACGTGCCGTCGCTGTTCCCGCCGACCTACCGGAATCAGCCGAACGGCTTTCGTATCAATCTGATGCACCGGCTCGCCGCGTTGCATCCGAAATATCTACGCTTTCCGGGCGGCAATTTCCTGGAGGGCAAGACGCTGGCCGATTGGTACGACTGGAAGCTCACGATCGGCCCGATCGTCGACCGGCCGACCCACCCAAGTCCATGGGGTTACGAATCATCGGACGGCCTCGGCTTGCTCGAATTCCTCGAATGGTGCCATGACCTGCACATGCAACCGGTGCTGGCCGTGTACGCCGGCTACGCCCTCGACGGCATGCACATACGGCCCGGCCCGCAGCTTCAGCCCTACGTGAAGGACGCGCTCGAGGAGATCCAGTACATCACCGGCGCGACCACGACCAAGTGGGGCGCGGTGCGGGCCCGGGACGGGCATCCGGCACCGTTCGCGTTGCACTACGTGGAGATCGGCAACGAGGACTTCTTCGACCGCTCCGGCAGCTACAGCGGCTCGAATGGACGGTTCGCACAATTCGCCCGGGCGATCCGCAAGGCGTATCCGCACATCAAGATCATCGCGACCATGCCGGTCAAAGGCGACGTCCAGCCCGATCTGATCGACTTGCACTTCTACCGAACCGCGCAGCAGTTCCTGCGAATGACGCACTATTTCGACCACATGAGCCGCAAGGGACCGAAGATCATGGTGGGAGAATGGGCGACGCTGCAGGGCACCCCGACGCCGGACTTCGGCGCGGCATTGAGCGATGCGGCCTGGATGACCGGCCTCGAGCGCAACAGCGATCTGGTCGTGATGGCGAGCTACGCCCCGTTGCTCGTGAACGTCAATCCCCTCGCCGCCCAGTGGGGCACGAATCTGATCGGGTACAACGCGCTGCACAGCTACGGCTCCCCGAGCTACTACGCGCAGGTGATGTTCAGCGATTACCTGGGCACTCAGGTCGTCGCCTCGCAGCTGCGCGGCGCCGGCCCCTTGTGCTTCGAGTCCGTCACCCGCGATGCCGCCACGCACACTCTCTACGTCAAGATCGTCAACGCCGCGCCACGCCCGCAGCCGCTGACCTTGCGCATCGAAGGTGGAGCGGTTGCGCGGCGCGGAACTCTGGTGACACTACATGCCG
>JAKBWB010000013.1 GCA_021843755.1 Pseudomonadota bacterium
ACGTGCCTGCCGACGTTGTGCACCGCGACTCAGCGCTATGTCGTCCCAGCGCCGGTGGAGGTCACCGCTGCCAACCGCTCGCACTATATGGGTATTCTGCCGACCTGGCGTCGTGTGACCCCGGTCGGCACGCTCATCAGCACACCCGATTTTCCCACCAAAGTACTGAGCATTCCGGGGCACGTGCTGGTACTGGCGAACGGCGCAACGCCCTTTCAGACTGTAACCTGGTACGGCCTCGATCTACGTAGACAGGCGCGACTGGCCGCCTTTAGCGAACAGGCGCCCACCACACCCACCGTGATCACGGCCGCCAAGGGCAGCGCGAAAGCGCTGAATCCACGGCACACCGGTGCTGCCGGCTGGGTTTACTCCACCAATCAACCGATGAAGCTCCGGGAGGCGGAGGCGGTGGCGGCACTGAGGGCTGAGGAGAACCCGCAGGCCATCCCGACCACGGTCGCATCCCACAGTGATTTGTTCCAGGGCCTGGCGGCCGGTACGGACGGCATCGTGTACGCGACGGGCGGGAACTCGGACGAGGTCCTCGCGCTGCAGATGACGGCAGAAAGGGTGCGCGTCATCCGCCGCTATCGGTTGCAGTGGCAGCCCTTTCCCAAAACCCAATATCCGTACACTTATCAGGCCAACCCGTCTCAAAAGCCCTACCATTTCTACCCGGATTCGGTGGCGGTCGGACCGGGCAACCGCCACCTCTATGTGACGGGAATGCTGTCCAACAGTCTGGCCCGAATTAACATTCGGACTGCCAAGACCAAATACGTCAACGTCGGTCCGTATCCGTTCGCGGTAATCCTGGCCGACGGCGGTCGGCGTCTGGCGGTCAGCCAGTGGGCCGGACGCGGCGTCACGATCCTCGACCGACGGACCCTGAAGGTGCTCGGGACCGTCCCCACCGGACCCTCGCTGGGTCCGCACACGGCGGCCGCGGGCGTTCACCCCACTGCGCTGGCGGCTGTGGGGCACGGGCCGTACATCTGGGTCGCTGACGCCAACGATGATGCGGTGGTCGAGGTGAATGTGCATGACCTCAAGGCCGTGCGCGTCATCGGGGACAGTCCGTATCCCGATGCGCCACCCGGCAGCTATCCGGATGCGCTTGCCGTTGCGGGAGGCGATCTGTTCGTGGCCAATGCGGGCAATGACGACGTGGCAGTGTACGCGATGAGGAACGGCAAATGCCTCGGCCTGATCCCCACCGGCTGGTATCCGAGTTCCCTGGCGGTTGCACATGGCTCGCTCTATGTGGTCGCGGCCAAAGGCCTCGGGACGGGGCCGAACCTGCAATGGCAGTACATCGGTGACATGATGCACGGGATGCTGCAGAGAGTGTCCTTGCGCGACTTGTCGCGCAACCTTGCCCATTGGACGCACACTGCCCTCCAGGATGACCAGTTCCTGCCAGCCCAGCGCTCCGCCCTGACACAGGAGAATTCGCGCACCAGCGCCTTCCTGCGCCGGCATATCCGCTACGTGGTCTTCATCCTGCGCGAGAATAAGACCTTCGACGAGGATCTCGGCGATTACCGCCCTGCCGGAAAATGGGCCGACCCACATTTCGATCTGTACGGTCCTCGGGAGCTGCCAAATCTCTACTATTGGGCAAAGCACGACACCCTGTTTGCGAATTTCATGGCTGACGGTGAAGTGACGGCCCAGGGACACCAATGGACCGACGGAGCATCGGATTCTGATGTCGTCCAGCGCCTATGGCCTGAAATTTACTCCCATCGCGGCCTGATCTGGAACGCCGGAGCCGGCCCAACTGGCCCACTGAACTCCAAGGCACAAGGAAGCCATGATCCGTTCGAGTATGCCCGCAAGAAGCTCGGGGCCTTCGCCAATCCCTGGATCAGCTATCCCGAGCGGCTCTACCTCTTCAACAATTTACTGGCGCACCACATTTCGTTCGAGGACTTCGGCGAGGATATCACGCGCGCCAGAGATGGGGTCATCCGCACCGCCCTGCTCGCCCACGTCGACAGGACCTACCCCGGCTGGGATCGAATGATCCTGGACAACAGCCGCGTCGCCGCGGCCATCTCCTGGCTCGAGGCGCATCGTGGCACCGCCTTTCCGCATTTCATATTTATCTGGCTACCGGACGATCACACAGCCGGTCAAGAGGCATGCTATTACAGCCCCGACTTCTACGTGGCCCAGAATGATCACGCCACAGCCGAGTTCCTCCATTACCTTGCCAGCACACCCCAATGGCGCCACATGGTGGTCTTCCTCGACGAGGATGACGCCCAGAGCGGCGCCGACCATATCAACGCACATCGTACCCTGGGGTTGGCCATGGGGCCCTGGGTCAACTCGGGCGACTTGGACACACAGCCCCTATCTCAGGTGAACATCGTACGTACCATCGAAGCGATCCTCGACCTGCCCGCCATGTCGCAATGGGATGCCAATGCGCGCGTGATTTCCGGCATCTGGCGCAAGACGCCCCGGCGCGACTCCCTGCCGGTACTTTCCATGCACATACCCGTGCAGTTCAATCCCGGCAAGTGCAGCAACCGATTGCTGCTGCGGCGCGAGGCCGGCGCAGTCGGTCACGCGCTGACGAAGCGCTGGCTCGAGGATCACACCGACCCTCATGGCGATGCAAGCACCTCGAGCTTACCCACTCAACGCTACACCCCGACGTCCCTTTTAAAGGTTCCAGGCCCGCAGCAGCTGCGCCAGGAGTGGATTGCTAGCAAAGGAACGGCCAGTTATGACGCGTTTCAACGCTACCTACAGGCATACGCCGCAGCGCACGGGAATACCATCGCCTCCTATGAGGCCAACGATGGGCGGCTGCATTGACAGTGAGTCGCGCGACAGTTTTATTGAAACGCTCAGAAGCCCGGGATGAGCGGCACGTTCGTCATCCTGGCAGCATGATGAGTCGTATGAGGATTGTGACCCCGCGGATGGCAGCCCTCGCGACCGTACTCGCGGCGCTCGCGACCGCGGCGGGCGCCGCAGCACCCGGGTTCCCGCTGCATCCGTCCCACCCCGACATCACGCTGCCCGGCGGTGCCAACCGGTTCGATTATGTCTCGCTTGATCCCTCGCGGAAAGAGTTGTTTATCGCCCACCTCGGCTCGGGCATGGTTACGGCGGTAAACCTGCAGACCATGCGTGTCGCCGCCAACGTAACAGACATTCCAGGTGTGCATGGAGTGCTTGCGGTGCCGAAGCTCGGCGAGGTGTTCGCCGCGGCAACCGATCGCAATCGGCTCGATGTCATCTCGGAGCGGACCTATAGGGTAATCGCGAGCGCGCCCGCTGGCGTTTATCCGGATGGCATGGCCTTCGCACCGCCGTTCAATGAGCTGTTCATCTCCGATGAGGCCGGCCGGACCGAGACGGTCGTCGACACACGCACCGATCGTCGCGTCGCTACAATACCTATGGGCGGAGCCGTTGGCAATTCCCAGTACGACTCGCTCACACGGCAGATCCTGGTGGATGTGCAGACGCGCGACGAGATCGTCGCCATCGATCCGCGGGTGAACACCATATCCGCACGCTACCGGCTACCGTCAAGCTGCGATAACGACCACAGTTTGCTGCTGGATGTGCCCAGGCGTCTCGCATTTGTCGCTTGCGACCACAATGCCCGGTTGCTACTCGTCGATTTGCGGAGCATGCGTGTCCTGTCGGTGTATCCGGTCGGACGTGATCCGGATGTGCTCGCCTTCGATTCGGGTCTCCAGAGACTCTATGTGGCAAGCGAGAGCGGAGTAGTCGCGGTATTCGCGCTCGAGGGTGAGCGTCTGCGCCTGCTCGGCCGCAAGTACCTCGCCTACGAGGCGCATTCGGTCGCGGTGGATTCCCGGACGCATCGAGTCTACTTCCCGCTTCAGAACGTCGGAGGCCGCGGAGTGCTCCGCATCATGGCTCCCACGAATTGATCGGTGGCCGGTACATGGACCGGCATGCTCGATCAGGATTACTCTCCGCGCCAATGTGTGTGTGCCGCAGATTCAGCCGCCGCTGCCGCAGAGTCCCCGCGATCGCCTGGGTCGTCCTCGGCCATCGAGGCGCGAGCCGCCCAGTTCGATCTGCTGATCGTTGGCGGGGGCATCCATGGAGCTGGAATCGCGCGCGATGCGGCCGGCAGGGGCCTGCGAGTGTGCCTTGTCGAGCAATCTGACCTCGCCGCTTACACCTCCTCGGCGAGTACCAAGCTGATCCATGGGGGATTGCGCTATCTCGAATATCGCGAGTTCCGTCTGGTGCGCGAGGCGCTGGCCGAGCGCGAGCGACTGCTGCGCATCGCGCCTCACCTGGTGCATCCGCTGCGATTCATCATGCCGCACGTGCCGACACTCAGGCCCCGCTGGAAAATTCGGGCTGGGCTGTTTCTGTACGATCATCTGGGCCGCTATCGGCATCTGCCGGGGTCGTGCTCGCTCGACCTGCGGCGCGACGCCGCCGGCGTCGCGCTCAAGGCTACCTACCGCCGGGGCTTTGCCTACTCCGATTGTCGTGTCGATGATAGCCGCCTGGTGGTGGTCAATGTGCGCGACGCGGCCGATCGCGGCGCGGTGATCCTGACACGCACCCGGGTGAGCCTGGCGTGGCCCGAGCGGGGTGGCTGGCAGGTGCAGTGCGAGAGTCGCGCCTCTGGAACGATCCGCATGCGGGCCGCAGCCGTAGTCAATGTCGCGGGAGCCTGGGTCAACGAGGTGCGCGGGCTGCTGGGCTTACAGCTTCCCGAACCAATCCGCCTCGTGCGAGGCAGTCACATCGTCGTGGCGCGCCTGTTCGATGGCGAGCAGGCCTACATCCTGCAGAACCCCGATCATCGCATCGTGTTCGCGATCCCGTTCCAGGAACGATTCACGCTCATCGGCACCACCGACGTGCCGCACACTGGGCTGCTTGATCACGTGGCGATCATGCCCGAGGAGACCGCCTATCTCTGCGAGAGCGTCAACCGTTACTTTGAGCGCACGATCCGGCCGGAGGGTGTCCTGTGGAGCTACTCCGGCGTGCGATCTCTGCGCGACGACGGCACCTCCGAGGCCTCCGAGGTCACCCGCGACTACGGCGTCGTGCTCGAGCGCGCCGAAGGCGGCTCCCCGGTGCTGACCGTGCTCGGCGGCAAGATCACGACGTATCGCAAACTGTCCGAGGCCGTGCTCGCAAGGCTGCAGCCGTCGATTGGCGGCTCCGCAACCCGTTGGACAGCGACGGCGGCATTGCCGGGCGGCGATCTGCCTGGGGGGCGCCTGGCGGAATTCCTCGATGAGGCGGCACGGCGCTGGTCGTTCCTGGGGCGGGAGCATCTGCGGCGGCTCGCGTGCGCCTACGGCACCCGCATGGAGCGCGTGCTCCAGGGCGCACACACGGCGGCGGATCTCGGCGAGCCTCTGGGAGCGGACCTCACGGCGGCCGAGGTCGATTACCTCAGGGCAGAGGAGTGGGCGGCGACGGTGGAAGACATCCTGTGGCGCCGCACGAAGCTCGGCCTGCGGCTGACGCCGCCCGAGGTAGAGCGGCTCAATCGCTACCTCGGTCCGGCCCAGCCCGTCTCTGCGCGGAGATCAAGATCATGACACCCGTGAACAAGGGCAGATACGTAGGCGCAATCGACCAGGGCACCACGAGCACGCGATTCATGGTGTTCGGGCGCCAGGGAGAGATCATCTCCAGCGCCCAGCTCGAGCACCGCCAGATCTATCCGCGCCCGGGCTGGGTCGAGCATGATGCGCTCGAGATCTGGGCCAACACGGGCAAAGTCATCGCGGCGGCACTGGCGCAGGCTCGCATCGGCGCAACGCACCTGGCCGCGGTGGGCATCACCAATCAGCGCGAAACCACCGTGCTGTGGGACCGGCGCAGCGGCAACCCGCTTTACAACGCCATCGTCTGGCAGGACACCCGTGTCGCCGCGACCGTGGCCGTAATGGAGCGCCATGGCGGGCAGGACCGCTTTCGCGGCAAGACCGGCCTACCGCTAGCGACCTATTTCAGCGCGCTCAAGCTCAGGTGGCTGCTCGATGAGGTGCCGCGGGCCCGCGAACTCGCCGAGGCGGGCGATGCGCTCTTCGGTACCATCGACTCGTGGCTGCTGTGGAATCTCACCGGCGGTGCGCAGGGCGGCGTGCATGTCACGGACGTGACCAATGCCAGCCGCACTCAGCTGATGAATCTCGCCACGCTCGCCTGGGACGAGACGTTGCTGTCGGCGTTCGGCGTTCCGCCGGCTTGTCTTCCCCGCATCGCCTCCTCGGGCGAGGTATACGCGCACTCGCGGCTGCCGGCGCTCGCGGGCGTGCCGATCGCCGGAGACCTGGGTGATCAACAGGCGGCCCTCGTCGGTCAGACCTGCCTGCGGCGCGGCGATGCGAAGAATACGTATGGCACGGGCTGCTTTCTGCTGATGAACACCGGCGAACAGCCGGTGCCGTCCAAGGCCGGACTGATCACCACAGTGGCGTACCAGTTCGGGCGCGAGAAGCCTTGCTATGCGCTCGAGGGCTCGATCGCGGTGGCAGGGGCACTGGTGCAGTGGCTGCGCGATCGACTCGGACTCATCAAGGCGAGCGCGGAGGTCGAGGACCTGGCGCGCGAGGTCACGGACAACGGAGATGTTTATTTCGTGCCGGCCTTCTCCGGGCTGTTCGCACCCCATTGGCAGGCGAGCGCCCGCGGCGTCATCGCCGGCCTGACCGGCTACGCCAACCGCGCGCACCTGGCTCGCGCGGTGTTGGAAGCGACAGCGTACCAGACCCGTGACGTGCTCGCTGCGATGGAGCAGGACTCGGGTGGGGTGTTAACCGAGCTGCGCGTCGACGGGGGCATGGTGGCGAACGAGCTGCTGATGCAGTTTCAGGCCGACATTCTCGATGTCCGGGTCGTGCGGCCGCGTGTCACCGAGACCACCGTGCTCGGCGCCGCATATGCCGCCGGCCTGGCGGTCGGATTCTGGGACAACACGGAAAATCTGCGCACCAACTGGGCGATCGATCGCACCTGGACGCCGCAGATGGCCCGGGACCGCCGCGAGCATTACTACAAATGCTGGAGAAAGGCGGTTACGCGGTCTCTTGACTGGGTCGACTGAGGGGCGCTTGTGTCGAAGTCCTGGTTCTTGCGAAGGTCCGGACGCGGCGGGACTGATCCGAGTAAAATATCATGACTGTGAAAATGGGGATCAAGACGGGCTGGCGCGCTCGAGGCATATGGAGCGAGCTGTTGGCGGAGTTTTTGGGAACCTTGGTCCTGATCGCTTTCGGCACCGGTGCGGTGGCGGTGGCCGTCGTGGGACTTCCCGAGTCTGGTCGAACGTCGGTGATATTCGCAGGCGCGGGCGGTTGGCTGCTGATCACCTGGGGATGGGCCATGGCCGTAGCCATGGGCGTATACGTGGCGGGCGGCGTTACCGGGGCCCACATCAATCCGGCCGTTACGTTCGCCTTTGCCGTCAAGGGTGATTTCAAGTGGGTCAAGGTCCTGCCGTACTGGGGAGCGCAGATTGCCGGCGCATTCACCGGTGCCGCGCTCACCTACGCGGACTATGTTCCGGCGATCAATATGTGGAACACCGCACACAAGGTGATTTCGCGCGCCGATCACGGCGGCATGACGACGTTCAGCATTTTCGCCACGTTCCCGGCGCACTACTACCAGCAGAATATGCTCGGTCCCCTGTTCGACCAGGTCCTCGGGACCTGTCTCCTGCTGTTGTGCATCGTGGCAATCGTCGATTCGATGAACGTGGGCGTGAAGTCCGATCTCGCGCCCTTCATGGTCGGCATGGCCGTGGCGGCGATCGGCATGTCCTTCGGAACGGGGGCGGGCTATGCAATCAATCCGGCGCGAGATTTCGGACCGCGGCTTTTTTGCTGGCTGACCGGGTGGGGTGCAAACGCCTTCCCGGGCCCGCACAACTATTGGTGGGTACCCATCATCGGACCTCTCATCGGCGCTCCTCTGGGGATAGCGCTCTACAAGTTCTTCATCGCCGATACGTTGGCGGCCAGGGCCCCTTCCGCCCCAGCGGCTGCCAGCGTCGAAATCGGTACCACGGACGCGGCTGGCGAGGACCCTTGACCGCGCAGCGAGGCGACATCTCGTGCGAAGACTTCGGCGAGGATGTCACGCGCGCCAGAGATGGCGTCATCCGCACCGCCCTGCTCGCCCAAGTCGACAGAACCTACCCCGGCTGGGATCGAATGATCCTGGACAACAGCCGCGTCGCCGCGGCCATCTCCTGGCTCGAAGCGCATCGTGGCACCGCCTTGCCGCTTTTCATCAGCTTCCCATCCTGCCGCTGTCCGCTACCACGAGAGCGATCCAAAGACCAGAGCCCGCCACCAGGGCCGCGGTAACCCAAATCGCCGGCAGCGCCGCGTGTGCGAGTTGCGCAATCGACCCGAGAAGCAGCGCACCAATGGCATAGCCGGTATCGCGCCAGTAGCGGTATGTGCCGAGTGCCTTACCGCGAATGAGAGGCAGCGCCTGGTCGGACATCGCGGCAATCAGGTTCGGATACAGGAGGGCCATCCCGACACCCATGATCGCGGCAGCGGACAGCCAGAGTTCCTCCCCTTGCCCAAGAGCGGTCAAGGCGATTCCTCCAGAGAGCAGGAAGAATCCCGCAACCACCGGCCGCTTGCGACCGATGCGATCGGCTAGGTGTCCGGTCCAGAGCTGAGAGAGCCCCCAGATCACCGCGTACACCCCGGTGAGCCACCCGATCTCCACCAGTCCCGCGCCGTGCGCCTTGAAGTACAGCGGGAACATCACCCAAACCAGGGTATCTGCGATCTTGTTGACGACTCCGCCCTGACACAGCGCGCTTCCCGTTCGATCGTGGAAGGAAATCCGGAGGAACGTTGCGCGAAGACTCCGCGCATCACCGGCCAACCGAGCTTCGTGCGTCTCGGCGTGTTCCGCATGGACCCACGCAAGGGTCTCGCGCACTCGCACGATCATCGCCAGCGCCATAACGATCGTGACGAGACCGAACAGCAGCAATGCCGGCCGGACGCCGAACCGGTGAGCGAGGTACGCCGCCCCCAGCCCGGCGAGACCCATGGCAATATAGCCGGTGGCCTCATTGATCCCGACCACGAGTCCGCGCTGATGGTTGTCCGCCAGATCGATCTGGCTGGTGACGGTCATCGTCGAGGCAAAACCCTGATTGACGCCAAGTAGCGCATTCGCCCCGACGATCCACCACCAGTTGGGCGCGAAGTAGATCAGCAGGGGAATTGGGATGGCGGCAAGCCATCCGGCGAGCAGGACGGGTTTGCGGCCGAACCGGTCTGCGAGGCCTCCGGCCACGAGATTGAGCGTGCCCTTCACCAAGCCGAAGGACAGTACGAAACTCGCGAGCAAGAGAAAAGCACCGCGCGCCACTCCAAAATCGCGCGCAACGACTGGCAGCACCGCGCGCTCCATGCCAATGACGAGTCCGATGAGGAACACCTGCACGATCTGCAGGGTGAACTGCCCGCGATTGACCCGAATGCCCCGCGGGTGAGCGGTAGTCCCCGCGCCCGCTGTGGCGAGCGACACGAGTGCTACCTCGGCGCGGCAGCTCGGCCCGCGTTGGCCGCACGGTACTCGGCAGCGTTGGCCGGGGACGGTGGTCTCTCGCCCAGCATGATTCGCACGAACTCCGTCTCGTCGGCCGTCGCGAACACCGCGTTTTGTTGCCTCTCGAAGGCGATAGTCGAAGCGGGCCTACCGCTCAAACCTCGGCCGCAGACTGAGCCGGCATTTGCTCCCGGGAGCACTTCCACATAGTCGGGCAGAGCGTTCAGACGCGGCAGGCTCCCAAAGAGCACGCGCGACCCTTCCGCCGCGCTGCTCGCGAACTCCGCGCGACCAACATCGCCTGCCATGAACGTGTGCCCGGTGAACACGAGCCAGGGCTCCTCGGCCCGGGTATGGTCGGTGACCAGCAGGGCAATGTGCTCGGGTGTGTGCCCCGGTACATGCAGCACTTCAGCGGTCACGTTGCCGAGCTCGAGC
>JAKBWB010000057.1 GCA_021843755.1 Pseudomonadota bacterium
ATAGTACCCCGGTGGAATGAGCTTGAGAGGTAATGAACAGCTTTTGAACGAGTTATAGTCGTTCCGCGAGTCCTTCACGGGCCGCGCGGACGGATATCTTATCGGTTCGGGATCCGATTTGAAACCGCCCGTATGTCGCGTGACGACGACATGGTGGGATGATCTGCGGTGAATCCCGCCTATCGGCGCCCTCCGCGCGTGATCGAGCGGCCTGGACCTGGGGCTCGAGGGCGCGGTAGGCGGAATAAGCCCCGGCAGGGACGCACGCCTAGAATTCTGATTTCACCGGTTGTCGAGTCTGCAGCTATGGCCGTACCGCACCTTCAGGAATTCCCAAGTGCCGACACGCTCGAGCATCTGTTCGCCGCACACCTCTCGGCGGTCTGCCGGCGCACGGCCACGGCGCTGGAGGCGTGCGGTTATCGGGACCTGCTCGTGCACTCCGGCTCGCTTCGGCCCTTATTCCAGGATGACCGGACCCACCCGTTCGAGGTCAATGCCCCCTTCAAGGTCTGGACGCCGCTGTCCGATGTACCCGATTGCTTCGTGCACTTCGTGCCGGACCGCCCCCCGCGCCTGCTCTTTCACCGGCCGACGGACTATTGGTACAAACCGGCGCCGCTGCCCCAGGCGTATTGGACGGACCGGTTCGAGATCGTGCCCTGCTCGGACCTGCAGGGCGCCCGGGCGGCCTTGCCTGAGGACCTGAGCCATACGGCCTACCTGGGGGAGGACTTCGGTGGGCTGGCCGGCTGGGCCGGGCTCGCCCTCAATCCCCCGCGGCTCATCCGCCACCTGGACTACCACCGGGCCGTGAAGACCCCGTACGAGCTCGCCTGCCTAAGGGCGGCGAACCGGCTGGGCGCCCGCGGGCACCGGGCGGCCGCCCGGGTCTTCACCGCCGGCGGCTCGACGTTCGACATCGAGCTGGCATTCCTGGCCGCCTGCGGCCAGCGTGAGCAGGAACTCCCCTACAACCCCATCATCGCGCTGAATGAAAACGGCGCGGTGCTTCACTACCAGATGCTCGAGCGGGAAGTGCCCCCGGCACGACGTTCGCTGCTGATCGACGCGGGCGCGGAATTCGCCGGATATGCCAGCGACATCACCCGAACCTACGCTCACGAGACCGGAGAGTTTGCCGATCTGATCGGGCGGATGGACACGCTGCAGCAGACCCTGTGCGCGCAAGTGAAAGCAGGCATCGACTGGCGCGAGGTGCATCTGCGCGCTCACCGGCTGCTCGCCGCGCTGCTGGCGGATGCCGATCTGCTCACCTGCTCGGCCGAGGAGGCCATCGACAGCCAAGTCACGACGGTATTTCTGCCGCACGGCGTCGGCCATCTGCTGGGCCTGCAGGTGCACGATGCGGGCGGATTCATGCGCGCACCGGAGGAGGGTGACATCGAGCGGCCCGAGAGCCACCCTTACCTCAGACTCACTCGCGTGCTGGAACCGGGCTTCGTGGTTACGATGGAACCCGGTCTCTACTTCATCGACACGCTGCTTGCGGCCGCGCGCGCCGACCGCAGAAGGCGGTTGATTCGCTGGTCGAGAATCGAGTCACTGCGCCCCTATGGCGGGATCCGCATCGAGGACGATCTGGCGGTCACGGCCACCGGCTGCGAGAATCTCACCCGCGAGGCGTTCAACGCCGAGAACGCGCCTTAGCTGCGCTGGACGATGGGCGCCCCGGGGAGGGCAGGACGGGCAAATCCTGTCATTCCGTCGCGGCGGGGGGGGGGGAAGCCGCCCGGACCGGCCGCATCAGCGCTTGGCCAACAAGTCGCGAATCTCCCCGAGCAGCTCCTCGGACTTCGTCGGCGGCGGCGGCGGCGCGGCTGGCGCCGGCCGGCGCACACGGTTGATCACTTTGATCATCGCGAACAGGGCCAGCGCAATCAGCAGAAACTCGAAGATCGCCTGGGCGAATAACCCGTACCGCAGCAGCACAGGCTTGCCGGCCGTGCCCGAGCTGAGCGCGACGGCCAATTTGCTGAAATCCACCCGCCCGATGAGCAGACCCAGCGGCGGCATGATCACGTTCGCGACCAGCGCGTTCACGATCTTTCCGAAGGCACCACCGATCACGAAGCCCACCGCCAGATCGATGACACTGCCCTTGACGGCGAATTCTTTGAATTCAGACAGAACGCTCACGGCACGCCCCTCCCTCAGAAGTGTGCGCACGGCAGAGCGTAGCCGATCGGCCGACCGGCCGCAAAAGCACGCAGGGCGAGCCGCCGACAGCGGCTCGCCCTTGTCGACCCTAGAAGCGCGGAATCAGGCCGGGCCGCGGCTTGTTCGGGGCTCGTCCTCCGGGTGCCTTGCCGGCGGCTTCAGTCGGCGCGGACTCGGCGGACTGCAGGCGTGCCCCGAATCTTAATTCTTGCGCTCCGCCGGTTCCTGCACAGCCGTCTCAGCCGTGGCGGGCCCATCGACCAGCTGCATCAGCGCCATCGGCGCGGAATCGCCGGGACGGGGATTCATGCGCAGAATGCGGGTATAGCCGCCCGGACGCTTCTTGAAGCGCGGACCCAGATCGGTGAAGAGCTTCTCCACGACATGCGCATCGCGCAGCCGCGCGAACGCGAGGCGGCGATTGGCATCGCCATCGGTCTTGCCGAGGGTGATCAGCGGCTCAACGACCCGGCGCAGCTCCTTGGCCTTGGGCAGCGTCGTGCGGATGGTCTCGTGACGCAGAAGCGAAACGCTCATGTTGCGCATCAACGCATGCCGGTGCGCGCTGTTGCGCGACAGTTGCCGGCCAGTCAGGTGGTGGCGCATTGCGGAAAATCCTTAAACGGTTTGTTCTTCGGTGTGTTTGAGGCTCGCGGGCGGCCAGCCATCGAGTCGCATGCCGAGCATCAGGCCGTGGCTGCGCAGGACTTCCTTGATCTCGGTCAGCGACTTCTTGCCCAGATTCGGCGTGCGCAGCAGCTCCACTTCGGTACGCTGCACCAGATCGCCGATGTAGTGGATGTTCTCGGCCTTGAGGCAGTTGGCGCTGCGCACGGTGAGCTCGAGCTCATCGACCGGACGCAGCAGGATCGGATCGAACTGCATCTCGGTGACCTTCGCCGCGGTCTCCTCCTCGCCCTGCAGATCGACGAACACGGACAGCTGGTCCTTCAGGATGCCTCCGGCGCGACGAATTGCCTCTTCGGCATCGATCGTGCCGTTGGTCTCGATGTCGATCACGAGCTTGTCGAGGTCGGTGCGCTGCTCGACGCGGGCCGCTTCCACGGAGTAGGTTACCCGCCGCACCGGGGAGAACGAGGCGTCGAGCTGCAGACGGCCGATGGGACGGGTCTGCTCTTCGAACGCCACGCGTGCGGCCGCCGGACGATAGCCGCGGCCGCGCTCGATACGCAGCGTCATGCTCAACTCGCCCGCCTGGGTCAGATTGGCAAGGACCAGTTCGGGGTTGACGACATCGATATCGTGATCGACCTGGATGTCCCCCGCGGTCACCGGTCCCGGACCCTTCTTGTGCAGGCGCAGCTCCGCGCTATCGCGGCTGTGCATGCGGATGGCGACCGACTTGAGGTTGAGCAGGACGTCGACGACGTCTTCCTGCACACCCTCGATGCTGGTGTACTCGTGCAGCACGCCGTCGATCTCCACCTCGGTGATCGCACTACCCGGCATGGACGACAGCAGGACACGCCGCAGCGCGTTGCCGAGTGTATGGCCGAAGCCGCGCTCGAACGGCTCGATCGTGACCCGTGCCTGGCGGGGCGCAACGGGTTGCACCTTCACCACGCGCGGCTTCAAGAATTCTGTGATGGATCCCTGCATTGCAGTCTCACCTTGCCGGCCCCGGGCCGGCGCAAATCGAAAACGTGGACGCGGCGTACGCTGGACGGGAGCTCCCCCGCCAGGTGCGCGTCCGATTACTTCGAATACAGCTCCACGACCAGATTTTCGTTGATATCCGGCAGGATATCGTCGCGGCCGGGCGGAGTCTTGAAGACCCCGCGAAACTCCTTGTCGTTGACTTCCACCCACTCGGGCAACCCGACCTGCTGGGCGATGTTGATGGCGTTCTGAATGCGCAGCTGCTTGCGCGCCTTCTCACGCACCTCGATCGAGTCGCCGGACTTCACCTGATAGGAGGCGATGGTCACCGCGCGTCCGTTGACGTTGACACCCTTGTGACTGACGAGCTGGCGCGCCTCGGCACGCGTGGCCGCGAAACCCATCCGATACACGACGTTGTCGAGCCGGCATTCGAGCAGCCGCAGCAGGTTCTCGCCCGTGGCGCCGGCGCGCCGCGCCGCCTCGGTGTAATAGTTGCCGAACTGGCGTTCGAGCACGCCGTACATGCGGCGCAGCTTCTGCTTCTCGCGCAGCTGCAGGCCGTAGTCGGAAAGACGGGTGCGGCGCTCTCCCTTGATGCCGCCCGGCGGCACGCTGAGCTTGCACTTGCTCTCCAGGGACTTGACACCGCTCTTCAGGAACAGATCCGTGCCCTCGCGGCGTGCGAGTTTGCACTTGGGACCGAGATATCGCGCCATACTATGCTGCTCTCAACGTCTGGGCTCTTGCGGGTGGGGGAAGCGGTCAGACCCTGCGCTTCTTCGGCGGACGGCACCCGTTGTGCGGGATCGGCGTGACATCCGCGATGCTGGTGATCTTCAAGCCGCAGCCGTTCAGGGCCCGAACCGCCGACTCCCGGCCCGGCCCGGGGCCGCCGACGCGGACTTCGACATTCTTCACACCATGCTCCTGCGCTGCCGTACCGGCCTTCTCGGCCGCCACTTGCGCGGCGAACGGCGTGCTCTTGCGCGAGCCGCGGAACCCGCAGCCCCCCGCCGTAGCCCAAGACAACGTGTTGCCCTGGCGGTCGGTGATGGTGATGATGGTGTTGTTGAATGAGGCGTGCACGTGCGCGATCGCGTCGAGCACGTTCTTGCGGGCCTTCTTGGGCTTCTTGGCGGCGGCCGCGCCGCCGGATTGCTGCTTTTGCTCAGCCATGATTCAGGACTCTCCGCTCAGACCTTGCCGGGAGGCGCATTGAGCTTCACCGCCTGCTTGCGCGGGCCTTTGCGCGTGCGGGCGTTGGTACGGGTGCGCTGGCCGTTGACCGGCAGGCCGCGCCGGTGACGGATGCCGCGGTAGCAGCCCAGATCCATCAGCCGCTTGATGTTCATCGAGACTTCACGCCGCAGGTCGCCTTCGACGGCGAACTTGGCGATCTGACTGCGGATGGCGTTGATCTCGGCCTCGGTGAGGTCCTTGACCTTGGTGTGCGGATTGACGCCCGCGGCCTGGCAGGCGCTGCGCGCGCGCGCGGGCCCGACGCCGTAAATGTGCGTGAGTCCGACCCACGCGTGCTTGTTGAGCGGAATATTGATGCCGGCTATGCGTGCCATATTGCTGTACCAAAGCCGCGGAAAAAACGCGGCAGTTTAACCAAAATTCGTGCCAATTTCCACTCGCGGGTCCCACCATCGATCCGCAATGGCAGATCCCGTTCCGGGCGCCTGCCGCGCCGCGGCAAGGCGCGGTCTCGCGCTTCGCTGCCGCGGTACGCCGCGCCCGCGATGCGCTTATCCCTGGCGCTGCTTGTGGCGCTGATCCGAGCAGATCACGTACACCACGCGCCGGCGGCGCACGATCTTGCAGTTCTTGCAGATCTTCTTGACCGAGGGTCTGACTTTCATGATGCGCTCCGCGCAGTCTTGAGGGCGGACCGCAGCGGTCCGCAGCTTGGGATGGCGTCGTGCGCCGTGAAATACCGTCTCATGGTCCGCGCGCCCGTCCTCATCCGCCCTGGCCGGATCGGCCGTAGCCGAGCAGGTTCGCCTTCTTCATCAGGCCCGGGTAATGGTGCGACATCAGGTGGGCCTGCAGCTGCGCCATGAAGTCCATCACGACGACGACGATGATCAGCAGCGATGTGCCGCCGAACTGGAACGACACACCTTGCTGGCCCTGCAGCAGCACCGGCAGCAGGCACACCGCCGTCACGTACAGCGCGCCCCACAGCGTCAGGCGGGTCAGCACCTTGTCGATGTACTCGGCGGTCTGCTGCCCGGGCCGGATGCCGGGAATGAACGCTCCGGACTTCTTCAGATTGTCCGCGGTCTCGCGCGAGTTGAACACGAGCGCGGTGTAGAAGAAGCAGAAGAAGATGATCAATACGCCGTACAGCACCATGTACAGCGGCTGGCCGAAGCCGAGCGCCGCGGCGACATCCTGCATGACGCTGGCGATCCCGCCCTTGGCGCCGGTACCGAGGAAGCTCGCGATGGTGGCCGGAAACAGCAGGATGCTCGAGGCGAAGATCGGCGGAATGACCCCCGACATGTTGATCTTGAAGGGCAAGTGGCTGCTCTGGCCGGCATACATGCGCCGTCCCACCTGGCGCTTGGCATAGTTCACGGTGATGCGCCGCTGGGCGCGCTCCATGAACACCACGAACGCGGTCGTGGCGACCACGATGACCAGCAGCGCCAGTGCGAACGGACCCTGCATCGCGCCCGAGCTGACCGCATCGGCGGTACTGCTGATCGCGCCCGGCAAGCCCGCAACGATGCCCGCCAGAATGATCATGGAGATGCCGTTGCCGATGCCACGCTCGGTGATCTGCTCGCCGAGCCACATCAGGAACACCGTTCCGGTGGTCATGGTCAGGGTCGCGGAGATCAGGAAGGGCCAGCCGCCGACGAGCGTCATGCCGCCCTTCTCGAGCGCGCCGGCGGCCGCGAACGACTGAAAGAGCGCGAGCCCGACCGTGCCGTAGCGGGTGTAATCGGTCATCTTGCGCTGGCCGGCCTGGCCTTCCTTGCGCAGCTCGATCAGGCTCGGCACCACCATCGACATCATCTGGATGATGATGGAGGCCGAGATGTAGGGCATGACCCCCATGGCGAAGATCGACAGGCGCGAGAGCGCGCCGCCGGAGAACATGTTGACGATTCCGAGGATGGTCCCGGAGCGCTGCTGAAAGAAGCGGGCCACTTCCACCGGATTGATGCCCGGCACCGGAATGAAGGTCCCGATGCGGTAGACGACCATGGCGCCGAGCAGGAACAGCACGCGCGAGCGGATGTCCCCGAGACGGGCCGCTTCACTGAGCGCAGCAGCCGGATTGTTGAGCGTGTTCGCCATGACCTGTTCCCGGTGAATCGATAGCTTACGCCTCGATCGTACCGCCGGCGCCCTCGATCGCAGCGCGTGCCCCGCGGGTCACCGCGACGCCCTTGAGCGTTACCGCCTTGTCGAGCTTGCCCGAAAGCACGACCTTGGCGCGCTCGGCGCCTGCCGGGACGATACCGGCCTTCTTCAACGCATCGAGGTCGATCACGCCGGCCTCGAGCTTGGCCAGCTCGCCGAGGCGCACTTCGGCCCGCGTTGCGGCCATCTTCGAGCGAAAACCCACCTTCGGCAGCCGGCGTTGAATGGGCATCTGGCCGCCCTCGAAACCGACTTTGTGGTAACCGCCCTTGCGCGCGCGCTGCCCCTTGACCCCGCGGCCGCAGGTCTTGCCCTGGCCGGCGGAAGCTCCGCGCCCCACCCGCAGCCGCGGACGCTTGGCACCGGCGGCAGGCTTCAGTGTATTCAGTCGCATGCTTGCACTTCCTCTCAACCGGCCCGCTCGACCGCGAGCAGATGCACGGCCTTCTCGATCATGCCGCGATTCTCCGGGGTGTCGGCCACTTCAACGGACTGGTGCAGCCGGCGCAGGCCCAGTCCCCGCGCAGACGCGGCGATGCGCGCACCCTGGCCGTGCAGACTCTTCAGGAGCGTAACCTTGAGCGATTTGGCTTGCCGGCTCATGTGCTTCAGCCCGTGATCTCTTCGATGTTCTTGCCCCGCTTGGCCGCAATGTCCTCGGGGGAACGGATCTCGGCGAGCGCCTTGACGGTGGCGCGCACCACGTTGATCGGATTGCGCGAGCCGTAGCTCTTGGCAAGCACGTTGCGCACGCCCGCGCACTCGAGCACTGCGCGCATGCCGCCGCCGGCAATGACTCCGGTACCGTCGGAAGCCGGCTGCATGTACACGCGGGTGGCACCATGAATCCCTTTGACCGCGTAGAACAAGGTGTTGTTCTTCAGCGCCACGCTCACCATGCTCTTGCGGGCCTGAGCCATCGCTTTGGAGATGGCAACCGGCACCTCACGGGCTTTGCCGAAACCGAAGCCGACGCTGCCGGCGCCGTCACCCACCACAGTGAGGGCCGTGAAGCCGAACTGGCGGCCGCCCTTGACGACCTTCGCCGTGCGATTGACCGCGACCAGCTTCTCCAGGAGCTCATCGGCCGGTTGAGCCTTTTCCGATCTTGCCATAGGTACACCTGACCTCAGAACTCGAGGCCCGCTTCGCGGGCCGCCTCGGCGAGCGCTTTGACACGCCCGTGATATTGAAACCCCGCCCGATCGAAAGCCACCCGGGTGACGCCCGCGGCGCGCGTACGCTCGGCGATCGCACGTCCGACGGCCTTGGCGGCTTCGACGTTGCCGGTGCCCTTGAGGTCCGCGCGCACCGCTTCCTGCAGGGTCGAAGCGCTGGCGATCACCTTGGCGCCGGCCGCATCGGTGACCTGTGCATAAATATGCCGGGGCGTGCGGTGCACCGACAACCTCGCGATACCGAGATTGCGGATGTGCTCGCGGGTCTTGACCGCGCGGCGCAGGCGCCGCTCCTTTTTGTTCAGGATCATTTCTTTTTCCCTTCCTTCAGGGAAATCTGCTCGTTGGCGTAGCGAACACCCTTGCCCTTGTACGGCTCAGGCGGCCGGATGTCGCGAATTTCCGCGCAAACCTGACCGACCTGCTGACAGTCCGCGCCCCTGACCACGATCTCGGTCTGGCTCGGAGTCTCGATGGTGATGCCCGCGGGGATCGGGAAGTTCACCGGATGCGAGAAACCCAGCGTGAGGTTCAGCACCTTGCCTTGTACCTGGGCGCGAAATCCGACGCCGACCAGCTCGAGCTTCTTTTCATAGCCCTTGCTGACACCGTGCACCATGTTCGCGAGGTGCGCACGAGTCGAGCCGGCGTGCATGCGCGCGTCGTTCGGATCGGTGTACTTCACCTCCAGACGCTTGTCGGCCTGCACGACCGACACACCGGCAGTGAGGTTCAGGCTGAGGGTGCCCTTGTTCCCCTTGACCGTCACGGTGCCGTCGGCGATCGTGGCCGTGACACCCTGCGGCAGCGGGACCGGAGCTTTGGCGATTCTGGACATGGCGTCAGTCTCCGGTCACGCGACGATGCACAGCACTTCGCCACCCTGACCGATGGAGCGCGCCTGCCGGTCGGTCATGACGCCCTTCGGAGTGGAGACGATCACGGTGCCCATGCCACCGAGCACCTTCGGCAGCTCGTCCTTGCCGCGATAGATGCGCAGTCCCGGCCGGCTCACCCGCTCCAGGCGGTCGATCACCGGACGGCCCTCGTAATACTTCAGGCCGATGATCAGCGTCGGTTTGCCGCTTTCGGCATCCAGGCGATAGTCGGCGATGTAGCCCTCGTCCTTCAACACCTGCACGATCGCGGTCTTGATCTTCGAGGACGCGAGCTGTACCTCGCTCTTGCCGGCCGCCTGGCCGTTACGGATGCGCGTCAGCAGATCGGCGATGGGATCAGTCATGCTCATGGCAGGCCCCTCACCAGCTCGCCTTGGCGAGACCCGGGATTTCGCCGCGATTGGCGACCTCACGGATCTTCACGCGCGACAGT
>JAKBWB010000025.1 GCA_021843755.1 Pseudomonadota bacterium
GGCGGCGGGGGGGGGGGGGGGGGGGTGCGCCATGAAACTGATCGAGGACTTCACGGCCCTGACCCGGGCGCAGCGCCATGCGTACTTCGCGGCCCTCGGCGGCTGGACGCTCGATGCGTTCGACTTCTTCATCTTCATCGTGTCGCTGAAGGCGATCAGCACCGACTTTCGAGTCAGTCTCACCGCGGTCGCCTTCGGCATCACCCTGACGCTGGCGATGCGGCCGGTGGGCGCACTGCTGTTCGGATGGCTGGCGGAAAAGTACGGCCGCCGGCCGATCTTGATGACGAACGTGCTGTCCTTCGCGCTGCTCGAGCTGGCCACGGCGTTTGCACCGAATCTGGCCGTGCTGCTGCTGCTGCGCGGACTGTTCGGGCTCGCCATGGGCGGGGAGTGGGGCGTCGGGGCGGCGCTCGCGTTCGAGACGCTGCCCGCGCAGGGGCGCGGTTTCTTCTCCGGATTGCTGCAGGAGGGGTACGTGCTCGGCTTCCTGCTGGCCGCGGCGCTCTCGCGCGTGTGCTTCGCGGCCGTGGGGTGGCGGGGCCTGTTCGTCATCGGCGCGCTGCCGGCGCTGCTGGTGCTGTACATCCGCTTCGGTGTCGGTGAGTCGCCCGTCTGGCTCGCGGGCCGGACCGCCACGCGGGCCTCATTCGGCGAGCTGCGGCGGATCGTCGTGCGCAACGCGCCGATGCTGCTGTACATGATCCTCCTCATGGCATTGTTCAACGCCTTCTCACACGGCTCGCAGGATCTCTACAAGCCGTTTCTGCTGATCCGGCGCGGCCTCAGTGCGGCACGTGCCGACGACGTGCTGATGGTGATGAACATCGGCGCGCTGTTCGGCGGGATGCTCTTCGGGGCGCTCTCCGAGCGCATCGGGCGCAGGCGGGCGATGGCCTGCGCGGGGCTGCTCGCCCTGCCGGTGATCCCGCTGTGGACCGACGCCCCGAGCGTGCCGCTGCTCGCGCTCGGCGCGTTCCTGATGCAGTTCATGGTCCAGGGCGCCTGGGGCATCGTGCCGGCGCATCTGAACGAGCTGTCCCCGCCGGGCGTGCGCGCGGTGCTGCCGGCTTTCGCCTATCAACTCGGCAATTTCGCGATGGCGCTGCTCGCGCCCGTGCAATCCTCCCTGGCCGGTCTGCACGAGCGGGACCTCGGCGGGGTGCTCGGCTGGACGGTGGGCATCGTCGGCATCGTGCTGGCGGGGGTGGCGCTGCTCGGCCCGGAAGCCAAGAGCGTCGTCTTCGGCGGCGGGCCGGCCGGGTGAGGCGCGCGGGTGGCGCGCCGGCCCGCAGGTTCCGCCACAGCTCGCGCGGCTCGAGCTTGCCGGCGAAGGATGGGCCGAGGGGGCCGCCCCCGGAATCCGCCGTGAGGTCAGCCCAGGCCCCGGCCCTTGGGTGGCGGCGCCCGGGATGCACGTGCCCGCCTTCGGCCGGACGCTCGTGCGCTATATATTTGTGACCATACGAGGGGGCGGCCCGGACCGGCCGTGATGCGCCTGATCGCCCGCGCGCCGTAACGCGCCCGAACGCGATCCGGGATTTGCTATTCTCCACCGTTTACATTGACCCGACCGCGCCGAAGAGGCGAGTTCATAAGACAACATGCTGCAGAAACTCACCGACAGCCTCTCCACCCACAAGTGGCTCTGGTACACGATCCTCGGCGCCTTGGCGCTGGTGTTTTCGGCCTGGGGTGCCTATGGCATCGTGAACCTCAATTTCGGCAGCAGCGCCTCCGATGCGGCCGTCGTCGACGGCCAGGCGATCACGCTGCAGCAGGCGAGCAACGCCTGGCTGCGCGCCCAGCCGCAGATCGCGCGGATCTACGGGACCACTCTGTCGGCGAGCCAGCGCAAGAAGCTGCAGAGCGAGGTGCTTGAGGGCCTGATCCGCTCCACGCTCATGGCGCTGCGCACCCAGCGGCTCGGCTACCGGGTGACCCGGGGGGAGCTGATCGAGGCGATCCGGCAGATTCCGCAGTTTCAGGTGAACGGCAAGTACTCGGCGCAGGCCGCCGAGGACGTGCTCGCCGAGTCGGGCATCTCGCTGCCCCAGTTCGAGCAGCAGATCGCCAGTCAGCTGCGCACCGATCAGCTCATCGACGGCATCCGCTCCTCGGAGTTCCTCACCCCGGTACAGATCGAGCGCGCCGAGAAGCTGCAGAGCCAGCAGCGCAAGGTGCAGTACGTGCTGTTTCCGGTCAAGCGCTACGCCAGCGCGGCGCCGATCCCGCCGGCGGCGATCGAGGCGTATTACCGGGCACATCGGGCCGAGTACACGCTGCCGGAGTCGGTGGCCCTGCGCTACGGCCAGCTCACGCTGGCGCAGCTCGAGAGCCGCCAGAAAATCTCCCGCGCGGCGCTGCAGGCGCAATACCACAAGGCGCTCAAGCAGTTCGTGGTGCCCCAGCAGCGCGAGGCCAGCGACATCCTCATCAACTTCGGCAAGGATCCCAAGGCCGCCTTGCGCAGAGCCGAGCACATTCTCGAGCTCGCCCGCTCGGGGCGGAATTTCGCGGCGCTCGCGCGCAAGTACTCCCAGGACCCCGGCTCGGCGGCCAACGGCGGCAATCTCGGCTGGATGAGCCGCACCGGCTATGACAAGACCTTCACGAGTGCGCTGTTTTCGATCGCGAAGGTCGGCGGGATCACCGGACCGGTCAAGACACGGTTCGGCTATCACATCATCCGCCTGGACGGGATTCACCCGCGCCATACGCGTCCCTTCACGGCGGTCGAGTCACAGCTGGCGGCCGAGCTCCGTCACCGCCTCGCGGTCCATCGTTTCGGCGATATCGAGGACAGCCTGCAGAACGATCTGCAGACCCCGGGCGTCAGCCTCGCGGCACTCGCCAAGCGCTACGGCCTCACCACGGGCACGATCCCGCTGTTCCTGCGAGGCCGGGGCGCACCGCCCCTCGGTGCGGCCCCGGCCGTGCAGAATCTGGTGTTCGGCAGCACGGCCCTGGCCACCGGCAGCTTCGGCGGTCCGATCATCCTGGACAACGACCGGATGGTGATCGTCAAGGTGCTGGCACGCCATGGCCCGCAGCTGAAGCCCCTGGCCGAGGTCAAGCGCAGCATCATCGCGGTCCTGCGCACTCGCCGCGCCAATCAAGCCGCGCTCGCGGCGGCCGAGGCGGCACGCCGAGAGGTGCTTGCGGGCAAGTCCCTCCCAAGCGTCGCGCAAGCGCTGGGGCTCAAGGCTGCGCCGGCGACCTTCATCGGGCGAGACGATCCGTCCGTGCCCGCCGACGTCAGCCAGCTCGCGTTCGCCGCGCCGAAGCCCGCCGGGCGGCCGGTGTACGAGGCGAAGGCCCTCAGGGGCGGTGGCGCGGTGCTGCTTGCCGTGATGGCGGTGCGAACCCCTGCACACGTCAATCCGTTGCTGCGCCGCACGCTGCTGCAGCAATTGCTGAGCGCCAATGCCGACGGTGATGTGGCGGCTTACATGACGCAGATGCGCGAGACGGCCAAGGTGCGCATCAACCCCCACGCGTTCCAGTAACGGGTCAGCCGTCTGTTTGGGACGGAAAGCTCATCCCGACGGTGCTGAAGCCGCCGTCGACGTAGAGGATCTCGCCGGTGATGCCGGCGGCCAGGTCGGAGCAGAGGAAGGCCGCGGCGTTGCCCACGTCCTCCTGGGTCACGTTGCGCCGCAGCGGCGCCGTTTCGGCCACGTGGTGCAACATCTTGCGAAAGCCGGCAATGCCCGCCGCGGCAAGCGTCTTGATCGGACCGGCGGAGATGCCGTTCACCCGGATGCCGTGCGGCCCTAGGTCGGCCGCCAGAAAGCGCACGTTGGCCTCCAGGCTCGCTTTGGCGAGACCCATGACGTTGTAGCTCGGGATCGAGCGCACCGCGCCGAGGTAGGACAGGGTCAGCAGCGCCCCGGCCCGGCCGCTCATCAAAGGCGCCGCGCCCCGGGCGAGCGCCGTCAGGCTGTAGCTCGATACATCGTGCGCGATGCGGAAGACCTCGCGGGTCGTGTTCTCGAGGAAGCCGCCCGAGACCCCTTCGCGCGGCGCGAACGCCACGGCGTGCACGAGAATGTCCAGAGCGCCCCACTCGCGCTTCAGCAGCGCGAATGCCGCGTCGATCTGCCCGTCGTCGGTGACATCGAGCGGCATCGTGAGGCGCGAGCCGATCGAGGCGGCCAGGGTTTGCACGCGCTCGCGCATCTTGTCGTTGACGTACGAGAACGCCAGCTCGGCGCCCTCGCGGTGCAGGGCCTGGGCGATGCCCCAGGCGATGGAACGGTCCGAGGCCACACCGACGATGAAGGCGCGCTTACCGGAGAGAAAGCCCATGCGAGGATCCTTGCAGAACTGAGCCGGCCCGCCGGCCCGAGCGGGTCCGGCGGGCCCTCAGTGTAGACCAATCAGCCGCCGGAATCGGCCAGGATCATCAGCTTCTGGCCCGCGAGGATGGGCCGGTCCAACGTCATCTCGTTCCAGGCCAGGATCTGGTGTATCCGGACCTGGAAGCGCCGGGCAATCTGCCAGAGCGTATCGCCGGCATGGACCGTATAGATGATCCGATGGACGCCCTGCTCGATGCCGCTCAGCAAGGCGCGCCGGGTGTTGTATTGCACCGTGGCCATCGACGGCAGGATGCGCAGCTGCTCGCCGGGGCGCAGGATCGGATGATAGATCGAGAGGCCGTTGGCGCGCGCCAGCGCATGCACGCTCACGTGATTGCGCACCGCGATCGACCAGAGGCTGTCCCCGGGACGCACGCGTACCACGCGCACGCCCGGCAGCCTGAAGCGTCCGACGCGCGCATCGGCATACAGGCGCAGCGGCTCGCCCGGATACAGGATCGAGTGACGCACCGACAGTCCATTGATCTGCGCCAGACGCTGAACGCTCATCCCATTGCGCTGGGCGATCGCCCACAGGGAGTCGCCCGGGCGCACCCGCACGACGCGGAAGCGGAAATCATGCCGCCACAGCGAGCGATCGTTCTGCTCGGCGGCCACCAGCACATTGTGCGGCAATCGATAGGCCGTCGTCGGCACATCGATGTCCTGACCGATCAGCAGACGCCCGTCCGGCAGGTTGTTCAGGCGGCGCAGCAGGTCCGTGGTCGTGTTGAAGCGGCGCGCGATGGAATAGACCGTATCCCCGGCGTGCACCACGTAGCGCTCCACGCCCATGCGCTCATCGGCGGTGAGGTCCCTGATGTTCTGCTCGAACACCGGCGCGGCATCGACCGGCAGCAGCAGGTAGAACGGTCCGGTGGGGTCGGTGGCCCACCGCAGGAACGCCGGGTTGAGCTGGTAGATCTCATCGGAGGTGATCCCGGCCAGGTGCGCGGCCACCTCCAGATTGATCTGGCCGCCCGTGGGCACCTTCGTGAAGTACGGCCGGTCCGGGATCGGACTGAAGGACAGGCCGTATTTGGCCGGATTGGCGACCAGACGGGCCATCGCCAGCAGCTGCGGGACGTACAGCTCGGTCTCGCGCGGCAGGATCAGATTCCAGAAGTCCGTCGGCAGGCCCCTCGCCTGGTTGTAGCGGACGGCGCGCTCCACGTTCTCGACGCCGCAGTTGTACGCCGCGATCGCCAGCAGCCAGCTGCCGCCGAGCTGCTTGTGCAGCTGCTGCAGGTAATCGAGCGCCGCCTGGGTGGAGGCGATGACGTTGAGCCGGCCGTCATACCACCAGTCCTGCTTCAGGCCGAAGAGCTTCCCGGTGCCCGAAGTGAACTGCCACATCCCCGCAGCCCGCGCCCAGGAATAGGCGTAGGGCCGGTAGGCGCTCTCGATGATCGGCAGCAGCGACAGCTCGAGCGGCATGTGGCGCTTCTGCAGCTGCGTGACGATGTAGTAGAGATACATGTCGGCCCGATTGAAGGACCGCTGCAGGAATTGCGGATGATTGGCGTACCAGTGCGCCTCCTGCGCGATGACCGGCATGTTCGGCTGGGGCAGCCGCATTCCGGCGCGGATGCGCGCAAAGAGGTTGGCGTAATGGGGTTTGGGGGCCGCGGCTGGCACGGTGGTGATGACTTGCCCGGCGGGGGCCACGGGGGCCACCGAGGCGGTTGCGGCAGGGGGCATCGACCGCAGGGCCGTCACCGCGGATGCCGCGGATGCAGTGACCACGTGCTCGGTACCGGCCGGCCGGATCGGCGTGCGCGTGGCGCATGCCGCCAGTGCCAGTGCACCCAGGAGACCCACGGCACAGCGTGCCCAGCTCACTGAAGACGTCGTCAAATCCCGATCCTCTAATTAGTCTTTGCGGCGTGCTACATTGCGTCCGCGCCAGCGTTCCACGCAGTCCCGGGCGGCACATTACAATAATCGAGTCCAGTCGCGAAATTTACCTTGTGATATCACAGGTTGACTAGTCCTTAGATGGGTCAAATTCACAATTCCGCAGCCTCCGATCCGACGCACGCGCGGCGGCGCTGGTGGGAGAGTCCCGCGGGCCGGGCGCTGATCGCGGCCGAAGCGGTGCTGGTGGCCGAGGCGTTGGAGGATGTTTTCGGCTGGGAATGCCTGCAAATCGGCGCCTGGGGCGCGGGCCGCGAGCTGTTGGCGGCGTGCCGGACGCGCCATCGGGCCGTGCTGGCCCCGCCCGGGCTGTCGGCGGATGCGGACATCATCGGCCGCCCGACCCAACTGCCCGTCAGCGGCGATTCGATCGACGCGGTGCTCCTGCCGCATACGCTGGAATTCGCGAGCGACCCGTACGCGATCGTGCGCGAGGTCGACCGGGTGCTGGTGGGGGAAGGTCAGCTGCTGGTGCTCGGCTTCCGTCCGCTGAGTCTGTGGGGCGCCCGCGCCCGATTCAGCCGCAGCGGCTTTCCTCCCGGGCTGCGCCGGGTGCTCTCCGAGCGACGCGTGCGCGAATGGCTGGCGCTGCTCGGCTACGAGGTGTTCGCGGCGCGGCGCTACCTGTATCGCAGTCCCTGGCGCGGCGGACTCGCCGCCGGGACAGGGGCCGATCGGCTGCTGCGGCGGGGCTTGATGTTCCCGCTGCCCGCGGGGGCCTATCTGCTCAAGGCGCGCAAGCAGGTCTACACGCTCACGCCCCTGCGTCCGCGGGCCCGCAAGGCGGTGCTGGGCGGGCTCGTCAAGCCCGCCCAGCCGATGCGTCACGGCGTCAGGCGCACGCCGTGAGCGCCGGGGAGGCCGGCCGCAGCGCGGGGATCGTCGAGATCTATACCGATGGAGCCTGCCGCGGCAATCCGGGGCCGGGGGGCTGGGCGGCGCTGCTGATCTTCGGGACGCGCGAGAAGACGCTCGCGGGCGCCGAGGCGCACACGACCAACAACCGCATGGAATTGATGGCCGTGATCGGGGCGCTCGAGGCGCTCAAGCGACCGGTTCGGGCACGCGTGTACACCGATTCGCAGTACGTGCGCCGCGGCATCACCGAGTGGCTGAGCGTGTGGAAGGCCAAGGGCTGGCGGACCGCCGATCGCAAGCCGGTGAAGAACCAGGATCTGTGGCAGCGTCTCGAGCCGCTGGCGAGCCGGCACCAGATCGAGTGGCACTGGGTGCCGGGACATGCGGGTGTGCCGGGCAACGAGCGCGTCGATCGCCTGGCGAACGAGGCCATCGAGGCGCTCTCGGGCGCCGCGGCCGAACCGGTCCGCTAGACAGCGCGTACACTGGCGCACATGCGACAAATCGTTCTGGATACCGAGACCACCGGCCTCGAGACCGCTCTCGGGCACCGCATCATCGAAATCGGCTGCGTGGAGCTGCTTAATCGCCGCGTCACCGGCCGCACCTTTCACCGCTACCTCAATCCCGAGCGCGACATCGACGAGCGCGCGCTCGCCGTGCACGGCATCTCGCGCGCCTCGCTCGCCGACCAGCCCCTGTTCGCGCACATCGCCTCGGAGCTGCTGGACTTCATCGAGACGGCCGAGATCATCGCCCACAACGCCGCCTTCGACGTGGGCTTTCTCGAGTACGAGCTCGCGCGCTGCGGACGGCCCGAGAAGCTGGCCGAACGCTGCCACGTGCTCGATACGCTCGCGCTCGCCCGCGAGCTGCACCCGGGGCAGCGCAACAATCTCGATGCGCTGTGCAAGCGCTACAACGTCGATAATTCCGGGCGCGACGTGCACGGCGCACTGCTCGATGCGCGCATCCTGGCGGACGTGTATCTGGCCATGACCGGCGGGCAGGCGGCCCTGGCGCTCGCCCGCGAGCGGCCCGACCCGGCCGGACACCCCGAGCGGCCGCGCCGCGCGGGCGGACCGTTGAAGGTGCTCGCCGCGAGCGAGCAGGAGCGGCAGGCCCACGCGCAGGCGCTGCGCGTGATCCGCGAGGCGAGCGGCGGGTGCTGCCTGTGGGAGGATCCCCCGCCGCCGCGTGAGGCCTGACAGGGGCGCCCCGCGCGGCCGGCCGGCGCGGCGCGCTAGACTACGGTGGTGACCGAGGGAAGCGATTCGTGAGTGAACAATCCGCCGGGCCCGCCCTGCGCGTGCCCTTGCTCGATCTGAAGCCCCAATACGAAACCATCGCCGTGCGGGTGCGCGCGGCGATGGAGGCGGTGTGTGCCAGCCAGCAGTTCATCCTCGGCCCCGAGGTCAGAACGCTCGAGGCGCGGATTGCCGCCTACAGCCAGAGCCGCTACGGCATCGGGGTGTCCTCCGGCACCGACGCGCTGCTGCTCGCTCTGATGGGGCTCGGCATCGGTCCGGGCGATGCGGTGATCACGACGCCCTATACCTTCTTCGCCACGGCCGGGACCATCGCGCGCACCGGCGCGCGGCCGCTGTTCTGCGACATCGAGCCCGACACGTTCAATCTGTCCGCCCCGGCCGCGCGGGCGCTCATCGGGCGGCACTGCGAGCGCCGCGGCGGGCAGCTGGTGCACCGGGCGAGCGGCACGCGGGTCAAGGCGATCATGCCGGTGCACCTGTACGGCCAGGTCTGCCCGATGGAGCCGCTGCTCGCGCTGGCGCGCGAGGCGGGCGTGCGGGTGATCGAGGATGCCGCGCAGGCCATTGGCGCCCGTGATGCCGCCGGGCGCGCGGCCGGCAGCTTCGGGGATGTCGGCTGCTTCTCGTTCTTTCCGACCAAGAACCTCGGTGCCTTCGGGGACGCCGGCCTGTGCGTGGCGCAGGATGAGGCGCTGAGCGAGCACCTGCGGGTGCTGCGCGTGCACGGAGGCCAGCCGAAGTACCATCATGCCTTCATCGGCGGGAACTTCCGCATCGATGAGCTGCAGGCCGCGGTGCTCAACGTGAAGCTCGACTTCCTCGAGGCGTGGTCCGATCGGCGCCGGCACAACGCGCGGGTCTACGGCGAGGCATTCGCCTCGGCCGGGCTCGCCGATCAGGTGATTACGCCCA
>JAKBWB010000037.1 GCA_021843755.1 Pseudomonadota bacterium
TCACCGCGGCACCGCCGCCCTGAAGGCCCTGGGTTGTTGCTGCACCGCCGCCTTGCAGGCCCATGTTCACCGCGGCACCGCCGCCCTGAAGGCCCTGGGTTGTTGCTGCACCGCCGCCTTGCAGGCCCATGTTCACCGCGGCACCGCCGCCCTGAAGGCCCTGGGTTGTTGCTGCACCGCCGCCTTGCAGGCCGGCGGCGACCGCGATGGTCCGAGCAAGGAATAATCCATTTGGATTTGGCTGCGTTCCCGTGATTTCGACGACGTTGCCGATTTGGAACTTCGGAATATCGCTGGTTAGGGTGCCGACAATATCGACATTTAGGTCTCCAACCTTGATTTCACCGGTCGGCGTTTCTGTTGAGACGACGCCAGTGACAAGCAATGCGGTTGCGCCGGGAATGTCAAGCTCGGGAAGGCTCCTGACGCTTGCGACCGTCGCTTGCCCTGTTGCCGTCTCGGTGCCGGCGATCGATACCAGAGTGTTAGGCGCCAGAGCGCCTAGCGCGACGGGTCGGCCTGCTCGATTTGTGATCAAGGTGGACGCATCAACGTGGTAGGTCTGCCCTAGGACGACGAGGGTTGAAGCCTTTGGATTCACCTGCGCAACAGGTCCTACCGTAAGGGTGCCGGCGTGAGCCACCCCAATTAGGGCCGCGCCCACGAAGGCAGCGATTGCGGAGCCGGATACGATGCCCCCGCGATTCTTTTTCTGATCCATTTCGATCTCCCGAACTTATGGCTCCCCCAATGGCAGAGAACCACACCGATTCTTATTTAACCTAATGCAACGTTATCAGATAAATGTGAAACGCGTCAAAGATCACGGGGTGTATCCAAGCCGGACACCTACCGCTAAGCGGGCACTACCTTAAGCTATGCCGTTATAGTCCTCGGTGGCTGCTTACACCACCGCCTTATAGTCAAGCTCTAGTCTGGCGTTACTAGCGACGTCAAGGGCTGTACTTCGGTGGGTGGCGGCTCGATGTAAAGGCAAACATTGACGCCCGTTTCGACGAGGCGACCACACGGTTTGGCATCTAATTTTGAGGGCGCGCGTGTGGCCAGCCAGTTGTCTAGCTCCATCAAGAATCTGGTCGCTTTGCTTCGTGCGTAACTCTCGAACTCTGGGACCAGATCAAGTGGCAGGCCGCGATCGGCGTGAACTCGTCTCTCAAGCCGCTTCTCGGAATGCTTTGCATCCATGTTGTATTCAAGAGTCGTGCTCAATCGCGACAGCGTCATTCCAAACGCCTCAATCAGTGCGGGGGACGTAGGATCCGGCATCATGAAAAATCGGGAGGCGGGGCGATATCGTTTCTCCCCTGCCCGAAGTACGGAGCCTGAACGGAGTAGTTCATCAAGAATTACCTGCGGGTCCACGCTTTGGTTCACTAGCGCAACCAGACTTCGGATGCAGCGGTCAGCAGGGCATGAAAATTCAAGCTCAAGCGGTATTCCGTAGGGGCCGCCATAGCCATAGGCGGTGTGCCATTTGTGCAACACCTCGACAAGAAGGGACCGCAGTGTCGGGTCGGTCGCAGAGAAATGATCGCCGCCCTCAATACATTGGTTCACTTGACGACGGGACAAACCTGTGAGTATTGCGATGCGTTTCTGCGATGGACTGTTATGGTGCGCGATGTCGTGGACCGCGCTTTCAACGTAGACTTCTCGAGCGATCGTATCGAATTCCTCGAATCGGATTCCGATGCGAATCAACAGGCGCGCCAGTGATCTTAAGATGCGTCGCAGTGCGAAAAGCAGGTGCGTTCGCGTTTGATTGGTGGCCATGAGCCCGGTCAATCCTCTCGCTAGGTCTGTTTCCGACCGGGCTGCGCCAAAACGGGCTTTGAAGTGGGTTCCACGAGAGGCTCCATATAGAAGAATACGTGGACGCCGATTTGGACGCGCGGCCCTGTCGGATTCCGACCCGCATCAGCGCGTTGAGCGAGCCAGTCATCCAGATCATACAGGTACTGATCGGCGCGTTCTTGCGCAGCCGAGTGGAACGCGGGAAGTAGTTCCTCGGAGAGCCCATGATCGGCGAATACGGAGCGCTCGAGGCGCTTATTATCGGCATTGCGAGAATTGAAGTTGTATTCATGCGTCTCGATGACGCGCGCCAGGGCGGTGCCCCAATATTCACTCTCCGAAATCACATCTTCCGGCCATATGAGTAAACGAGAAACCGCCCGAATACGATTTTCCTCCGAGCGGGTGACAGATTTGGCTCGCAATAGCTGCTCAAGAATCAATCGGGCATCCGCTTGCGCATCACTCTGTGCGACGAGCTCTTTGAAGCTTATTCCCTCGGGCGCCTCGAACTCGAGTTCCAGAGGGGCTCCGGTGGGCCCGAGATATCGAGGGTTTGTATGCCATCTGTGGAGAACCTCGGTCTCGATGCGGGCCGCCATTCGATCTTCGGCGGGAAGCGGTTCGTAGTTGTCTATGTAATGGTCCACCAACTCCCGCCGGATTCCGGTTATCCAGGCGACCTGATCACGTGTCGGCCGCGGGCCGCTCTTGTCGGCATCCCGAATCGCGCTTTCGACGTAGGCGCCGCGCGCCACGTCGACGAACTCGTCGTAGCGGATGCCCGATCGGATCATCAATCTGACGATGGGGCGCAGTACCCGCCGCAGCGCTTGCAGAAAGTGTCTGCGGGTGTCGACTGACTGGTTGTCATCGACGCCACTCATGGCTCAGGTGCGCTCTGCGGGGACGAACAGGCGCTGGTGCTCGAGGATGGCGTAGCGGTCGGTCATCCCGGCAATGTAGTCCGCGACCACGCGGGCCCGCCCGTCCGTCCCGCGCGCCGACTCGGCTTGCGATACCGAAGCTTGGTCTTCCGGTGGCATGAGCCGAGGGTCCGCCAGGAATGCCCCGAACAGCTCTTTCACCACTCGCTGCGCCTTCGCCGTCATGCGCAGGACTTTGTAATGCCGATAGACTTGCTCGCGCAGGAAGCGCATCAATTCCCGGTGCTCATCCAGGGTGGCTTCCCCGAGGGCGATCAGCGGCCGGCTCTGCAGGCGCACGTCCTCTATCGAGGCGGGTCGAGCCTCGGCTATCCGCGCCTCGCTGGTGCGAATGAGGTCGACCACGATGTCATTGATCATCCGGCGGATGATCTCGTGAACCAGGCGCCGCTCCCCGAGACCGGGATGCTCGGCCGTCACCGCCTCGTATTGCCGTCGGAACAGACGCATGTCGCACAGTTGTTGCAGGTCCACCAGCCCGGCCCGGATGCCGTCATCGACATCGTGATTATTGTAGGCGATCTCGTCGGCCAGATTCGCGATCTGCGCCTCGAGTCCGGGCTGGCGATGATCGAGGAAGCGCTGGCCGATCTCCCCGAGTTCCTGTGCGACGCGCGCCGAGCAATGCTTCAATATTCCTTCGCGGCATTCGAAGGTCAGATTCAGCCCCGGGAACGCCGCGTAGCGCTCTTCGAGCACATCGACCACCCGCAGGGACTGCAGGTTGTGCTCGAATCCGCCGTACGGGCGCATGCACTCATTGAGGGCCTCCTGGCCGGCGTGCCCGAACGGCGTATGGCCCAGGTCATGCGCGAGGCTGATGGCTTCCGTGAGCGTCTCGTTCAGGTGCAGCGCGCGCGCCACGGTCCGTCCGATCTGGGCGACCTCGATGGAGTGGGTGATCCGCGTGCGGTACAGATCCCCCTCGTGGTTGACGAAGACCTGCGTCTTGTACACGAGACGCCGGAACGCATTGGAATGGATGATGCGATCCCGGTCGCGCTGATACTCGGTGCGGAACTGTGGCTTGGGTTCGGCGAAGCGGCGTCCGCGCGAGCGCTCGTCGAGCGCGGCATAGGGCGCCAGTGTCTCCGGGACCGCTTGGGATGCACTGCTCATTAAAGGTCGGCCAGATGCCCCTCCAGCGTACGCCGCAGCAGGTCCGGCTCGTACTCCGCCGTGACGAAAGCGGCGCCGATGCCCCGCAGCAGCACCAGGCGAATGCGGCCGCCGAGCACCTTCTTGTCGATGCGCATGTGCTCGAGCAAGTCCTCCGCCGCCACGTTCGGGATATTCACCGGGAGGCCCAGGCGCTCGATCAAGCCGACGAGGCGCCGCAGATCGTCCTGCGGCATCAGCCCGCTTGCGTGCGACATCCGCGCCGCCATGACCATGCCGGCCCCGACCGCCTCCCCGTGCAGCCACCGTCCGTATCCGGTGGCCGATTCGATGGCATGCCCGAAGGTATGTCCGAGATTGAGCAGTGCGCGCTCGCCGTGCTCGCGCTCGTCCCGTCCGACGATCGCAGCCTTGATCTGGCAGGAGCGACGGATGACGTGGGCCAGGGCTTCGGGCTCCCCGGCAAGCAGCGCCTCAGCCTGCTGCTCCAGCCAGGCGAAGAACGCCGCATCGCGGATCAAGCCGTATTTGACGACCTCGGCGAGGCCGGCCCGCAGCTCCCGCGGCGCCAGCGTGGCGAGCGTCGCGGTATCGGCAACCACCGCCGCGGGCTGGTGGAAGGCGCCGATCAGATTCTTGCCGCCTGGATGGTTGACCCCCGTTTTGCCGCCCACCGCCGAATCCACCTGCGCCAGCAGGGTGGTCGGCACCTGGACGAACGCGACGCCGCGCTGGTAGATGGCTGCGGCGAATCCGGCCATATCGCCGACCACCCCGCCGCCGAGCGCAACGATCACGCTGTCGCGGCCGAAGCGGTTGGCGACCAGCACATCGAGGATCCGCGTCACGGTGCCGAGGGTTTTGTATGACTCGCCGTCCGGCAGCAGCGTGGCGACCGTTCGGCGGGGTCGAAGCGCCGCTTCGAGGGTGCTCAGGTACAGCGGCGCTACGGTCGTATTGCTGACGATGAGCACGTCGCTGGCATGGACGGTTTCGGTAAACGACTGCGGATCGCCCAGCAATCCCTGTCCGATCAGAATGGGATAGCTGCGGCTGCCGAGCTCGACGGTCAGGATATCCTTGGATGTCGCCATGGCCTGGAATCTAGCGGATCGCCTGCAGGATGTCGCGGACGACGGCTTTGATCTGGCGGCCGTCGGTGGCGACGGTCAGGTCCGCGATGGAGCTGTACAGCGGGTCGCGGACTTCCATCAGCTCGCGCAGCTTCGCGGCGGTATCCTCGACCCCATTGAGCAGGGGCCGTTGCCGGTTGGGCTTGACCCGTTCGGCCTGCTGTGCGATCGAAGTCTTCAGGTACACCACCCAGCCGTTCTCGGCCAGCCGAGTGCGGTTCTCCGGCAGCAGGATGGCCCCGCCGCCGGTTGCCAGGACGATGTGCCGCAGCAGGGTGAGCGACTCGATCGCCTCGCGCTCGCGCTCGCGAAAGCCCGTTTCGCCCTCTTTGTCGAAGATCAGTGGAATATCGACGCCCGTGCGCCGCTCGACTTCCGCATCGCTGTCGTGAAACGGTACCCGCAGCAGGCGGGCGAGGCTGCGGCCGACGGCCGATTTGCCCGAGCCCATCGGTCCGACCAGAAAGATATTGGGGGGCTTGCTGCGCATCGCGGCGCCAAGAATAGCAAGGCCCGCTCGGCGCGGGGCGGCGACAGCCGGTCCTCGCTCTGGCGCCCTGGCGGCGCCAGAGCGAGGACCCTCAGTACTCGGCCGGGTTCTGCTGAACGATCTTCGGGGTCACGAAGACCAGCAATTCATCCTTGTTGTTCGTGTGATCGGTGTTCTTGAACAGGTGGCCGATGATCGGGATATCACCGAGCAAGGGCACCTTGTTGATCTGATCGGTGTTGTTCGTCGTCAGGATGCCACCCAGCACGACCGTCTGGCCGTCGTTGACCAGCACTTGCGTCTTGACCTCGCGAGTGTCGATCGCCGGTACCTGCACGCCTCCGGATGCCACGACTTCCTGACCGACAGTCTGATCCTTCACGTCCAGACTGAGAATGATGTGATTGTCCGGGGTGATCTGCGGCGTGACTTTCAGCTCCAGCACCGCCTTCTTGAAGGCGATCGACGTGGCGCCGCTGGAAGCGGACTCCTGATACGGGATTTCGACGCCCTGCATGATATCCGCCTGCTGCTGGTTCGCGGTGATGACCCGTGGCGAGGAAATGACTTTGCCCTTGTCCTCCGCCTGCGCCGCCGAGAGCTGCAGATCAATCAGGGAGTTGCCGCTCAAGATACCGAAGGCGATCGAGCCGGCCGGATTGCTCACCGGCAGGTTGACATTGTACCGATCCGCCGCATTCGAACCCGTCGGTATCGTCACGGGCGCGTAATTTCCCGTCGCCTGGATATTGCCGATCGCCGAGCTGACGATGGTGTTCTCGCCCGCGGAGGTCCCGGTGGTCGTCACGATGCCGTTGTTGCCGTTCGCCTGCACGTCGGTGAACCCAAGCTGTGCACCGAGCTGGCGCTGGAAGTCATTTTGCACGAGCACGATGCGGGCCTCGATGAGCACTTGGCGAACCGGTATGTCCAGGTGATGCACCAGGCGCACGATCTGCTGCAGGCGCCGCGGCGTGTCCTGCACCAGCAGCGTGTTCGTTCGCGGATCGACCGTCACGGTGCCGCGCTTGGACAGCAGTGAATGTCCCTGGGCCTTGATCAGCGTGGCGAGGTTGGCGGCCTTGGCGTAATTGATCTGGATGAACTCCGAGCGCAACGGCTCGAGCCTCTGCACCTGATGCCGCGCTTCCAGCTCGGCGCGCTCGCGCGCGGCCAGCTCCGCCTGTGGTGCGACCAGGATGACGTTGCCCTGGCGTTCCTCGCCCAGTCCCTCGATCTGCAGGATCACATGCAGTGCCTGGTCCCACGGCACATCGTGCAGGCGCAGGGTGACGCTGCCCTTGACCGAGTCGCTGACCACGATGTTCAGGCCGCTGGCATCGGCCAGCAGCTGCAGCACCGCGCGGACCGAGATGTTCTGGAAGTTGAGCGACAGACGCTGGCCGGTGTACTTCGGATGGCGCGGCCGAGCCTGACCTTGGCCAACGGGGCGCAGCTCGACCACGTATTCGGTGTTTGCCTGGTAGGCAAGCTCGGTGTACGCGCCGGTGCCGTCTATGGTCATGCGCGAGCCATGCGCCGTGCGGGTGAGGGAGAAGTCGGCGACCGGCGTGCCGAAATCGCTCGCATCGTAACGCTTGAGCAGGTGGGTGGGCACCGCGGTATTGCTGAAATTGATGATCACCTGATTCCCGACCTGGTGCAGGTTGACGGGAATATGGGAGTCCGAGAGGCGTACCAGGATCCGGCCCGCGCCGCCGGCGCTGCGGCGGAAGCGTATGCTGTTGATCTGCCACGGCGGGCTCAGTCCAGCGCGCGCCGCGACGGCATTCGCCATCGTGACCGCGGCGACATCGCGAGCCTGCGTATTGTCGGTCCCGAGTGTCAGGAAAATCTCGTTGTTCTGCCGTTGCAATCGGTATGCGACCATCTTGTCCAGGGTCAGCACCAGACGCGAGCGGTCGCGGGTCGCGGCCGCCATGATGGACTCGACGCCGCCGCGCTTGACCGTCATCTGATCCGATGCCAGGCCCAAGTTGGTATGTGGCAGGTCGATCACGATGCGCGCCGGATTGTCCATGGTGAACGACAGCGGCTTCGGCGCGGTCGCGGACAGGTGCAGTGCGACCCGCACTTGGCCGTGATGCAGCTGCTCCACCTGAACGGACTGCAATGTCGTCTCGCTGCTCGACGCGCAGGCGGGATGGACCGCAAATGCCCCCATGACGAGCAGCAGGGACAGGGCGGCCGCACTCGCGAGGCGCGACTTGCGGATAAAGGCTTTCATTCTCGGACTCCCTGCTAGGGCGTTCGCTACCGGTTTGTTCACTTGCTCAGTCCCAGGGCTGCCGGCCGCTTCATGAACCCGCCGAGACCGTTGGGGACGATCTCGATCAGGCGGATTTGAGTCGGGGTAATCTGCACGATGCGGCCGTCGTTCAGGCCCATGTAGTTGCCGACCGTCACGCGATGGACGATCCCGTCCTTGGTCTGTACCAGACCATAGGTCCTGCCGCCGATCGTGATCGTGCCGACCATCTTCAGCGTGTCGAGGGGAAAGTGCTCGAGGTACTGTCGCGGCCGATGGGCTCGCGGGCGGATCGTCCCGAGGCCGACCGGCTCGGCCGGCAGGAACGGCGAGCGCATGTTCTGGTCGTCATACGTAAAGGTCTCGTACTTCGGGACCTTCGGCAGCGGCGCCACGGGGCCCCCGGGTTGATGCTCGACGCGTGTAATGAATCTCTGCACGCTGCCTGTGCCGTCCGAGCAGGCCCCCAGACACAGGCAGGCCAGCATGGCGCCGGTGCGCAGCAGCCCGCGGGCATTGGTGTACTTGCTCATTCGGATCTCTCTCGGCGCGCTTCAGCCCGGGCCCCGTCGCGGCGGGCGGGCAAACTTGTGCTTGCTCGCGCGGCGCGCGGTGACCTCGCTCGCGGTCAGATACCGATACGTCTTCGCCGTCAGCGTCAGGGTCAGCTGGTTGTAGGCGCCCGGCTTGATCGGTTTGATCTGGATGTCGTGCAGCGTGACGATACGCGAGAGCGCTGCGATGTCGCTGACGAACTCACCGAACTGGTGGTAGCCGCCGGTCAGCTGCATCTGGATTGGCAGTACCGCGTAGAATTCCTTCTCGGTCTCTTTGCCGGGTTTGAACAGCTTCTGCTTCAAGCCCGCGGCCGCGGCGGTGTCGGAGATGTCCTCGAGCAGGCTCGGGACCTGGGTCTTGCCCGGCAGCTGGCGCAGCAACGCGCCGAACGAGCGGCGTAGCTCGACCAGCTGGTGCCGGTACACGTCGAGGTTGGCCGCGACGGAGTGCTTGGTCATGAAGTCCTGCCGTAGTGTCTGCTCCTTGCGCTCGTGCTGCAGCAGCTGTGGACGCACCGTTTGCCAGACGAACAGGTACACCAGAATCAGCGTCAGGAGCACGAACGTCACGCCCACGGCCCCGGCGCGTACCCCGAACGGCCAGCGGCCCGGATCACGGGGATCGAGATCGCGCAGTTCCTCGAGCAGATCCTTGACGTTCATCGCCTCGGCCCCCCGGCGGCGGCGAGGGCGTGCTCGGGTGTATCGCCCGGCCGGGCGGGCTTCGGCGAGACGACCTGAGCATCCAGAGTGAAAGTCGATCCGGGCCGGCTCCCGCCCGCCTTGATGACCTCCAGGTCGGCATTGGCCAGCCAGTGCGAGCCGTCGATGTTGCGCATGAATTCCGAAACCCGCGTGCTCGACTGCGCGACGCCTTTGAACTGAATGCGGTTGCCCTTCTCACTGACCTCGGTCAGGTACAGGCCCTGAG
>JAKBWB010000045.1 GCA_021843755.1 Pseudomonadota bacterium
GAATACTGTGCCGACCAAAGCTTTATCGTCACCATTCTGGCGCCGCGCACCAAACCGTCCCGCGGGACACTTCGGGGGCTCGAGTATCCTTGTGGGCGCCGGCCCGTATCGGCGTGGTCGCCTCATCGACGGTGCGCCCCTTCGACTGCGACCGCTCAATGCCCGGGGGACGTGCCGACTCCGCCGGGTCCTGAACTCACCCCGCGAAACAAGACCCGGAGCGGGCGCCGACCGGCCCCACCCAGTGACCGGCTGGTCCGCCCCCGGCGTGCCGAGGAGGCTCGATGCCGTGCGCGTCTGGGTATATACTTGACGTATCTACTGACGCCGAGCACGCGGCCATGAAGACAGCCAAGATATTCAAGCACGGCAACAGCCAAGCGGTGCGCCTGCCGAAGGAGTTTCGGTTCACAGGCGATGAAGTGCAGATCAAGCGTTCGGGCGCCGGCGTACTGCTTCTGCCCGGCAAATTGACCTACGAGCAGATCATGACCGTGATGGGCCGATTCAAGGGACCCATCGAGCGGCAGCAGCCGCAAGACCAGGTCAGGCAGTGGCGATGACCTGGATATTCGATACAGACATTCTGATATACCTCATCAATCGCAAGCCAGGGTTTGAGCGCGTCGTCCGGCGCATGTCCGGCCGCTCTCCAGGGCAGCTGCGCCTTTCGGCAATCACCTTGTCCGAACTCAGGTTCGGGGTCTCAAATGGAGCGTTCCGCGCCGAGAACGAACAGGCCCTCGGCGAGCTTCTGGATTTGTTTCAGGCGGACGATTTTCCGTGCGCCGCCGCCCGCGATTTCGGTGAAATCAAGGTGGCCTTGCTCGCCAAGGGCAAGGCTATCGGGCCCTACAATATGCTGATTGCAGCGCACGCGCGCCACATCGATGCCACCGTGGTCACCAACAATGAGCGCGAATTCCGGCGTGTTCCAGGCCTTGCAGTGGAGAACTGGTTGAAGCCGTGACGCCCGGTCGAGTCAGGTTTTCGGACCCTGGACGCGGGCCTCGACAGCGCAGCGGCAACGACGCCGGTCGCCTGCGACACTGATTTTGCGCGGCCCGGATCATTCGATCCACTGCATCGCCTTACGCTCCATATTCAGGCGAGTGGTACAGAAAGTGCGGTTCCGGCTGCGCTCCAAGCGGCGTTCCGGTCAGGCTGGGCGCAACGAGATCCTCAGATGAAGGGCCTGCAGAACCTTCAGCACCGTTGCGAGACTCGGATTCCCATCCTTCGACAAGGCCTTGTAGAGGCCTTCCCGCGTGAGCCCCGTGTCCTTCGCAAGTTGCATCATGCCGCGAGCGCGTGCCACTGTTCCAAGGGCCTGCGCAATGAAGGCCGGATCATCGGGTGCCTCCTCGAGACACGCCTGCAGGTAGGCCGCCATGTCCTCCTCGGATTTGAGGTAGTCGGCGCTGTCGTAGCGCGTAAACGTCTCCTTCACTCGCCTTGGTCTCTTCGCTGTCATGTTTCAGCCCTTCCAGTTCTTTGCCATCTCGACGGCGCGACGGATGTCGGCATCCTGAGTCCGCTTGTCTCCACCACAGCACAGCAGCACAATTGATTTGCCGCGCTGTGTAGTACACGCGGTAGCCGGGCCCGTAGTCGATCCGCACCTCGCCGATACCGCTGCGGGTCGGCTTTACATCGCCCGGGTTGCCCATCGCCAGGCGATCGATTCGGGCTTGAACACGCGAGCGCGCCTTCCGGTCTTTCAGCCCCGAAAGCCAGTCGTCGAACGTCCGCGACTTCAGGATCGTGAGCACGTTCTTAGCGTAATCTATAGTTTACAGCCCGTCAACGGCGCTGCGGGCTCGAGCGCTGACCCGATAGTCCACACGCCGGAGGATTCACATGCGGTACCAATAGTGGTACCATACGATTAAGGCGTCCGTGAAAAAGATCCTCGAGCAGATGCGACGCGAAACGGCGAACGTCCAGTTCGCGGATCTCATGAAGGTTTGCGAGACGTACTTCGGCAAGCCTCGCCAACTCGGCACCAGCCACGCGATTATCAAGACCCCGTGGCCGGGTGATCCACGGATAAACATCCAGAACGCCAAGGGCCGGGCCAAACCGTATCAGGTCCGGCAGGTGTTGCAGGCGATTCAGAGGATTGAGGAACTGCGCAATGCAGACTGAGATTGACCATTACACGTACCGGGTTACTTGGTCGGCCGAGGACCGCGAGCACGTCGGTCTGTGTGCCGAATTTCCGTCGCTGTCCTGGCTGGCGAAAACCCCCACTGCGGCGTTGCAGGGCATCCGCCGGTTGATCGCGCAGGTGGTGACTGACATGAAAGCGAACGGGGAGACCATCCCTGAGCCGCTGGCGGAGCGCCGCTACAGCGGCCAGTTCCGCGTCAGGATTCCACCCGAACTGCACCGGGCGCTTTCGATCCGGGCGGCCGAACAAGGCGTGAGCCTGAACCGCCTGGTCAGCTCCAAGCTCGCTGGCGGGCACGAAGGCCGCTGAACTGGGAGTGTTCCCTCGCCTCCACCGTGACAGCTGCGGCGCACCGGTCCGGTCGCGCGATGGGGAGCCGCCGACCGGATCAGATACGTCACCCGCCGCCGCGCGGGAGAGCGGATTGCCCGCGCGGCCTCCCGCCGCCTCACCGGTCGGCGGCAGGATCAGGCGAGTGCGCCATCGCTCCTCGGCTCTACGCCATTAGCGAGGCTGTCTGAGCGACGGCGTGGCCGGATCACGGCCAAGTGGTGCGGGTCCGCGGCCCAGTACCCACATCGAGCGCCGCGCGTGCGGGCGGCGAATGAGGGAGAGCGTCGACTCGCAGCGCTCACGATGACCGACGAGAAGCATCGTTCGCGAGCGTTGGCCACAGGTCGCACGCAGCTCGTCGCCAGATGGACCACGACGCCGAGCTGGGGCGCCGTAGCCAGCTGTTCCCCGACGTCCGGGACCGCACATGGCCCCCGCGCGGGCCTGCGCCCGGTGCGGATGGGCGGCGTCATCGTGGCCCGGGGGACCCATATTGGCGCTCGTCAAGCAGTCCTGCCCAGGCGTCATCTACGCTACACCATTGACGTACCTACCCCGTTGGTGTATCGTCGGCCTGTGATTTTCATCGAGACATCGCTCTTTACCCGCCAGGTACTCGCACACCTGCCAGATGAGGAATACGCGGCGATGCAGGCCGCGTTGATCCGCCACCCGCAAGCCGGCGTTGTGATTCAGGGAACGGGCGGACTGCGCAAGTTCCGTTGGAAGCGCCCTGGCGCGGGCAAGAGTGGCGGTGTACGAGTGATCTACTATTGGCTCTGCGCTGATCGGCAGATCCGATTGCTCATGCTCTATCGGAAGTCACGCCAGGATGACCTGTCGGCCGCCGAGAAAGCGGCGCTCAAGAAAGTAGTGGAGAAGTGGAATGGCTAAGAAAGCAAGTTTTTTCGATGAACTGTACGCAGCCGTGAAGGAGATGGACGAGATCGCCTCTGGCAAGCGGAAGCCTTCGCGCGTTTTCGAAGTGCACCCGTCGAGCATCAAGGACTTGCGTAAGCAGATTGGACTGAGCCAGCCGAAGTTCGCGGTTCTGCTGCGCATCGAAGTCGGTACGTTGCGCAATTGGGAGCAAGGAATTCGTGAGCCGACCGGCCCTGCGAAAGCGCTGCTCACCGCCATTGCCCGTGACCCTGAGCACGTCCTCAAAGCGCTGGCTGCTTAGCGCCCAACGCCCTTACTCGCTCCACACCGCGCGGATACACGGGCCGGGTCATCGCCAGAGGTCGAGCCGTGGCACCATGGCCGGCTGTTCCCCGACGGCCGGGACCGTAACGTCAACATGCGAATGCGGATCGTACCGATACTCACGGTGTGACGCGGTGGCGCACGCGCGCTGTTGGAACGATGAACGCCTGAGCATCCTGCAAGCGGGCCGGCTGTCCCGGGCGCCGCAGCGGCCTATGCCCGCGGGCTGAGCGCTGCCGTGCGTGTCGGCGGGAGCGGGCTGACGAGTCGGGCCCGAGGCGCGACCTCGGCCGTATGCGCGAAAGCGACCGGCGAGATGACCAGCGCGGTGCTGGCCAGGGTGGCCACGACGGCCAGGGCGATGACGATGAGGGTGCGAACGGTGTTCATGGCGGCGCTCCTGTGCGATGTCAGGAAAACACACCTGAGCGGTGAAAGTTGCAGCCGGCCTGCACGTTCGGCCGGCACCCGCCGGGGGTGAGCCGCCCCCGCTGGGCCCTCAAACCGCGGCGGCCGCGTTGGGCGCCTTGGCGCGTCCCGGGGCGCTCTCCGGCGGCGGCTCGTAGTGATAGTACCGTTCCTCGGCGAGCGCATGATAGAGCGGCGGGGTGAACAGGCCCGACAGGCGCGCGGAGGCCAGGGCAACGGCCATCAGCGGGATCACCATGGCCGTGCCGTTGGTCATCTCCATCACGATGACGAACGAGGTGAGCGGCGACTGCGTGACCGCGGCCAGATACCCCGCCATGCACAGCGCGATGACCGCCGCCATGGACGTCCAGGAGAACATCGCATGCACCCATTGCGCGATTCCCGCCCCGATCGCGAGCGATGGCGAGAACAATCCGCCGGGAATCCCCACCAGGTTGGTCAGCACTATGGAGACCCATTTGGTCATCCCGAAGGCCATGCTGAGCGGCGCCGTGCCGTGCAGGAGCGCGCGCGCCTGATCGTAGCCGCTGCCCCAGGTCTGCCCACGGGTGGCCACTCCGACCGTCGCGATGATCATGGCCAGCAGGAACGCCCACCACAGCGGCTTGCGGGACCTGAAGTCGCTCACCCTCGCGGGCAGCCACTTGCGCCAGTGCACCAGCGAGTAGGAGAACGCCGCGCCGAGCAACCCGCACAGCACCGTCGCCACGATCACGGGAAAGACGAATGCCACACTCACGTGCGAGGTGACGTTGAGCTGGCCGAAGTACATGTAATTGCCCGCCAGCGCGACCGTGGTCAGACCGGCGAACACCGCCGCGGTGATCATCGTGCCATTGGTGCGCGTCTCGAAGTCGCGCGCCAGCTCCTCGATGGCGAAGATCACCCCGGCGAGCGGGGTGTTGAATGCGGCGGAGAGCCCGGCGGCCGCGCCGGCGAGCAGCAGGCGCCGCTCGAGCGCCCGGGTGCGCTGCGGGTAGAAATGACGGGTCTCGGCCATGATGGCCGCGCCGAGGTGCACGGTCGGACCTTCCGGGCCGATGCTCAGTCCGCCGAGAAATCCGAGCAGCGACATGGCGATCTTGCCGATGATGATCCGCAGGCCGAAGAAGTACTTCATCACCGTGTCGTTGTTCTCGCGCGGACCGTGGATGGCGGCGATCACCTGCGAGATGCCGCCGCCCTCGGCACCGTAGAACCAGCGCCGTGTGCCATACACCCCCAACACGGTCAGTGCCGGAGTGATGATGAAGGCGAGCCAGGCGCGGCCGTGGATCAGGTAGCGGAACAAGTCGTAGGCATCGCGGATCCAGCGCGCGTACAGATATCCGACCACGCCGACGAGCACGGCCGCGAACCACGGCAGCCCCACCTGGAGAAACAGCCGGCGGCCGCGGCTGGTCAGCAGGCGTTGAGCGCGGTATTCGAAGTGGTCGCGAAACCTGCGCACGGGCACGAACACCGGGGGCGCATCGAGCGCGATGCGCGGCTCGGACCCCTGCGGCTCGGCGGCGGACCCGCCGGCGGCGCTGCCGGGCTCACCGCCCACCTCGGGCAGGAGCAGCTCGCGCTGCGACGGCTCGGCCGGCTCCGCCGGCGCAGGCTCCGGGGTTTCCCCGGGTTCGTTATTCATAAGCGGATTCTATTTTCTTCCGTCCCAACAGTGGCGCATTCCGGCGCGCTCCCTCGAGGACCTGCGCGGCGCCGCGCCATGAGCGGACTGAAACGTGCACCGCCGGGGCGTCGAGCCTCGAGCGCGGGCTGGCGGATGGGGCTTCGGGTTGGGGGAATTCGGCAGGAGTGTCAGCCCGCCCCGCGGACGCCGCGGGATCGTTCGGCAACAGGGGCCGCGGAATCGGCTCGGGTTGTGACGGCTCGGACACTGCGGTGCGGCGGGCGGGCTCGTTGCGATGCGGATGAGACCGAATGATTTTAACGATACGCTCGTGCCCCCGCCACGGCACTCAAGAAAAATTCAGAGCGATTCAGCGCCTGCGTCGCTCGCTGACGACGTGCTCAGGCCGAGCGTGTTCGCGGCGCGCTGAGGTCCATCTTGACCGCATGCAGCACCTTCTGCGCGCCCAGGACGTCGTCCTCCTCGATCTGCAACCGCGCATGGCCGAGCCGGCTGTCGAGCATGGCGGCCTGCGTGGCGCTGATGCGGTGGTGATCCAGATCGACGGTCGTCTCGGTCCGCAATCCGCGCAGCTCCGCGTACGCGCGCGCGCGCGCGGCGACCTCGAAGTGAAACGCGAGCGCGCCAATCGCGACGCTCAAACCGACAGCGATACCGACCACAATCCCGGCTTTCATCACGCGAATTCTAGCGGATGAGCCCGCGAAAATGCCAGGCTTAATTCACGCCACGGCGCACTCGCGCACGGGCAGCGTGACCGTGACCGCCAAGCCGCCGCCATCGAGATTGCGCGCGCTGATGCGCCCGCCATGCAACGCCACGGCCCGCGCGGCGATCGCCAAGCCGAGACCTTCCCCACCCTGGGTACGGTCGCGCGCCGCATCGACACGGTAAAACGGCTCGAATATCGCCGCCAGATCCTGCTGCGGCACCCCGGGCCCATGATCAGACACGGTAACATCGATCGTGGGCTGCGCATCCGGTCCCGAGGCGGCGCGGCGCGCCTCGACCCTCACCTCGGTCCCGGCCGCCCCATAACGCACGGCGTTGCGGATCACGTTCTCGAAGGCGCTGCGCAGCAGCTCCGGATCCGCCGCCGTGACCAACTGCGGGTCGGCGCGCACGGTGAGCGAGCCGCCACGCGCATCGACTTCGATGGCGACATCCTGGGCGATTCCCGCGAGCAACGCGCCGACATCGAGCCTCTCCCCGGCGATCTCGCGCGGCGGGCGCTCCAGGCGCGCCAGCTTCAGCACCCGCGCGATCAGCTGCTCGAGCCGGTCCGCCTCGCGCCCGATCCGCTCCAACTGGCGCGGCAGCTCCTCGCGGCGCACCGCGAGCGAGAGCGCCAACTGCAGCCGCGTCAGGGGCGAGCGCAGCTCGTGCGACACGTCGCGCAGCAGCCGCTGCCGCGACTCGAGCAGACCCTGGACCCGCTCGGCCATGGCATCGAAATCCGCCGCCAGGCGCGCCAGATCATCATGGCGCCCCCGCATGCTCGGCGCGACCCGCACATCGAGGTTGCCGGCGGCCGCGGCGCGCGCCGCCTGGCGCAGCCGCTCGATGGGGCCGACGAGGTAGCGCGCCAGCAGAAAGCACGTGAGCGTGCTCACCACCAGCGCGAGCGCGATGGTGGTGCCGGGCACACCGGGCAGTCCGAGGGCTCCGAAGAACAGCAACGGATGGTGCCGCAGGTCGGTCACGATCACCTGATACATCTGTCCCTGGGGCGTGGTCAGCACCAGCGCCCCGCCGAACGGCGGCGGCTGGCGGTGGCTCGGACCGCTCGGGCCGGGCACCAGGAAATCGCGCATCACCGGCGGCAGCGGCCGGCCGAGCACGTCGCGCTCGTTGGGACCGATGACGAACGTGTGCCAGTAGTACGGCCCCCCTTTGAGGTGCTCGGTCCAGCGCTTCAGCCCCGGCGGGCCGCCGTGCTCGAAGGCGAGCGCGGCCTGCTGAAACAACTGCCCGCGCTGCACCCAGGGCATCTGGTCGCGCAGATGAAATGCCTCGTCCACGGCCACAGTCACGGTGCCCGCGAGGATCACCGCGGTGGCGAGCCAGAAGGACCAGAAAATCCGCCAGAACAAGGAATGCACGGCGCGCGCTCAGCGCTGACCCAACGCGTATCCGGCGCCGCGTACGCCCCGGATGCTGACGCTGTCGGTGTAGCGCGCCAGCTTGCGGCGCAGATTGCTCACGTGGGTATCGAGGCTGCGGTCCGTGGGCAACAGCCGCCGGCCGAGGGCCTGCAGCATCAGCTCCTCGCGGCTGACGGTGCGCGTGTCGGCCTGGATCAGCAGCTCGAGGATGCGCAACTCCGCGCTCGTGAGCGTCAAGTCCCGGCCATCGACCGTGGCCCGGTGCGCGCGCGGATCGAGGGTCAGCGGTCCGAAGCTGAGCACGCCGGACCCGGGATTCTCGGCCATGCGGCGCAGGATCGCGCGGATGCGCGCCACGAGCTCGCGCGGGCTGAAGGGCTTGGCGAGATAGTCATCGGCGCCCATCTCCAGCCCCACCACCCGATCGACCTCCTCCCCGCGCGCGGTCAACATCAACACCGGCACGCGGCTGACGGCGCGGATCCTGCGCAGCACCTCGAAACCCGACAGCCCCGGCAGCATCACATCGAGCACCACCAGATCGAGGCCGCCGCGCCCGAGCCGCTCCAGGGCGTGCGGCGCGCTGCCGGCGGTGTCGACCGCGAACCCCTCCGGCTCGAGGTACTCCGCCAGCATCGTGCACAGCTCCACGTCATCATCGACGATGAGCAGCTGGGTCGCCGCGCCCGCCTCGGCCGCGCTCACGCCGGGTTCTCCAGGCTGAAGAGCTGGCGCTGATCGTCATAGGCGAAGATCTCGGCGTAGCGGCCCCAGCTGATCAGCGCCCGTAGCGTCTGCTCGGCGCTCTGCTCGGTCATGTAGTCCTCGAGCTCATCGAGAAAGCGGCTCTTGGGCGCGAGGTGGGTGCTGCGCTCATCGAGCACGTGCCGCACGTGCGCCGCGAGCGGCACGTGCGCCAGCAGCTGATGCGCGAACAGGTTCTTGCGCTCGTCGGTCTCGGAGCGCGCGAACGCCAGGCCCGCCTCGGTCAGGCGGATGTCCCCGCCCTCGAGTTCCGCCAGGCGCAGCGTCTGCAGCGCCTCGGCCACCGGAAACAGGTCATCGGCCTCCATGTGCAGCGCCTGGGCGATCGCCGGCAGATCCGCGCGGCCCTCGTAGGGCGGCGCGCTCAGCGCCTCGATCAGACCGGACAGCAGGTTGGTCGAGACATGCTCGAGCGGCATGTCGATGCGCGCGGCGGCCACCGGCTCGGCGCGCGCATCGGCGTGCGCGATGCGCGGCCGGGCGGTCATCTCGACGTACACCCGATCGACCAGGGCCCGCACCGCCGGATCGAGCGCCCCGCGCGGCTGGGGCAGATCCACCGGAATCTCGCTCGCCACCCGCCCGGGGTGGGTGGAGAAGATCAGGAGCCGGTCGCACATCTGCACCGCCTCCTCGATGTTGTGCGTCACCAGCAGCACCGACCCGATCGGCAGCTCCCCCTGGTTCCACAGCTCCAGAAAGTCGGTCCGCAGCGTCTCGGCGGTGAGCACATCGAGCGCCGAGAACGGCTCGTCCATCAGCAGGATGTTCGGATGCACCACCAGCGCCCGCGCGAAACCGACGCGCTGGCGCATGCCGCCGGAGAGCTCGCGCGGATAGGCCGACTCGTAGCCGTCGAGTCCGATCAGGTCGATGGCCTCGAGGGAGCGCTTGCGCATCTCGGCCTCGGGCATGCGCATCGCCTCGAGGCCGAGTTGTACGTTGCCGAGCACCGTCAGCCATGGAAACAGCGCGAACCCCTGGAACACCATCGCGATGCCGGCCGCCGGTCCCCGCACCGGCGCGCCGAGGTAGCGCACCGCGCCCTGCGTGGGCACATCGAGCCCCGCGATCAGCCGCAACAGCGTCGATTTGCCCGAGCCGGAGCGCCCGAGCAGGCCGACGATCTCGCCGCGGCGCAGGGTCAGGCTGACATCCTGCAGCACCACCACTTCGTCGCCGTCGGGCTTCCAGAAGCTCTTGCCGACACTCTGCACCTGCAGCAGCGGCTCGGCCTGGATCTGCGGATTGGCGTTCATGCGCTTTCGAGCGGTTCAGCTGATGCGGTATTTGCGTTCGGCCCGCGCGTACAGCGGCCGCCAGAGCACACGGTTGAGCGTCACCACGATCGCGCTCATCACCGCGATCCCGAGCACCGTACGCGCAAAGCTTCCCGCGGCTGTCGCCTGGGCAATGTACGCGCCCAGGCCCTCGGCCACCAGATGGTGATGACCCCAGTTGGCCACCTCCGCCACGATGCTCGCGTTCCACGAGCCGCCGGCGGCGGTGATCGCGCCGGTCACGTAGAAGGGGAAAATGGCCGGCAGCGCGATCCGCCGCCACCACAGCCAGCCGCGCACCCTGAAGTTGCTCCCCACCTCCCGCAGCTCGCTCGAGAGCGAGGAGGCGCCGGCGATGACGTTGAACAGAATGTACCACTGGGTGCCGAGGATCATCAGCGGGCTCAGCCAGATGTTCGGGTCGAGCTTGTAGGAGACGATGACCGAGACCACCACCGGGAACAGCAGGTTGGCGGGAAACGCGGCCAGGAACTGCGCCACCGGCTGCAGCGCGGCGGCCAGGCGCGGGCGCAGGCCGATGTACACCCCGATCGGCACCCAGATCACGCTCGCCAGCGCGATCAGCACCAGCACGCGCACCAGCGTGAGCCCCCCCAGCCCCACCACGTGCAGCACCTGCAGCGGCGTGACGTGCGCGAGAATGTATCGTCCGGTCCGCCAGATCACGAACCCGGCGAGCGCGGCCACCCCGGCGAACCACAGCACATCGCCGAACCGCCCCCCGCGCGGCCCGGCGTGCCGGGGCCGTTGCGGCACGAACCGGCGGTTGAATCCCAGGCGCATCAATCCCGAGAACGCGTTACCCCCGAAGGACAGCAGCCGCGAGCGGCGCATCAGGGTCAGCGCCCAGGGGCGGGTCGGGCTGAGGCGCGCCTCCTGCTCGAGCCGAAACCAGTCGGCGCTGGCGATCAGCGGCCGGAAGATCACCTGGTCGTAGATCAGGATGACCAGCGTCATGGCCACCACCGCCCAGCCGATGGCCCCCAGGTCGCGCGCGGCGATGGCGCGGGCGATGTACGAGCCGATGCCGGGCAGGGTCACCGTCGTGTTGCCGACGCTGATCGCCTCGGCGGCGACCACGAAGAACCATCCGCCCGACATCGACATCATCATGTTCCAGATGAGCGCGGGCATTGCAAAGGGCACCTCCAGGCGCCAGAAGCGCATCCACGGCCCGAGGTGGAAGGCGCGCGCGGCCTCATCGAGCTCCGCGGGAATGCTGCACAGGGAGTGATAGAAGCTGAAGGCCATGTTCCATGCCTGGCTGGTGAACACCAGGAACACCGCCGCCATCTCCGCGCCCGCCGCGTGTCCCGGGGTGAGCGAGAGAAAGAACACGATGGTGAACGAGAACCCGAGGATGGGCACCGACTGCAGGATGTCGAGCAGCGGGATCAGCACCGCCGCGGCGCGCCGGCTCTTGGCCGCGAGCGTCGCATAGGTGAACGTGAAAACGAGCGAGGCAAGCATCGCCACCAGCATGCGCAGCGCCGTCTGCGCCGCGTAGTCCGGCAGTGCCCAGGGACTGAGCGAGATGCTCTCGGGGGTCAGGCGGGACAGCGGGTGCGTCAGAGAGAGCGCGGCGTGCGCCAGAAACGCCAGCGCCCCGAGCACCAGCACGAAGGCCACCAGGTCCCAACGACCCGGAAAGAAGCGCTGTCGCAGAACGGAGATCGGCAGCCGCTCGGTGCTCATCGGCACAAGTGTGCCCGATCGGCATTACAATTGGCACCGCGCGCGCGCGCCTACGGTAACATTCGCCATCGGCTCCTCGAGCGTGCAACCATGAAAACCCCCAGATCAGTGCTCATATGTGCCGTGGTGCTCGCCGCGCTGTGCGCGCCGGCCGTGCGGGCCGCCCCCGCTCACCTCTCCCGCGACCTGCGCCACGTCAGCCATGACATCGCGCGCGACGCGCAGACGGTGGGCCGCCGCGTTGTCCACGCCTCGCGCCGCCTCGCCCACACCCTCAGGCGCGACACCCGCCCGGCGCGCCATCGCATCAAGCACGACTCGGTGCGGGCCGGACACACCATCGCGCACACCGCCAAGCGATTCGGCCACGCCGTGGCGCACGGCGCGAAGCGGGTCGCGCATACCGTGGTGCACGCGGCTCGCCGGGCCGGCCGCGCGCTGCGCCGGCATACGCCGCACTAGGACCCATGGCGAACGGCGGCTCGGACGGCTCGGAGGCGCGGCGCTGCGATGTGCTGATCGTCGGCGGCGGGCCGGCCGGCGCAAGTGCCGCGGCGGTGCTCGCCGAGCGCGGCCATCAGGTCGTGCTGCTGGAGAAGGCCCGCCACCCGCGCTTCCACATCGGCGAGTCGCTCTTACCGGCCAACCTGCCGCTGTTCGATCGGCTCGGGGTCGGCGAGTCGATCCGCGCCATCGGCCTGCCGAAACGGGGCGCGCAGTTCCATGCGCCGCACGCCGCCGCCGCGCGCCGCTTCGCGTTCGCCGACAGTTGCAACAAGGAGCTGGCGCTGGCCTATCAGGTGCGCCGCTCGCAGTTCGATGAGATCCTGATCCGGCGCGCCGGCGCACTCGGGGCACACGTGCTCGAGGCATGCCGCGCGCAGCAAGTGGACTTCACCGATCCGCGCCTCGTCCACGTGCACGCCGAGCAGGCCGGCGTCGCCCGCAGGTTCGCGGCGCGCTACCTGATCGACGCCTCGGGCCGCGACACCTTCCTCGGCAACCGCCTCGGCAACAAGCGGCGCGACCGCAGGCACGCCAGCTGCGCGATGTTTGCCCACTTCACCGGCGTGCCGCGCGATGCGGACGATGCGCGCTGCGGGGACATCCTGCTCTTCTGGATCGATCAGGGGTGGCTGTGGTTCATTCCGCTGGCCGACGGGGTGAGCAGCGTCGGGGCGGTCGTCTGGCCTTCCTACATGAAAAGTCGCCGCCAGGACCTGCGCGCGTTCTTCCTCGCCACGCTCGCGCGCTCACCGCAGTTGAGTGAGCGCTTGGCCGCCGCGCGGCTCGCCACCGAGGTCGAGGCGACCGGCAGTTACAGCTACCGCTGCACGCGCGCGCACGGCGAGCGCCACCTGATGATCGGCGATGCCTACTCGTTCGTCGATCCGGTGTTCTCCTCCGGGGTGCTGTTCGCCATGGTCGGCGGGATCGCCGCGGCCGAAGCGCTCGATGTGTGCCTGCGCGAGCCGCACCGGCGGCGCGCGGCGCTGCGGCGCTTCGAGCACACGGTGCGCCTCGGGCCGCGCCGCTTCGCCTGGTTCATCCACCGCATGACCCGCCCGGCGATGCAGGCGCTGTTCATGGCGCCGGGCACCTCGCTGCGGATGCGTGCCGCACTGCTGTCGCTGCTGTCCGGCGATATCTTTGCCGACACGCCCCTCTGGCCTGCGCTGCGGGCCTTCCAGGGCGTGTATTTCCTCACTGCCCTGAGGATGCCTTACCGCTCGCTGCACGCCCTGGCGCGCCGTGCGCGCGAGCTGCGCATGTCCGCCCGCTGATGCGCATGCGACTGGAGTATGTCGAGTCCGAGCGCGCGCGCGAGGGCTGGCGCGATGCGCTCGGCGCGGCCGTGTTCGGCACCGATCCGCTCGGGGCGCCGATCCCGCCCGAGGTCCCCCACCTGGCCGTGCACATGCCGGTGCTCGCCGGTCCGGTGCGCTGGATCGAGCGCTGGCGTACCGACGAGCCGCCGCACTACAGCCGCGCCGGCGCGGTGCGCCTGGCCTGCGCCGGGGCGCTCGCCTTCGGTGCCCTCAGCGCCGAGGAGCCCCACGAGCCGCCCGCGGGTGTCTCGGGGCTCGAGGCGGCCACCGAATGGGCCTACGGGCAGATCCAGGCGGCCCTTGCCGCCAGCGGCTGCCGGCATCTGGTGCGGATCTGGAACTACCTGCCGCGCATCAACACCTACACCGGCGGGCTCGAGCGCTACCAGCAATTCAACGGCGCGCGCCGGCGGGCGCTGCTCTTGAGCGGCCGGCTGATCCGCGGCCCGGTGCCGGCGGCGAGCGCCCTCGGCTGCGGCCGCGGCCCGCTGTCGATCTATTTTCTGGCCGCGCGCGCGGCGCCGCGCTTCATCGAGAACCCGCGCCAGGTGAGTGCCTATCACTATCCCCGACAGTACGGCCCGCAAGCGCCGATCTTCTCGCGTGCGACGCTGCTCGAGGCCGCCCAGGGGGCGCGGCTGTTCATCTCGGGCACCTCGAGCATCGTCGGCCATCGCACCCTGCACGCCGGCGATCCGGCGGCACAGACCCGCGAGACGCTGACCAACATCGAGGCGCTGCTCGCGCAGGCCCCGCCGTTCACCCTCGAGAGCCTCACCTACAAGATCTACGTGCGCCATGCGGCCGACCTGCCGCGGGTGCAGCGGGAGGTCGACGCCGCGCTCGGCCCGCGCCCGAGACGGGTGTATCTGCAGGCCGAGGTCTGCCGCGCGGATCTGGCGGTCGAGATCGAGGCGACCGGCGGCTGCGGCGAACCCTGAGAGCGAGGCATGCATGCTGACGCGGCTGCGGGAGTACCTGGTGACCTATGGCCTGCTCGTCACGCTCACGGTGATCATCCTCGGCTGGACGGCGCTCGCGCTCGTGCTGCTCACGCCCCTGCGCGCGCGGCGCCGCCGGGCCGCGGCGCGCTACACGATGATGGCGGGCTTTCGGCTCTTCACCCGCTTGCTCACCGGCCTCGGCGCCTATCGGCTCGAGCTGACGGCGCTCGATGCGCTCGCGCACGAGCCCGGACTGATCCTCGCCCCGAACCATCCGAGCGCCTTCGATGCGATCCTGCTGCTCACCCGCCATCCGAACCTCGCCTGCATCCTCAAGCCGGCGCTGCTCCGACATCCGCTGCTCGGCGCCGGGGCGCGCCTGGCGGGGTTCATCAGCACCGAGCCGCCGCGACACATGGTGCACGCGGCGCTCGCCGAGCTCGCCGGCGGCGCGGCCGTGCTGTTGTTTCCCGAAGGCACGCGCACCACCCGCTTGCCGGTCAATCCGCTCACCACCAGCGCCGCGGTGATCGCCAAGCACGCCGGCGCCCCCATCCAAGTGGTGATCATCGAGACCGACTCGGCCTACCTCGGCAAAGGCTGGCCGCCGCTGAAAGCCCCGCGCCTGCCCATCCTGTACCGCGCACGCCTGGGACGGCGCATCCCCCCGCCCCGGGACGTCGCCGAATGCACGCGCCTGCTCAAGCGCGAATACGCCACCGAGCTCGCCGCGGCGCCGCAACGGGCCTGGATACCCCGGGAGCCGCGCCGGTGAGCGATCTGTCGCACACCCACCTGGTGTTGATTCCGAGCTTCAATCCCGGCGCGAAGGTCTTCGAGACCGTGCGGGCCGCCCGCGCGCAATGGGCGCCGGTGTGGGTGGTGGTGGACGGCAGCACGGACGGCACCGGCGCGGCGCTGCAGGCGCTCGCGGCGCAGGATCCGCACCTCACGGTGCTCACGCACGCGCGCAACTGCGGCAAGGGCGCTGCCCTGCTGACCGGATTCATCGCGGCACTGGCCCACGGCTACACGCACGCGTTGACGATGGATTCCGATGGCCAACATCCCGCCGAATGCATCCGGGAGTTCATGCACGCTTCACTGGCACGGCCCGACGCCATGGTGCTCGGGGTGCCGCGCTTCGATGCGAGCGCCCCGGCCCTGCGGGTGCGCGGCCGGCGCATCTCGAACTGGTGGGCCGATCTGGAAACGCTCGGGGCGGGCATCGAGGACTCGCTGTTCGGCTTTCGGGTCTATCCCATCGCGCCCCTGGTGGGGCTGATGCGTGGGCGGCGCGGTATGCGGCGGTTCGACTTCGACGTGGCGGCAGCCGTGCGCCTGAGCTGGCTCGGGGTGCCGGCCGTAAACCGGCCCGCCCCCGTGCGCTACTTCACGGCCGCCGAAGGCGGTGTGTCGCATTTCCGCTACGGGCGGGACAACGCGCTGCTGGCGGCCATGCATACCCGGCTCGTCTGCGGATTTCTCGCCCGCCTGCCGCGGCTGATGGCGCACCGGCGGCCGGCCGGCTGAACCGCTCGTCGCAGCCCGGCGTCGATTGTCTTGCGGCCCGGCGTCACCCTGTATAATTCTTCCTTTACGGTAGCCAAGCTCGAGCGATTCCATTCGATGTGTGAACTTGCCCCGACCTTGCCGGCCCTCCATGCCGACGCGCTCGAAAGCGAGCTCGCCGAGCTGATCGTCGCGGCCCTCAATCTGGATGTGCCCGCCGCCCAGATCGATCCGCAGGCGCGCCTCTACGGCGAGGGACTCGGCCTCGACTCGATCGACATCCTGGAGATCGCGCTCTTGGTCTCGAAGCAGTATGGGGTGCAGCTGCGCGCCGACGGCGCCGAGAACACGCAGGTTTTCGCGTCGCTGCGCCATCTGGCCGCATACGTCGCGGCACACCGGACGAAGTAGGCTCTGGCCACGCAGTCGCTGATCGCACATTCGAGTCCGGAGGCGATACTCGCCTATCGCGCCGGCCGTCCGATCCGCGCCGCCGAATTCCTCGCCGAGGCCCACGCGCTCGCCGCGGTCCTGCCGGCCGGCGGTCACGTCATCAATGTGTGCGCCGACCGCTACCGGTTCGCCGTCGGGCTCGCCGCGGCCCTGCTCACCGGCACGGTGAGCCTGCTGCCCCCGAGCCACACGCCCGAGGTGATCCGCCACCTCAAATCGTTCGCCCCCGACGTGTTCTGCCTGACCGACATGCCCTGCGACCTGGATGTGCCCCAGATGCGCTATCCGCACCTGCCGCGCATCGAGCGGCCGTGGCAGGTGCCGGCCATCGATGCGGCAACGACCGTCGCCTTCGTGTTCACCTCCGGCTCCACGGGCGTGCCCGTGCCGCACGCCAAGACCTGGGGCCGTCTCATCGAGTGCGTGCTCGAGGGTGCGCGGCGGCTCGAGGTAAGCGCCGCGACCGCGCTGCTCGCGACCGTGCCGGCGCAGCACATGTATGGGTTCGAGTCCAGTGTGCTGCTGCCGTGGGCGAGCGGCTCGGCACTGTGCGCGGAGCGTCCGTTCTATCCGGCCGATGTCTGTCATGCACTGCAATCGCTCCCGCGCCCGCGCGTGCTGATCACGACGCCGATCCATCTGCGCGCCCTCATGGCCTATCCGGACACGCTACCCGTGGCGGACCTGATCGTCTCGGCCACCTCGCCCCTCAGTCAGGCGTTGGCTCAACAGGCCGAGATCCGTTTCCAGGGGCCGGTGCGCGAGATCTACGGCTCGACCGAGACCGGCCAGTTGGCCACGCGCGCGAGCGCGCGCGAGCCGGCCTGGCGTCTGTGGCCCGGCATCGCGCTCACGCTCGAGGCCGGGCGTGCCTGGGCCCGCGGCGGGCACCTCGAGCAGCCGACGGCGCTGGGGGACCAGATCGAGCTGCTCGACGCCGAGCACTTCCTGCTGCACGGCCGGCTGGCGGATCTGGTCAACATCGCCGGCAAGCGCAGCTCCCTCGCCTATCTCACGCATCAGCTGCTCGGCATCCCGGGCGTGCGCGACGGCGCATACTTCATTCCCGGCAGCGAGCGGGCCGCCGAGCCCGGCCCGGCACGGGTGGCCGCCGCGGCCGTGGCCCCCGGACTGAGCGCCGCGGACATCCGCGCCGCGCTGCGCGGGCGGATCGACCCGGTGTTCCTGCCGCGCCCGCTGCTGTTGCTCGATCGCCTGCCGCGCAACAGCACCGGCAAGCTGCCGCAGGAGGCGCTGCGCGCACTGCTCGGACCGCCGCCGCGGCCGACCCCATGAGCCGCATCGCCCTCACGGTGCCGGCCGACCACCCCGCGTATGAGGGCCATTTCCCCGGCGCGCCCGTGCTGCCCGGTGCGGTCCTCCTCGATGCGGCCATCAACGCCATCGAGACGGCCGAGCAGCGCACCGGGCGCCCCTGGCGCGTCCCGGCGGTGAAATTTCTCGGCACGGTCCGCCCGGGCGAGCCGCTCGAGCTGCAATTCCACCGCCTGGAAAGCGGCGCGATCCGCTTCCAACTCGACAGTCGAGGACGTGCCGTCGCCGATGGCACGCTGAGCGAGCCATGAGCGGCTCCGCAGGCATCGGCCGGGCTGCCCGCTGGGCCGAGCGCCGCGAGCGCGGCAGTCTGGCGCTGCTGCGCCTGATGGCACGCTTCTCGTTGCGCGTCGGCCGCCGGCCCGCCCGCCCGGTGCTGTACGTCATCGCCGCGTACTACTTCCTGTTCGCCCCGCGCGCGCGGCGCGCCTCGCGGCGCTACCTCGCCCGGGCGCTCGGCCGCCCGCCGCGCCCCGGCGAGCGCTTCCGCCACGTACTCGCCTTCGCCACCACCATCCACGACCGGGTGTATCTGCTCACCGGCCGCTTCGATCCGTTCGACCTCGAGATCCGCGGCGAGGCGCTGGTGCGCGAGTATCTTGCCCGCGGCTGCGGCGGCGTGTTGCTCTTCGGGGCTCATCTGGGCAGCTTCGAGGTCACGCGCGCGATCGGGCGGCGCTCGGCGATCCCGCTGGCGATGGCCGCCCACACGCGCAATGCCCGCAAGATCAACGCCGCGCTGGCGGCGATCAACCCGGAGGCGGCCACCGGCATCGTTCCCCTCGGGGAAGATCCGTTCGCGCTGCTGAAAGTCGAGCGCCTGCTCGCGCAAGGCGTCTCGGTGGGCATTCTCGCCGACCGGACTCCGCGCGCGCAGGCCTGCGAGACGGTGAGCTTCCTCGGTGCCCCGGCGTGCTTTCCAACTGGGCCGTTCCGCGCGGCGGCCGTCCTCGGACGGCCCGTGATGCTGATGGTGGGGCTGTACCTCGGCGCCAACCGCTATCGGGTGGTGTTCGAGCCTCTGGCGGATTTCACGGACGTGTCCCGCGCGGCGCGCGCCGCGGCGGTGCGCGCGGCGATCGAGCGCTACGCCGCTTCGCTCGAGCGCCATTGCCGCGAGCAGCCGTACAACTGGTTCAATTTCTATGACTTCTGGGCGCAGGCCTAGGCGCGCCGGCGCGCTGCTGGCGCTGTGGGCCGCGTGCCTGGCGGCGCACGCAGCCGTTCCGGCCGACTTCACCCGCCTGATGGGCCTGCTCGCGGCGCGCCGCAGTGCTCGCGCGAGCTTTGTGGCACGGACCTATGTGAAGGGACTGACGCGCCCGCTGGTGAGCGCGGGCGTGCTCGCCTACAGCGCCCCGGACCGTCTCGAGCAGCACACGCTCACCCCGGTCCCGAGCGAGGTGATTCTCCACGGCGAGCGCCTGACGATGCGCCGCGGCACGCAGGTGCGCCACCTCGACGTGCGCGCCTATCCGCAGATCGCCGTGTACGTCTCGGCGCTGCGCGAGACGCTCTCGGGCAACGCCCGCGGGCTCGAGAAGCACTTCGACATCGAGTTCACCGGCACGCTGGCACGGTGGCGACTGACGCTCAGGCCCAAAGCGCGCCGCGCCCCGGTGAGCCGGATCGTCCTGCGCGGCTCGCGGGCCGACATCCGCACGATCGAGATCCGCGCGCGCGGCGGTGGGCGCACCGTGATGCGCATCGGACCGCCCCCGCCGTCATGAAAACCCGACCGATCGCAGTGCTGGCATGGGCGGCGCTGATGGCGCTGGCGATCGTCATTGCCGCACGGGCCCGCTACTCGGCGGGTCTGTCGGCGTTCCTGCCGCAGGCCCCGAGCGCGAGCGAGCGATTGCTCACCGAACAGTTGCGTAACGGCGTTGCCTCGCGGCTGATCATCGTGGCCATACGCGGCGCCGACGGCGCCGCGCGCGCACGCCTCTCGCAAGCGCTCGCGGCGCGTCTGCGCCGTGACCCTGGCTTCACCACGGTCGAGAACGGCTCGAGCGCAACCGAGCGGCGCGATGCCGCGTTTCTGTTTGCACACCGCTACCTGCTCAGTCCCGCGGTGACAGCCCGGCAGTTCACGGTCGCAGGTCTGCGCGCGGCCATCGGCAACACCCTCGCGCTGATGGCGACCCCGGGCGGGGTCCTCGCCGCGCCGACACTCTCGAGCGACCCGACCGGCGAGATGCTCGCGATCAGCGCCGCCCTTGACCGCCTCGCGCCGCCGCGCCGTGCCGACGGCGTGTGGGTATCGCGCGGCGGCGGCGCGGCGCTCCTGCTCGTACGCACCCGCGCCCCCGGCTCGAACACCGACGCTCAGGCGCGGGATATCGCCCGCATCCGTGCCGACTTTCGCGCGGCGCGCGCGGCCGCGCACGTCCGCGCCTCGCTGCAGATGACGGGCCCGGGGGTGTTCGCGGTGCAGGCGCGGGCACGAATCAAACACGAGGTCCTGCGCCTCTCGCTCGTGAGCGGCACGCTGATCCTGACGCTGCTCGCGCTGGCCTACCGGTCGGCGCGCGCGCTGGCGCTCGGTCTGGTGCCGGTGATCTCGGGCGCGCTCGCCGGCATCGCGGCGGTGGCGCTGCGCTTCGGCGTGGTGCAGGGCGTGACGCTCGGCTTCGGTGTGACGCTGATCGGCGAGGCGGTCGATTACTCGGTCTACCTGTTCGTCCAATCGCGCAGCGACCGCACCGGACCACAGGGCACAGAACACTGGCGCCGCGCGGCCTGGCCCACGGTGCGCCTCGGGATGCTGGCCTCGGTGTGCGGCTTCGCCGCGCTCCTCGCCTCGACGTTTCCGGGCCTGGCTCAGCTTGGCCTGTATTCGCTGGTCGGCGTGCTGGCCGCCGGCGCCGTCACCCGCTTCGTGTTGCCGGGGCTGCTGCCCGCGGCCTTCACGGTGCGCGATCTTCGCCCGCTCGGGGCGGCGGCCGGGAAGGTGCTGCGCGGCGGGCGGACCGCCCGCTTTGCGCTTCTCGCCCTCGGCCTGGCGGCGGCGGCCGTGCTCTACATGCACCGCGACCGGCTGTGGAACCAACAGCTCGCGGCCCTCAGCCCGGTGCCGGTTGCGGCCCAGCGGCTCGATGCCCGGCTGCGCGCCGCGCTCGGGGCGCCGCCGGTCGGTGACGTGGCGATCCTCCGCGCCCCGAGTGAGCAGGCGGCCCTGCGCGCCGCGGAGCGGGCCGATACGGCGCTCGATGCCTTGGCGGCACACGGTGTGATCGGCAGCTACCAGAGTCCGGCGCTGTATCTGCCGAGCCGGGCACTGCAACGCCGGCGCCAGCGGGCGCTGCCGCCGCCGCGGCTGCTGCAACAGCGCCTGGCCCGCGCGCTCGCGGGGCTGCCGCTCTCGCCCGCACAGCTCGCACCTTTCATCCGTGCCGTCGCGGCCGCGCGCACCGCCGCGCCGATCGGGCGCAGGACTCTGGCGGGCACCTCCTTCGCCGCGGCCGTGGATGGCCTGTTGATCAGGGAGCGGCACTCGTGGCAGGCGCTGCTGCCGCTGGTGCCCGCCCGCGCCCGGCCGATCGACCTGACCCGGGTGCGCGCCGCGCTCACACCGCTTCACGGGGTGGTGCTGAACCTGAAGCAGGCAACCGATGCGCTGTACTCGCGCTACCTCGCCGAGGCGCAGCGCCTGTCCCTCGGCGGGCTCGCCGCCATCGCGGTGCTGCTGCTGATCGCGCTGCGCTCGGCGCGGCGCATGCTGCGGGTGATGGTGCCGCTGCTGCTCGCCGTGCTGACCGTGGCGGCCGGCCTGATCGCGCTCGGGGAGCGGCTCACGCTGCTGCACCTGATCGGCCTGCTGCTCATCGTCGCCGTGGGCTCCAATTACGCGCTCTTTCTCGAGCGCCGCTCGACGGAGCCGGCGCTGACCCTGGCCTCGCTGGTGGTGGCCAACGGCGCCACCGTGCTCGGCTTCGGCACGCTCGCCTTCGCCTCGGTGCCGGTCCTGCGCCAGCTCGGGGAGACGGTGGCGCCGGGGGCGTGGCTCGCGCTGGTATTCGCCGCGCTCCTGCGGCGCGATCCCCCGCCCGCACAAGGCTAGAATTTGCCGATGCCTACCGACGCTCTGCCCGCTCCCGGCCGCTGGCGCCCCACGCCGCTGCTGGTCACCTCCGCCGGCATTCATGCCGGCGCCGCCGCGGCCGTGCTGGCCCGTCCCCCGCTGTGGCCTTGGGCACTCGGCGCCGTGCTCGCCAATCACGCGCTGCTGACGGCCGCCGGACTCTGGCCGCGCAGCCAGCTGCTCGGCCCGAACTGGACGCGCCTGCCGTGCAATCCGGGCGATCGGCGGATCGCGCTGACGCTCGATGACGGCCCGGACCCCGAGATAACCCCGCGCGTGCTCGAGCTGCTGGCGCGCACGGGTGTTGCGGCGACGTTCTTCTGCATCGGCGAGCGGGTTGCCGCCCACCCGGGGCTCACCCGCGAGGTGATCGCCGCCGGCCACGCGGTGGAGAACCACAGCCAACGACACCTGCACCACTTCTCGCTGCTCGGTCCGCGCGGTCTGCGCGCCGAGATCGAGCGGGCACAGCACACCATCGCCGCGGCCACCGGCGTGTCGCCGCGGTTCTTCCGCGCGCCCGCCGGCCTGCGCAGCCCGCTGCTCGATCCGCTTCTGCAGCGGCTGGGATTGCGCCTGGCGAGCTGGACGCGGCGGGGATTCGACACGGTCGATCACCACCCGGCCCGGGTGCTCGGGGCGCTCACGCGCGCCCTCGGCCCCGGAGACATTCTGTTGCTGCACGACGGGCATGCCGCCCGCTCCCCGGGCGGGACGGCGGTGGTCCTCGAAGTGTTGCCCCGGTTGCTTGCGGCGGTGCGGGACGCCGGTCTGAAGCCGGTGACGCTGCGCGCAGCGCTGCCATGAGACCCCTCGCGCTCAGCCACTTCACCGCCACGAGCGCCATCGGCCGGGGGCTCGAGGCCACTCTCGCGGCGCTGCGCGCCGGCCGCGGCGCGCTCGCGCCGTGCGCCTTCGAGACGGTTGCGCTCGAGACCTGGATCGGGGAGGTGCCGCAGGTCGATGCGATACGGCTGCCCGCGCCGCTCGCGCGCTTCGACTGCCGCAACAACCGCCTGGCGCAGCTCGCACTGGCGCAGGATGGGTTCATCGCGGCGGTCGAGGCCTGCGCCGCGCGGTACGGCCCGCGGCGCATCGGGGTGTTTCTCGGCACCAGCACCTCCGGAACGCTGCAGACCGAACTCGCCTACCGCCGGCGGGGACCCGATGGGGCGCTGCCGGAGGACTTCGTCTACGCGGGCACGCACAACCCCTTTTCGCTCGGGGACTTCGTGCGCCGCTCGCTCGCGCTCGAGGGCCCCGCGGCGGTCGTCTCGACGGCCTGCTCCTCGAGCGCCAAGGTGTTCGGCTCGGCGGCGCGCCTGATCGAGGCCGGAGTGATCGATGCGGCGGTGGTCGGCGGCGTTGATTCGCTGTGTCTGACGACGCTGTACGGATTTCATGCGCTGCAACTGGTCGCGCGCGACCCGTGCCGGCCGTTCGATGTGGCCCGCGACGGGATCTCGATCGGCGAGGCGGCCGCATTCGCGCTGCTCGAGCCGCTCGCGAGCGATGCCCCGCCCGGCACCGTGCGGCTCACCGGCGTCGGCGAGTCGAGCGATGCCTACCACATGTCCTCGCCTCACCCGGACGGACTCGGGGCGCGCGCGGCGATGCTCGGCGCACTGGCCGAGGCGGGCCGGCGCCCCGAAGACATCGACTACATCAACCTGCACGGCACCGGCACGCCGAGCAACGACGCCGCCGAGGCACGCGCCGTAGCCTCGTTGTTTGGGACTCGGGTCCCGGTCAGCTCCACCAAGGGCGCCACCGGTCACACGCTCGGCGCGGCCGGCGCGCTCGAGGCGGTGATCAGCGCGCTCGCGCTGCGCCACGCGCTCGCGCCCGCCGGAATCAACACCACCACGCCCGACCCGGCCCTGGCGGTCGACTATCTCACCGACAACCGAGCGCAGGAGCTCGCCTGTGTCCTCAGCAACTCCTTCGGGTTCGGCGGCTCGAACTGCAGCCTGCTGCTGGAGCGCTCGCGTGGCTGAGTCCGCGCCGTCGCGTCTCAAAGCGTATGTGCGGGCGATCGGTGTGCTCGGCCCCGGCCTGCGCGACTGGCCGAGCGCCGTCGCGGTGCTCGCCGGGCGCGAGCCCTACACGCCGGCGCCCACCGAAGCGCCGCCGCCGGTCACGCTGCCGCCGGCCGAGCGGCGCCGGGTCGGCGCCACGGTGCGCCTGGCGCTGTCCGCGGCGCAGCAAGCCCTCGCCGCGACCGATCTCGACGTCGCGCAGCTCGCCACGGTGTTCGCCGCATCGGGCGGCGATGGCGCGATCTGCCACGAGTTCTGCGCGACGCTCGCCTCGAGCGACCGGCAGATCTCCCCGACCCGCTTCCACAACTCGGTTCACAATGCGGCCTCGGGCTACTGGAGCATCGCCATGCGCTCCACCGCCCCGTCCACCGCGCTGTCCGCCTACGACGGCAGTTTCGCCGCCGGGCTGCTCGAGGCGCTCGCCCAACTCACGGTGCGCACCGCGCCGGTGTTGCTGGTCAGCTATGACAGCGCCTATCCCGAGCCGCTGCACGCGAAACGACCCATTGCCGCGGCGTTCGCCTGCGCGCTGCTGCTCGCCCCTCGGCCCGAGACCGGCACCTGCGCGCGCATCGAGGCGGCGCTGGTGCAAGCCCCCGGCGATACGCTCGAGGACGAGCCGCTCGAGTCGCTGCGCCGCGGCGTCCCTGCCGCGCGCGGCCTGCCGCTGCTGCGCCAACTCGCCCGCGGCGAGCGCGGGCGCGTCGTGATCGATTATCTGCCCGGTCTGCAGCTCGCCCTGGAGGTGGTGCCGTGACGATGACCCGCCCGCCCGCCGGTCCCCTCGCCGCGGTGCGCCTCGATCGGCATTGGCTCGAGCACCACATGCCGCATCGCGGCCGGATGTGTCTGCTCGAGGCGGTGCTCGGCTGGGACATGACGCAGATCCGCTGCCGGGCCTCGAGCCACCGGCAGGCCGACAATCCGCTGCGCGCGCGCGGATGCCTCCCGGCGGCCTGTGGAATCGAATACGCCGGCCAGGCGATGGCGGCGCACGGTGCGCTCATGGCGGGGCTCCTCGGCGTGCCGGCACGCACCGGGTACCTCGCGAGCGTCCGCCACCTGCGCCTGCGCGTCACGCGACTCGATGACCTCACCGAGGATCTCACGATCAGCGCGCAGCGCGTGGCCGACGATCAGGACACCGCGCTCTATGCGTTCACCATCACCTGCGCCGAGCAGGAGTTGCTCACGGGACGCGCCGGGATCGTCTTCGGCGCGTTGGCTCGGGCCGACCGGCCATGAGCACGCCGATCAGGGCGCTGGTGACCGGCGGCAGCGGCGACATCGGCGCCGCGATTTGCCGGCGTCTGGCCCGTGCCGGCCACCACGTCTACGTACACGCCCGTGACCGCATCAGCGCCGCCGAAGCGCTCGTCGAGCAGATCATCCAGGCCGGCGGCAGCGCCTCGGTGGTGCGATTCGACGTGACGGACGCCGAAGGAGCGCGCGCCGCGCTCGCCGGCCTGCCCGGCCCCATCCAGATCCTGGTCAACAATGCCGGCGTGCATGACGACGCGGTGCTCCCGGGCATGCGCCCGGACCAGTGGCACCGCGTCATCGATGTGTCGGTGAACGGATTCTTCAACGTGACCCAACCGCTGCTGCTGCCGATGATCCGCACGCGCTGGGGCCGCATCATCAACATCTCCTCGGTCACCGCCCTGATCGGCAACCGCGGCCAGGTCAACTATGCCGCCGCCAAAGGCGCGCTGAACGCCGCGACCAAGGCGCTCGCTCTGGAGCTCGCCACGCGGGGCATCACCGTCAACGCGGTGGCGCCCGGCATCATCGCCACCCCCATGACCGAAGGCCTGTTCGCCCCGGAGAACCTCAAACGCCTGGTCCCGCTGGGACGCGCCGGCGCCCCCGAAGAGGTTGCGAGTCTGGTCGCCTTCCTGGCCTCCGACGAAGCCTCGTACATTACCGCGCAGATCCTGTCAGTCGATGGCGGCATGGCATAGACACGCGCCGGAACACTCCTGCACCAGTGCCGCTCCGCCATCCGGCCCCGACGTCGCGCCGCACGTCCATGATTGACGCGACGACAGAAGAATACTCAAACGTCAATTGGGCGCGCGCCGAACGACGATACACATTCAACTCCAGACTCCAACAACTTGAAACATTTGGCGTGAGAGGATATTGACAGACCGTTCTGCCACGTTATATTACGGCGCCACGGAACCCCATGGCCGCGGTACTGGACATGACAGAAACCCTCGACACGCGAGTCGCGCGACTCGAGTCCGATGTCGCGCATATCCAGTCGGACGTATCCGACATCAAAGTCGACTTGCGCCAGCTGCGCATCGAGTTTTCCTCGCTCCGCGACACGACGGAGTCGGGATTCAAAGCGGTCCGCGCCGAGATGCAGCAGGAGTTCAAAGCGGTCCGTGGCGAGATGCAGCAGGAGTTCAAGGCCGTCCGTGGCGAGATGCAGCAGGAATTCAAGGCCGTCCGTGCGGATATCGCAAGCTCCAATGTCAATACGGCGGCGGAATTCAAGGCGGTGCGCGCCGAGATCGCGAACGCGAATGCCAAGACCGCCGAGGAATTCAAGGCCGTCCGCGCGGATATCGCAAGCTCCAATGTCAATACGGCGGCGGAATTCAAGGCGGTGCGCGCCGAGATCGCGAACGCGAATGCCAAGACCGCCGAGGAATTCAAGGCCGTCCGTGGCGAGATGCGGGAGGAGTTCAAAGCCGTCCGTGGCGAGATGCAGGGGGAATTCAAAGCCGTCCGCGCGGAGATGCAATTCGGATTCGCGGCAGGCCGGACGGATCTTGCCGATCTGCGCCGGGAGATCCAGCGGCGCGACTGGGCAATGATCGGTGTGATCGTCACGCTGTTCGTCGCGCTGTTCGGCGCGATGGCGCAGGGATTTGGCTGGCTGCACTGAGCCGTCCCCCGCACCAAGGACCTGGGTCAAAGCGCCTGAGAGGGACCCGCGCACGCACGAGCGGCGATAGGCCAGTATCTGCGGCAGCGCACCGCGCGGGATTTCGCTATGCTCGGATCCTGTCCGACCCGGTCCGTGCGCCCGTGCTGATGTCCATCGTCATCCTCCTCGCTGCAGGGGCTTCGGCCGGCTTTCTCAGCGGCTTGCTCGGCATCGCGGGCGGACTGCTGGTGGTGGCGGCTCTCACGCTGGCACTGCCAGCCCTGGGAATTCCTGCGGCACAAGTCATGCGCGTCTCGGTGGCCACCGCCATGGCCGCCAACGTACTGACCTTGCTCGCCTCGGCGACGGCGCACATCCGCCAGCGCAGCGTCCTCTGGCCAACCTGGCGCTGGCTTGCCGCAGGGCTCGTGCTCGGCGGCTTCGCCGGCGCGCACATCACGCAGCTGCTGTCCGCCCGGGTGCTGCGTTGGGTAATCGCGATGTTCTGCGTATTCATGGCCTGGCGGATGATGCGCGAGCGCAAGCACGCCAAAGACCCCGACAGCCCCGAGCGCGTGCCGCGCACCCCGTGGCTGCTGCCCACGGGCACGGGGATCGGTGCGCTCTCGGCGGTAGTCGGCATCGGCGGCGGATCGATGATCGTACCGCTGCTGGTCTCACTCGGGGTGAAGCCGGTCAAAGCCGTGAGCACCAGCGCGGTGTGCGGCTTGACGATCGCGGTCTCGACCGTTCTGAGCTATGCGCTGACGGTGCACGCGCCACCCCAGCCCCTGCCCTGGGGCTCGGTGGGCTACCTCTATCTGCCCGCCGCGGCCGTCGTTGCCGTCGGATCGATGTCGCTCGCCCCCGTTGGCGCGCGCCTCGCCCACGGTATCTCGGGCGCCGCGCTCGCACGGATATTCGCCGTATTCCTGCTGTTCGTCGGCGCGCTGATCGCGGCGGGCAAATGATTACGGGCGACGCGCGCCGCTCGCGAGCGGCCCTCAGCCCGCACCGCACTCCGCTGCGCCGAAGAACTCGACCTCGCCCGTCTCCAGCGAGTACTCCGCGCCCACAACGGCAAGTCCCTCGTTGCGGATCAGCCGCTCGAGCACATCCGACCCATAGCGCAGGTGGCTCACCGACACCCCGACGTTGGCCCGTACCGCCTGGCGGATCAGCGCCTCCTCGTCGTTGCGCAGCTCGGTCCTGAGCAGTCCCTCGACCGAGGGGCGCACCCGATCGACGATCGAGCGGATGTTGGGGGATTGATTCTCCGCCGGACGGCGCAGCTCCTCGAGCGTCGCCTGGATGGCCCCGCACCGGGTGTGCCCGAGCACCACCACCAGCCGTGTGCCGAACTGCGAGGCGGCGAATTCAACGCTGCCGATCAGGGACGGCGCCACGATGTTGCCCGCCACGCGGATGACGAACAGATCCCCAAGTCCCTGATCGAACACGATCTCCGCCGGCACCCGCGAATCCGAGCAGCCGAGCACGATGGCGATGGGTTTCTGCTCCTGCGTGAGCGCGATGCGCGGGGAAGCCCCGAGGGACGCCTCGTGACTGCTGACCCGCTCGACGAACCGCCTGTTGCCGTCTTTCAGGCGCTGAAGCGCCTCTGCTGCCGTAGTCATGCGCGGCAGTGTAAAGAGCGCGGCGCAGACCCACAATGGGCCGGTTGCGGCTCCTGTGCGGCGAGAGACGAATGGGAACCGAGCGGATCGAGGCCTTGAGCGACGGAGTCGTCGCGGCGACGGTTTCCTGAGATGATGGCGCATGGGGAGGGGCGAAGATCTGAACAACGCCCGATTCCCCGCATTGCCGGTCAGTGGTTCCGCCCTGAGGTTCCGTGATGCTCCGGGATCGCGTACGCTCAAAGCCGTCCGTCATCCACATCGCTTTGGCGGCCTTCTTCATCGTCGGATTTGGGCTTCGCCTCTACGCGGCTCATTTTCCGGACCTCATCCACCCCGACCAGATCTTCCAGACGCTCGAGCCCGCGCATCGCCTCGCATTCGGCTACGGCGTGATCACCTGGGAATGGCGCGAAGGCGTGCGCAGCTGGGTCTTTCCAGCCTTCCTCGCGGCCATCATGAAGGCCACAGCCTGGCTTGGCCCCGGCTCGAGCGGCTACCTGTGGGGCATCAGCGTCGTCCTGTCGCTGTTGTCTCTCGTGACCATATGGTTTGGATTCGTCTGGGCCAAACGCGCCAGCGGAATCCAAGCCGCGCTCATCGCAGCCGGCGCGTGCGCCGTCTGGTACGACCTGGTCATTTTCGCCCCCGCCGCCCTGACGGGCGTGGTCGCCACCCATGCGCTGTTGCCGGGCTTGTATCTCGGCAAATATGGCGAACGAATGCCCGCGGGCCGGCGGATGTTCCTCACGGGCCTGCTCCTCGGCCTTGCCGTGTCGCTGCGGATCGAGTTCGCGCCGGCGATCGGCTTTGCGCTCATTTATTTCTGCCGCGAAGACTGGCGCCACAGGGCCGCCCCGCTCGCCTGCGGGTTCCTGCTGCCGGTGCTCGGCTTCGGCCTCGTGGATGCCTTCACCTGGTCCTACCCCTTCCAGTCGTTCATCAAATACTTCTGGGTCAATGCCATCGAGGACCGAAGCGCCCTGTACGGCCTGAAGCCCTGGTACTGGTATGCGCTCGTGCTGGTCGAGCAGATGTTTCCGTTGCTCGTGCTCGCCCTGTTTGGACTGCGCCGCAGCCCCTTCCTCGGCTGGTTCGCCCTCATCGTGCTCGTCTCGCACTCCCTGATCGGCCACAAGGAAGTGCGCTTCATCTACATCGTGTTCCCCATCGTCGTAACGCTTGCCGCGATCGGGCTCGTAGACATCGTGCGCCACTTCACCGCCCGATCGACCAGTCCCGCCCTGATCGGCAATGTGACCGTCGTCTGCGCCCTGGGTCTGTGTTGCCTGCTGTCCTACCTGAGCGTGCCGCTTTTCCCCTACTGGCAGAAGGATGCGGCCGGCATCGCGGCCTTCGATCGCCTCAGCCGCGATCCAACCGTGTGCGGCGTCGCCGATTACGATCTTTGGTACACCACCGGCGGATATGCCCACCTCAACAAGGACGTCCCCATCCTGCTCATCGAAAACGCGCGTGACCTGCGCGAGCAAGCACCCGCGTTCGACGCACTGCTCGCCACACGATCCGCCTTGCCTGCCACGATGGGATTCACGCGCGTCAAGTGCTGGCGCAACGCCTGTCTGTACACCCGGCGCGGCGCCTGCGTGCCGCCCGCCAGGCGATACGAGATCAACACCGTTCTGCGGCGAATCGGCGAGTGAGGCAGCGACACCGCGCGGTGCGCCGCCGCCCGCGCGCGAATCGGTTGCAGCTCACGGTCGTGCGCCGTCGCGCACGTATGCCACGGCCACCTTGCCGGCATACACCCGCCGCCACTGCGGCAGGCGCTCGAGCAATCGCACCACCGGCCACTGCGGTCCCATGAGAATCGCGTCGATCCGGTACCTCCGCAGCAGCGCGGGGAAATTGCCCCGCTGACTCAACTCCAACGCGGCGTAGTAGCGCTCGAGGAACGCATTGCCGTAGACCGCGATTCTCGGGTCGACGAATACCGGGATGCCGCGAAATATCAGATAGCCGCCGAATTCGATGTCATCGAGAATTCTCGCCTGCGGCCGCCTCGCCAGCAGCGCCGCCACCGCCGCGCGCGGCGTGGCCTGTGCCGGCGGCCGAGGCCTGCGCACGCTCACTGCCGCGATCCCGAGCGCCCCCGCGAGCACTATAGTGGCGCACAGCGCCCCGAGGCTGCCGGCGGCAGCGGGCGTGCGGACCATCCCGTCGAGCGCCTGCGCAGCTCGACGGGCAAGGGGCTCGCGCCGCCACTGCGCCGCAAGCGGGGTGGCGATGAGAAACGGCGAGATCAGGCCGAGGAGCGACACGTTGCGCATGTGTTGCAGCGCAAAGAACATGAGCCCGATGAGCAGCAGCGAGCGGGCGATCGGCAGGATGAACCGGCCGGCGAACGCGAGCCCGAGCACGCCGATCAACCACAGGCCGAAGACCTGCGGCCGCTGCAGGTTCGGCGGCTGCCACCCGGGGATCCGGGCGAGCACGGGCATCCCCAGCATGTGAAACGGAAAGATGAGCAGCCGCCACCCCTGCGGGTTCAGCAGCGCACAGCCGACCGCGGCGGCGAGAAACAAGCCCCAGCGCCGCGCGGTCGGCTGCCATTGCCCCTTCGCCTCGAGCACCGCCTCCACCGCGATCACGGCCGCCAGCGCCAGACCCAGAATGAAGCTGGCGTGCAGGTTCGCCCAGAGCAGCATCACGGCAAGCAGCCACCACGGCGGCGCGCGCTTGCGCTCATTGCTCTCGATCAGCACTCCGACCCACAGCGCGGTGAGCGGCCAGACGAGCTCGTGCGGCCTCACGATGAGGTAATCGAGCATCATGCAGCCGGAGACGGCGGTGAGTATCAGCGCATGCAGCGGCTGCATGCGGGCAAACAGGAACCGCGCGAGATAGGCGATCGTCAATCCGAAGCACAGCGCGGCGAGCAGCGCGAGCCCGGCCCAGCCGGCCATGCGGTACACGCCGGCCTCCAGCACCTCCGCGCCCCATTCCTGCACGATCCAGCGGGTGCCGTGCCGGGTGAACGAGAAGATATCGCGCACCGGAACGTACCCATGGGCGAGGATCCATCGTCCGGTGACGATTTGCCAGTAGATGTCCGCATCGAGCCGCACCACAGCGCCCGCGAGCACCAGCACGAATGCCGCCGCTCCGAGCAGCATCGGCCAGGAGAGGCCGAATCGACGCACCGCACCGATCACTCCGCTCCCCGAGGCGATGGCATCGGCGCCCCTCACGGCGTGCGCCCCGCGCGGCGCACATACGCCACGGCCCATTTGCCCTTGTATACGCACCGCCAGCCGGGCAGGCGCGCGAGCAACCGAGCGACCGCCAGGATCGGCATGATCAGAATCGCATTGACTCGGTACTTCGCCGACAGCCTCTGGATGTGGCCATCGGGAGCCAACGACATGGCGTCGAACGTCTCTTTGAGGAACGCCTCCCCATACAGGTCCGCCCGTGCGTCCACGAACACCGGCACGCCGCGGAAAATCAGATAGTCGCCGAAGTTCACATCATTCAGAATTCTCGGCTTCGGCACCCGCGAGAGAATTGCCGCAAGCGCGGCCCGCGGCGCGAACAGTGCCGGGGGCTGCGGATTTTCCGCCCGCAGCGCGCTCACGGCGAGCGCGCACGCCAAGGGAAGCGTCACCCACACCGACACGGCTCGCGCCGGCGGGGACAGCGCGTGAAACCATCGATCGAGCGCCCCGGCGCCCTCGCCGGCGCGCGGCGCGGACGGCCACGAGGCCGCCACCGGGGAGGCCAGCAGGAACGGCGAGAGCATGCCGAGCAGGGCGATGTTGCGGTCATGCGCCAAAGCCATGAACAACAGCACCAGCACCGTGACGGCGCGCACGAGCGAGAGGCGGATGCGCCCGGCGAAGGCCGCGCCCACCATCACGAGCAGCCACAGGTCGAGCGGCTGCAGATGCTGCAGGTCCGGCGGGCGCCAGTCCTTGAAATACTTCATCATGATCCTGATGTCGAGCACGTGAAACGGGAACAACAACAGGCGAAAACCCTGGGGATTCACCAGCGCCACCGCGAACGCCGCCGCGCAAAACGGCCCCCAGCGCCTCGCCACCCCGACCCGCTCCCGCCCGCCGCCCGCCGCCGAATCGAGCGCCAGCAGGAGCATCAGACCGAGCCCGAGGATGAAGCTCGCATGCATGTTGACCCACAGCAACATCACTCCCAACAGCCACCAGGGCGGTGCGCGCCGCTGCTCGCTCGCCTCGAGCAGACCGCCGATCCACAGGACGGTGAGCGGCCACACGAACTCGTACGGGCGATCCACCACATACTGCAGCAGCATGCTGGCCGCCAAAGAGGCGAGCACCAGGGCGTGCAACGGCTGCATGCGCCGCAGCAGAAAGCGCATGAGATAAGCGAGCGTCGCACCGAAGGAGGCCGCCCCGAGAAAGACGAGGCCCGCCCACCCGCCGAGCCGATAGGCGAGCACGGACAGCAGCTCGCTGCCCCATTCCTGGGCGACCCACGGCGCTTCGCGCCGGGTGAACGAGAACGGATCGTGCGTCGGGACGTGGCCGTGCCCGAGAATCCATCGCCCCACCGCCACGTGCAAAAACACATCCTGATCGGCGAGCCCGCTGCCGAGCACGGCGATCAGCACAAATGCCGCCACCCCGAGCAGCAGCGGCCAGGAGAAGGCGGGCCGGGCGAGCGAGAACTCCCGCGCCGCCGCCCGCCCACCGGCCGCTCCAGCCGCGCCCGCGGGCGATTGCGCAACCTGGCGTGCACCGTTCACCCGGCGGCCCGCGCCTTGCCCCAGGTGAAGCGGCTCGTCATGGCGTAATTCCACACTGCGCCCACGCAGACTCCGGACAGCGCGGCGAGCTGCCATGGCACGTGGTGGTCAAACGCCAACGTGGCGATCATGACGTTCGCCAGCGCCCCCAGACTGCACGCGCCCATGAAGGAGGCGAGGCCGGTGAGCCAGGCGAGGCCTGTCCTGCGCTGATCGCGGTACGTCAGCACGTTGTTGACCGAATAATTGAACACCATGGTGCCGCCCGCCGCCAGGGCTTGCGCGACCGGGAAGGCGAGCGCGGTAAGACGCAGCAGCAGCGCGATGACCCCCATGTGCACGGCGATTCCGGCGCCGCCAACCAGGGAAAACGCCACGAAGCGCATCGGCACATACCCGCCGAGGAGCTTGTCCAGCATCAGCATGGCGAAGTCCCACACCACGACGCTGTCGAGCTTGCTCTCGCCCCGCTCGCGCGTGCGGAACGTGTAGGAGACTTCCTGGATGGCCACGGGCCGCTTGATCGTCGCCAGGATGTCCAGCAGAAGCTTGAAACCGCTGGTGGAGAGCTTGCGCATGGCTTCCTCGAACAGGCCGCGCTTCAACATGAAAAATCCGCTCATGGGGTCGGAAACGGACTGCCGGTACACCAGGCGGCTGAGCCGTGTGGCGCGGCGGCTGATCAATGCCCGGGCGGCGTCCCACTCGCCGACGCTCCCGTCCCCGCCGTAGCGCGTCCCGACCACGAGCTCCGCGCCGCCTTCCCGAAGGTACTGCAGCATCCGGGGCAGGATCGTCTCATCGTGCTGCAGGTCCGCATCCATGACCGCGATGTGCGGCGCGCAGCTCGCGAGCATGCCCTCGATACATGCCCCAGCCAGCCCTCGCCTGCCGAGTCTGTGCAGGCAGCGCACCCGCGCGTCCCTGCGGCCGATGCCCCGGATCACCTGCGCGGTTCCGTCCGGAGAATCGTCGTCGACGAAGATCGCCTCCCAGCGCAGCCCGGTCAGAACCTTGCGCAGGCGGCGCACGAGCTCCTCGACATTGGCCCGCTCGCAATACGTCGGGATGACCACCACGAGCTCCGGAGCCGCCTCGGCGGCCCGCGCTCGCGGCAAGCCCAAGGAGCGTCCGCGCGCGCTCACCGGCAGATCGGCCGCACGTGTACTCATGTTGTTTTATCCTGTTCTCGAGGAACATAGGCGACCGCCACGCTGTCGGCGTATACGCGCTGCCATGCCGGCATGCGGTTCAGCAGCTTCACCGCCGGCCAACCCGACCGCAGCAAAATGCCGCTGATCCGGTATCTGCGCAGCAGCGCCCGCAGATGACCGCCCGGGGAGAGCGAGAGCGCATCAACGGTACGCGTGAGGAATGCATCGCCGTAAAGATCGGCGCGCCCGTCCACGAACACGGGAACGCCCCGGAAGATCAGGTAGCCCCCGAAGCCGTAATCGTTCAGTATCCGCCCGCCGGCGCCGCGGGCGAGCAGCGCATCGAGCGCCGCGCGCGGCGCCACGGCGGCGGGTGGGTGCGGCCGTTCGATGCGCAATGCCACCGCGCCGCTCACGGCGGCCAGAGCGATCGCCGCCAGCGCGGTGGCGCGCGGTGCGGGCGGTGTCAGGGCCCGCAAACACCGATCCAGGCCGGCGGCGTCGCGGCCGGAGGCTGCCAGCCGCCGCCAAGCCGTCGCAACCGGCCTGGCGAGCAGGAACGGGGCGAGCAGGCCGAGCAGCGCGACGTTGCGCACATGCTGCAGCGCCATGAACAGCAAGCCCATGACCAGCACGTTGCGCGCGAGCGGCAGCCGAATGCGCCCGATGAACGCGAGCCCGAGTACAAGCGCCAGCCATACGCTCAATATCTGCAGGTGCTGCAGGTTGGGCGGGCGCCACTCCGCGATGTAATCGAGCGCGCTCATGTCGAGCACCCGGAAAGGAAACGTGAGCAACCTGAAGCCTTGCGGGTTGACGATCGCGCAGCCCAACGCCGCAACGATGAACGCCAGCCAGCCTCTGCCGACGGCCGCGCGCCGCGCGCCGGCCCCGGCCATTGCCTCGAGCGCGAGCACCGGGGCGACGGCCAGTCCGAGGATGTAGCTGGCGTGCATGTTTGCCCATAGGAGCATCACGCCGAGCAGCCACCAGGGGGGTGCGCGCCGGCGCTCGCCGGCGCCGACCAACACGCCCATCCACAGCGCGGTGAGCGGCCAGACGAGCGCGTGGGGCCGTACGAGCAGCGAGGGGAACATCATGTTGCCGGCGAGCACGGTGAGCACCAGGGCGTGCAGCGGCTCCATGCGCGCCAGCAGGAAACGCAACAGATACGCGAGCGTGCCGGCGAAGCAGGCGGCGGCCAGAAAGACCAGGCCCGCCCAGCCGGCGAGCCTGAACACCAGCGCGATCAGCAGTTCCGCACCCCACTCGTGGGCGATCCACGGCGCCCCCCGCCGGGTGAAGGAAAACGGATCGTGTGTGAGCACCGCGCCATGGGCGAGCATCCAGCGCCCGGCGGCAATGTGCCAATAGGTATCCGGGTCCCGCAGTCCCCAGCCCGCCAGCACCGGGATCAGGAACGCCGTCACCCCCACCATCAACGGCCAGGAGATCCCCCTGGCAACGGGGTAGGCGATGGGTGCCGAGTCCGAGTCGACTGCGCTCGCGCTGCTCACGGGTGGTTGTCCACCGCGCCTGTTAGGGACCGGCGCGTACGACCCACCTTGACAAACCCGCCCGCCCGGCGGGTAGGAATCTTTTGATCGATGTCCGGACGATTTTGCCGCCCGCGCCGAGTCAACAGCACCGTGCGGACCGCCCGCCGCCCGGGCAGCGGCGCCGGCTCGGCAAAATCATCCGGCACTTCTGCAAAGCCGTCCTACTGCCGCCGGGCGCAAAGGACCGATGCTCGGCTCGTCCATTCCGATGCGTCGGTGTGGGCCAACGCGCTGCGGTCGGCGCCGGATCAGAACAACTACTTCAACTTCATCTGGAGACATGCCCATGCTGAGCTGCAAGAAGATGCTCGTCTCGCTGTGGAAGGATGAGGACGGGCTGGAAACGGTGGAATATGCCATCGCCGGAGGATTGATTGCGGCGGCCGTCGTTGCCGCATTCACCCACCTGGGAGAGGCGGTGAACAACGTCATCAATTGGCTGTACGCAGCGGTGTCGAGTTCATCGGCAAGCGGAACGTTCTAAAGCGCATCCGCCGTCAATGTCGTCCGATTACCGATGGGGTGTCGATCGCACCCCATCGGTCGCCCGTCCCGCACCCTGAGCGGACCTGCGCGTATGGCCTCAGAGAGCTGGTATTTCACGGTAGCCGCCTTGTCGGCATTCCTGATCGCGGTGGCGGTCATGGACCTCAGCACCCGCCGGATCCCGAACCGGCTGACGGTGCCCGCCGCCGTGCTCGCCGTCGCCATCCACGCGGCCGCGGCCGGCGCCCCGGGCGCGCTGCACAGCGCGGAGGGCCTCGCGGTGGGGCTCGCGGTGTTCCTGCCGATGTTCCTTGCCGGCGGATCCGGTGGCGGGGATGTGAAAGCCATGGCGGTCGTGGGGGCGTTCCTCGGTCCGGCCGGCGCGTTCTTCGCCATCCTCTGGACACTCGTCGTCGGACTGTTTGGCGGACTGATCGTCCTCGTTTCAACCGCCGGACCGGCCGGCGTCCGCGAGCTGCTCCGCCGGTGGATCTTCAGAGGCTACGTGCTCTGTATGACCGGGCACGGCGCGCAGCTTCCGCACTCGGGCGCGGAGGGGGCCGCGCAGCGCTTCCCCTACGGCCTGGCCATCGCCGGCGGCACGCTCATCTCGGGGCTATGGAGCGCATACCGTGGCTAGCACTGCCCCGGGCGTCAACCACGCCGAAGCCGCCGCCGGCGCCGCGAAATTGCCGCCAGAGCCCGGCGCTCTCGCGCCGCGGCCCAAGAGCATCGCCGAAACGGGACTGCACATCTCCTTGCTGTGCGAGTTGGTTGAAAAGCATCTGTACAGCGCCGGCACGCTGACACTGCCGGGCATGAGCCGCCGCACCGCCCTCGCCGGCGGCATTCTCGGGGAGGTGCTCGCCTTCCTGCGCCGCGAAGGGCGCATCGAAGTGCGCGGACCGACCCCGGAGGACGCGAGCCTGCGCTACGCGCTCACCGACCGCGGCCGGATGAGCGCGCAGGACGGACTCGCCCGCAGCGGCTACGTCGGCCCGGCCCCGGTGACACTGGAGGCGTACAGCGAAGTGGTGCGCCGGCAATCGGTGCATGACCGCCTGATCACCCGCGAGTTGATGGCCGCCGCATTCAAGGACGTCGTGCTCGATGATCAGATACTCGATCGGCTCGGCCCGGCGCTCAATTCCGGCAAGGCCATTTTCGTCTATGGCGAGGCGGGCACCGGCAAGACCTACGTCACCCAGCGGCTGTGCCGGCTGGTCGGCGATACCGCGCTGGTGCCGCACGCGCTCGCCGTCGGGGAGACCATCATCCAGATCTTCGACACCACGGTGCACGTCCCGATCCAGACGCCCTTGCCCGGCGTCAGACTCGAGGACGGTCACGATCCGCGCTTCGTGCTGTGCCGGCGGCCGCTGGTGATCACCGGCGGGGAGCTGACACCGGAGATGCTCGAGGTGCAGCTCGATCCGGCCACCCGGCTGTATCGCGCGCCGCTGCAGCTGAAAGCAACCAACGGCATGCTCATCATCGATGATCTCGGCCGCCAGCGCGTGCCCCCGCGCGCCATTCTCAACCGCTGGATCGTCCCCATGGAGGAAGGGCGGGACTACCTCAACCTGCCGGCTGGCCAGAGCTTCATCGTGCAGTTCGACCTGATTCTGGTGTTCTCGACCAATCTGCGCCCGACCGACCTCGCCGACGACGCGTTCCTCAGGCGCATCGGCTACAAGATCCAGTTCGGCCCCCTGCCCACGCGCCGCTACCACGAGATCTGGAAACAGGTCTGCGAGCAGCACGGCGTCCCCTACGACCCGCAGATCTGCCAGACGGTGATCGATCGTCTGCACGGGCCGTCCTCGATACCGCTCCTGCCCTGCCACCCCCGGGACCTGATCGACATGGCGCTCGATCACGCGGCCTACCTCGGCGACGGCGATCACCTGCGCTTCGATGCGCTGGAGTGGGCCTGGCACAACTACTTCGTGGCGGCCGATCAATGATACCGCCGGGAGGAATCCATCATGGTTAGGAGACGGGCAATGTGGCTGATGGTCCTGTCGCTCGCGCTGGCGCTCGGCGCGGCGTGGGTGGCCCGAGGCTGGGTTGCCACGCGACTGCAGCGCAGCACCGCGGTGGCGCAGATGCCCGTGGTCACCGCGGCGCAGGAGATCCCGTTCGGCACGCGGGTGCACCAGCGTTTTCTGCGGGTCATCGAGCTGCCCGATTCGGCGCCGATCGGCGCGCATTTCTCCGCACCCCGGCAGCTCGCCGGCATGGTGGCCCTGGAGCGGGTGCTGCCCGGGGCGATCCTGCAACCCGGACAGTTCACCGCTCACCCCAACGGCAGTCTGCTCGCCGCGCTGCTGCCCCCGGATATGCGCGCCATCTCTCTGAGCGTCAACGACGTCACCGATGTCGCCGGCTTCCTGCTGCCCGGCAACCGCGTCGACGTTCTGGAAGCCCGCTCGGTCGGCGGCCGCGCTGTCACGCACATCGTCCTGCAGGACATCCTCGTGCTCGCGGTCGATCAGACGGATTCGCACGACAAGGACTCCCCGCAGCTCGTGCGGGCGGTGACCCTGGAAGTGACGCCCGAGCAGGCCGACAAGCTGGTAACGGCGATGACCGAGGGCCGCATTCAATTGACACTGCGCGGTCCCAACGCGATCAACGTGCCGGCGGTCACGGTCGCGCACACACCGCCCCGCAAGCCGGTGTGGCACAGGAGGGTGCGTCCGGTGCATTTCGTCGCCCATCGGGCAGCGGGGTACAACGTCACCATCATCCGCGGCATGAACATCCAGCACGCCCATCCCACGGGACACGTTCAGGGTTGAGCGGCGCAGGTCATGCGGCGCTCGAACGCCCGTCGGGCACGATCACCAGGGAAGCAAAATTCCGGAGAATACCAACAATGAAGAAGTCAACGTCCTGTGCCCGCGCCCGCCCCTGGTGGGCGCCGGGCCTGCTGTCGCTCGCGCTCGCCCTGGCGTTGCCCGGCGCCCGGGCGGACAACGCCAGCAAGCTGATTTATGCCACGAGCGAGCACACCGACATCACCATCCCCATCTACAAGAGCAGGATCGTCGAGCTCACCCGGCCGGTCAGCCGGATATCGATCGGCAACCCGAACATCTCCGACGTGCTGATCATCGACCCTTACGAGCTCTACGTGCTCGGCAAGTCCCTCGGCAGCACCAACATTCTGCTGTGGACCAGGGACAACTTCCTCTTGAGCGCGATCTCCATCACGGTGTCACCTGATCTCGCCGGACTGCGCACGATGCTGAGGAAAGTCCTGCCGCAGGAGCACATCGGCGTGACGAGCGCCCACAAGAACATCGTCCTGTACGGAACGGTCAACAACGTGGTCGACATGGACGCGGCGCTGCGGATCGCCAGGAGCTACCTCGAGGCGAACGCCGGGGCCACCAAGCAGATCACGTTCAGGCAGTCCGGCGGCGGCGGACACTCCGGTCGGATCATCAACCTCCTGCGGGTGAAGGGCCCGCAGCAGGTGATGCTGCAGGTGCGGGTCGCGGAAGTGCAACGCAATGCCGCCAAGAACATGAACCTGCAGGTCCTCGGCATGTTCAACGGCGGCAAGTTCGCCGGCGGAGTGGACAACGGCGGCGCGCTGTTCCCGCAGGGGACCGGTGCGCCGCTTCTTCATGGCGGCAGCAGCGGCATCCTGCCGCCGGCGGCGTCGGTGATCGAGCAGGCCGTGCCGGAGATCTCCACGGCCGGGCTGTTCGGCAGCTATCTCAGCGGGTCGTTCATGGCGAACGCGGTTCTCGACGCGTTCGTGCAGCAGGGCCTCGCCCACATCCTCGCGGAGCCGACCCTCACCACCGAGTCCGGCCGCAAGGCGCAGTTTCTCTCCGGCGGCCAGTTCCCCATCCCCATACCGGAGGAGAACGGCGCCATCGGCATCGAATACAAGTCCTTCGGCGTCAAGCTCGCTTTCCTGCCGGTCGTGCTCTCCGACGGGCGGATCAACCTGCAGATCAACGTCAGCGTGAGCGAGTTGACCTCGACGAATTCCCTGGTCGTGAGCCCGATCACCTCCTCGAGCGTATTTGCCGTCCCGGCCCTCACCGAGCGACAAGCCTCCGCGACGGTCGAGCTCGCCGACGGTCAAAGCATCGGCATCGCCGGGTTGCTGAACGACACCATGCAGACCGCGGTGAAGAAATTCCCCGGCCTCGGCGACCTGCCCATCCTCGGGCAGCTGTTCCGCAGCCAGCAGTTTCAGGAAGGCCGCACGGAGCTCGTGATCCTCGTCACGCCGCATCTGGCCAAGGCGCTCGGACCCGGCCAGGCCCGGCTGCCGAGCCAGGGCGTCACCGCGCCCTCGGACGCCGATTTCTTCCTGCTCGGGCGGCTGCACGGCGCTCCACCGCCCCACGCTTCGGTCCCGGCCCCGGCGCCGGCGCCGCCACCGGCCAACGGCCGCCCGTGAGCGCAGAGCGAGGACAGCACCATGAAGTATTCCCACGTGTGTATCGCGATGCTTGCGCTGACCGTCAGCGCGAGCCTCGACGGTTGTGCCGAGTTTCCGGAAGTCGACCAGATGTACGGGCAGGCCTACCTTGCCATGGTTCGCGATCAGACCTTCAATCCCGGGGCGGCCGGGATCGCGCATCGCCCCGCGCCGGGCGGGGGCATGCGGCTCGAGAATGTGCTCAAGGCCCATCGCGGCGCGGTGTCGCAGGCGGTGGCGAGCCACATCCGGACCGGGCAGTTCGAGACCGGCGGCGGTAGCGGCGGCGGCGGATGAGCCAATCGCCCACCCCGCCCGTGTGAGCGGCACGCAAGCCCATGCATAGACAGGTGCAACCATGAGAGCGACTCGCACCCCGCCCGCGACAAGACAGCGGGGCGTCGCACTGGTGCTGATCGCCATCGCCATGGTCGTGCTCATTCTCATGGCCGGTCTGGCGCTCGACATCGGGCACATGATGCTCGACAAGGCACGCCTGCAGAATGCCGTGGACGCCGCGGCCCTGTCGGCGGCCAAGACCCTGGATGAGACCTCGAACACCGGACTCGCCACCACCGCCGCCCTGCAGGCCCTGGGTCTGGATGCCAACACCGCCGGCAACAACGAGCTCGGCGCCACCTACGACAGCGGCAACCTGCAGGTGAGCGTGCAGTACTCGAGCACCCTGCCGCCCTTCACCCCGGGATCGGCCACCGGCCCGTACGTGCGGGTCATCGCCACCAACTTCGCGTTTCCGACCATCCTGCTCGAGGTGGGCCATTTCAACCAGCTGAGCGTCAGCGCCTCGGCGGTCGCCGGCCCGAGTCCGACCATCAATACTGCCTGCAACATCGCGCCCATCATGGCCTGCGGCAATCCGGCACCTGCGCCCCTGCCCTCCCCATGCGCCGATGGGCTGGCGAGCCTCTGGGGCTATTGCCTGAATTCCCCGCAGGTGCTGAAGAGTGCCTCGCCCGGCAGCACCGCGGTCGGCCCGGGCAACTTCCAGCTCATTCAGCTCAGCGGCACCGGTGCCAACATCGTGCGCCAGAACCTCGCCGGAGACTATAACTCCTGCCTGACCACGGCCGACTCGGTGCAGACCGAGACGGGCAACGAGACCGGCCCCGTCTATCAGGGCCTCAATACCCGCTTTGGCATCTATGCCGGCTCGATGAGCATGGCGCAATTCCCCCCGGATGTCGTCACGAACTATTCCAGTCCGCAGATGACGGTCGACTCGAACGGCGACATCTGGTACCAGCCGCCAGGGGCAACCGCAGTGCAGATCACCTCGAGCACCATAGGAGACGTATTCAACTACCAGGATTATCAGGCGGCGATTACCAATGGCCCTTGGAACTATCAGCCGGTGAGCGCCGGCGGTCCGGGCGTGTTCGACCGGCGGGTGCTCACCGTGCCGGTGGGCGATTGCACCGGCACCGCCAACGGCAGCACGACGGTGCCGATCCTCGGCTTCGCCTGCTTCTTCATCTTGCAGCCGGTCACTCAGCAGGGCACCACCGATTACATCATCGGGCAGTTCGAGGGCAACTGCCAGAGCGGCGGCGAGCCGGGCCCCAACCCCGGCGCCGGCCCCGGGCCCTACGTCATCGAGCTGTACCGCGATCCCGGGAGCCCGGACTCATGAGCCGGCGGCTGCAGCGCACCGCGGCTCACGGCCAACGCGGTCTCGCTACGGTGGAAATGGCCATCGGCCTGCCCGTGCTGCTGCTGCTGCTGTTTGCGACCGCGGAGTTCGGGCGCATGCTCAGTCAATACGACACGTTGACCAAGGCCGTGCGCAATGGGGCGCGCTACGCCGCCTCGGTGAGCTCGCTCGGCACGACCGGACTGGTGTACATCACCCCCGCCATCCAGACGGCGGTCGCGAACCTCGTCGTCAGCGGCAATGTGAACGGCACGGGCGCACCGCTGCTGCCCGGACTCACCACCGCCGAGGTCACGGTCTCGGCGATCAACCCCCTGTACGTCGAGGTCTCCGTGAGCTATCCGTACGAGCCCATGCTCGGGGTCGCGCTGCCGGCGTTCGGACTCGGTCAGCCCATTCCGGCCGACCCGACGCTCACCGCGACCAGCGTCATGAGGGCCCTGTGATGCGGCGGCGATCGCCCATCCGCAAGGCCGAGCGCGGCATGACGACCGTCGAGTTCTCGATCGTCGGCAGCCTCCTCTTCGTGGTTCTGTTCGCAATCATCGAGTTCGGCCGGACGATGTACGTCATCTCCGTGCTCACCGAAGCCACCCGGCGCGGCGCGCGCCTCGCGTCCGTGTGTCCCGTCAACGACCCGTACCCGGCACAAGGGGCGGTGTTCGCCTACGGCGCCGGCAGCAGCGCCGTGGTTGCCGGCCTCACGACGTCCAACGTGGTCATCGAGTACCTGGACGACAACGGCAACGTGATTTCCAGTCCGTCGCCGAATTTTGCCGACACGGCGGCCAACTTCGACGCGATCAGATACGTACGGGCGCAGATCGTGAACTTCTCGATGCAACTGATGATTCCATTCCTCGACCCGACCGTATCGCTGTCGGGATTCGCCACCACCATCCCGCGCGAGAGCCTCGGTGTGCCGCGCACTTGGCCGGCGAACTCCCCCCTTCCCCCTTGCTGAGGCGCCGCCGATCCCCATGCGAGAGTGCACCGACATCCGGCTGAAGATCCTGCTGATCTCCCGGCGCAAGGAGGTTCTCGAGGCGCTGCAGACGCTGCTGAAGCGGCGCCCGGGCCTGACCATCGCGCGCAAGCTGGTCGTCAACGGACACGTCGATCCGCTGCACGAAGTGACGGAATTACCGGACGCGATGGTGCTGCACCTCGGCGAGACGTGGCGTGCCGAGCTCGAGGCGCTGGCGGCGACCCCCGCCGACCGCCGGCCGCCCTTGATCGTGATCGGCTCGGCGCCGGATGCGCCCGCCATGCGCCTTGCCATGCAGGCGGGCGCTCGCGATCTGCTGCCCCTGCCGCTCGTCGAGGCCGATCTGTTCGCGGCGCTCGAGCGCATCGCCAGGGATCAGCAGGCGTTGGCGCCGGCGGCCAGCGCCGCGGTCACGGTGTTCATCAATGCCAAAGGCGGCTGCGGCGGCACGTTTCTCGCCTGCAACGTGGCCGACGCGCTCACCTCGCGCCTGCACAAGCGCGCGGTGCTGCTCGATCTGGATGTGCAGTTCGGCACCATTCCGCTTTACTTCGACCTCTTTCCGGCAAGAGGCCTGCTGCAGGCGCTCGAGAACCACACCCAGCTCGATGAAGCGGCCCTCGGGGGCTACCTGCACCGGCGCGGCAAGCTCGCCATCCTCGGCCACGCCACCCAGGACAGGCTGCCGCTCGAGGGCATCTCCGCCGACGCCGTCGACACTCTGCTGAAGCTCTGTGCGCGCTCCTACGAGCACATTCTGATCGATCTGCCCCGACAGCTCGACCCGCTCGCCTGTCGCGTGATCGAGCAGGCCGAGCATGTCGTGCTGGTCGTACAACAGTCCGTGACGGTATTGCGCGATGCGGCGAAGGTCATGACCTGCCTGCAGAGGGATCTGCTGGTGGACCCCGGGCGGATCCTCACGGTGGTGAACCGCCATGACAGGCGCTCGAGCATCTCCCTGGAGCACGTGCGCAGCGCCCTCGCCTGCAGCGAGCCGATTCTCGTGCCCAACGATTACCGGACCGTCGAGGAGAGCGTGGCCACCGGCCAGCCGCTGCTCGCCCACGCCCGGGGCGCGGCGGTGACCAGGGCGGTCGGCGCGCTCGCCGAGCGCCTCGACGGCGGCCCAAACAACGTACGGCGCAGTCTGCTCAGCCGTACGTTCTCCAAGGTGGTCAAACCGAGAGCGTCATGACAGCCCCTGCCAGCTCACAGACGAAGGACGGCGCACGGCGCGGCGCCGAGGAAGCCGCCCCGCCGGATGATCGGCTGCGCCCGCTCAGCGCCGGGGAGCGCGAGAGCAAGGATCTCATCTACCAGCGGCTGCTCAAGGTCATGGACCTGTCGCTCATCGGGGAACTGCAGGACAAGGATGCCCGGCATCAGATCCGCCAGATCTGCGAGCGGCTGATGAGCGAGCAGCAGCTGCCCCTCAGCCTCGCCTCCCGGCAACGGATCGTGCGGCGCATCGAGGACGAGGTGCTCGGCCTGGGACCCCTCGAGCCGCTGCTCGCCGACAAGACCGTCTCCGACATCCTGGTCAACGGCGCCGCCCGGGTGTACGTGGAGCGCCACGGGCGCCTCGAGCTCACGGACGTCAGCTTCAACAACGATGCGCATCTGATGAATATCATCGATCGCATCGTCTCGGCGGTGGGCCGGCGCGTCGACGAGTCCTCGCCCATGGTCGATGCACGCCTGAAGGACGGCTCGCGCGTCAACGCCATCATCCCCCCGCTCGCCATCGACGGCCCGTCGTTGTCCATCCGCCGCTTCGCGGCGGACATGCTCACCATCAACGATCTCGTCAACCTCGGTTCCCTGACACGACCGCTCGCGGACATCCTGAGCGCGATCGTTCGCGCCAGGCTCAACGTCCTGGTCTCCGGCGGCACGGGCGCGGGCAAGACCACGCTGCTCAACATTCTCTCCGGGTTCATTCCGCCCACCGAGCGGATCGTCACCATCGAGGACTCCGCGGAGCTGCAGTTGCGCCAGCCGCACGTCGTGCGGCTCGAGACACGCCCGCCGAACATCGAGGGACGTGGCGCGGTCACCCAGCGGGATCTGGTGCGCAACAGTCTGCGCATGCGCCCGGACCGCATCGTGATCGGCGAGGTCCGCGGGGGCGAAGCCCTCGACATGCTGCAGGCGATGAACACCGGGCACGATGGCTCGCTCACCACGATTCACGCCAACTCCCCGCGCGATGCCCTCGGGCGGATCGAGAACATGGTGGCGATGACCGGCATCACGTTCCCGGCGCGGGCGCTGCGTGCCCAGATCACTTCCGCAATCGACATCATCGTGCAGATCGAGCGGCACGAGGACGGCCGTCGCCGCGTGGTGAGCCTGCAGGAAACGAACGGCATGGAAGGGGAGATCATCACCATCTCCGAGATCTTCACCTTCCGGCGCCGCGGGCTCGATGAGCAGGGCAATGTGCTCGGGGGGCTGCGCCCGACCGGGATCGTGCCGGGATTCCTCAAGCGCCTGCGCGAGCGCGGCATCGATCTGTCCTACGAGGTGTTCCGCGAGGCCGGCGACAAAGCCGCCGGGAGGAAGACGTCATGAGTGCGGGCGGCGTGTGGATTTTCGTCGGTCTGGTGTTCCTGGCCGTGTTTGTGCTGATGGCGGGTCTGACGATCCCGGTGTTCGGCGAGAGCCGCCGGATGCACAAGCGCCTGCTCGAGCGCCTGGCGACGCTCAAGACCGAAACGGACGCGGAGGTGGAGACGCTGCTGCGCCAGAAATACCGCACGGAGCGCACGCCGCTCGAGCAGTCGCTCGAGTCGCTGCCCGGAATGCAAATCCTTGCGCGCCTGCTCGAGCAAAGCGGCAGCAGCACACCGGCGTACCGGCTGGCATTCGGCTCGATCGCCCTGGGGATGGCCGCCGGCATGGCCGGTTGGGAGCTGATGCATCTGTGGTATGTCGCCGCGCCGGCGGCTCTGGCCGCCTCGGCCCTGCCGTGGGTGAGGATCCTGCAGCAGCGCGCCGCCCGCACGGCGAAGTTCGAGGAGCAGTTGCCCGAGGCGCTCGATGTCATGAAACGAGGGCTGCAGGCCGGCCACCCGTTCACGCAGTGCCTGAAGCTGGTGGCGCAGGACATGGAGCAGCCGATCGGGCGGGAATTCGACTACATCTTCTCGGAGATCAATTACGGGGGCGATCTGCGGCATGCGCTGCTCGGGTTCCTGGAACGAGTGCCGAGCGTGTCGGCCATGGCGTTCGTGACGGCCGTGCTGGTTCAGAAGGAAACGGGCGGCAACCTCGCGGAAATTCTCACCCGCATCACGGCGGTGATTCGCGGGCGGTTCAAGCTCCACCGTCGCATCCGCACGCTGTCGGCGGAAGGGCGGCTGTCAGCCTGGATCCTGATGCTCATTCCCTTCGCGCTGTTTGCCCTCATCTCGATCAGCAGTCCGGGATATTTCCCCGTGCTGCTGCACAACCCGCTGGGGCCGAAGTTGATCATTATCGCCGTCGTGATGGGATTCATCGGCATGATCTGGATCCGCAGAATCATCCGAATCGTGGTCTGACCGGAGGCTTTCATGTCGAGCACCCTCGCCCGCCTCGGCGCCGAATTCGCTCATCTGGCGAGCAACCCGGCCCTGTTCGTGCTGCTCGCCGCCGCCGCGGTGTTCGTGTTCAGCCTAGGGGTGTTCGCCGTGGTCACTTCGGCGGCCGATCCGCGCTGGCGGCGCCTCGGGAAGGTCGCGCGGGAGCAGGCGGCTCGCCCGCGGTTCGGCGCAAGGCTCGTGGCGCGTCTGCACCCGTTTGCGACCCTGGTGCTGCCGAAGCGGGCCAGGGAGCGCTCGAAAGTCGAGCAGCGGCTCACATACGCCGGCTACCGCTCCGCCACCGCGCTGCGCACGTTCTACGGCGCGAAGGCGCTGTTCCTCACGGCCCCGCCCCTCGCGGTGCTGCTCGCCTGGCCGCTGTTCCCGAACGTCACCCCGGACCAGCTGATCTTTTATGCCCTGGCGGCCTCGGTGGCCGCCTCTGTGCTGCCGAGCATGTGGCTCGACCGGCGCGTGCTCAAGCGCCAGCGCGCCCTGCGTGCCGGCTTTCCCGATGCGCTCGATCTGCTCGTCGTCTGTGTGGAAGCGGGGCTCGGGCTCGCGCCCGCCCTGCAGCGGGTGGCCGACGAGCTCACCGTCAGCCATCCGGAGCTCGGCGCGGAGATTGCCCTTGTCAATGCCGAGATGCGCGCGGGCGTCGAGCGCGCACAGGCGTTGAGGAACCTGGCCGAGCGCACCGGCCTCGCGGACATCCGCGGCCTGGTGACCCTCATGGTGCAGACCCTGCGCTTCGGCACCAGCATCGCGGACGCCCTGCGGATCTATGCCGAGGAGTTCCGCGACAAGCGCGTGCAGGCCGCCGAAGAACAAGCGGCCAAGATCGGCACCAAGATGATCTTTCCGCTCGCGCTGTGTCTGTTCCCGTCGTTCTTTCTGGTCGCCGTCGGTCCCGCCGTGGTCAGACTGGTGAGCGTATTCAGTGACTTGATGCATCACCATCCCTGATGCCTCCCACACCTGACACTGTAACGCCCTGCCCCGCATCGCGCGGTCCGTTCGCCTGTACGCACAGCAGCCAGTTGATCGGCCATCGATGGGCGCCATGCAACATGTTGCCCCCCGCTTCCCCCCCGCCCGATCCGCAACCGCGCTCGCGGCGCGTGCAACGGCCGCGCGGAGCCCGCCAAGCGCGCGCAAGAACGCGCGGGGATGTGCGGCTCACCGGCAACCCGGGAATATGTGAAATCGACCACTCTTGCGTCACCGGAAGATACTGATAGCTTCGAGCGCATAAGAACGATAATTAAGCCAGTCTATGGTCCCACTGCAGCTGCTTTGGGTGAACGATTGCAGCGCCGCCATACCCCGCGCAGCCTGGATGGCGGGGTTTGCCGCGATCTGCCGGTTGCACGAGATCGAGATCACGCAACTGTTCGACAAGGAGGCCGAGGGAGACTGGGATCTCATCGGCTTCAACTTCGACTATCCGGAGATGGCGCAGCTGAAGCGGGTCCCGGAGACCAAGCGCCGCTGGCCTTCCGCACCGATCGTCCTGCTCACCGCGCAATGCTCGCTCGAGTTCGCGGTGTGGGCCCTGCGCGTGCGGGTGTTTGATCTGCTCATCAAGCCGATCGCGCCCGAGGAGATCGAGCACTGCCTGCAGCGGGTTTCGCAGGCCGTGCATGCGCGGCGCTCACAGTCGGAGCGGCAGCCGCAGGCGCTGTTGGCACAGATGCCGGTGGAGGTCCGCTACCGGCCGCACACCGCGCCTTCCCTGCGTCTCGAGCACTCCCTGACGCACATCAGCAAGTACTACGGACAGCCCCTGCCCGAGTCGCAGATCGCCCGGCTCTGTCAGATGTCACCGTCCCGATTCTGTCGGGAATTCAAGGCGGCCTACGGAGTCACCTATGTCGACTACCTGGCTTGCTACCGCATCGAGCAGGCCAAACGGCTGCTGAACAATCCCGCCATGTCGATCGCCGACGTGGCGGCGGCCGTCGGATTCAACGATCCGTCGTATTTCACCAGAGTGTTCCGTCGGATCACCGGTGCCTCCCCGAGTGCCTACCGGGAATGCCCGGCCGCGCTCGAGCCATCGCTCGCCGCACGCGAAAGCGCCGCCGGCGCCCCTGCGACCGCCGTGTGAGCCGGTCCGGGCCACCGCAACGCCTGCTGCTACAATGAGCCCCTCGGCCTCCAGGCCCTCAGGCAGCCTCACCGTGAAAGCACTCTTGATCGCGGGACTGATTCTCATCGGCGGCGGCATCTTCCTCATCGCGCATCCCCTGCATTACGCGAGCGAGCACCACGTCCTGAAATTGGGCGGACTGACGGCGAGCGTGAGCCAGGAGCGCCCGCTGCCGGGCTGGGTGGGCGGCACGGTGCTCGGCGCCGGCCTGGTGCTGCTCTCGGTGGGACTGCTGAAGCGCTAGAATCGCACTCCCCTGCGTAAATCGGAGAGCGCATCATGGCGATACGCGAGCAGTTGCTCGAATACCACGAGGGGCAGGTCCTCCTCGAGGGATTCTTCTGTCACGACGACTCCCGTCCGGGACCGCAGCCCGCGGTCCTGATCAGCCACGCCTGGGGCGGGCGGGATGAGTTCGTCGAGCGCAAGGCGCGCCGGCTCGCCTGGCACGGCTATGCCGCATTCGCACTCGACATGTTCGGCAAGGGCAAGCGCGGCACCACCAACGAGGAGTGCGCGGCCCTCATCACCCCCTTCATGCAGGATCGCGCCCTGCTCGCCCGCCGCATCGGCGCGGCGCTCCAGACGCTGAAGGGACTGCCGCAGATCGACCCGCGGCGCATCGCCGCCATGGGCTTTTGCTTCGGCGGACTTTGCGTGCTCGACCTCGCCCGCGGCGGCGCCGACGTGCGCGGCGTCGCCGCCTTTCACGGCCTGCTCAAGCCAAGCGGTCTGCCCGCGCGCAAGATCGGCGCCAAGGTGCTGATCATGCACGGCTATGACGATCCGATGGCCCCGCCCGAGGACGTGCTCGCGATCGCCAAGGAACTCACCGCCGCCGGCGCGGACTGGCAGCTGCACGCCTACGGCAACACCCTGCACGCCTTCACCCATCCGCAGGCCAATGCCCCCGCGGACGGCCTGCAGTACAACGAGGCGGCCGACCGGCGCTCCTGGCACTCGCTGATGCAGTTCCTGGAGGAAGTGCTGCGCTGAGCGCTAGGTGCGCGAGCGCGCGCCAGAGCGCGCGGCGATGTCGATCGTCACTGTCTCGCTCGCCGGATCGTAGAGGATGCGCGCCTCACCCCGGCGCAGCTGCGCCAGGACCTGCGCGCCCTTCTGCGCCAGCGTGAACTCCCGCTCGCCGTAATCGGTGCCCTCGCGCAGCACGAACGCCTCGATCACACCCCGCAGGGCCTCGCTCGAGAGCGCCGCGTAGGGAATCTCCACCGGCTCGGCGGATTCGCCCGGCTCGCTCATCGATCAGATGCGCCGGGCGCCGCGGACCCGGTCGGATCCGCGGCGGCTCGCGTTCAGGAGATAGAAGACATGCCGCAGCCCGCCGGCCGGCGCGCCGCGGCCGGCGGTCATTCGCGCAGCTGTCCCAACAGGGTCAGCACCTGAATGTACATCCACACCAGCGTGATGATCACGCCGAACGCACCGTACCATTCCATGTAACGCGGTGCGCCCGCCGCCACGCCCCGCTCGATCATGTCGAAATTGAGCAGCAGCATGAACGCGGCCACGCCCACCACCAGCACCGAGAAGCCGATGGCGAGCGGTCCGCTGCCGATCCCCATCGCCCCGCCGTTGATGAACGGCACCGCATAGTGGAAGAACGACAGAATCCACGCGCCCGCGTACAGCAGCACGATCCCGATCGTTGCGCCCATGACCACCGAGCGCAACCGGTCGGTGACCCGGATCACGTGCGTGCGGTACAGCACGAGCATGACGAACGCGACCGCGAAGGTCGCGCCGACCGCCTCGATGGCGATGCCCGGATAGCGCTGCTCGAACACCGCCGAGATGCTGCCCAGCACCACCCCCTCGACCGCCGCGTAGGGCACCGACAGATACGGTGCGGTGGTCGGCTTGAAGCTGATGATCAGCGCCAGCACCAGCCCCACGATCAGGCCGATCTCCACCAAGCCGCCCGCCGCCTGGAAGTTTCCGGCCGCGGCCATCGACCAGGGCCACAGCGCGGTGACCAGCATGACCACGAGCAGCAGGAACGACTTGTTGACCGTCCCATGAACGCTCATGGCCTCTTCGCCGAATCCGACGCGCGGAACGCGCGCGAACGTGTTCTCGTTCATGAACGGATTACGTGATCGCCGATTCTGAAACGCCATCTCAATCCTCCTAAACGGAATATGAGCATTCTACGCTATGGGGGTTCCCTGACGAAAAATCCACCCCTTTTGAGGGATGCACTGTCTAGCTACCGGCCCGGTTTGGATCGCGCCAGCCGCGCTCGAAGGGCAGCCGCCAGGCATGCGGGGCGATCAGCTGGTGCATGGAATTAGGCCCCCAGGAGCCCGGCGCGTACAGGCGCACCGGGGGGGGCGCCTCGAGCAGCGGGCTCGACACTTCCCACAGCCGCTCGATGCCCTCGGCGGTGGTGAACAGGGTCCGATCGCCGCGCATGGCGTCGAGAATCAGCCGCTCGTACGCCTCGAGCACCTCGCCCACCAGTCCCGTGTCGTGCATGGCGAATTGCAGACTGAGCTTGTCGAGACGCATGCCCGGACCGGGCCGCTTTCCATAGAAGGACAGCGACATCTTCGAGACATCCGCCAGGTCGAAGGTGAGGTGATCCGGACCCTGCGCCCCGACGCCCGAGTCCGGCGGGAACATGCTCTTCGGCGGCTCGCGGAAGGCGATCGAGATGATGCGCTTGCCTTCGGCCAGGCGCTTGCCGGTCCGCAGATAGAACGGCACCCCCGCCCAGCGCCAGTTGTCGATGGTGACTTTCAGCGCGATGAAGGTCTCCGTGTCGGACTCCGGACTGATGCCCTCCTCCCTGCGATAGCCGTTGTACTGTCCGCGCACCACGTCGTGCGGCTTGATCGGCAGCATGCTCCTGAAGACCTTGTTCTTCTCTTCGCCGATGGCGTTCGGCTCGAGCGCGGTCGGGGGCTCCATGGCGACAAAGGCGAGGATCTGAAACAGGTGGGTCACCACCATGTCGCGGAACGCCCCGATCGCGTCGTAGAACTGCGTGCGCCTCTCCAGGCCGAGCGTTTCCGGCACGTCGATCTGCACGTGCTCGATGAAGTTGCGGTTCCAGATCGGCTCGAACAGGCCGTTGGCGAACCGGAAGGCGAGAATGTTCTGCGCCGGCTCCTTGCCGAGGAAGTGATCGATGCGGAAGATCTGCCGCTCGTCGAACACCTCGTGCAGCTTCGCGTTCAGCGACACGGCGCTCTGCAGATCGGTGCCGAACGGCTTCTCCATGATGATGCGCGAGCGCTCCACCAGCCCCGCCTCGCCGAGCAGGCGCACGATCGACAGCGCCGCGCTCGGCGGCACGCTCAAATAGTGCAGCCGCTGCGGCGCGCCCTCCAGAGTGCCTTCGGCGCGCTCCACGGCGGCCCTGAGGGCCGGTGCGCCGCGCGAGAGCGCAACGTAGTCCATCCCCTCGGCAAAAGCCGCCCACTCCTCGGGCGCCACCTTGCCGCTCGAGAATTCCTCGATGGCGGCGCGGGCGATCTGGCGAAAGCCCTCGACATCCAGATCATCGAGCGACACCCCGATGATGCGGCAGCCGGGAATATAGCCGGCGCCCACCAGATGAAAGAGCCCCGGCAGGAGCTTGCGCCGGGCCAGATCCCCGGTCGCACCCACCAGAACCACGACTTGCGGATGTCGCGGACCGACTCCGAGCGGTACTTTAGTCATCCTGTAGCCTTCCATCGAGTGACAAACAGGGCGCGAAGAATAGCGAGCGCGCGGCGGCGAATCCATCGAGCGCCTCGCAGGCGCCGCTCATGGGGCCGGCAGACTATGCCTTGACGCGCAGGCGGCCGAGGAAGTCGCGCTTGCCGATCGCCACGCCCCTGGACCGCAGAATGTCGTAGGCCGTGGCGGCATGAAAGTAGAAATTCGGCTGGGAGAACGACAGCATGAAATCCTCGCCCGTGAATGCCAGGCGCCGCTCGCCGGCCACGAACAGCATCTGGCGATCGGCGTAGCCCTCGAGCTCGGCCGGCTCGAGCGCCGCGAGCGCCGTCTCGGCGCCGCGCACCAGCGTCTCGAGCTCAGCGAAGCTCTCCGGGGGCGCGGAGCGATCGGGCGAGAACGTGCCGCGGCGCAGGCCCTCGATGGCCCCGATCGAATGCGTCACCGTGGAGCGCACCTGGTAGGCGAACGGCAGCATGTCCGGCGCCAGGCGCGCCGCGATGATCTCGGCCGGCGCCAGGCTGCGCTCGGCGCAGAAGGCCTCGGCCTTGCCGAGCAGGCCGGCGACCGACCCCAGAATCTGCCGGTAGGACGGCACGGTGGCCGCGTAGAGGGAAAGCGCCATGATCGACCTCGCATGGGAACCCGGGCCGCCATGTTAACCAACAGCGGCGCCGCGCGCAGCCGCCGGGGGACGCGTATAATGATTGCGCATGATGCCGCAATTGATCGAGCGCCTGCGCTCGGAGTTCTCGGCGCTGCGGGAGCAGGGCCTGTACAAGCGCGAGCGCATCCTCGCCGGCCCGCAGGGCGGCCAGGTCGCCACCGGCGGGCGCGAGGTGATCAACCTCTGCGCCAACAACTACCTCGGCCTCGCCAACGACCCCGACGTGCGCGCCGCGGCGCATGCGGCCCTCGAGCAGTACGGCTTCGGCATGGCCTCGGTGCGCTTCATCTGCGGCACGCAGACGGTGCACAAGACGCTCGAGCAGCGCTTGAGCGCCTGGCTCGGCACCGAGGAGGCGATCCTCTACTCCTCGTGCTTCGATGCCAATGGCGGGCTGTTCGAGGCGCTGCTCGATGAGCGCGACGCGATCATCTCCGATGCGCTCAATCACGCCAGCATCATCGACGGGATCCGCCTGTGCAAGGCACAGCGCCTGCGCTACGCGAACAACGACATGGGCGAGCTCGAATCGTGCCTGCGGCAGGCTGCCCCGGCGCGCACCCGCCTGATCGCCACCGACGGGGTGTTCTCCATGGACGGCACGATCGCGAACCTGCGGGACATCTGCGCGCTCGCCGAGCGCTACGACGCGCTGGTGATGGTCGATGACTCGCACGCCACCGGCTTCATGGGCGCGCACGGACGCGGCACGCCCGAGCATTGCGGTGTCGGGCCGCGCGTCGACATCCTAACCGGCACCCTCGGCAAGGCGCTCGGCGGGGCGAGCGGCGGGTACGTCGCCTCGCGCCGCGAGGTCATCGAGTGGCTGCGCCAGCGCTCGCGCCCCTATCTGTTCTCGAACAGCGTGCCGCCGGTGGTGGCCGCGGCCGCCGTGCGCGTGCTCGAGCTGCTCGAGCAGCGCCCGGCGCTGCGCGCGCAGCTGCACGAGAACGCGCAGTATTTCCGCGCCGGTCTCGAGCGGCTCGGCTTCACCCTCAAGCCCGGCGAGCACCCGATCATCCCGGTGATGATCGGCGATGCGGGACTGGCGAGCCGGATGGCCGACCGGCTGCTCGAGCGCGGCGTGTACGTGATCGGCTTTTCCTATCCGGTGGTGCCGCGGGGCGAGGCGCGCATCCGCACGCAGATGTCCGCGGCGCTGACCCGCGCCGAGCTCGACACGGCGCTCGCGGCCTTCGCGGCCGTTGGACGTGAACTGGGAGTCATAGCGTGAAAGCCCTCGTCAAGAAGGAAGCCGCGCCCGGCATCTGGCTCGAGGAGTTGCCGCAGCCGCAGATCGGTCCCAACGACGTGCTGATCAAGATCGCCAAGACCGCGATCTGCGGCACCGACCTGCACATTTTCAACTGGGACGAGTGGGCGCGCAAAACCATCCCCGTGCCCATGGCGGTCGGCCACGAGTATTGCGGCCGGGTCGTCGAGCTCGGCTCGGAGGTGCGCGGGCTGCGGGTGGGTGATCGGGTGTCGGGTGAGGGTCACATCACCTGCGGGCATTGCCGCAACTGCCGCGCCGGCCGGCGCCACCTGTGCCGCAACGCCATCGGCGTCGGCGTGAACCGTCCGGGCGCATTCGCCGAGTATCTTGCCATTCCCGCCGACAACGCGTTCAAGCTGCCCGATTCCATCAGCGACGACATCGCCGCGATTCTCGATCCGTTCGGCAACGCCACGCACACCGCACTCGCGTTCAACATGGTCGGCGAGGATGTGTTGATCACCGGCGCGGGCCCCATCGGCATCATGGCGGTCGCCATCGCCCGCTTCGTCGGGGCCCGCCACGTCGTCATCACCGACGTGAACGACTTCCGGCTGGATCTGGCGAAACAGATGGGCGCGACGCGGGCGGTGAACGTTCAGCGCGAGACGATCGACCAGACCATGAGCGCGCTCGGCATGCAGGAGGGGTTCGACGTGGGGCTCGAGATGTCGGGCCACATGACGGCCTTCCGCGATCTGCTGCGCACCATGCACCACGGCGGCTCGGTCGCCCTGCTCGGCATCCCGCCGCAGGAGGCCGCCATCGACTGGACTCAGGTGATCTTCAAGGGGCTCACCTTGAAGGGCATCTACGGCCGGGAGATGTTCGAGACCTGGTACAAGATGGCGAGCCTGCTGCAAAGCGGACTGAAGCTGCAGCCGCTCATCACCCATCACCTGCCCATCCAGGACTACCGCGAAGCCTTCGCCATCATGGGCTCCGGCCGCGCCGGCAAGGTCATCCTCGACTGGCAGAGCCTGTGAGCCGCGCTCAGCGCTCGAGGCTCCGGCAGAAGCAGTAAGCGTACATCTGCCCGCGCGTCCCGAAACGCGCCATCGTCTCCAGCGCGTGCGCGTAGGGCCGAAGTGGCGCGGCGAACGCCATGAGGCCCGGCATGTGCAGCCGCGGCCCGAACAGATCGACCGCCGTCAATGCCGCGCGCGTCTGCGCGCGCTGCAGCAGCTGCTGCGTCCACGACAGGTGTGGACGGATGAACGCCACCCGGTAGTTCTTGATCTTGGCCAGACGCGCCGCGGCGCGCACCGCATCCTCGAGCGTGCCCAAGTGATCGACCAGGCCGATGTGCCGCGCAGCCGCGCCGGACCAGACACGGCCCTGCCCAATCGCGTTCACCTGCGCATCCGTCATGTGACGCCCCGCAGCCACGCGCGCCACGAACTGCGCGTAACCGCGATCGATCTGCGAGCGAATCAGCACGCGGGCCTGCGGGCCGAGCGGCTGCCCGATGGCGAGCGCTCCGGCCAGCGGCGTCGTACCCACCCCGTCGCTGTGCACACCGATCTTGGCGAGGGCCTTGCGGAACGTCGGGATGATCGCGAAGATGCCGATGGAGCCGGTAATGGTCGCGGGGCTGGCCCAGATCTGGTTGGCCGGCGCCGCGATGTAATAACCGCCGGAGGCGGCCAGATCGCCCATCGAGACCACCAGCGGCTTGCCGGCGCGGCGCAGCGCGACCAGCTGGTGATAGATCTCCTCGGCGGCGGTGACGCTGCCGCCGGGGCTGTCGATGCGCAGCACCACCGCCTTGATGCGCTTGTCGCGGCGTGCCGCGCTGATCAGCTGCGAGAGCGAGGCCCCGCCGATGCGTCCGGGCGGCTGCTCGCCGTTGAGAATGGTGCCCGAGGCGACAATCACTCCGACGCAGGGCTTGCCCGCGCCTTCGGCTCGCCGCCGGGCGCGTACGACCTGCGCATAGGCCTGAGCGGAGATGGCGTTGAATGAGCCGTCCTTGCCCGCCCCGACCAGCGCGGCCACGCGCTGCTCGAACTGGACCGGGTTGGCCAGAGCGGTCACCAAATGATCCTGCAACGCCACCTCGGCCGCATCGCCGTGCGCGGCGGGCACCGTCTTGGTCAGCGAAGCGACATACCGCGCGATCGCGTCCCCCGGCAGGGCGCGCGCCGCGCTCACCTGGCGCTGGTACGTCGACCACATCGAGTCCAGATAGGCCACGGCCTGCTTGTGATCGGCCTTGGACATGCCCTCGCGCGTGAAGATCTCCACGGCGCTCTTGTACTTGCCGATGCGGAACACGTGCACGTGCACCCCGAGCTTCTTCAGCAGCCCCGCGAAGTACAGCTGATACTGCCCGAAGCCGCGAATCAGCACGTAGCCGCTCGGCGCGAGGTAGATCTGGCTCGCGTGGGCGGCAAGGAAGTACTGATCCTGATCATACGTGTCGCCGTAGGCGAGCACCGGCTTGCCGCTGGCGCGGAACACGTCGATGGCGCGGGCGAGTTCCTCGAGCTCCGGCAGACCGGCGCTGTCCATGTCATCGAGATCGAGCACCAGCACGCGGATGCGATTGTCGTGCGCCGCGCCGCGGATCGCCGCCACGAGCCGCCACAGCGAGGTCTGATCCACCGCGCCGGACTGGGCTGTCTCGATGGCGCGCTCGAGCGGGTTGCCCGCGAGCTGCTCGACCAGCTGTCCCTGCGGGGCAACCACCAGCGCCGCCCGCTGCGGCACGGCCGGCAGCGACTTGTGCAGCACCCCGATGATCAGGACGGCCAACGCCAGCAGCAACACCAGCTGCAGAACCTTGCGCAGCGCGTCCAGACCGCGCCAGAGGCCGAGGAGGATCTTGCGCACGCTCGCCACCTTGCGGCCCGTCAGATCTTCTCTTCGATTCTCGCCGCCTTGCCCGAGCGTTCGCGCAGATAATAGAGCTTCGCGCGACGCACGTTGCCGCGGCGCTTGACCGCGATGTCGCTGATCGCCGGGCTGTAGGTCTGGAAGACGCGCTCGACGCCTTCGCCGTGGGAGATCTTGCGCACCGTGAACGAGGAATTCAGGCCACGGTTGCTGCGGGCGATCACCACGCCCTCGTACGCCTGGACACGCTCGCGCTCGCCTTCGACGACTTTCACCTGCACGACCACGGTATCGCCGGGCTTGAAGTCCGGAACCTTGCGGGTCATGCGCTCTTTTTCGAGTTGCTGAACGATATGACTCATTGCTTCATCCATCCTCGATCGTCGCCTCCAGCCGCATCGAGCGGCGGAAGCTCATTCAATATCTGCTGCGCCTCGCCCGAGAGCACCCGCCCCCGGACCAGGTCCGGGCGACGGCGCCACGTGCGCGCCACGGACTGCTCCAGCCGCCAGCGCTCGATCTCGGCGTGATTGCCGCAGCGTAGCACCTTCGGCACCGCCAGGCCCTCGAATATCTCCGGCCGCGTGTAGTGCGGCCAGTCGAGCAGCCCCTGCGAGAACGAATCCAACTCGCTCGAGCGCTCATCGCCGAGCACCCCGGGCAGCAGCCGCGCCACCGCGTCGATCACCACCAGCGCCGGCACTTCTCCGCCCGAGAGCACGTAATCCCCGATCGACAGCTCCCGGTCGATCCCGAGTTCGATCACGCGCTCATCCAAACCTTCGTAGCGACCCGCCACGAGCAGCAGGCCCGGCAGCGCCGCGAGCGAGCGCGCCACGGCCTGCGTGAACGGCTCCCCCTGCGCCGAGAGGCACACCCGGGGGCTCCCGGGCGGCAGACGCGCAGCGGCGGCCCGGATGGCCGCGAGCATCGGCTCGGGCTTGAGCACCATCCCGGGTCCGCCGCCATACGGCCGATCGTCGACCGTCCGGTGAGCATCGCGCGTGTGAGCGCGCGGATCCTCCGTCCCCACCGCGAGCCGCCCGCTCTCGAGCGCGCGGCCCACGACGCCGAAGCGCAACGCGCCGCTGATCATCGGCGCAAACAGGGTGACCACTTCGATCTTCATCGACACGCACACTCGCGGCGCACTCGCCGCCGATCAATCGAACTCGGCGGGCCAATCGACCCGCACCCGCCCGGCATTCAGCTCCACCTCGACCAGATGCGTCGGATCCGCAAGCACCCAGTGCTCGCGCAGCGCGCCGCCGTGCGCGCCCTCGCCGCAGCGCTCCTGCACCACCATGACGGCTCCCGCCGGCCCGTCAACGAAATAAGCCACCGTTCCCAACACGCGGCCCTCGGTGTTATACACCTCGAGCCCGATCAGATCGGCGCGGTAGAACTGCCGCGCCCCGAGCGCCGGCAGCGCCGCGCGCTCGACTTCGATCAGCGCGCCCGCCAGCCGCGCGGCGGCGTCGCGGTCCTCGACGTTCGTCAGCCGCACCACTAGCCGCGCCCCGTGGGCGCGGGCCTCGGCCACCGTCACCGTCCGGGTCTCGGCCCGGGAGCGCAGCCGCCAGGGGCGATACTTCAGCAGCGCCTCGGGCGGGTCGGTGTAGGACGACACGTGAACCCATCCGGCCAAGCCAAACGGCGCCCCGATACGCCCAAGCTCGACCCAGCCGCCTCGGCTCACGGCAGGCCCCGCGGCCGCCGGGCGGTCAGGCGCTCGCCTGCTTCCGATACGAAGCGATCAGCGATCGGACGCGCTCACTCGGCTGGGCGCCGTGGCCCACCCAGTAATCGATACGGGCCAGGTCCAGCCTGAGCGGGGTCTCGCTTCGGCCGGCGATCGGGTTGAAAAACCCGACGTTCTCCAGGCTGGAGCCCCCCTGGCGCTTGCGGCTGTCCGTCACCACCACGTGATAAAAGGGCTGATTCCGCGCCCCGCGCCGGGTCAGGCGAATGGTTACCATGGTCTTGTCGCTCTCAAGTGTCCGATCCGGGCGGGCCCGCGGCTCCGCCCCAAAAAAAGAGGGCGGATTCTACGGGCTTATGGCCCGCTCCGGAAGGGGCCCGGAGCACTTTTCCAGGAAGTGAAACCGTCTTGCTCCAGGCCGCTGAGGCATTTAAGAGGCCTTTTCCACTGGCTGAGCGGCCTAGCTCAAGTATGGTACACCAAGTCCCTTTGGACTGTGCGGTCCGTGCGGGTTGTCGAGGTGCCCGGCAAGCAGCTCTTTCAGCGGCGTCTTGAAAACCATTGAGAACGTCCCACACCGTTACTGGGCCTCCGGGTAAAACCGCAGGCGAACCTTGTGCTTGTCCCGCTCTTAGTAGCGCGTCAATATCCACCGCAACCGGCGCAGCACCATCATCGAATGTACCGTGGGCAAGACCGTCAATATCCTCGGCTGGAACAACGGCAGTGGGCTCAGCCGCGATATTAATATTTTGCGCAGCATGCTCTCGGGGCTTGGCTGCGCGGTGTTCGTCAACAAAAATCTCGATGGCGGCACACGGAGTTCGCGTCTCGAGCGGGTACGCAGAGGCCTGCAAATGTCGAGGGCGAGCAAGGTAGCAGTGCGTTACGCAGGGATGAGGCCGCCTTTTGATTTGAACATTCACCTCGAAGATATCCAGGGGGGATGCCTCTGGCTTGCCAAGCGTAACGTCTTGATCCCCAATCAGGAATGGTTCCGCGACTGGTGCCGCCCGTATCTGCCCCTGATCGATCAAGTCTGGGCCAAGACACACCTCGCGCAGCGGCTATTCTCGGCGCTCGGGTGCGATGCGCGGCTCATCGGATGGTCGAGCGTGGACCGCCAGTCGCCAGGAGGGGTCGATCAGAAAATGTTGACCGGATTGCACATCGCCGGTGCGAGCATGGCAAAAGGCACGGAGGCGGTACTGGATGTCTGGAGCCGCAACCCCGAGTGGCCCCTGCTGCGTGTGCTGCGACGGACGCGGGGGTATGGCGGTGGAATTCTCCCTTGGCGGGAGCGGGCGCTCGCGCCGAATATCCAGATCAGCACCGATCGGGTGGATGAGGAGACGCTCCTGCGCTGGCAGAACGACAGTGCGCTGTGCATCTGCCCGAGCGAGGCGGAGGGCTTTGGTCACGTCATTGCCGAGGGCATGAGCGTCGCGGCAGTGGTTATCACCACCGATGCGCCGCCGATGAACGAGATGGTCACGCCGGGCACCGGCTTGCGGGTTGTGGTGGACCGAGCCGAGCCGATAGGTCTCGGCGAACGCTATATCGTCAATCCCGGCGATCTCGAGATCAAGATTCGCACGGCGCTTGATATGACGGCCGCCGAGCGTGAGGCCATGGGGCGGGCCGCCCGTGCGCGCTATGAGGCGATGACCAGGGCGTTTCGGGAACAGTTCAAGGAGTGCCTCGAGACGATTTTGTCAACGGCGGACGGGCGGGTGACCCGGATGAAACCGTCCGGCTCCGAAGCTGCTGAGGGATAAGAGGTCTTTGTCCTCGGGCACGCTGTGGCCCCATCTCACGGAGCAGCACTTTGCAGCGTGGGTCGCCGGACTGGCCAGCAAGAGGGCATGCGCCATCGTATGGTCACGGTCTCTTGCTGCCTGAGCATTCGGAGGCACAGCGCTGCATCAGGCTTGGTTGAACCGAAGCGGGTGATCTGGCGACTTCGGATCGTTTGGGCTGTCGAGGCTCGCGAGAGGCAATGACCGTCTGCGACGGGCGCTGCTCGGCGCTGCGCCGTGGACGAAGGTTATCTCCATGACGTTCGGAAGCCCGTCCGACGCGGCCTGACTAAAGTTGTTCCCGTGAACGTGAACGATTTGAAACTCTCGCTGCAGGCGTTTGACGGCGCTGCAAAACGTATCCCGAAGAGCGATCGTTTCGTGGAACTCAATGACGAGAGCCTTAATCCGGTCCGCATACCGCAAGATGTCGTCGATAATTGAGTACTCACTTCCCGCGATGTCGATCTTGAGGAAGATGCGGTGTGATTTGGTCCTGCGGAACACTTTGTCGATCGTCGCATGCCCGGGTGTGCTGTTTCGAGCATGAATGGCTTCCTCGAAGTGAATCGCCTGTGACGGAAAGAATATCCTATAGGATCGTAGGATCCGGCGGCGTCGGCGGACGTCAGACAGTGACGTGCGGCGCAGGAGCCACTTGATGATTCCGCGCTGGTATGCTCGCAAGAATCTTTGCTCTCCAACCGTGTGATCGTAAGCGTGAATTTCCACTTTGCTGTTGAGTTGCTTGAAATGTTCCTCGAAGGACCAGTCGGTGCTGACCCCAAATGAGAGGACCGCGTCGACTTCCTGCACGGTATCTTCTGGTACGACGTAACCTCCGTCGTGCTCGTTGCCTACCCGGATCAGGCCGTCGACGTCAACGGGCGCCAAGAACGCAAGATTCGGCGGAAGTGACTCCGATATCCGATCCGCGTCGTACTGGCCCTGGAAGGAGGTCTCGGTTTCTTCTGTAGTCATGGTCGTGTCGCGAAGGTGGTGGAAATTCGAAGACGCGTAGTCTCGGATATTGAATCTCAACGCAACCACGGCGTTACAAGCACCGAGGACACTACGCCATGCGAAGCAGTACCATCGGATCGAAGCGGTAGCTTGGTCTATGCGTAGGTGGGCATAGACCGAGCCACCTCTTTTTGAGTGCCACTCCAGCCGTGCAAGATAGAGCTGTTACATATATGCAATGATTGGGTACACTAGCGCATCCGGCCCTGCAGTGCCCCGAGCAGCTGGCGCATGCGCCCGCCGCGCATCTGCTTCATCATCTTCTGCATCTGCAGGAACTGCTTCATCAGCCGGTTCACGTCCTGAACCTGCACGCCCGCGCCGCGCGCGATGCGCCTGCGGCGCGAGCCGTCGATGATGGCGGGCGAGACCCGCTCACGCGGCGTCATGGAATTGATGATCGCAATCTGGCGGCGCACGTCCTGATCGGCCTGGTCGGGCCTGACGCCGCCCTTCTGTGCCGCGGTGGGAAGCTTGTCCATCAGCGAGGCCATCCCACCCATCTTCTGCAGCTGCTCGAGCTGGGCCTTCAGATCCCCCAGGTGAAATCCCTTGCCCCGGGCGACCTTGCGCGCCAGGCGCTCGGCGGACTCGCGATCGACCTGGCGGTTCACCTGCTCGACCAGGCTGACCACGTCCCCCATGCCCAGAATGCGCGAGGCCATGCGCTCGGGATCGAACGGGGCCAGCGCATCGGTCTTCTCGCCGACGCCCACGAATACGATGGGCTGGCCGGTGACCTGGCGCACCGACAGCGCGGCGCCGCCGCGCGCATCGCCGTCAGCCTTGGTCAATATGATGCCGGTCAGCTCGAGCGCCGCCGCGAAGGCTCGCGCCGCATTGACCGCGTCCTGGCCCGCCATCGCGTCCACCACGAACAGGCGTTCGGCCGGATGGACGGCCTGATCGATCTGGCGCACCTCCTCCATGAGCGCCTCATCGACGTGCAGCCGTCCGGCGGTGTCGACGATGAGTACGTCGAACACCCCCCGACGGGCCTGCTCGAGCGCCCAGCGCGCGATCTCGGCCGGCGCCAGGGCCGCGTCGGCGGGCAGGTAATGCGCCTGAACCTGCTCGGCCAGCCGCTCGAGCTGCAGCATGGCGGCAGGCCGGCGTACGTCGGTGCTCACCAGCGCCACCCGCTTGCCCTGGGACTCGATGAGCCAGCGGGCGAGCTTGGCGCTGGTGGTGGTCTTGCCCGCCCCCTGCAGGCCGGCCAGCAGCACGACCACCGGCGGCTGGGCCCGCAGCTGCAAGCCCCCGCCCTGCGTGCCCATGAGTGCCACCAGCTCGCGGTGCAGGATCCCGATGAAAGCCTGTCCCGGCGTGAGGCTCCCGGCCACTTCGGCCCCGAGCGCGCGGGCCTTGACCGCATCGATGAAGGTTCTGACCACCGGCAGCGCCACATCGGCCTCGAGCAGCGCCATGCGCACCTCGCGCAGGGCCTCCGCGACGTTCTGCTCGGTGATCCGTCCGCGGCCGCGCAGGGCCTCGACGGTGCGGGACAGGCGTGATGTAAGGGTATCGAACATGTGACGAATCCGCTCCGGGCGGCCATTATAGGGCGGGAGCCTGCCGGGCATTCGACCGCCGTGACGAGCGTGGCCCACCGCGAGCAAATCGCAGCGATTCGGTTGCGCCGCGGCGCCGGACGGCGCGGCGCCCGCACTCGTGTGAAGATGCCGGTGGGCGGGCCGCACCCGAGGCATCCCGCCCCGGACAGGCCCTGAGGAGGGCTTTCGCTTGATCGCTACAACCGTTCCGCTGCTGCTGCTGGTCCTGCTGTGGCTGGTGGCGCTCATCGCCTTCTCCTCGGGTACCGAGGTGGCGATGCTCTCGGTGAACCGCTACCGCATCCGCCATCGTGCCCAATCGGGTCAGAGCCGCGCGCAGCTGCTCGAGCGGCTGCTGCGCAAGCCCGAGGACTGGCTCGGCGCGAATCTCGTCATTGTCGCGGCCGCCAACGTGTTCGCCTCGGCCGTCGCGACGCTGCTCGCCCAGCGGACCGGCTATCGCTACGCGGTGCCGGTCACCAGCGTGCTGCTGACGCTGGTGGTGATCGTGTTCGGCGAGCTGACGCCGAAGATCTTCGCCGCGGCGCACCCGGAAACCTCGGCGCTGCGCGCCGCGCGCATCTACCGGGCGCTGGTGTTCCTCGCCCGCCCGTTCCTGTCGGTCACCAACGGCATCTCCTACGGACTGCTGCGCATGCTCGGGGTGGTCAAGACCGCCCCGGCGGCCCAGACCCTGAGCACCGAGGAGCTGCGCACCGCGGTGGCCGAGGCCGGCCCGATGATTCCGGCGCGGCACCGCCAGATGCTGCTGTCGATCCTGGATCTCGGCCACGTGACCGTCAACGACATCATGATCCCGCGCCAGGAGATCGCCGGCATCGACCTCGCCCAGAGTTGGGACGATGTGCTCGAGCAGCTCGGGCGCACCCCGCACACACGCCTGCCGGTTTACGACGGGCAGCTCGACAACCTGATCGGCGTGCTGCACATGAAGCGCATCGCGCACGAGCTGGTCCGCGAGAGCCTCACCCGGGAGCGGCTGTTGGAGATGGCGCGGGCCCGCGAGCCGTATTTCATTCCCGAGGGAACCCCGCTCAACGTGCAGCTCGCGCACTTTCAGCACAATCGCCGCCGGCTCGCCTTCGTGGTCAATGAATACGGCGACATCGAGGGCCTGGTGACGCTCGAGGACATCCTGGAGGAGATCGTCGGGGAGTTCACCAGCGACCCGGCGACCATCTCGCACCGCGACATCCACACCGAGCAGCCGGGGGTGTTCATCATCAACGCCAGCGCCACGCTGCGCGCGGTGAATCGCGCCCTGCAGTGGCAACTGCCCACCGACGGGCCGAAGACGCTCAATGGGCTGCTGCTGGAGCGGCTCGAGACCATCCCGGCCCCGGGCACGACCCTGAAGGTCGGCCCTTATCTGTTCGAGGTGCTCCAGATCGCCGACAACGCGATCAAGACCGTGCGGGTGCGCGCGCCGCTGGTCCAGGCCGCGGCGAGGAGCTGAAGGCGGCCTCGAGCGCCGCGTCGACCCGCGCCACCGGCACCACGCGCAGCCCGTCGATCGGCTTGCGCGGCGCGTTGTCGCGCGGCACGAGCGCGGCCTGAAAGCCTTGCTTGCGCGCCTCCTGCAGCCGCTCTTCGCCGTAGGCCACCGGGCGCACCTCGCCGGTCAGGCCGATCTCTCCGAATGCCACCAGTGTGCCCGGCACGATGCGCTCTGCGAGGCTCGAGGCGAGCGCAATCAGCACCGGAAGATCCCACGCCGTCTCCTCGATGCGCACGCCGCCGACGGCATTGACGAACACGTCGTGCTCCTGGAGCGACACGCCGGCATGCCGGTTCATGACCGCGAGCAGCATCGCCAGGCGATTCGCATCCAGTCCCTGCGCGATGCGCCGCGGCGCCCCGAAGCGCATGCGATCGACCAGCGCCTGCAGCTCGATCAGCAGCGGCCGTCCGCCCTCGCGCGTCACCGTGACGATGCTGCCGGCGGCCGGCTCGGGCGCTCGGGCGAGAAAGATCGCCGAGGGGTTGCGCACCTCGCGCAGCCCCGCCTCGGTCATGGCGAAGAACCCCAGCTCGTTGACCGCTCCGAAGCGGTTCTTGGTGGCGCGCACGATGCGGTAGCGGCTCGAGGTCTCGCTCTCGAAGTAAAGCACGGTGTCCACCAGGTGCTCGAGCACGCGGGGGCCGGCGATCGAGCCGTCCTTGGTGACGTGGCCGATCAGGAACACGGCCGTGGCGCGGCGCTTGGCGAAGCGCACGAGCTCCGCGGCGCACTCCTTCAGCTGCGAGACCGCACCGGCCGCGGCATCGAGCCGCTCCGACTGCACCGTCTGGATCGAATCGACGATCAAGAGCGCCACGCCACGCTCGGCCGCCCGCTCGAGCACCGCTCCGAGTTCGGTCTCGGCCAGGATCTCGAGCGAAGCCGCGGTGAGCCCCAGCCGCTGCGCGCGCATCGCCACCTGCGCGGCCGACTCCTCGCCGCTGGCATACAGGACCGGTGCGCCGCCGCCGACCTGCGCGGCCACCTGCAGCAGCAGCGTCGACTTGCCGATGCCCGGATCGCCCCCGAGCAGCGTCACCGATCCCGGCACCACCCCCCCGCCCAACACCCGGTCGAGCTCGGCAAGCCCACTGGAGAGACGGCGCAGATCCGCGGCGCCGGCCGGCAGCGGCACCGGCTCGCCCGCCGCCGAGCGCCGCTGCGACATTCGGGAGGCCGGCACCGGCTCGAGCACGTTCCACTCGCCGCACCCGGGGCAGCTGCCCTGCCATTTCAGGCTCCGGCCGCCGCAGGCGCTGCAAACGTAGAGGGTGCTGGACCGTGACATGAATACGCTGGCTCCGCGGTCGGGTGCTAGGATGCGTCGATGGCCGTGGGGTGCGGGCCGGCCTGATGAGCGCCAGCCGCTGCCGCCTGCAGCCGGGAGCGCCTTGATTCGATGTGACGCCTGACTAAGGTTCGCGTGAAACCGTTCCACCCTCACGAGCGCAGGCGGCCCCGCCGCTTCCTGCTCACGAACTCGCCCATGTACAAATATACAGGCAGTGAAGCGAAAGTCAAATCATCAAAGTGACGGTTCGCTCGCGAGCTGCGCGCTGCATCGGCCGCAGCGGAGAATTTGTGACCCTGCACTCGGACTCGCGCCGGGGCAATGCTAGCTTATGCGCGCCCGGGTCGCGGATCGGTTGACTATGCTCGTCGAAAAAATCAATGCGCTACGAGACGTCTGAGGCCGCCGCATGGGTCTGAAGAACAAGCTGCGCGTCGTCGGGCTGACCGACACCGGCAAGGTCCGCGAACACAACGAAGACACCATTGCCGGCGATGCCGACAGCGGTCTGTTGGTGCTGGCCGACGGCATGGGCGGCTACAAGGCCGGGGAAGTCGCCAGCGGACTGGCGGTGAAGACCATCGTCAGCATGGTGCGCGAGCACATGCAGCGCGAGAACCTGCGGGCCGGGGACGCCGAGACGGGCCTCGCGCGCACCAGCATCATCCTGCGCGACGCGATCCACCGGGCCAACAAGATCATCTACCAGACCGCGCATACCCAGCCGCAGTGCGAAGGCATGGGCACGACGGTGGTGGCGGCGCTGTTCTTCGACAACAAGGTCACCATCGCCCACGTCGGCGACTCGCGCCTGTACCGCGCGCAGGGCGGGAAGTTCGAGCGCATCACCATGGACCACTCGCTCCTGCAGGAGCTGGTCGACCGGGGCCTGTACTCGGCGGAGGAGGCCCAGCGGGCCGCAAACAAAAACTACGTCACACGCGCCCTCGGCGTCGAGCCGAACGTCGAGGTGGAGATCCAGGAGATCCCGGTCCACAAGGGCGAGCTGTACATGCTGTGCTCGGACGGCCTGTCGGACATGGTCGAGGACGAGGACATCCATTTAACGATAAGCACGTTTAGTGCTAATCTAGATAATGTCGCCAGACAATTGATTCAGTTGGCCAACGACAACGGCGGCCGGGACAACATCTCGGTGCTGATGGCGCATGTCGTCGACGCGTTCCCGGCGCGCACCGGCATGCTCGAGAAGATCCGCAAATGGTTCAGCTGACGGCAGGGGGCGGGAGAGACGTATGGCAAGGTTGATCTTGAGCCTCGAAGGCCAGGTAATGGCCGAGTACAACATGAACAAGGAGCGTTACACGGTCGGCCGGCTTCCCGACAACGACATCCGGATCGATAACGCCGCGGTGAGCGGCCATCATTCGCTGGTCATCAACATCCTCAACGACTCGTTTCTCGAGGATCTCAACAGCACCAACGGCACCTACGTCAACGGCAAGCTGATCAAGAAGCACGCGCTGCAGCACGGCGACGTGATCACCGTCGGCCATCATCAGCTGCGCTTCATGGAAGACGACGAGCAGCAGGATGAGTTCGAGAAGACCATGGTGATCCAGCCCTCCGCGCGGCCCATGCAGGCGCTGCGCGCGGCCGCCGAGGCGGCTGAAGCGGCCGCAGCGGCCAACGGCGCCGACGCACGCCCGAGCGCTGCGGCGAGCACCCCGGCCGGCCCCAGCGGCCCGCCGGCGGCCCCGACACCCAGGCCCGCGAAGCTGCAGGTGCTCTCCGGCGCCTTCGCGGGGCGCGAGCTGGAACTGACCAAGACACTCACCACCCTCGGACGCCCCGGCGTACAGGTGGCGGCCATCACCCGCCGGGCCAACGGCTATTTCATCGTGCACGTCGATGCCGACAAGCCGGATCATTTCCCGATCGTCAACGGCACGGCGATCGGTGCCCAGCCGACCCTGCTGCGCGACAACGACGTCATCCAGCTCGCCGGCGTGAAGATGGGGTTCTTCCTGACGGGCTGAGGGCGCGCGGCGGGGAACGGCCGGCCTCGCCCACCGGACGCTCAGCGCAGATCGAACGGCACCCGCTGGCTGACGGCGCAGAGCAGCTCGTAGGGAATCGTGCCGGCGGCGCGCGCCAGCGTCTCGACTGGAGGATCCTCGCCCCACAGCACCACGGGCGTGCCCACGCCCACCGCCGCGTGCTCCGCAGCACTCACGTCCACCGCGATCATGTCCATCGAGACCCGACCGCACAGGGGCGCGATCCGGCCTGCGACGCCCACCGGCGTGCCGCTCGGCAGATTGCGCGGCAGCCCGTCGCCGTAGCCGCCCGCCACGATGGCGATGCGCGCATCCCGCTCCGCCCGCCAGGTCGCACCGTACCCGACCGTCTCCCCGCGCGGCACCGAGCGGATCGCGATCACGGAGGTCTCCAGGCTCATCACCGGCCGCAACCCGAGCTCGCCGCGGCCGCTGCCGCGGGCGAACGGCGAGACGCCGTAGAGCGCCAGCCCCGGCCGCACCCAGTCGCCGCCAACGGGCACGGCGCCGAAGATGCCGGCGGTGTTGGCGATGCTGACGGCGCCGCCGATGCCGCGCGTGGCGGCGCGGAAGCGCTCGAGCTGCCCGCGGGTCATCTGCCCGTCGGGCGCGTCGGCACAGGCGAGGTGGGTCATCAGTCGGATCGCGGGCGGGGCGGGACGCAGCTCGCGCAGCCGCCGATGGGCCTCGCGGAACACCTCGGGACGAAAGCCCAGGCGGTTCATTCCCGTGTCGATCTTGATCCACAGCACCGGCGGCTCGATGGGCGCGGCGGCCGCGAGCAGCTCGACTTGCAGCGCATCGTGCACCACCAGCTCGAGGTCGAAATGGCGCGCCGCGCGCAGCTGCTCGTCCGTGAACACCCCCTCGAGCAGCACGATCGGCGCACGGATGCCCCGCTCGCGCAGGCGCACGCCCTCCTCCAGGCGCGCCACGGCGAAGCTGTCGGCGCCGGGCAGCGCCAATGCAGTCTGTTCCAAGCCGTGTCCGTAGGCGTTCGCCTTGACCACCGCCATCACGCGCGCCCCCGGAGCGCGCGCGCGGATCACCTCGATGTTGTGTCGCAACGCGCCGCCGTCGATGACGGCGCGGATCAGCCGGCTCACCTGAGCACGCCGTCGGCGTACGCGTCCGGCGCGTAGTTGGCGAAACGCGTGTACTGGCCCTGGAATGTCAGCAGGAAGGTGCCGATGTCGCCGTTGCGGTGCTTGACGAGGTCGATCTCCGCCACGCCCTTCTTGGTGGTGTTCCTGTCGTACACCTCCTCGCGATAGATCAGCAGGATCATGTCCGCGTCCTGCTCGAGTGAGCCGCTTTCACGCAGATCCGACATGACCGGCTTCTTGTTCTCGCGCTGCTCGACCGCCCGGTTCAGCTGCGAGAGCGCGATCACCGGAATGGCGAGCTCCTTGGCGAGCGCCTTGAGGCCGCGGGAGATCTCGGCGATCTCCGTGGCGCGATTCTCCTTCGTGCCCGGCACATGCATCAGCTGCAAGTAATCCACCACGATCAGATCGAGGCCGTGCTCGCGCTTGAGGCGCCGCGCGCGGGCGCGCAACTCGGTCGGCGTCAGCGCCGGGGTCTCATCGATGAAGATCTTGGCTTCCGAGAGCTGATTCGTGGCGCTGGTGATGCGCACCCAGTCGTCGTCGGAGATGCGGCCGCTGCGCAGGCTCCCGAGCGGCACGCCGCCGATCGAAGCGAGCATGCGGGTGATGACCTGCTCGGAGGGCATCTCCATGCTGAAGATCGCCACCGAGGCCTGCGTGCCCCGGTGGACCGCCGCGTACTCGGCCATGTTGACCGCGAGTGTCGTCTTGCCCATCGAGGGCCGCCCGGCGACGATCAGCAAGTCGCCCGGACGCAGCCCGCCGGTGATCTTGTCGAAATCGCTGAACCCGGTCGGCAATCCCCGCAGCTTGTCGGGGTTGCTGTGCCACTCGTCGATCTGATCGATGACCGCGGGCAGGAGGTGCTTGACCGCCTGCGCGCCCTGGCGGCCGCGCGCCCCGGCTTCGGCGATCTGGAAGACGCGCTGCTCGGCCAGGTCGACCAGCTCGCGCGCCGTCTGACCGTCGTTGTTGAACACCGCCGAGGCGATCTCGGTGCCGGCCCGGATCAGCTCGCGCAGCAGCGAGCGCTCGCGGACAATCTCCGCGTAGGCGCGCACGTTGGCGGCCGTCGGCGTATCGCGGGCCAGTGTGGACAGATACGCCAGCCCGCCGGCCGCCTCGAGCTTGCCGAGCCGCTCGAGCTGCTGGCTGACCGTGACCGCATCGCAGGGCCGGCCGTTGCCGGCCAGCGCGCCGATGGCCTCGAAGATCAGCCGGTGGTCGGGCCGGTAGAAGTCCGCCTCGCCCACCGCATCGGCCACCTGGTCCCAGGCACTGGCATCGAGCAGCAGCCCGCCGAGCACCGCCTGCTCGGCTTCGATCGAATGGGGAGGCGTCGGGACATCCCCGAGCGCCGAACCGCTCCCGCCGCGCGCTTTGGGGATGGCGGCCACCGAGTGCCCGATCCGCCTGGCGCTACTCTTGCGCGACGATCACGACGGTCAGCGGAACATCGATGTCGGCGTGCAGGTGCAGCAGAACGTTGTGCTCCCCCGTCACACGCAGGGAGCCGTTCGGCAGGCGCACTTCGCTGCGCTCGACCTTGAAGCCTTGGGCAGCGCACGCCTCGGCGATGTCGCTGGTGCCGACCGAGCCGAAGAGCTTGCCCTCGGCACCGGCCTTGGCGGTGATCACCAGCCTGAAATCCTTCAGGGCCGCGGCGCGCTCCTCGGCGGAGGCGAGGTGCTCGCGCGCGGCGCGCTCGATCTCGGCCCGACGCGCCTCGAAGCGCGCAATGTTCTCGGGCGTTGCCCGCGTCGCCTTGCCCTGGGGCAGCAGGTAGTTGCGCCCGAAGCCCGAGCGCACCGTGACCCGCTCGCCGATGTTGCCGACATTGGCCACTTTCTCGAGGAGTATGACGTCCATGGGTGCGCCTCAGTGCTGGTCGGTGTACGGCAGCAGCGCCAGGAAGCGCGCGCGCTTGATGGCGAGGGCGAGCTGGCGCTGGAAGAACGATTTGGTGCCCGTGATCCGGCTGGGGACGATCTTGCCCGTCTCGGAGACGTACCCCTTGAGTGTGCCGAGATCCTTGTAATCGATGTGCGTCACGCCGTCGGCCGTGAAGCGGCAGAATTTCTTGCGGCGGGAGAAACGGCCGCCGCCGCCCGTGGGTGCTCTGCTGTTCATCAGTTCGGTATCCGTAGTTCGGTGAGGAGGTGCGCGGGTGCGCTCAGAGCAGCTCGGCGTCGGGCTCGCCGGACAGCGCGCCCGGCTCGCGCGGACGCTCGCGGCGGCCCTTGCCGGCCTCGCCCTCTTCCTCGGCGCCCTTGGCCATCGGCGAGGGCTCGGTGACAGCCGCGGCCATGGCGATGACCAGGTGGCGAAGCACCGCATCGCTGAAGCGGAACGCGCCGGTGAGCTCCCCGAGGGTCTTCTGATCGCACTCGATGTTCATCAGCACGTAATGCGCTTTATGAACCTTGGCGATCGGATAGGCGAGCTGGCGCCGCCCCCAGTCTTCCAGGCGGTGCATCTGCCCGCCGCCGGCGCTGATCATGCCCTTGTAGCGCTCGATCATCGCGGGCACCTGCTCGCTCTGATCGGGATGAACCAGAATGACGATCTCGTAGTGCCTCATGTGTCCTCCTTACGGATTGTGAAGCCGCCCACGCGAGGCCTGCGGGTGCGGCAAGGAGCGATCCGGCCCCGTTTCGGGCGCGACCCCGGAAGGGGCCGGGGAGAATACTGGAAGGCCGGGGCCGCTGCAATATCACGGCCGCCGCTGCCGCACGGCCTCATAGAGCAGCATGCCGGCGGCCACCGAGACGTTCAGGCTCTCCACCGCCCCGAGCTGCGGCAGGCGAACCCGGTAGTCGCAGTTCTGCCGCGTCAGGTGGCGCAGGCCCGCGCCCTCGGCTCCGAGCACCAGCACCCGCGGACCGCTCAGATCCACCTCGTCGGCGCGCACCGGGGCATCCGCATCGGCGCCGATCACCCACAGCCCGGCCTGCTTGAGCAACTGCAGGGTGCGCGAGAGGTTGGTGACCACCACCAGCGGTGTGGTCTCGGCCGCTCCGGCCGCCACCTTGCGCGCCACCGGCGTGAGGTGCGCCGCGCGATCACGCGGCACCACCACCGCGAGCACGCCGCAAGCATCGGCGGTGCGCAGGCAGGCCCCGATGTTGTGCGGATCCTGGACGCCATCGAGCGCCAGCAACAGCGGCGCGGGCACCCTCTCGAGCGCCGTGATCAGCTGCTGCTCGTCCCACGGCGGCAGCGGATCGATCTCGGCGAGCACGCCCTGATGCGCCACATCTCCGAGCCGCTGGCGCAGCGCCTGCGCCTCGATGCGGCGCACGGGCCGACCGGCGGCGCGGGCGAGATGCTCGATGCGCTGGATGCGAACGTCGTCGCGCCGCTCGGCGAGGTAAACCGCCCCGACCCGCTCGGGATGGCGCTCGAGCAGGGCGCGCACCGCGTGCAGGCCGTACAGATCGGAGCTGGCGCGGGCGTGCGCTTGCACGGCGCTACGGTTCTTCGGCAATTTCCAGATCCACCAGGCCTTCGATGGGATTGACCGCCGTGACCACGACACGCAGCTGCGCCCCCGTGGCGAAGCGCCGTCCGGTCCGCCGCCCGCGCCAGGCATGCCCATGATCCTCCAGCACGTAGTCATCGTCGCGCAGGCTCGTCAGGTGCAGCAAGCCATCGACCGCGACCTCGAGGATCTGCACGAAGCAGCCGAACTCCACCACCGTGGTGATCAGCCCGCGAAATACCTGGCCGATGCGCTCGCGCAGATAGGTGCATTTGAGGAACGTCGCGACGTAGCGATCGGCCTCGTCGGCGCGCTTCTCGAGCCGCGATGTGCTCTCGCCCAATGCCGCGAGCATTGCGGTCTCGTAGCGCACCGCCGCGCCGCCGGTCGCACCGAGCTGCGCCTTGAGCGTGCGATGCACGATCAGATCCGGATAGCGGCGGATCGGCGAGGTGAAGTGCGCATACTCGGTCAGTGCCAGCCCGAAGTGCCCGATATTCACCGGCTGATACACCGCCTGCGGCATGGCGCGCACGATCAGCGACTCGATGAACGGCCGCTCGGCGGCATGCCCGAGCCGGCGCGCGATCGCCTGCAGGTCGCGGGTCGCGATGCGTTCGGGCAGGTGCGCATCGATCCGCAGCGCCGAGAGCGCCGAGGTCAGTCGCTCGAGCTTCTCCGGCTCCGGCTCGCCGTGAACCCGATAAAGCGTTGGCGTGCGGGATTTCTCCAGCGCCTGCGCAACCGCGACATTGGCCAGGACCATGCACTCTTCGATCAGCCGGTGCGCATCGTTGCGCATGCGCAGCTCCACGGCCCGGACCCGCTCGGCCGGATCGATGACGAGCCGGGCCTCGGGCGCATCGAAGTCGAGCGCACCGCGCCGGCTGCGCGCCTTGTGCAGCGCACGATAGACCTCCACCAGCACCTGCAGCGGCTCGAGCAGCGAGCCGAGCGCATCCCGCGCAGCCGGCCGCCCTGCGAACAGCGCGTCGTACGCCTGGGTGTAGGTCAGGCGCGCCGCCGAGCGCATCACCGCCGGATAGAATCTGGCACTCTTCAGCACACCGCCGGCGCTGACGAGCATGTCGGCCGCAAGGCACAGCCGATCCACCCGTGGCGCGAGCGAACACAGGTGATCCGACAGCGCGGTCGGCAGCATCGGAATCACGCGCGTTGGGAAGTAAACCGAGGTGCCGCGCTCGCGGGCCTCCACATCGAGCGCGGTATCGGGGCGCACGTAGTGGCTGACATCCGCGATCGCGACGATCAGCCGGAAACCTGCCGGATGAGGCTCGGCGTACACCGCATCATCGAAGTCACGCGCATCCTCGCCGTCGATCGTCACCAGCGGCAAGCCGCGCAGATCCTCGCGGCGCCCGGCCTCGCGCTCATCGACCTCGGTGCCCCAGGCCTGCGCCTCACGCAGCGCCGCAGCCGGGAACTCGTGCGGCAATCCAAAGCGCGCCAGCGCGCTCTCCATCGCCAGCTCCACGGGACGGTCCGGATCCAGCCGCCGCTCGATGCGCGCGTGGGGCACCTCGCCGCCGGATCCGCGGCGCGTGATGCGCGCGATCACCCAATCGCCATCGCGCGCCCCGGCGAGCGCCTCGTGCGCCACGGCGCAGCGCAGGTGCACCCGCCGATCCGCCGCCGTCACCCAGGCGTTGCGGCCGGCGATCTCGACCGTGCCGAGGAAGGCGCTCACGGCATGCTCGAGCACCTGCTCGACGGTGCCCAACCAGCGGCCTTCGGCGTCACGCGCGAGGCGCGCGCTCAACCGGTCGCCGTGCATCACCCCGCGCATCTGCGGGGGGGACAGGAAGATGCTCTCCTTGATCCCCTCGACCCGCAAGAACCCGTAACCGGCCCGATGCGCGCTCACCTGTCCCTGGACGACCTCGCCCGCGCGGGTGGTGCGCTGGTGTGCGCCCGAGCGCTCCTGGGGGGCCGTCCTGGCGTGCCGCTCCTGCCGCCCAGCCGGCGCCGCACCGCTCGCGGCCTTGCCCCGCCCCTGCCCCCCGGCATCCCCACCGCGGCGGCCGTATTTCCCTCTTCGAGTCTTACCTTTCAATTGACAGGCCCCAACCCGGTGCGTAGATTTCGCCGCCGCGCCCTCCGGGCCCGGGTGGCGGAATTGGTAGACGCACTAGTTTCAGGTACTAGCGGGTAACACCGTGGAGGTTCGAGTCCTCTCCCGGGCACCAATAATTCTTTAATTTCCAATAAGTTAAATCCTGTTTCTTGATTGACTTCCGAGGCATCCGGAGACGCCCCGGACAAGGGCGGCGGCCACTCGGCCCTTCCCGTGCCTCGCCGCAGCTTACGCCGCGGCCGACGCACTCCGTGCGTCGTTATGATCCGCTCCCGGCGGATCATTGCTTTTATTCGTCACCGGGCCGCGGCAACATCTTAATCCTAGCAGGGCTCGATCGGGGCGGGGCGGCGGAAATTCCGCGCAGCGACTCTCGAGCCGCCCGGCGAGCCTGCGGATGCGCGGCGCCCACCTTCCCGGGCCGGCATGGCCGCGCGCCTATGCCCGAGCAATTTCACCAGGAGTAGACATTACTCGCGAGTGTTTTTGCCTAATAGCGAAATTGCCCGTACCATGCCGCCATTATGGCGCGGATCACCCGCTACCTTCTGCCTCAGGTCCGCAAGGATCTCGCGCATAAGATGGTGTTCGTCGCCGGCCCCCGCCAGGTCGGCAAGACGACTCTGGCGCGCACTCTGAGCCGCGGCCGCGCCGGTTACCTCAACTGGGACATCTCGGAGGATCGCGAGAGGATTCTCAGAGGAGAGCTGCCGCCGGGGAAGCTTTGGATCTTCGATGAGATCCACAAGTACCGCCGCTGGCGGAACTATCTCAAGGGCCTCTATGACGGTCGCGCCCGCGGGCAGCGGATCCTGGTGACGGGCAGCGCCCGATTGGACCTGTACCGTTTCGGCGGCGACTCGCTCCAGGGTCGCTACCATCTGCTACGTCTTCACCCGCTGTCAACAGCGGAACTCGGCCTGCAGACCACGCGCGATCTGCTTCAGCTGCTCACCCTGAGCGGGTTCCCCGAGCCCTTCCTGTCAGGCAGCCAGACCGAGGCCCGTCGCTGGTCACGCGATTATCGCACCAGGCTCATTCGCGAGGACGTCACTTCCCTCGAGCGCATCCAGGACCTCGGTCATCTCGAGCTGCTCATGTTGCGGCTCCCGGAACTCGTGGGCTCGCCGCTGTCGATCAATGCCTTGCGGGAGAATCTTCGGGTCAGCCACAAGAGCGTCAGTAACTGGCTCGACGCGCTGGAGCGTCTATATTCGATTTTTCGCCTCTGCCCCTTTGGCGCGCCACGCATCCGCGCGGTCAAGAAAGAGCAGAAACATTATCACCTGGATTGGTCGCTCGTTCCGGGCGAGGCTGCGCGCTTCGAGAACCTGGTCGCTTGCCATCTCCTCAAATGGGTGCATTTCGAGCAGGACACCCAGGGTCGGGAGCTGGAGCTGCGATATTTCCGTGACATCGATCGTCGCGAGGTCGACTTCGTCGTGACCGAGCGAGGCCGCCCGATCAAACTTGTCGAATGCAAGTGGTCGGACACGGATGTGGATGCCGCTCTTCGCTACCTCCGTGCGAAGTTTCCGGCGGTCGAGGCCTGGCAGGTTTCCGCCACGGGCCGCAAGGATTACCAGACGCCCGAGGGGATCCGGGTATCTCCGGCAATCGAGTTTTTGCGGCATCTCGTCTAGGTCGCCGCGACACCCCGCCGCCCGTGCGGCGGCGCCCACGGGACTTCAGGGCCCGCGCAGAAATTCGGTCCTGCGGGTCCGGCCAGCGCGTCCCACGGCATACCAAGCGGTCGGCTGATGCCGTGGGCACCTTTGAGAGTCATTCGACGGGCAGAACCGCCCAAGTCGCTACGCTTGAAGGCTTTTCAAGACGAGTTCGACGCCGCGCCCGGGCGCCACTAATTCTTTATTTTCCAATAACTTGAATCCTGTTTCTCGATTGACCCCCCGAGGCATTCGCAGACGCTTCGGACCAGGGCGGCGGCCGGATTATTACTCCGCCCTTCCTGTGCCTCGCCCCGGCTTGCGCCGCGGCCGACGCACTCCGTGCGTCGTTATGATCCGCTCCCGGCGGATCATCGCTTTTATTCGTCATCGGGCCCGTCATCGGGCCGGGGCAACATTACGCCGCCTGCTTCAACAGGGCGGAAAAATCACCGTTCTGCGCCCCACTCGGCGGCGCCATCAATGACTCGTGATACACTTTTGTCTCACTATGAGCACCCCCATTCGCGACCTGCGCAATCGCTTCCCCAAGGTCAGAAGGCTGGTCGAATCCCACGGCGAGGTCATTCTGACCGAGAAGGGCAAGCCCCGGTACCGTCTGACGCTCTACACTCCGGTTAGTCCGGCGCCCCCCCCTCCGGTCGACTACTGGGCGCGCCTCAACTCGTATCAGCCTCGGGCCATGACCAAGGCACAATCCCGCGCCCTGCACGATGAGAACCGTGGCGAGCGCTGATTCGATCTATGTCGACCCGAGCGCACTCCTGAAGCTCTATCTGAAGGAGCCCGAATCGCGCGCAATGGCCGAGTGGCGCAAGAAGGTCGGCGACCCTCTTCTCGTGACTCATCACGGCAGAGTCGAATTGATCAACGGCATCGGTCTCGCCGCTTACCGAGGGATCATTACCGACAAAGTCCACGACGCGGCGATGAGCGCTCTCGATGACGACTTTACCCAAGGACGCTACAAACAGGGAGATGTGCTGTGGCGAGCCACCCTGAAAAGAGCGGTTGAACTCAGCCGCAAACACACTCGTTCGATCGGCTGCCGCTCGCTGGACATCCTGCACGTCGCAAGCGCGATGGAGCTGGAATTCAAACACTTTGCGACGTTTGACATCCGGCAGCAGCAGTTGGCCCGAGCTGCGGGCCTGAAGATCATCCGGCCGGCCCTCTAGCGGACGATGGCTTTGCGAATTTGTCAGGGATCATCGACCGGCCGCCCGTGCGGCGGCACCCGCGGGACTTTACCTGGCGGCGCCTCGCTTCTATCCTGCCCCGAGGCAACCGCCACCGCGTGTCGATATGATCAATCCGCACAATGATCGCCGAACCCACTGGCAGAACGTCTATCGGACCAAGCGCGCCGATTCGGTCAGCTGGTATCAACCCCACTTGAATGTGTCTCTGCAGCTTCTCGAGCAGGCCGGATTGTCCCCCGGCTCGCGCGTGATCGATGTGGGCGCGGGCGCCTCGACGCTCGTCGATGACTTGCTCGACCGGGGTCTTCGCGATGTCAGCGTCCTGGATGTTTCGGAGGAGGCATTGGCGCTCGCTCGGCACCGGCTCGGTGAGCGCGCGAATCTGGTCACGTGGTACGCGGGAGACGTGTTGGAACTCGCGCTCCCGCCCGGATACTTTGATTTCTGGCACGATCGGGCGGTGCTGCACTTTCTCACCGACCCGGATGATGCCCGCACCTACGCCCACATTGCCGCCGGCGCGCTCGCCACCGGCGGGCATGCGGTGATCGGCGGATTCGCGCCGGATGGTCCCGAGCGATGCAGCGGATTGCAGGTCGCGCAGCGATCCGCGCGCGACATTGCCGCGATATTCGCGCCCGCATTCGAACTGGTGCGGGAATGCACCGAGCGACACCGTACGCCGGGCGGATCCGAGCAGTCGTTTTCGTACGCGCTGTTGCGGCGATTACCCGGCTGAAAAGTACATCTCCCGCAGCACCTCGCCAGGGCGCGCCGGGCCGGCCATCGGGCCGCGCGCCTGGGTGTGTCGCGCGCTACTGCACCTCGGTTACCGTCTCGCCTTGCGTCGTGAAGATCGGCCGGCAATTGCCGTCCACGTCCACGGGCCACGTCTTTCGAGTCTCCCCAGCCGCACGCGCAACCGCGAACCGGCTCCAAGGCGCGCAAGGGCACGGCGCGCGCCGTCACCATCGGCGCACAGTTGTCACCGGACCCGGTCAGTTGAGCTCGAACACCGTGCCATCGTCATTCACGCCGCCTGCCGAGGTCGTCCCGTAGAGGTTGCCGGCGCTGTCCAGGATCAGTCCCGCCTTCGGGCTCGACCCGTCGGTCGTGCCGCCCGCGAAGGAATGGAGCAGGACTTCCGTGCCATCGGGACTGAGCTTGAACACCGTGCCCAGATCGTCCGCACCCCCGGCGGAAGTCGTTCCATAGAGGCTTCCGGAGTTGCCGAGCAGCAGACTGCCATTCGGATCGGACCCGTCGGTCGCGCCGCCCGCGAAGGAATAGAGCACGGTCTCCGTGCCGGAGGCACTGATCTCGAACACCGTGCCGAGATCGTACGCGCCGCCGGCGGAAGTCGTTCCATAGAGATCCCCGGACCCGTCCATGATCAAGCCGGCGCGCGGGTAGGCCCCATCGTGCGTCGTTGTGCCCGCGAAGGAATGGAGGACGGATTCCACGCCGCCGGGACTGATCCTGAACACCGTGCCGAGATCGTACGCGCCGCCGGCGGAAGTCGTTCCATAGAGGCTTCCGTGGCTGCCCATGACCAGATGCCCCAACGGAACCTCGCCGTCGGTCGTACCGCCCGCGAAGGAATAGAGCACGGCTTGCGGGCCTGTCGGGCTGACCTCGTACACCGTGCCGAGGCCGCTCGCGCCGCCGCCCGAAGTCGTTCCGTAGAGATTTCCGGCGCTGTCGATGATCAGGCCGCCCTGCGGGCGTACCCCGTCGGTCGTGCCGCCCGCGAAGGAATGCAGGACGGTCTCCACGCCGGCCGAGCTGATCTGAAAGACGGTGCCCAAGCCATACGCCCCTCCCCCGTAGGTGGTGCCATAGAGGGTGCCCGAGCTGTCCAGAATCGGACCCGCCCGCGGGTCGGCTCCGTCGGTCGTGCCGCCCGCGAAGGAATACAGGACGGTTTCCACGCCGGCCGAGCTGAGCTGGAACACGGTGCCCAAGCCATCCGCGCCCCCACCGTAGGTGGTGCCATAGAGAGTGCCCGAGCTGCCGAGCGCGAGCGTCCCTTGCGGATCGGCCCCGTCGGTCGGGCCACCGGCGAAGGCGTACAGGACCGTTTCCGTACCGGCCGCGCAGTTGACCAGGATATTCGCCACCTCGTGCGCACCGACCGTGCCCGCGCCGTTGCCGACCGTGCAGGAGATCCCCGGCGTGTGCGATTGCACGGTGACGTCGTAGCGGCTGCCGCCGGCCTGGGGGGTGGAAAACGTGAACGTGCCGTCGGTGTTGGCGGTGAGCGAGTCCCCGCCATTGTTCAGGAGCGTCACGCTCTCGTTGGCGCTCAAGCCGGTGACCGTGCCGCCCACCGAGCAGGCCGCGCACGGGGTCGCAGCACCCGAGCCCGGGCCGCCCTGCCCGCAACCCGCCAGCAAGAGCACCCCGATGCACAGCAGTGGCTTGCCGAGGCCGCGCATGAGGCTCTTTCGCATGATTCCCCGTCCTCTCCCGGATTGCGCCTCGTGTACCCGGTCGGGTGCCGATCGTCCGGCCCGGCGAGCGGCGCAATCATTATGGTCGCCGGCCGGGCGAACCGCAAGGCACGACACCGCCGGCCGTGCGTGTTGTTCGGTCAGCTTCCCGAGCCAACAGCGCCTGACTCATGCCATCGGACGATCGCCCATACCAACAGGTTCTGACGCCACCCGCACTGCGCTCGGCCCGCCTTCCTCACGCCCAACCGCGATGAGCGTCACGGCTCGGGACATGATGCCGCCCGCGCCGCAGCCGGCGGGCGCCGTTGCGTTGGATCAACGCTTGCCGCCGAGCTGCGCAGCCTCGAACCCGGCCGGCAGCAGCTCGGCCACCGTCCACCGGCGGGGCGAGTCGGGCGCATCGCAGTACACCGCCACGTCCGGCCCGGCGAATTCCGCCAACACCTGCCGGCATGCGCCGCACGGCGAGAGCAGATCGGCCCCGCTGCTGGTCACGGCCACCGCGCTGATCCGGCGGCTTCCCGCGGCGATCGCCGTGAAGACCGCGACGCGCTCGGCGCACATGCTCAGCCCATATGAGATGTTCTCGACGTTCACTCCCGTGAACACACGGCCCTGATCGTCGACGATCGCGGCCGCCACCCGGAAGCGCGAATACGGCGCATACGCCGCTTCCAGGCGTTCCCGAGCGCGGGCCATCAGAGTGTTTGGATCGATCGTCATGCGGTGCAATTCCCCGGGAACCGGCGCCCCGGTCCACACATCGAAGGATATCCTTCAACCTAGCACGCCCGGCCGCGGCGCGGCAACAGCGGCGCCGCCCGTCGTCCCCGCGATCATGCCCGCCACTGCCGCCGCCGGCCGAGGCGCCGCCGGCAAGGGGACGCCGTCCCCGCCAATCGGCCACCCAGGCGCCGCCGATTGCACCGCGCCGACCTTTCGTGCTGCAATCACCCGCCCTTTTTCAAGGTGACCGCAACGATCATGTCGCAACGCGAGCGCGCACTACTCGGACAGATCGGGGACGCGGACCTGCGCCTGGTACGCATCTTCTGCGTGGTGGCCGATTGCGGCGGCATCGCGGCCGCGGAGCTGAAGCTCAACATCGACATCTCGACCGTGACCCGGCACATCAAGGACCTGGAGACTCGGCTCGGTCTGGTGCTGTGCCAGCGTGGCCGCGCCGGGTTCGCACTCACGCCCGAGGGCGAACGCGTCTATGCCGCCGCCCAACAGCTGCTGCGCGCCGTCGATACCTTCCGCACCGAGGTGCTCGATACCGGCCGGACGCTCGAGGGTACGCTGCACCTGGCGCTGTTCGAGAAGACCGTCACCAATCCCCATGCGCGCATCGGCGCGGCCCTCGCCAGGTTCCGCCAGCTCGCACCCGCGGTGACCCTGCATCTGCACGTCAGCGACATCACCTCGATCGAGCAAGGCGTCATGGACGGGCAGTTCCACCTGGGGCTGATTCCCGAGCATCGCCGCTCCGAGCGCCTCGCCTATCACGAAATGTTCGACGAGACGATGCTGCTGTACGCGGCCCGCGAGCACCCCTGGTTCCCGAGCGCCGACGTGCAACGCGACTGGAACGAGCTGGCCGGGCAGCCGCTCGCCGGACTCGATTATCACTCCCCCAACATGGAGCTTGCCCGGGAGCACGCCCTGACCTGCAGCGCGAGCGCCTCCGACCAGGAAGGCATCGCGCATCTGATTCTCTCCGGCGGCTTCCTCGGCTTCCTGCCGGCCCACTACGCCGCCCCATTCGTGGCCGACGAGCGGCTGCGCCCGGTGTATCCGGCGGGCCTGCGGTACGAGTGCCGTTACTCGGCGATCCACCGCAAGACACCGCCGCCGCTGCGCGTGGCGCAGGTATTCCTCAACTGCCTGCTCGCGACCCGCTGGAGCGGGTGAGCACCCTGTCCGGCGCGGCCGCGCGAGCCCCAGGCGCACGCCGCGCACAGGGCGATGCGCCCGGCGTGCCCTCGGGCTATTCGGCGTCGGTCAAGCGCCCGTACGCCTCCGGCCGGCGGTCACGGAAGAACTGCCACAGATTCCTCACCTCGGTGACCATGTCCATGTCCATCTCGTGCACCAGCAGCTCATCGCCGTCGCGGCTGGCGATCGCCTCGATCTGGCCGCGCGGATTGACGAAGTAGCTCTGGCCGTAGAACTCGCCGATGTTCCAGGGCTGCTCGCGCCCCACGCGGTTGATCGCGCCGATCCAGCAGCCGTTCGCGGCCGCCGCCGCCGGTTGCTCGAGCTTCCACAGGTACTCCGACAGACCCGCGACCGTGGCCGACGGATTGACGATGTATTGCGCGCCGTTGAGCGCCAGAGCGCGCCAGCCCTCCGGGAAGTGACGGTCGTAGCAGATGTACACGCCGAGCTTGCAATAGCGCGTCTGAAACACCGGCCATCGCGAGGCGCCGGGCTTGAAGAAGAACTTCTCCCAGAAGCCCGCGACCTGCGGAATGTGGGTCTTGCGGTACTTGCCGAGATAGCTGCCGTCCGCGTCGATCACCGCCGCGGTGTTGTAATAGACGCCCGCCACCGGATCGGCCTCGTAGATCGGCACCACGATGACCATCTGGTACTTCTTGGCGAAGGCCTGCATCTCCTCGGTGGTCGGACCCGGGATCGACTCGGCGGCCGCGTACCACTTCACGTCCTGGCTGGGACAGAAATAAGGCTGCGTGAAGACCTCCTGGAAGCACAGCACCTGTACGCCGCCGCGCCCGGCCTGCTCGATCAGCGGCCGGTGGGCCGCCAGCATCGCATCGCGGATCTTCGCCGGCGATTCGCTCGTATCGGCTTTCAATCCCACCTGTATCAGACCCCCACGCATCTTTGCCATCGTCTGTCTCCCGGACTTCAATATCTGTGCGACACGCCCCGGCAACCGCGCGCACGCCGGCGCGCCGTCGGCCCGGGCCACATGTTCGTAACGGTCAGCGCTTGACGGCCGTCGGTCTGGCGAGCTTCGCTTTGCGCTCGAGCGCCCCGAACACCGGACTGAACGGCGGCCGCTGCAGATAACGGCCGGCGCCGCGCTCGGCGCGCAGCTCGCCGCGCGCATAGACCACCTTGCCCTGGCTGACGGTGTAGGTGGGCACGCCGGTTACCGTGCGCCCTTCGAATACGTTGTAATCGACCCGCGAATGCTGCGTCTTGACCGACAGCGTGCGCGTGCCATGCGGGTCCCACAGGACCAGATCCGCGTCGGCGCCGGCGCTGACCACGCCCTTGCGCGGATACAGATTGAAGATCTTCGCGGCGTTCGCCGAGGTGACCGCGACGAATTCGCTCGGGGTGAGCCGCCCGGTGTTGACGCCGGCGTCCCAGATCACCATCAGCCGCTCCTCGATCCCGCCGCAGCCGTTGGGAATCTTGCGGAAGTCCTCCCGGCCGAGCGCCTTCTGCGGCGCACAAAACACGCAGTGATCGGTCGCCGTGGTCTGCAGCGTGCCCGACTGCAGCGCGTTCCACAGCACTTCCTGGTTGCGCTTGTCCCGAAACGGCGGGCTCATCACATGCGCCGCCGCGGTCGCGTAATCCGCACTGCGATACACGCTCTCGTCGATCAACAGATGCCCGGCGAGCGCCTCGCCGAAGACCCGCTGGCCGCGAGAGCGGGCATGCGCAATCGCCTCGGCGGACTCGGCGCACGATACGTGCACCACGTAAAGCGGGACGTCGAGCACGTTGGCAATGGCGATCGCCCGCTGCGCGGCCTCGGCCTCCACGGCCGGGGGCCGCGAGAGCGGATGGGCTTCCGGCCCGCGGATGCCCTGCTCGAACAGCTGCTTTTGCAGCTGGAAGACCAGCTCGCCGTTCTCGGCGTGCACGGTCGGCATCGCGCCGAGCTCGAGCGCGCGCCGGAAACTGTTCACCAGCGTCTCGTCATCGGCCATGATGGCGTTCTTGTAGGCCATGAAGTGCTTGAAGCTGTTCACGCCCTCCTGTTGGACCAGGGTCTGCATGTCCGCGTGCACCTGCTCGGACCACCAGGTCACCGCCACGTGAAATCCGTAATCGGCGGCCGACTTCTCCGCCCAGCCGCGCCACTTGCGGTACGCGCCCAGCAGGGGCTCTTTCGGATCGGGAATGACGAAGTCGATGATGCAGGTCGTGCCGCCGGCCAGTCCGGCGGCCGTGCCGGTGTAGAAATCATCGACGGCCACGGTCCCCATGAAGGGCAGCTGCATGTGGGTGTGCGGATCGATGCCTCCGGGCAGAACCAGCAGCTCGCCGGCATCGAGCACCTCGACGCCCGGCGGGGCCTGCAGGTTCGCCGCGACCGCGGCGATCACCCCGTCGGCACACAACACGTCGGCGCGCCGAGCACAATCGGCGTTCACCACCGTTCCACCCCGAATCAGCAATCCGCCCATGACGGCTCACCTCCGCGCAATATTCACCTGCCCCCACGGATCGAGTCCGCACCGCTCATGCGCTCACCACCCGCGCCCCCCGCCATCCCTCATTGATGGGATGGGAAACTGAATGCGGTGCCTTCGCGGGCACCGGCGGCGGGCCAGCGCTCGGTGATGGTCTTGCGCCGCGTGTAGAATCTGACCGCATCCGGCCCGTACGCGCCGAGGTCGCCGAACAGCGAGCGCTTCCAGCCGCCGAAGGAGTGGTAGGCGACGGGAACCGGCAGCGGCACGTTGATCCCCACCATGCCGATCTGGATCTCGGCGGCGAAGTACCGCGCACTCTCACCGTCGCGGGTGAAGATGCAGGTGCCGTTGCCGTACGGGTGGGCATCGATCAGCGCCATCGCATCGCCGAGGCTCGATACGCGCACCACGCACAACACCGGACCGAAGATCTCGTCCTGGTAGATCTGCATGTCGGGCTTGACGTGATCGAACAGGCACGGACCGAGGAAGAACCCGTCCCGGTTCGCCGGCAACTCGAGCTTGCGGCCGTCGACCACCAGGCTCGCGCCCTGCGCCACCCCCTGATCGATGTAGTCACGCACCTTGTCGAGCTGCGCCCGGGTGACCAGCGGTCCCATGTCGCACCTGTCGCCGGTGCCCGGACCGACCTTCATCCGCGCCATCTCGGCCTTCAAGCCATCGATGAGCGCCGCGGCGGTCTCATCTCCGACCGCAACCGCCACGGAGATGGCCATGCAGCGCTCGCCGCAGGTTCCGAATGCCGCGCCCATCAGCGCCCGCACGGTCCCGGCCATGTCCGCATCCGGCATGACGACGGCGTGATTCTTCGCGCCGCCGAGCGCCTGCACGCGCTTGCCCTCGGCACTGCCGCGCGCATACACGTACTGCGCGATCGGCGTCGAGCCGACGAAGCTCACGGCCTGGATCCGCGGGTCGGTGAGCAGGGCATCGACGGCTTCCTTGTCACCGTTGACGACGTTCAGTACACCAGGGGGCAGCCCCGCCTGCAGCGCCAGCTCGGCCACGTACAGCGCCGCGCTCGGATCGCGCTCGGAGGGCTTCAGGACGAACGTGTTGCCGCAGGCGAGCGCCATCGGCCACATCCACAGCGGCACCATGGCCGGAAAATTGAACGGCGTGATGCCGGCGCACACCCCGAGCGGCTGGAACTCGCTCCACGTATCGATCCCCGGACCGACGTGGCAGCTGTGCTCGCCCTTGAGCAGCTGCGGCGCGTAGGTCGCGAACTCGACGTTCTCGATGCCCCGCTGCACCTCGCCCCGGCTGTCGGCGAGGACCTTGCCCTGCTCGGCGGTCACCAGGGCGCACACCTCGTCCTGATGGGCCTCGAGCAGGCGCTGGAATCCGGCCAGCACGCGGGCACGCTTCAGCGGTGCGGTCGCGCGCCACGCCGGAAAAGCCTCCTGCGCGGCGCTCACCGCGGCCTTCACCGTATCCTTGTCCGCCAGCAGAACCTCGCGCGCAATGGCCCCGGTTGCCGGATCGTAGACCGGCGCCGTGCGGCCGCCGCCGCCGCTGCGCCGCCCCCGGATCAGGTGCTGCACGGTTTGCTCGGCCGCGCCGCTGGCGCCCTTTGATTTCAGTAACGTTGTGGATGGCATGGATGTCAGTCTGTTTGGTTGAGCGTCTCGCCCAATGCGTCGACCAGCCGGTCGAGTTCCGCCGGGGTGCTGATGAATGGCGGCGCCAGCTGTATCGTGGCGCCGCCGTAACGGACGTAAAAGCCCTTCTTCAACATCGCCATCGCGACCTCGAACGGGCGGCGCGCCGGCTCGCCCGGCAGCGCCTGGAGCGTGAAGCCCGCCGCCAGCCCGTAATTGCGGATGTCGCTGACGTGCCGAGCCCCCCGCAGCCCGTGCACCGCCTTCTCGAAGTGCGGCGCAAGCTCCCGCACCCGCTCGGGCGCGTGCTCGCGGGCCAGGATATCGAAGGTGGCGATTCCGGCCGCGCAGGCCACCGGATGGGCCGAATAGGTATACCCATGGGGCAGCTCGATCAGGTACTCCGGGCCGCCCGCCGCCAGAAATGCCTCGTAGATTTCCTTGCGCACCACGACACCGCTCAGAGGCTGCGTGCCGTTGGTGCTCTGTTTGGCGAAGGTGAGCAGGTCCGGCGTGACACCGAAGGCCTCGGCCCCGGTCCACGCGCCGCAACGGCCGAAGCCGGTGATCACCTCATCGAAGATCAAGAGGATATCGTGCTCGGTGCAGATCTCGCGCAGCCGCTTGAGGTAGCCGCGCGGCGGGACGATGACCCCCGCGGAGCCTGCGAACGGCTCGACGATCACGGCGGCGATCGTCGAGGCGTCATAGAGCCGGATCAACGCCAGGAGCGAATCGGCGAGCGCCGCGCCGCCCTCGCTCGGCTCGCCCCGGAAAAACGAGCCCGGCGGCGGCTGCAGATCGGCCAGGTGCGAGGTCTCCAGACCCTGGCCGAACAGCTTGCGGTTGCCGACGATGCCCCCGACCGACACGCCGCCGAAATTCACGCCGTGGTAGCCCTGCGCGCGCCCGATCAGGCGCGTCTTGGCGCCTTGACCGCGGATCCGCCAGTAGGCGCGCGCGATCTTCAGCGAGCTGTCCACGGCGTCGGAGCCGGACCCTCCGCTGAACATCACGTGATCCAGTCCGGCCGGCATGCGCTCGACGATCCGGTTGGCGAGCTCGAACGACAGCGTGTGCCCGAACTGGAAGGCCGGCGCGTAATCGAGCGTGGCGATCTGTCGGGCCACGGCCTCGACGATCTCTTTGCGCGCATGTCCGAGCCCCGTGCACCACAGGCCCGAGAGTCCGTCGAAGATCTTGCGGCCCTGCACGTCGGTGTAATAGGCGCCCGCGGCCTGGGTGAACAGGCGCGGCGCAGCCTTGAACTGCCGGTTCGCCGTGAACGGCATCCAGTGCGCCTCGAGCCAGGCGGCATCCGGGGCCGATGCCGCTTCACGCCGCGTTCCCAGGGGATTTGCCATGATCGGTGCTCCAGACGTCAGCTTGCGCACAGGATGACAGATCGAGGATGCATTTCAGATTACAAAGTCTGCAATCTCATTTGCGCCGGCCGGGCCGGGTTCCGGCGAGCCCGCAGCCGCGCAGAATCAGCCCGACGACGTGCTCGGTCGCGCGTTCCTGCACCGTCCGGTCGAACTTGTCGAGACCGAGCACGGCGCAGATCTGCACTGCAAAATCCGCGTACGTCTGCGTGGCCGCCCAGATCGTGAAGAACAGGTGCTTGCTGTCGACCTTGGCCATGCGTCCTTCGGCGATCCACCGGTCGATCACGGCCGCCTTGCGGCGCACGAGCGGGCGCAGGGTGCGCACCAGCGTTGCCCGCAGCTCCGGCGCCCCGTGCAGCAGCTCGTTCGCCCACACGCGCGAGGCATAGGGGCAGGTGAACGACAGGCGCATCTTGCCGCGGATGTAGCACTCGAGCGCCTCGCGCGGCTGCGCCGAGGCGACGATGCAGTCGGCCGGCTCGAGCCACTCGCGCAGCGTGCGCTCCAGCACCGCGCGATACAGCGCCTGCTTGCTGCCGAAGTAGTAATGCAGATTGGGCTTGGGCAAGCCCGCCGCCTTGGCAATCTCGGCCATCGTGGCGCCGCCGAAGCCCGCGCCCGCGAAGACCCGCTCGGCCGCCTCGACGATGGCCTTCTCCTGGGCTTCGCGGTTGCGTCGTGGCAGCGTTCGACCCGCGCGCCTCGTGCGCCGGCCCGTGCCGCCACGCCCCCTCGCCTGATGCTGCCGGCCACCCGAGCGCGGCTCGCTTCCCGGGCGACGCGCCGGCTCGCTCCTCGGCCGCCCGGCCATCACGCGCCGCTCCGCAGCGGATTGTTCGGATGCGCCGTCCATTGGAGCCGAGTATCGCTCACCACACGGCCCGTGCGCCGGTCAATCTCCCCCGCAGCGAGCTCGCGCATGGTGATGCAACCGGGCACCGGGCACACGTTGACGCACAGATTGCAGCCGACGCACTCCTCTTCCTTCACTTCGAAGTGCCGCCGCCCGTCGCGCTGCGCCGTGATGGCCTGGTGCGCGGTGTCCTCGCACGCGATGTGACAGCGGCCGCATTGGATGCACGTGTCCTGATTGATCACGGCCTTGGAGACACGGTTCAGGTCCAGGAACTGCCAGTCGGTCACGCTGCCGATCGCCCGGCCGCGCAGCTGCGCGATGCTCGCCAAGCCCTTGCGGTCCATATATCCCGCCAGTCCATTGATCATCTCCTGGACGATCTTGAACCCGAACACCATCGCCGCCGTGCAGACCTGCACCGACCCGGCGCCGAGCGCGATGAAATCGAGCGCATCGCGCCAGCTGCCGATGCCCCCGATCCCGGAGATCGGCAGTCCGGCGGTCTCGGGGTCGCGGGCGATTTCCGCCACCATGTGCAGCGCGATCGGCTTGACCGCCGGCCCGCAATAGCCACCGTGCGTGCCCTGCTCACCGACCGCCGGGCTCATCGTCAGAGTCTCCGGATCGACGCCCATGATCGAATTGATCGTATTGATCAGCGACACCGCATCGGCGCCGCCGGCCTTGGCCGCGCGCGCCGGCATGCGGATGTTGGTCACGTTGGGTGTCAGCTTGACGATCACCGGGAGCCGCGAGTACCGCTTGCACCACGCGGTCACCATCTGGATGTACTCGGGAACCTGGCCCACCGCCGAGCCCATGCCCCGCTCGCTCATGCCGTGCGGACAGCCGAAGTTCAGCTCGATGCCGTCACAGCCGGTGTCCTCCACACGCGGCAGGATCGCCTTCCAGGACTCCTCCTTGCACGGCACCATGATCGAGGCGATCACGGCCCGGTCGGGCCAGCGGCGCTTGATCGTCCGGATTTCCTCCAGGTTGATCTCGAGCTCGCGATCCGTGATCAGCTCGATGTTGTTGAAGCCGATCAGGCTGCGGTCCACGGCCAGCAGCGCGCCATAGCGCGGGCCGTTGACATTCACCACCGGCGGCCCGGCTTCCGCCAAGGTCTTCCACACCACTCCGCCCCAGCCGGCCTCGAAGGCGCGCTCCACGTTGTAGGCCTTGTCGGTCGGCGGCGCGGACGCCAGCCAGAACGGATTGGGACTGCGGATACCGCAGAACTCGATGTCCAATTGCGCCATGGAATTCTCTCCAATCAGCCGTCGGCACGAGCCCGACCGTTGCGCAGCTGCGTATCTATGTCGTGCGCGGCGCGCAAGCCATGGGCGACGGCGTAGACCGTCAAGTCCTCGCCGTCGGCGACACAATCGCCTCCCGCCCAGACGTTCGCGACACTGGTGCGGCCGGATTCATCGACCACGATGCGCCCATCCCGTTGCGCCAGTCCGCACGCGGACGGCAGGCCGGCCTCCAGGCGCTGTCCGATCGCCTTGAGCACCATGTCGGCCTCGAGTGTCAGCTCCTCGCCCGCCGGCACGAGCCGCCCGTCCTCGAGCCGCTGCCGCTCGAAGCGCACGCCCCGCACGCTGCCGCCCTCGCCGAGCACCTCCACGGGCGCGAGCCAGTGCAGGATGACCACGCCCTGGATCCGCGCCAGATCCTGCTCCTTGCGCGAGGCGGGCATCTGTTGCTCACCGCGCCGATACACGATGGTGGAACGTTCCGCACCGAGCAGCTTCGATTGCACGCCCGCATCGATGGCGGTCATGCCGCCGCCGATCACCACCACGCGCCGGCCCACCGGCAGCGTGGCCAGATCCGGCGTCTGGCGCAGATGACTGATGAACTCGACCGCATCCGCGACGCCCTCGAGCCCCTCGCCGGGGATCCCCAGCCGGTAGGTGTCGGCAAGTCCCAATCCCAGGAACACCGCGTCGTACTCCCGGCGCAGCGCCTCGAGCTGCGCGGCGCTCGCGAGCCGCCAGCCGCACTGCAGCTCGATCCCGCCGATCTCGAGCAGCCATTGGATCTCGCGCTGCGCGTAGCCGCCGGCGACCTTGTAGGCGGCGATGCCGTACTCGTTGAGGCCGCCGGGCTTGGGCCTGGCATCGAACAGCGCGACCGAGTGGCCGCGGCGGGCGAGCGCGTGCGCGCAGGCGAGGCCGGCAGGTCCGGCGCCCACCACCGCCACCCGCCGGCCGGTGGACCGCGCACGCGTGAACAGCGGCTGGTGCGCACCGGCCATCAGCCCATCGACCGCATAGCGCTGCAGCCGGCCGATCGCCACCGGCAGACCCTGCTCGGTGTTGCGCACGCAAACCTGCTCGCACAACACCTCGGTGGGGCAGTCCCGCGCGCACATGCCGCCGAGGGGATTGGACGTCAGGATCGATTCGGCCGCGCCGCGCACGTTCCCCTCGGCGATGCGCCTGATGAACGACGGCACGTCGATGCGGGTCGGACAGGCCTGCATGCACGGCGCGTCGTAACAGTACAGGCACCGGCTCGCCTCGAGCAGGGCTTGCGCCTCCGTCAAGGGAGGAACGTGATCCGCGAAGTGAGCGGCATAGGCTTGCGGCGGCAGACGGCCCGGATGAATATCCGCTCGACGCTCCTCACTCATCGCACTCTCCGCTTTCGGCACCACACATCCCAAGCATGCCCACTTTTGACCATTTGGTCAATTACAGGCCGCCCCCCGGGCGCGCGCCCATGTAACACTCCGGTCCGCGCGTCCACCCGCACAATCCGGCCAGCGGTCACGGCCGAGACCACGCGAGCCCGACACGGCCTCGGCTGTCACGCCTGGCGCAGTGCGCCCTCGGCTTGCGCCGGCGCTGCGAGCCGGGCCAGCCACGTCCCGAGCGCGTAGGTGACGCCCGCCAGGCCCAACGCCACGAACCACGCGTAACGGTACAAATGCGTGAAGAACACGCCCGTATCCGGGAACGAGCGCGGCAGCGACACGTGCAGAAACCCCGGCAGGCAGGGCAGAACACCGACCAGGAAGGCCCCGAGCGCGATGGGGTTCCAGCCGCGCCAGTAGTGATAGCGACCGCCCTGCCCCCGATAGAGCGCCTCCACGTCGATCGCCCGGCGGCGAACCACGTAGTAGTCCACGATCAGGATGCCGGCCACCGCCCCGAGCAGCGCCGAGTAACCGTCGAGCCAGGTCAGGATATAGCCGTGCGTGCTCGAGAGGATCTTCCACGGCATCATCGCCACCGCCACCACCGCCGTGACATAACCACCGGTCCTGTAGCTGATCCGCCGCGGCCACAGCGCCGAGAAGTCAAACGCCGGTCCGACCAGATTCGCCGCGAGATTGACGCTGATCGTGTCCACCAGCAGCACCAGCAACGCCACCAGCACCGTCGCTCCCGTCATGCGTCCGGCCAGGCTCACCGGGTCCCAGATCGCCTTGCCGTAGATCACCACGGTCGCCGAGGTCACGAACACCGCCAGCGCCGCCAGCAGGCCCATCGGCGCCGGCAGACCGATCGCCTGGCCCACGACCTGGTCGCGCTGGGTTTTGGCGAATCGGGTGAAGTCCGGAATGTTCAACGCCAGGGTGGACCAGAAGCCGACCATGGCCGTGAGCGAGGGCCAGAACACCGCGCCGAACTGTCCGCTGCGCGGCCCGCCCGGCGCGAACTGTGAGCGCCGATCGATGATCGGACCGAAACCGCCCGCCTTGCGATAGGCCCAGGCGAGCAACAGAATGCAGATCACGACCTTGATCGGCGCGGTGTAGGTCTCGAGCCGGCGGATCGACTCGATGCCGTGCACGATGAAGTAGAACTGCATCAGCCAGAAAACCAGGAAGCACACGATCTGCCACAGGTTGATGCCGAGCACCGGCAGGCGGGCCCCGCCGAGCGGGTGACCGCTCACCACGCCGATCAGCGTATAGATCATCAGCCCGCCGAACCAGCTCTGGATGCCGTACCAGCCGCACGCCACGAGCGCACGCAACACCGCGGGAAAGCGCCCCCCGAGCGTCCCGAACGAGCAGCGCACCAGAACCGCATACGGGATACCGTAGCGCGCCCCCGAATGGCCGATCAGCAGCATCGGCACCAGCACGATCAAATTGCCGAGGGTCACCGTCATGATGGCCTGGTAGGCCGACATGCCCGAGCCGACCAGTCCCGCCGCCAGCGTGTACGCCGGCACGCACATCACCATGCCGATCCACAGCGCGGTGTAGTGATACCAGCGCCACGTGCGCTGCTGCGGCGGCGTCGGCGCCAAGTCGCGATTCCACAGCTGCCCGGGCTCGTGATTCGCGGCGCTCATATGTTGACTTTACGCTCCGGGCTCGCCCGCGCCCGGACTGGCGCGCCGCGCAGCGGGTCCGTGCCGGCCGCGCGCGGCCCGAGCCCGCCGGGATCTGCGCCGAGTGATGTCTGGGACGCTGATGAGCACGCGGCGCTGGCTCAGATCTTCACCAGGATTTCGTGGACGATCGGCGGCGGCACAACCGGCTGCTCGGACAGCGTGACCGCCGCCCGCAGCCCCTGCGACGCCTGACTCACCTGCTCGGCCGATCGCGCATGCACCATCGCGAGCGGCCGCTCCTTGCCGACACGGGTGCCGATTGCGGCCACGTCGGTCAGGCCCACCGCCAGGTCGAGCGTCTGGCCCGCGACCTTGCGGCCGCCGCCCAATTCGACCAGCACGTTGCCGACCGCGCGCGCATCGACGCTCGCGAGATAGCCCTCGGCCGGCGCGAAGATCGGCTGCACCAGCGGCGCTTTCGGCAGGTAGCGCGCCGCGCGCGTCAGCAGATCGGCAGGCCCGCCGAGCTCGGCCACCATGCGCGCGAACCGTTCCGCGGCCTCCCCCGAGCGCACCGCCCCCTCGACCCGCTTGCGAGCCTCGGCATGGCTGTCGGTCACCTCTCCCATGACGAGCATCTCGCTCGAGAGGGTGAAGACGACCTCCGCCAGGCGCGGCTCGCGCGCCTCGCCGGCGAGGAATGCGAGCGACTCGGCGATCTCCAGCGCATTGCCGACACTCCAGCCGAGCGTCTGCGACATGTCGGTGATCACGGCATGGGTCTTCAGGCCGGCTTGCGCGGCGACGCCGATGATGCTGCGGGAAAGCGCGCGCGCATCCTCCACCGTTTCCATGAACGCGCCCGAGCCGGTCTTGACATCCATCACCAGCGCATCGAGGCCCGCGGCGATCTTCTTGGAGAGAATCGAGGCGGTGATGAGCGGGATCGACTCCACCGTGGCCGTCACGTCCCGGATCGCATACAGCCGCCGGTCCGCCGGCGCCAACTGGTCGGTCTGACCGATGATGGCGCAACCGGCGCTGCCGACCACTTTGCGGAATTCCTCCACGGCCGGCATGGAGCGGTACCCCGGAACGGCATCGAGCTTGTCGAGCGTTCCGCCGGTGTGCCCGAGGCCCCGTCCGGAGATCATCGGAACGAAGCAACCGCACGCGGCGGCGATCGGCGCCAGCAGGAAGCTCACCTTGTCCCCGACCCCGCCGGTCGAATGTTTGTCGATCACCGGACCCCGGTCGCGCAGCTCGTCCCAGCGCAGCCGCACGCCGGAATTGGCCATCGCCACCGTGAGCGCTCCCGACTCGGCGAAGCTCATGGAGCGGAAATACACCGCCATGGCGAGCGCCGCGACCTGCTCGGCCGGAATCGACGCATCGGCCAGTCCGCGCACGAAGAACTCGATTTCCTCCTGCGTCAGCGCCGACCCATCGCGCTTCTTGCGAATGAGATTCTTGAATATCACCGCTCGATTCCCCGGTTGCGCCCGGCTCACCGCCGGGGCGCGCACCGTTCCTCAGTCATCGTCGTCGTTCGCCAGGTAATGGCTCACGGGGGCATGATGCGCACGGGCATACCTGCGCAGATAGCGCATGGTGCGCGCGTAGCTCGCCGCTCCCTTGCTCCCGACCCATTCCTGGCGCATCTGCTCCGCGCCGGTGATTTTCAACAGACTCGTGGGCGTGTACCAATCGCTCGCGGGCGGCAACTGCTGCGCGAGCAACCCCTGGTGCGCATGCAGCCACGCGCGGGTCAGCGCATGTCCGCTGGCCGACGCCATCCGCCGCATCAGCCTCTCGTTACTGCATTTGCCCGGATTGAAGGCCACCGGCACTTTCGGCACGATCACCGGCACCGGTGCGTCATCCGGCTTGCGCCGCCAGATGCCGCCGATCACCGCGGCATTGGCATCCCACTGGGACATCGGCGAGAGGTGCAGCACCGCCTCGATCGTGCGGATGATATTCACCTGTGAATATCGCCTCGCCATGTCGACATGCCGCACCCAGGGCCCCAACGCGACGGCGAACGTGCGGTGCGCGTCGATGTGATCGGCCCCGGACTGCGCGTCATCCTCGGTCACGAAGACGACCATGTGCTTCCACTGCGGCGTCGTGCTGAGGTAATGGATGACCTGGGCCGTCGCTTCATCGTTGTTGGCGACGTAGTAATCGGGCGTGTAGTAACACGGAGTGCGCCCCGCCGTGTGATCGTCCGGCAGCCACATGTACATGAACCGCGGCAGGTGAGCCGCGTGCCGGCGCATCCAGTTCACAGCCACCTTCGCCCGGTGGGTGTCGAGGATCATCCGATCCCAGCCGGGGAACTGCCGGGCGAGATGCGCACGCAGCGGCTTGGGGATATCCCCGGCCTCGGTGCGCGAGACGAATTCGCCGAAGTCCTCGAAGCTGACGTGATGGGCCTGCAGATCGTTGAACAGGTACAGCCGCTCCGGGTACGCGATCCAAGGATTCGACCACTTGCCGAGCACCGACAGGTTGATGTAGTCGGAGTAGGGATCGCGCACCGCCGTGGTGCCGGTGACCCCGCCGATTCCCGCCATGCCCGCCGACCCCGGCACGAGCGACTGCGTCCAGCCCGGATTGCTCACCAGGCCGCGGTGCGAGTAATACTGCGGCCAGGTCCGCTGGACGAAATCCGAATCCGATGCGCCCGTGGTCCATTGATGGCCCTGCGCGGTCACTTCGCCATCGGCGTAGAAATTGACGAATAACGCGTCGCGCTGCGCCCAGGAGAACAGGTTCGGCAGCTCCCGCGGCCCATACAGGGCCAGATGCGGATCGGCCCAGTGACCGACGCCCTTGAGCTTGCCGAGTTCCTCGTCGAAGGTCTTGTTCTCGCGCAGAATGAATACGACATAGCGGATGTGGCGACGCAGCAGGCGTGTCAAACGCGCATTGTGCTCGGCGAGCGCCTTGCGCGTCGCGGCCCCGAATCCATTATCGGCCAGCGCCACCCGGGTCAGACGGGGCAGCTCGCGCTGGATCTGCCCGTAGGAGATCCGCTGCAGCAGCCCGTGCATCATGTCCCCGACCCACTGGAAGTGCAGGTTCGGACCCGAGCCCATTCCCTTGGCGGCGACCACATACAGCGCGTGAGCGCTCGCGGTGATCCCCGTCGGATACCATCCGGTCGGAATCAACCCGAGCCGATGCGCGTTGCCGAGATCGAAAACCGCCACATCGTCATTGCCGGCGTTCGCCACGAACAGCCGGCCGCCGTGCAGGGCGAGTCCGTCCGGATAGCTGCCGGGCGGCGCGCCCGGATACGGGGCATCATTGAAGATGCGCACCACATGCAGCGTGCGCGCATCCACTTCCACGGCCTCATCGAGATTCGAGGCCGTAAACACCACCTTGCTGCCGCCGGGCACGGCCACGAGCGCCGTCGGATGAATGCCCGGGTCGGCGTTGGTCGGGCCGGTCTTCGGACCGATACAGATCTTGCCGATCCGCCGCAGCGACCGGCTCTTCAATACGGTCACGCCGCAGCCGCCCCAGTCGGTGACCACGAGCCGCCGGCCGTGGTCGGTCAGAACCGGCGCGAACGGATAGGGACCCACGTTCGCGTAGTGCACCGTGCCGCTGCGCAGGTTGACGCGGGCGACCGCGTTGCTGAGCAGCCCGGTCACGTACGCGTGTCCCCCGCCCTGGCCGATCGTCACGCCGTCCGGATAGAAATGCCGCGGCCCGCGGTGAAACCCTTGATACCCATACGGATACTGGTCCTTGGGGAAGGGGTAATACCGCAGCGGGTAGCGCCTGGCCAGGGCGAAGCCCTTGTGCCCGTCCCGCACCGCAACCAGGACGTCACTGCTCCCTCCGGCAGCGTACAGCGTGCCGTGCCGGCCCGCCGCCAATCCCTGGAAGAAATTCTCATGCGGAATCTTCAACACGCCCCGGGGCCCGGTCTTTTTGACCGGACCCCGGAACCCTACAACGCTTCCCTCTGCCGCGAGTGTCGCCGCGTCGTATCGCGCCACGGACTGCGTGTGCGTCGCACCGTCCGCAAGAACGTACGCCGAGCCCTTCGACACCAGGACAGTGGACGGAAAGTTCGCCGTACTCACGAGCCGCCCGATCGGGCTGATCCGCCGACCGGTCGCGATCACATGCGTGACCGCGGCCAGATCGCTCAGGCGTCCCCGCAATACCCCTGCCGTCGAGACGCTCGGCCTGGCCGCGGTGCACCCACCGAGGGCGACCGCGGCCAGAACCACTCCACCAAGCCGGTACGAAGCGTTGCGGCTCCGTACGCACCGTTGACTGCTCATCCCGAATCAGTACAACGACGCCGTCACGCTCAGGCTCGCAAACAGCGGCGTATTGTAGATCTCCCACAGGAACGGCGCACCCGAGTACCCGGCGGAAGGATCGTACACCTGTACACCCGGGGAGTAGAACGGTGCGTGCCTGTTGAGCACATTGTCGACATGTACCTCCAGCTTGAGCGACTTCAGCACGGGAGTATGCACATCGAACCGGTAGGATCCCGTCAGGTTCAAGGTTCCATAGCCCCCCAATTGCTGGTTCGTCGTAACGCCGGTGAAGTAATTGGAGAGGTACTCCGAACCGGTGTAATGCTCCCGCACACTGCCGTACCAGGGACCGCGGATATACGCGAGTTCGAGGTTCGCGGTCTCGACCGGAATATTCGGCCGCCACATGCCGTTCGTAAACGAGGCGCCCGTCGCCGCACTCGTGAAGTTTTTCGTATAAACAAAATGCGTATAGCCGGCATTACCTTCGAGCTGAAAGTGATACGGCAAGTTCACCCCGCCACCGAGCGTGAATCCCCTCGAGGTCGCGTTGCCCGCGTTCGTCGTCAAGGTTATGCCGGTGATGTCGTTGTACGTCGAGCTGAAGATGTTCGTAAAGTTGCGGTTGTAGAACGCCACGTCCCAGAAGTAGGCCGGGCTCTTGTACCGGACACCGACATCGATGTTCTCGACCGTCTCGGGCTTCACGGTCACCGGCAACGGTACGGTGCCGCCGATCTGGCCGTACAACGCGCTGACGTCGGGCGGCTTGGTCGACTGGCCCCAATTGACGTACGCATTCAGATGCGACGTGAACGAGTAGTTCACGCCGATCGAATCCTCGACGTACCGATAGATCTTGGTGATCGACCCGGAGTTTTGATAGAAATACCCCTGATCGTCGTTCGAGAACATGGCCAACCGGGTGAATTTGACACCCGGATAGATGTGCAGTCGGCCGTTGAACAGCCGGATGTTGTCCTGCGCATAGGCCTGCATCCACGTCTGCCCGTCGTGCTCGAGCCACGCGTCATTGAAGCCCGACCTGTTGGCGGGCACCGGCCAGGATCCGTACCACGACTCGGTCGACAGCATCGGGGCCACGAAGCCCGACGCCCCCACCTGCACCGTATTGTCCGGAAGAAGGAAGGTCAAGTGTCCCATCGCACCCATTTCGGCGTAATTCTGGATGTAGCGCTGATAGGCCGTGGCCGCCGCCGGCGACCCGAACTGCTGCGTCCCCGCCGCGCAATTGTAAACCTCCGTGTCATCTAGATCCGGCGGCGTGGAATAGCCAAAATACGAATTGAGCGCTTCGCAGTTCTTGAACGTCACGTTGAGGTCGCTGTATCCCTCATAACCGTTCGCGTAGATCGGATTGGCCCACGCGGTACGGTCGTTGTTCGTGCCGACATAGAACGCCTTGATGTCCCCGATCATCATGGGATTCAACAGCGACTTCGCCGACAGCGCCACGAAGGTGGATTGGGTTTCCTGGTTCGTGAAGGAAACGTTCAGCGGAAAGTTGTAGTCGTAGCCGTACTTCGCGATGATCGGCGCCGCCGTGTAGCTCGGCGTGTTGCCGTTTGCGGCATTCACCAGCCCAACCAGCTTGACGTGACCGGAGGAGGTCGGCTGCACGGCCGCGAAGTAGAACGAATTCATGTGCTCGTCGACGTTGCTCCAGGGCCCGTTGACGCGCGTGCGGTTGTACTTTGCCACCACCCTCAGGCCGTGCAAGGACTTGATGGCGCCCGAATCGACCGCGATGTGATCGACCATCTCGGTGCCACCGCCCTGATACACGCCGCCCGTCACACCCAGCCGCACTTGGAAGCGCTTCGAGGGCATGGCCGGCTCGAAAGCGATGGTGCCGCCGAGGTCGTCGATCGAGGAGTCCGCCTGCGTGCTCGCGCCGCTGTAGACATGCGCGCCGCTCACGTCCATCGCGACCAGCGGCTGCCCGATCGGCTGGTCGCCGTTGCCAAAGAAGCCGCCGAGAAACGTATTGATGTCGGGTATCCCGTCGAAGGTCGTGCCGAGCTCCGAGCTCGGGAAGCCGTCCAAGGTGAACGCGGTGTCGCTGACGACAAAGCCGCCCACCCCCAACGCCCGCGAGTTGAACCCGGGGACGTTGTTCAACACCGCCACGACGCTCGAGCCCGGACTGACGTGTTTGAATTTCCGGGCGTTCACCGTGGCTATCGCCTTTTCCGCCCCCACGATGAGCACTCGCTGCAATTGGGTGGGGGCCGGCGCAATGGCATTGCCCGGCGGGGGATCGGCCGTGCTGGCCGCGACCGACGGCTGACTGCTGGAGTTGCTCCGGTTCGTGTTTTGGGACGCCGCAAACGCCGGCGCGGCGGCCATCAGCGCCATGCAAGGGACGACGACCGCCATTGGAGCGATGATCTGTCGGACCACCTTACGGATCTCACTGGACATTAGAGGATTCTCCTATCGGGTCACGATACGGCCGTGCCAAAAACAAAAGGATGCGATCGGCAGGCCGCGCTGGCCGACCGCTGGAATTCGCTGCTGAGGTTTGGAGAGCTGACAATAGCCGACGAAGATTGCAGGAATGTTACACCGAGGCCGTCATCTGGAGCCCAAATGACGCGGTGTCGCAGGTCATGTCCGGCGCCGCCCGAGAGGCACGGCGATGTTGCCTTCTGCACTCGACTTCCCCCGTGCGCAACACTTTGGCTTCTCGGACGATCCGCGCCCGGAAGCAAAGCGCTTACTTGCCACCTAAAACGTTTAACGCACTCCAGTTAAACGATATACGTGTTTGAATCCCGTGTCAACGGCCGTGGCGTTGTTTCTCGCCATAAAATACGGTTGTGGCGAGAGCGCAACAGCCATACGAACGCCCCGCGCCAGCTGCCGCAGCAGCGCTGGCGCCGCGCGTCCGATGCGTCGAATCACCCATTTTGGACCAGGCGGTCAAATACCGGCGCACCGCTCGGGTCCGCGGGGCGGGCACGCCCACCCCTTAAGCGCCGCACAGCCGTGCACGCTCGCGACTCATGTAAAATCGCCGTAGGGCAGCCACACGTTCTTGATCTGGGTCGCCTGGCGCAGGAAGGTACGGCCCTCGCCGTGCCGCACGGACATCCAGTCGCGGGCGCGACCGTGATTGACCCACGTGCGCTTGATCGTCGCGGCGGACCATGTCTCCACCTGCGCGCTGCCTTCCTTCGAGCCGAAGTACCAGACACAGTCGACCTGGTCATGCTGCGCCAGCGTCTCGGTCAGCTCCTCGCGCTCGCCCGTCACGATGTTTACGACGCCCGAGGGCACATCGGAGATCTCCAGCACCTGACACAGATCCATCGCCGGCAGCGGCATGCGCTCGGAAGGGACGATCACGCAGCGATTGCCCATCGCGATCACCGGCGCGAGCAGCGAGACGAAACTCAACAGCGGCGCCTCGTCGGGACAAATCACGCCGATGACGCCAATCGGCTCGGGGACCGCGAGCGCAATGTTGCGCACCGGCGGGGTGTGAATCAGGCCATCGTATTTGTCGGCCCAGCCGCCATAGCTGAACAGGCGTTCGATCGCCAGATCCACCTCGGCGCGCGACTGCGCCGCCTTGCGGCCGGTCAGCCGCCCCAGGCGCGCGGCCAGCTCCTCGCGCCGCACCGCGAGGTTCTCTCCCATATAGAACAGAATCTGACTGCGCAGGTGCGCGGTCGCATCGCACCATTTCTCGGCGCGAAACGCCGCCTCGACCGCGTCACGAATGTCCTTGCGGTTGCCGCGCGACACCCAGCCGGCCAGCCGCCCCCGCGCATCGTGGACCGGCCGCGACAGACCGCCGTCGGGGCGGGTCTGCTTGCCGCCGATGAAGTTCTTGAAGGTCCGGTCGATCAGGCCGGGCCGCCGCTCGCCCCCCGCCTCGACGGCCGGCGCATCCGCGGCCAGCGAATCGGCCAGCATCTTCCCGGAGCGCTCCAGCCGGGCCGCGGCCGTCTGCGCCCCGCTCGGCGTTGCATCCGCGCCGGGTGCGCTCCAGGCGTCGCGCTCGCGCAGGTAGTCGAGCATGCCCTCGAGCCCCCCCTCGCGCCCGAAGCCGCTCTCGCGGATGCCGCCGAATCCACAGGCCGCATCCAGCTGATTGGTGGTATTGATCCAGACCACGCCCGCCTTGAGCTTCACGGCCAGCTCGAGCGCCCGGTTGATGTTCTCGGTGTACAGCGTGGCGGCCAATCCATACTGGGTGTTGTTCGCGAGTTCGACCGCCTCGTGCAGGGTGCGGAAACTCGTCGCCGCCAGCACCGGTCCGAAGATCTCCTCGCGCCACACGATATTTGCGGTCGACACGTCCGTCAGCAGCGTCGGCGGATAGAAGGCGCCCTGCGGGGGCAGCGGGATCTGCGGCTGCCACACGGTTGCGCCCTGGGCCTGCGCCTGCTCGACGAACCCGTGCACCCTGGAGCGGTGCGTCGGGGTGATCAGCGCGCCCATGTCGATGGCCTTGTCCAGCGGATCACCGATCCGGATGTGCTGCAGCCTCGTCTTGATCCTGCTCACCAGCGGACCCATCACGCTTTCCTCGACGATGAGGCGTGATCCGGCGCAGCACACCTGACCCTGGTTGAACCAGATCGCATCCACCAGTCCTTCGACGGCGGCATCGAGGTCGGCATCTTCGAAGACGACGAACGGCGACTTGCCCCCGAGCTCGAGCGTCAGCGACTTGCCCGTGCCCGCGGTGCTCTTGCGAATGATCCGGCCCACCTCGGTCGAGCCGGTAAAGGCGATCTTCGCGATCCCCGGATGACCCACGATCAGCTCGCCCACCCTGCCGTCTCCGGTCAGGATATTGACCACCCCCGGCGGGATGCCCGCATCGGCGCACAGGCTGGCGAAGAACAGCGCGGTGAGGCTGGTATCCTCGGCGGGCTTGAGCACCACGCAATTGCCGGCCGCCAATGCGGGCGCGACCTTCCAAGCGAGCATCAACAGCGGAAAGTTCCACGGGATGATCTGTCCGACGACCCCGAGCGGCTCGTGGTCGGGAAGCTCGCGCGCCACCAGCTGCGCCCATCCGGCGTGATAGGTGAAATGCCGGGCCGCGAGCGGGATGTCAAGGTCGCGCGTCTCGCGGATCGGCTTGCCGTTGTCCAGCGTCTCGAGCACCGCGAAGAAGCGACTGTGCTTCTGGATGAGGCGCCCGAGCGCGTACAGCGCCCGGGCCCGCTCGTATCCGGATTTCGACCACGACGGGAACGCCGCCGCGGCGCTCTGCACAGCGGCATCGAGGTCTTCGGCGCAGCTCTGCGTAATGCTCGAGAGCACCTCGCCGTTGGCCGGGTTCACGCAGGGGATGGGCGGGGTCTCCCGGCAGGAGGGGCGCCATTGTCCGCCGATGAACAATGGGAATCCGCCGGCGTGGGCCGCCAGCCACGCGCGCACGGCGCCCGCCTCTTCCGGCGCCGGACCGTAACTCAGCGTGTCAAAAATTTCCGGGACGCTGCTCATCGAATCCGCGCTCCTGGTTCGATCGTTAGCTCAACGGATGGCGGTGGGCCGCCGAATACCGCCCGGTAATCTGGTGCTCGAGCTGGCGCTCGATGTCGCCGAGCAGCTTCGAGGCACCGAACCGGAACCGCTCGGGCACCAGCCATTGCTCGCCCAGCTCCTCCTTCACCAGCATCAGGTAGGTCAGCGCAGTCTTCGCACTGGAGATTCCGCCCGCCGGCTTGAACCCCGCCTGCTGTCCGGTCCGATCGGCGAATTCCCGGATCATGCGCATCATGACCAGGCTGACCGGCAGCGAGGCGTTGACAGGCTCCATCCCGGTGGAGGTCTTGATGAAATCCGAACCGGCCATCAGCGCCACCAGCGAGGCTTTGGCCACTTTGCCGATCGAGCCCAACTGCCCGGTGCCGAGGATGGTCTTCATGTGGACCGGACCGCACGCCTCGCGGAATGCGCGGATTTCCTCATAGAGCGCCCGCCAGTCCGACAGCAGCACGTGGCGGCGGCTGATGACCACGTCGATCTCCGTCGCGCCGGCCTCGACCGAGCGGCGAATCTCCTCGAGGCGCAACTCGAACGGCGAGAGCCCCGCGGGGAAACCGGTCGAGACCGCGGCAATGCCGATCGGCGTGCCCGCGAGCGCCCGGCGCGCCACCGGAACCATCTCGTGATACACACAAACCGCCGCGGTCGTCAGCGGCCGCTCGCCCCAATTCAAAGCCCGCAGCAGGTCCGCGCGAATCGGAGCCCGGGCCTTGGCGCACAGGCGCATGACGCGGCCCGCGGTATCATCGGCCGACAGCGTGGTCAGGTCCATCAGGGAGACCGCCTTGAGGAGCCACGCGCACTGCCAGACCTTCTTGACGGTGCGGCGCTTCGGGAGCGTGGCCACGCGCCGCTCGACGGCCGAGAGGTTCACCCGGACGCGATCGACCCAGCCGGCGTCAAATTCGATCCCCTGCGCGCGCGGCGCCGCGGTCTCGGCCTTGGTCCGCCCCGCGACCAATCTGGGAAATCCGCTGTTCGCATCAGGGCCGGCAGTCGAATTCATGTGACACCCATTGCGGCCGATCTTCGCCTGCAGAGCGCATGTGGACCACTTGGTCAAGTACGGTATCGAAGCGCGGCATTGAAGTCAACGGACCGCGCCGTTTGATTTTCGCCACATACATCACGCCGGTCCGTCCGTGACGGCGCCCGCCCAACGCCAGCCAACGCTCACGGCGACCTCGGCATCGAGGTGCGCGGGCGCCGCCGGTTTTTCCACCGTCACGCTCCAGTCGAATTTTGTTGCGATCATTGGCAATTTCCTGTCACTGAACTTTCGCAACCCGATCCTCGCGCACCGCATCGCCGTGCGCGCGCATCTTAACCGGGATCCGCTCGAGTTGGAGCGCGCACGCGCCGCGGCGCCCCATTCCGGTGCGCGCCCGCCGTCATCGCCCTCCCCCGGTGCAACGGGCGCGGCCCGTTCCGTCAGGGTTGGTCGCGCTCGCGCGCCAACCTCTTACCGCTACCATCATCTTCCGCTCGCGCCGCGAGTGCCCCCGCGGCGCGCACAGTACGCCGCGCCCGAGTCTCGCGGCGCGCCGTTGCGCGATCCGTGCGCCAGCGAGTCTTCCGGGGCGCGAAACATGCGCATGGATCGCTCGATGGCAGTTCAGACGGAGCGCCGCGCCGCTTTGACTACTTGGTCAAGTGTATCTAGACTCGTTGCTGAAGACTTGCCCGCGCGAGTCGTTCCCGGACCGATGTCGGCATAGTTGCCTCCACGCGCAGGCGCGAGACCGCCGGGGAGTTCGGCCGCAAGTCATTGAAAACCACGGTATCCCTGCGGATGACCGGGAAGATGGGGTGGAAAATGCCGCGAGCGATCGTTGTCGTCTTGGATTCGATGGGCGTGGGGGCCGCCGCGGATGCGGCCGCATACGGCAACTGCGGCGCCGACACCTTCGGACACATCGTGCAGGCCTGCGCCGCGGGGCGCGCCGACAGCGACCAGCGCCGCGGGCCGCTCGAGCTGCCGCACCTGGCGGCCCTGGGCCTGGTCGATGCGGCGGAAGCGGCCCGCAACGCGCCGCTGCCCATCGAGCGCCCGGCGCTGCGCACGGGTCGGTTCGGCTATGCGGCGGAGCGCAGCCGCGGCAAGGACACCCCGAGCGGACATTGGGAAATGATGGGCCTGCCGGTCGAGTTCGATTGGGGTTACTTTCCGGACACACAACCGTGTTTCCCCGCCGAACTGACTCAGGCGCTGATCGAGCGCGGCGGAATCAGCGGGATCCTCGGCAACCGGCATGCCTCGGGGACACAGATCATCGCGGAGCTCGGCGAGGAACACCTGCGCACCTTGCGCCCGATCGTGTACACATCCGGCGATTCAGTGCTGCAGATCGCCGCTCACGAGGAGCGCTTCGGACTGGACAGGCTGTACGCGCTGTGCGATGTCGCGCGCAAGCTGGTCGACCCCTATCAGATCGGTCGAGTCATCGCCCGGCCCTTCATCGGGGAATCCGCCGCGACGTTCGTGCGGACGGGCAATCGCCACGACATCGCGATGCCCCCGCACGGCCCCACGCTGCTCGACGTCGTGAAGGACGCCGGCCGCGAGGTCGTGTGCGTGGGCAAGATCGCCGACATCTTCGCCCATAGAGGAGTGACCCGCACACTCAAGGCGCACGGCAATCAAGCGGTGATGGACAGCCTCCTCGAGGCGATGCCGGAGACGCGGGACGGCAGCCTGTTGTTCGCCAACTGCGTGGACTTCGACACGAACTTCGGACACCGGCGCGACGTCAGCGGTTACGCCCGCGCGCTCGAGGAATTCGATCGGTACGTACCGCGCCTTTGGCAGGCCATGCGCCCGGACGACGTCAGCATAATCACCGCCGACCACGGCTGCGATCCGACCTTCCCGGGCACCGATCACACGCGCGAATACGTCCCCGTGCTCGCGTTCGGCGCCTCCGTCGCGCCCGGCTCGATCGGTCGACGCGCCAGCTTCGCGGACATCGGCCAAAGCCTCGCGAGCCACTTGGGCGTTACACCCCTCGCCAACGGAGAGTCATTCCTGTAAAAGACCCATCCAGTGACGTAACGCCCGCGCATCCCACACCGTGCCGCCCAGCCGGACGATCCATGAGTTGGCCATGAGTTGGCGTGACCGACGGTTCCATAAGCAAAGAGTTCCACATGCGTGCGGGCACCGTGAGCATCGCAACTCGAATTTCGAGACAAGTTGTTTTCCCCAGAGTTTTTCGCAGGCCCGGCCGGCGCGATCGGCCGGCAGCCGCGGTGGCCCTTGGAGTGATGCATGAATGAGCCGGTAGAGCTGGAAACGCACGGTTTCGAAACGCTCGGCGTGGCCCCGGTGCCCGAGTCGGCCAGAACCATGCGTCCCGGCTCGCTGTTCGTGATCTGGGCGTTGGCATCCGCCTCCGCGACCACGCCGGTGATCGGCCTGGTGCTGCACGGCATCGGCCTGTGGGATTTCGTCTGGATCAACCTGCTGTCCCTGGCGGTCGGCGTGGTGCCGGCGATGCTGTTCGCACACATGGGGCGGCAAGTGCCGATCATCTCCATGGTGATGGGGCGCCGGACTTACGGCATCGGCGGCGCGACGCTTCTTTCGGTGTTGTACACCATCGTCGGGGCCGGCTGGTTCGGCCTGAACACCGACGTGGGTGGGCAGATTCTGCGGATGCTGTTTCCGGGCTTCGGCATGACCTGGTACCTGGTGCTGGGGGCGATCCAGATCGCACTGGTGTTCTTCGGCATGGAGGTCCTGAGGAAATTCTACAACTACACCGCGCTGGTGTTTCTGCTGTGCTATGCGGTGCTCTCGTATTATCTGTTCACCCGCTACCCCCTGGTCATACCGGTGACGAGCGGCCCGGTGGCCTGGGGCCGGGACATCGACCTAATCCTCAGCTTCAGCCTCCTCGCGTGGGCCTATATCTTCCCGACGGTCACCCGCTTCTGCCCGGCGCCGGCGCCCAAGGAAAGCCCCGTCACTCGAGCCTGGTACATGCTGGCGCCGAGCATCGGCGTCATGTCCGCCGTGCTCATCATGGGCATTCTCGGCCTGATTGCGCTGCGGATGACGGGCGACTGGAACGTCGCCATGCTCGGCAGGAGCCTGCCCGTCTGGGGCGAGATCTCCGCCATCGGCGTGATCCTGGCGATCGCGCACACGAACGCCATGAATCTGTATCCGGCCGTCACCACCTTCATCGCGGTCGTCAATGTCACCGACAAGAAGCCCCACCGGATGTTGCAGCCCACGACGGTCATCGTGCTCGGCGTGTTCTCCACGCTGCTGGCGATCTTCGGCATCCTCGACTACATCCAGGGCTTCCTGTCGATGCTCGGCGCGCTGCTGTTTCCCTTCACCTTCATCCTGATCATCGACTGGTTCCACGGCCGCTACTATCGGGATTCGGTATCGTTGTTCTACCGGCGCGCGAACGGCTTCGCGGATCTGTTTGCCTGGCCGGCGCCGTGGGCCATCGCCACGATGCTCGCCGGAATCATCCTCGGCGAGTGGGGCGACCCGTTTCCAAAGTCGGTGGACCGCTTCATTCCGTGGCAGGTCTGCTGCGCGCTGTTTGTATCGCTCATCTATTACCTTGGCCTGCGCGTGCTGACGCGGCCGAAAACGCGGCCACAGGCGAACTGAGCGGGATCCACGCGCGCGCGCTTGCGCAATCGAGTGGGACGGGAGCGACCTCGGCCCACGCCACTACGGTCGGGGCCGGACACACGCTGACAGACCTGGACGCCCCCTCGCCTGGTCAGCATCCGGCCCTGACTGTGTACGGTCCCAACGGTTTCCTGCGGCACGTGAGCGGTCGCGGTGACCGTGCGCGACTTGAGCTACGGCCGGGGCGAGCGTCGCCTGACGATAGGTGCCGGCCGCCCGGAAGCGCTGGTGTGGAACCTGCGCGACAGCCACCCCTGGTACGGCCTGAGCGTCCGCACCGCGCAGCGCCGCCGGCGCCTCGCCGGGGGATTTGCGCCCCACGACCCACCAACCGAATCCGTGGCGCGCGGCCGCACCGGGTCCAGTTAAACGTTTTTCTTGCCGTATCCGGCGGAGTATACTCCCGCTCGACCCGGTGTAAAGGGGACCGGCTGGGGCCGACCGCGAACGCCAAATGGCAACCATAAAAGACGTCGCAGCGAAAGTCGGTGTATCAGTTGCCACCGTTTCCAACGCGCTCAACGACAAGCCCAATGTCGGCTCCGCCGTGCGCCGTAAGATTCTGCGCGCCGCCAAGGAGCTCGGCTACCGGCCGCATCGCGCCGCCCAGGCGATGCGCAAAGGCCGCACGCGGGCGATCGGCCTGGTGCTGCCCGACCTGACCAATCCCTTCTTCCCACAGCTGGCGCAGACGGTCGAGAGCAAGGCCCGCGAGCTCGGCCTGCTGGTCTGTCTCATCGACAGCCAGGACAATGCCGCGGGGGAAGCCGACGGCCTGACGTTGCTCGCCCAACACGGTGTCGACGGCATCATCTGGTGTCCGGTCGGCCCGCGCATCCCGCAGCCGATACACATGCTCGACCGGCCGGTCGTGCTCGTCGACCGCCCGCGGCCCGGATTTGCGGTCGTTCACTCGAACAATCTCATGGGCGGGCAACTGCTCGCCCAATACGCTTTGCGGCAAGGACACACGCGGGTGGGCCTGCTGTCCGGGCCGCGCAGCGTGGCGAGCGCTCAGCAGCGGCGCGACGGCTTCCTCACCGCCCATCCGCAGCGGCTCGAGATCGCCTGGGAAGTCCGGGTGGGATTCGACGGCCTCCTGTCGCCCGAGGCGCGCGCCGCCTTGCTGGAGCGCCGGGGCGCCACCCTCATCGTCGCCGGCAACGATCTCATCGCGATCAACGCGCTGCGCTTCCTCACCCAGCAGAACGTTCGGGTCCCCGATGATGTCTCGATCGTCGGATTCGACGACATAAGCTGGGCGCGGATCGTCAGTCCGCGCCTGACGACCATCGCGCAACCGCTCGCGGCCATCGGCACCCGGGCGGTGCAGCTGCTGCAGGAGCGCATGTCCGGGACGGCGATCGCCAGCCGCGCCACGGTATTCGACGTCACGCTGGTCGAGCGCGAGTCGGTCAAAAGCATCTGAACCTCGATAATCCGCCTGAAGGAGGCTATGGAGTGAGCAAGACACCTCGCATCGTCGTGGTCGGCAGCGCCAACACCGATCTGCAGTTCATGAGCGACGCCCTGCCGCGCGGCGGGGAAACGATCTTCGGCACGGGATTTGACATGGGCTTTGGCGGCAAGGGCGCCAACCAGGCGGTTGCTGCCAGCCTGTGCGGGGCGCATGTCGGGATGGTCGCGGCGGTGGGCGGGGACCTGCTCGGCACCGAGACGGTCCGCAATTTCAAGTCCCTGGGGGTGGATACCTCCGGGGTGCGGGTGATTGGCAAGGCGGCCACGGGCGCGGCGCTGATCCTGGTCGAGCCCAATGGGGAGAACCGCATCATCGTGGTCAAGGGCGCCAACGACCTGCTCAGCCCGGCGGACGTGGACGCCGCGGCGAGCCAGCTGGCCGCCGCGGACATGATCCTGCTGCAGTTCGAGATTCCCCTCGAGACGGTCTATCACACGATCCGCTTCGCCAAGGCGCACAACGTGCGCTGTATGCTCAATCCGGCGCCGGCGCTGCCGGCCGATCTCGCCGAGCTCGGCGCGGCGGACTACCTGATCGTGAACGAGACGGAAGCCGAGGTGATGACCGGCCGCACGGCGCGCTCGGAATCGGAACTCGACGGCTGCCTCGATCAGCTGCTCGGCAGCGGCTTTCGCCGCGTGGTGCTGACGATGGGGTCCAAGGGGGCGCTGCTCGCCACGGCGAGCGAGCGGGTGCACCTGCCACCCTTCCCGGTGCGCGCCGTCGATACCACCGGCGCGGGCGATGCGTTCATCGGCAGCCTGGCGACATTCCTCGGCGAGGGCATGGCGGAGCAGGAGGCGGTAACGCGGGCCAATCTGTATGCGGCGCTCTCGGCAACCCGCGTCGGCACGCAGAAATCCTTCGCCCGGCGCGCCGAATTCGAGGCCGAGCTGGCCCGCCGGCGCAAGCCGGGCGCGGCGAGCCCACGCCAATGATTTCTCTTCCATAAATCCGGGTCCCCGGGGGGCTGACCGCAATGTTCATCGTACAAAATTACGCTCTGGCCGTCGTATTCTGCGTGCTCACGATGCTGTGCTGGGGTTCGTGGGCGAACGCCCGCAAGCTCGCCCCCGCCGGGTGGCGCTTCGAGCTGTTCTACTGGGATTACGCCCTCGGGGTGCTGCTGATCTCGTTCCTCTTCGGCATCACCCTCGGCAACACCGGCCACGTCGGCCGACCGTTCTTCGCCGATCTGCACCAGGCGAGCGCTTCGAGCCTCGGACACGCGCTCTTTGGCGGGGTGGTGTTCAACCTCGCCAACATCCTGCTGGTCGCGGCGATCGAAGTCGCCGGCATGGCCGTCGCCTTCCCCGTCGGGATCGGCCTCGCGCTGGTGCTCGGGGTCATCCTCAACTACATCGCCGTCCCGGTCGGCAACCCGGAGCTGCTCGCCCTGGGGGTCGCGCTGGTGACGCTGGCCATCGTGCTCGATGCGATCGCATACCGCCGCCAGGCCAAGAGCGCCGTGCGCATGAGCATCAAGGGCCTGCTGCTCTCGCTGGCCTGCGGGATCTTCATGGGGGTCTTCTACCGCTTCGTCGCCGCATCGATGTACCCCAACCCCACCCATCCGCTGCCCGGCTTGATGGGCAGCTACGCCGCCGTGTTCGTCTTCGCCGTCGGGGTCTTCCTCAGCAGCTTCCTCTGGAACACCATCGCCATGCGCTGGCCGGTCATGGGCGATCCGGTGCCCTTCTCCCACTACTGGCACGGCCGCTTCAACACTCACCTGGCGGGCCTGCTCGGCGGGGCGGTCTGGGGCATCGGCATGTCGCTGAACATCATCGCCTCCGGCCGCGCCGGCTTCGCCATCTCCTACGGCCTCGGCCAGGGCGCCACCCTGATCGCCGCGCTCTGGGGCGTGTTCGTCTGGCGCGAGTTCAAGAATCCCGCACGCGGGGTCACCGCCCTGCTCACCCTCATGTTCGTCTGCTTCATCGCCGGCCTGGGCGTGATCGTGTTGTCCAGAACCATCGGTTAGCCGAATATGACGCCTGAATCCGCGCCGCAATCCCTCGCAAGTGCCGGCGCGTATCCAGTCATGACGCGGCCGTCTCCGGAGTGCACCCCATGAAGATGCGATTCTCGTTCATTCTGCGCGCCATCGCCCTGTCGGCCGTGCTCCTCGCCGCACAACTGACCGGCTGCGCCTTCGCCACCGC